>CAZXIC010000036.1:0-2126 GCA_964640195.1 uncultured archaeon | reverse complement strand
AAGGGGAAATTTGGTTTGAAGCGCAACAGCAAAATTGGCTCTCATACCACGATAATGCCAGGCGTAACAGTCGGAGAGAACAGCGTTGTCGGGGCGCACAGCTTTGTAAACAGCAATATTCCGGCAAACGCGGTTGCGTTTGGCTGCCCTGCAAAGGTACTAAGGAAACTAGGTTAGAAAGGAGCGGATAGAAATGAACTGGAAGATAATGCTGTTCAAGCAGCATGGCGACGCAAAGGACATTGAAGCAGTCAAAAAGGTTATTGACAGAAGCAGCTTCTGGGCTGCCGGCCCTGAGGTCACTGCCTTTGAGCAGAAGGTTGCAAGCTATGCTAGGAGGCGTTACGCTCTTGCCTTCAATTCAGGCACTTCAGCGCTGCATTCCGTGCTACTTGCTTACGGTGTGAAGGGCGGGGAAGTTATTGTTCCCTCTTTTACTTTTGTTGCAACCGCCTCTGCCATTGTTTTGGCAGGTGGCAGGCCTGTCTTTGCAGAGGTTGAAGAGCAGTCCTTTGGCTTGGACCCGGAAGATGTGAAGGAAAGGATAACAGAAAAGACAAAGGCGATTCTGCCGGTGCATTACGGCGGCGCTCCATGCAAGGAAATAAAGGCGCTGCAGGAAATTGCAGCAGACAGGAAGCTGTTGCTTATTGAGGATGCAGCCGAATCATTTGGGGCAAGCGTTGGCAGGGAAAAAGTCGGCAGCTTTGGCAACGCAGCCATGTTCAGCTTCTGCCAGAGCAAGGCAATCAGCACTGGCGAGGGCGGTGCCGTTGTTACTGACGATGCGGAAATCTGTGACAGGATGAAGCTGATTGGTTCGCACGGCAGGTTGGAGCAAGGCAGGGACTACTTTTCAACGATTGACAACATGCCCTACGTGCAGATTGGCTACAACTTCAGGATGCCTTCAATGGTTGCTGCCCTGGGGATTTCACAGCTGGCAAAGATGGACAAGCTTATAGAGATGCGAAGAAGGAATGCGGCTTACCTCACAAAAAGGCTGTCTCCAATTGACGGCTTGCAGCCGCCAGTTGAAATAAAAGGTCACAGGCACATTTACCAGATGTATACTGTGAAGTTGCCGGAGAAAAAGAGGGACGCGCTGCAACAGCACCTCACAGCAAAAGGGATAATGAGCAAGGTTTACTTTGAGCCAGTGCACTTGATGAAGATTTACAGGGAAATGTTCAATTGCAGGGAAGGCGATTTGCCTAGAACAGAGGGGTTGTCTAAAAGGGTTTTGACCCTGCCACTGTATGCAGGCATGCGCAGGGAAGAATTGCAGTACGTCATTAATTCAATCAAGGGGTTTTTGGGGAAGTGAATTGGCTTGGCTGGAAAAAGCAAAACAGACATTCTGCTGTTGTATCCGCCTTGGGAAACCAAGTTTTACCAGGCGCCTGGCCTGGCACAGCTTGCAGGCGTGCTGTTGAAAAAAGGCTTCGGGGTTAAGGTGCTTGACCCTGTGGCACTGGACTATGATTTCAAAAGAACGCTGAAAGAGATTGAGAAGGTTGACCCTCTAATAATCGGGGTAAGCGTTCCCTTCACAGGCATTGCAAAAAGTGCGGTTAAGCTGCTTAAGCTGGTTAAAAAGCGCTTGCCGGAAAAGCTGCTGCTTGTCGGCGGCTACCACCCAACAATAATGCCAAAGGAGTTCATAGACCACTGCGATGTAATCGTTTTGGGAGACAGCGAAGACACGACAGCAGAAATAGTTGGGAAGTACAAGAAAAAAGAAGATATTTTCTCTTCGGAGGGAATTGCCTTCAAGAAGGGCAGCAAACTGGTTGTAAACAAGAGAAGCAAGCAGCCTGCAATTGACAAGAAGGTTTTTCCAGCTTGGCACTTGATGCCGATTGAAAGCTACAAATTAACACTCTACCTTTCAACAGGTGAGAGGGCTTTTCCCCTGCAAACGGGCTGGGGCTGTCCCTTCAGCTGCACTTTCTGCTGCAACAGCAAAAAAGCAGACAAGAGGGCGGAGTTCAGGGACCTAGATGACGTTATCAAAGAGATAAAATATGTGGGGGAACGGTTTGGCGTGCACGGCTTCCACATCTGGGACGAAACATTTACCTTGAAAGAAAGCAGGGTTGTTGAATTCTGCCAAAAGATACGGG
>CAZXIC010000035.1:0-4090 GCA_964640195.1 uncultured archaeon | reverse complement strand
CCCTCCTTTGCCGCTTCCCTCTTCTCAATCAATTCGCTGACATTCACCTTGTCAGGGAAAACAGTTTCCGGTCTGATCAGCCTGAGCTTTATTCCAATCGCGCCAGCCTTTGGATAGGCGCTGCCCTTTGCGTAGTCAACCAGCCTTGTCTGCCCGCCGACCTTTTTCATGTAACCCTGGGCGATTCTCTGCTTCCTCTTCCTGCCGCCCTTCCCGCTCAGCTTTCCCTTCAGAATCAGTTCAACGCCCTGCGCGCCTGCCTCCATTATGTTCCTGATGGTGTTAAAAGAAACGCTCCTCCAGCTGTAGCCCCTCTCAAGCAAGCCGACCATCCTGTCAACCGTTGCCTTTGCGTCAAGCTCCGGCTGCTTGATGTCCTGAATTTCAATCTGCGGGTTCTCGATGCCAAAGTGCTGTGCAATCTCTTCAGTGAGCTGCCTGATGTTTTGCCCGCCCCTGCCGATTGCTAGGCCGGGCCTTGCAACATGCAAAACAATCCTTGTAACAAGGGGCGTCTTCACCATCTCCAGGCCAGTGAAGCCAGCCCTGTCCAGCTGCCCTTTCAAGTACTTCTCCAGCTGGATTTTCCTCATCCCCTGCTCAACAAAAACCCTTTCAATCACAGCAAAACACCTTGATTTTAGTCCTGCGCTAAAACTTTGCCTCCCAAGCCGGACAATTCCGGCTGTGAATTAATCGGATTCGCTTCGCGAATCCAATGTGCTCGCCTTCGGCTCGCATTACTTTGCCTCCCTTACAATTATCTCCAGGTGGCAGCTCTTCCTTTGTCTTCTTTTTCCGGCGATTGCGCCCTTCGGCTGCATGCCCCTCCGCCTGAAGCCTGCTGAAGCAAAGCAGTGCGCTATCAGCAGATTTTCTGCGTCCAAGCCCCTAAAGTCTGCATTGGCTTTGACGCTGTCCAGCAGCTTCAAAAAAACCCTGCAGGCTTTTGCCGGGAACCTGCCGCTTTTGACTTTTGACATGCTCTGGCCCCTTCTGTGCGGGACCTTTTTCCTGTAGCGCCTCAGGGGCAGGAACTGCTTTTTCTCCGCAATTCTCTGCAGCATTGCAGCAGCCTTGTCAAGCCGTTTCCCCCTTATCTCCCTGCACAGCTCTGTTGCGTACTTTACTGAAATCCCCTGGTTTTTTGCCATTGCCTTTGCAATCCCCTTCTCGCTTGGAAATTTTTTCTGGTAATTTTTCTTCACCATGCTTTCACCATTCTCGCGTTACTTCCTTGCGCTGATTGCAGTGCTGCTTCTCGTTGCACCAATCCCTGCTTTTCCGTGCGCCAGCTTCTTTCTTGTCAAAACCATTTCCCCCAGATAATGGCCAAGCATCTCTGGCTTTACTTCAAAAACATCAAAGTTGTTCCCCCTGTGAACGCCGAACAACAGGCCAACCATTTGCGGTATTATAATTGTGTCCCTCTGGTGCATCCTGATTACCTTCTGCTTCTTCCCTGCTTTCTGCTCTGCCCTTGCCTTCTCTATCTTCCTGAGCAGCTGCCTGTCAACGCCCCTCAGCAGGCTTCTCCTGCCCCTGCTGTTGCACAGCTTGGCAAACTCCTGTACTGTGAGCTGCTGCAGTTCCTGCAGCGTTTTCCCCCTGAAAGTGAATTCCTTTTTGGCCATTGCTCCACCGCTTTACCTTTTCCTCCTTCCTGTGCGCTTGCTTGCAATTGAGCCGACCTTCCTGCCGGGCGGGGCGTGCCTGCTAGAACTCTTGCTTTTCCCGGCGTGATGCTGGCTGCCGCCGAACGGATGGTCAGGCGGGTTCATTGCAACCCCTCTCACGCTTGGGTAGTGCCTGCTTCTTGCAGCCATGAAGTGGAATCTGTTCCCTGCTTTTACCATTGGCTTCTCTTTCCTGCCACCGCCAGCGGAACAGCCAATCGTTGCCCTGTTGGCAGGGTTCAATGCAAGGGTTTTTCCGCTGGGCAGTTTCACATATGCATGCCTATTGTCTCTTGAAACAAGCAAGGCGTATGCACCGCTGCCCCTAGCCAGCTTGCCCCCGTCGCCAGGCTCTTTCTCAATGTCAAATATCGGGCAGCCCTCTGGGATGCCTGCAAGGGGCAAAACATTTCCTATGGCAATAGCTGCATTCCTGCCAAACGCGACACTCTGCCCAACAGCCATGCCCTCTGCTGCTATGACGTAGTTTGTGCTGTCATCCTCAAACATGACCAATGCAAGTATGCTGTTTCTGCCGCTTTCCTTGAGCAGGTCAATAACCTGACCTTGTAGTGAAGAGGCCCGCTGCTTTTCGTTTAGCGAAACGTATTCCGCTTTAATGCCCCTTCTCTTTGCCCTGAAAGTGCTTGTTCCTCTGCCGCGCCTTTGCTGCCTCAACCGTTTGCCCATAAAAACACTTCCTTTTTTTTATACCACGCCGAGCCTTGTCGCAATTTCATCTGCTTTGCTTTGCTTGTTTATTTTCACAATCGCCTTCTTCCTTCCCTTTCTGTCATTCAGGACCCTTACCTCGTCAACCTTCACATTGTAGAGCTTTTCCACAACCCGGCGCACATTGCGCTTTGTTGCCAGCTTGTTTACAATGAAACAAATCTTGTTCTCTTTCTCAATCATGTTCACAGCCTTTTCGCTAATCAGGGGATACAGGATTACTTCGGATTCCTCCGCCTTCCACCCTTCTTTTTCCACCGCTCTTTTCCCTTCCTTCTTTGGCATTCCAAATTCACTTCCCCGCAGCCAGCGCCCTTACAGCGCCTTCGCTCCACACAGTCAACCTGCCTGGTTCTGCGCCCGGTGCAAGCAGTTCCGCATTCAGGTTTCTCACAGTGCTGCACTCAACGCCGGGCAGGTTCCTTGCTGCCCTGTTCACCCTGCTGTCTTCCTTTGTTACAATCAAAACGCTTTTCTTCTGCTTTTTCTTTCTCCCCCTCTTTTTCCCCTTTCCTGCCCTGCGCCTTCTCTTTGCTTTCGCGTACTCAAGGTCCTGCATTAGCTCCAGTGCCTTGAATGCCTTAACAACCTCGCGTGTTTTGCTCAGTTTTTCAAATACATCCTCAACAACAACCGGCAGCTGCACCCCATTGCCCAGCCTGTGCCTCTTTCCGACAAGCTTTCTGTCTGCGCAGGCGGCAATTGCTGAGCGCAGGGCAGCCTTGCGCTCCTTTTTGTTGATTTTCTCGCCTCGCCTTTTCTCTGTTTTCGGCGGATGCGCTTTCGGACCGCCAACAGCCTGCGGCACCCTCGCAACCCTTCCGTAAATCCTGCCCCTCCTGTTCCTCAGCCTCGGCAGCCTTGCCCTGCCGACATTTATGCCCCTTTCAGTGGAAGGCATAGACCTCCTGCCGATATATTTTGCGGTATTATCCCTGCCAGCCCTTCGCTTAGTGCCCCTGGGCTGGATTGCGGCAGCCTGGGCACTCAAAACAGCCCTCTTGATAAGCTGGAGGTCAACACCTGAGGAAAACTCTGCCGGCAGCTCTATCTCACGCAGCTTCTTTCCGTCCAGCGAAAAAACACCTGCCCTCATAAAAAAACCTTTTGAACCGCAATTTTTATTTTCTCACCATTCTTCTGCCCAAAATTTCCTTTTCCTTCACTTTTCACCTGCTTTTTCCAAACATTTTCTTCCAGTTTTTCTCGGCTTCCCTTCTGCCAGGCAATTCACTTTTCCTTTTCCTCCCCTTTTTTCTCTTCGCCTTTCACTGCCGCGGAAATCTCGTCCTCAACGCTTTTCTTTTCCTTCTTCTCCTCTTTCCCTGCCACAACGTGTGTTGCCTTTACCTCTTCTTCAACGATTGCAGCAGGCTTTTCCCTGCTTGTTGCAACGTAGTCCAAGGATTCAAGCTTGTACCTTTGCAGAGGCGCCTTCCTGATGCCCGACCTCAAGCTGACTGCTCTTTTTGCAGGTCCTGCGACAGAGCCAGCCAAAAGCAGGAAGGGATTGCGCAGCGTGCCGTAGTTTTTGAACCCGCTTGCGGGGCTGACAGTTTCAGCCTCTGCTGCAGAGCCAATTTTCAGAACCTTCTTGTTCAGCTCGCACCTGCTGTGGTAGCCCATCTGGCCAGCCCTTGCAACAGTGAACATCACGGTCGAGGGGTTCCATGGGCCAATGC
>CAZXIC010000034.1:0-4250 GCA_964640195.1 uncultured archaeon | reverse complement strand
GGTTAAGGGAGCAGAGTACGCGGTAGAGCAGGGCTATGGATTCAAAGAGGATTTGCAATTTATTGAAGAAAAGGGGCGGATTGAGGGGGCAATGCCCGAAGCGGTCAGCGTAAAAGCAAAGCAGAGGCAATTCAAGCAGGTTGGCACGCTTGGCAGCGGCAACCACTACTGCGAGGTGCAGTGCGTTGATGAGATTTTTGATGAGGAAAAGGCGAAAGCATTTGGATTGCAGCAGGGGCAGGCAATTGTTTCAATTCACTGCGGCAGCAGGGCTCTGGGGCACCAGATTGGAACAGATTATCTCCGGGAATTGGATGAAGCGGTTAGGAAGTATAAGATTAAAATAAAGGACAGGGAGCTGGTGTGCGCACCGATACGCAGCCCGGAAGGGGAAAGGTATTTTGGTGCGGTAAAATCCGGAATCAACTGCGCTTTTGCAAACAGGCAGGTGATAGGGCACCTTGTGAGGCAGAGCTTCAGGGAGGTTTTTGGCCTGGACGAGAAGGAAGTAAAGACTTTTTACGATGTTGGGCACAACACTGCAAAAATTGAGCGGCATGAATTGAATGGAGAGAACCTTGAGCTGCTGGTGCAGAGGAAGGGCAGCACGAGGGGCTTCGGGCCTGGGAGAAAGGAGGTGCCTGAAAAGTACAGGGCATCTGGACAGCCTGTCCTGGTTGGCGGGACAATGGGGACTTTCTCTTACATCTTGGCTGGAACAGGCAGGGCAATGCAGGAAACTTTTGGCAGCACTGTGCATGGTGCAGGCAGGGTAATGTCAAGGGTGCAGGCGACAAGGGAATGGAGAGGCGAGGCGATTGTAAGGGAATTGGCAGGAAAAGGAATTGTAATAAAAGCCCATGGCTGGAGGGGCATCGCAGAGGAAGCACCCAATGCCTACAAGGACGTGACAGATGTCGTGAACGTAATGCACGATGCAGGCATTACGGAAAAGGTTGCAAGGGTGCTGCCCATGATTTGCGTGAAGGGATGAGCAATGCAGCTTGAAATGCCTGTAAGAACCCTGGACTACGCCCTCATGGGGGTTGCTGCAGGAATCATTGCCGGACTGACGCTTGTTTTTCTGTTTGGTGTGACCTTTTCAGCGCTGGCTGCAAGCGTAAACAGCATAGAAATGGCGATGCGAATAAGGCCCTAGGGCGCCAAAGCAGCAAAAAAACAGGAATTATTCACTTTATTGGGTTAATCAGTAACATTTAAATAGTGGTGCCGCACCAATTCTTTATAATGAAGCATATAGCAGCAATGGTGGGAATTCTGCTAATCTTGCTCGCATCCTGTTTAGCCAGCGCCAGCGCTGCAGAGTGCTGGGACGTGTGGGTTGAGGCAGAGGATATAACAACAGCGGGAAACTCAACAAAATATTTTTATTTTCCAGTTTACAATGATTCTGAAGAGCAGTTTGATGTCTACGAGGTTGTTGCATACAAGGAAGACAGTGACAGCCCTTTTACTGTGAGCGTAACAGATTACCCCAGCGAAATTGATGCGGAAGGCCAAGGGGAAATAACGCTCAAGGTCAAGGCAAGCGGTGTTGATGCTGAGGAAATAGGCGAAGCGTACATTAAAATCGGGGGCTACTTTGACGACGGAACCTACTGCTCTTTTGGAGACATTGGCAAATTCTACTTTGACGTAACAGTGGAAAAAGAAGGCGATGGCATTGGGAAAGGTGAATGCCGGGACATAGTGTTGCATGCAGAAGACGTTTACATTGACGAGGGAAAAAGGGGGACGTACAGTTTTAGCATTGAAAATTTAGGCGAAGATGATTTTGAATTGTACGGCATTGAGGTCGAAGATGACAGCCCTTACTTTGACGCAACCCTTTACTCCAAACCAAGCAGCATAGCGGCAGATGACAGCAGGGACTTCAGGGTAAAAATTGCTGCAAATCGCGTCAGCAGGGACAGGCAGGACACTGTAGAGCTTAGGGCAAGGGGCAAGTTTGAGCACGGAGTTTATTGCAGTTACAGTGACCCTGATGAAGAGCGATTCACTGTCTTTGTGGAAAATGTCAGCCCAGGCACTGAGCCTGATTACTGGGAAGGGGATGAATGCGCTGAAATCTCCTTGGACGACAGGGTTGTGAGGGTTGAACAGGGCAGTACTGTTTACACCACATTCTACTTGGAGAATCATGCGAGTGAAAACTTTTTGATTGACTATGTAAGCGTTTTTGACAACAGCAGCAACTTTGTTGCAGAGGAAAATGGCTATGGGAAAGTTGTAAAACCAGACAGCGTGTCTTATGTCAATGTGGTTGTCAGGGCTTACGATGAAGCCACGCCTGGCGTGGAGAACGCATTCGTTGAAGTAAGGGGGCACTTCCAAAACCAGGAAAGCTGCTACATAAGCGGTGATGGGCTTAACGCCTTCCCTGTCATAATTGAGGAGCGCGCTGCATTTCCTGAACCTGCAGAGTTTGAGCCGCTTGGATGCGCTGGTTTTTCATTGGCTGTTCCTGAAGAGCAGGAAATAGGCACAACAGGCAGCATACCGATTACGATTGACAACAGGACAGGCGCAAGGGCGACAATCAGGCTTCAGGGGGCTGGCTTAAGTGTAAACCCTGCTTTGATTAGCGTCCCAAAGCATTCAACGGTAGCAGAAAACATTTCTGTCAGCAGCAAACTGCAGCAAAGCACCTTGTTATATTCGATTGAAGCGCTTGGGTGCAAAACAGAAAAGAGGACGGAAATAACCGCAGCCGGAGCGCAGCAACAGCCTCAACCAGAAAGCCCTGCCAAGGAACAAACACCTGCAGAGGACTTAATCCAGGGGATGGCAAATGCGGTATCAACCGGCTTTGTTGTTTTGGGTGAGAACCTTACAGCAGCCGGGCTTGTCATTGTAATAGTGGCGCTGCTTTACCTCATCCTCCGGCACTAAAAAACAAGGGAATGCTTTTTTTCTTCCTTATAAAAAACTGCAAAACGGTTAAGAGGTGAAATCATGGCAAAGAGAACAAGGAAAGCAAGGAAATGCAGAAGCGCAAGGGCAAAGAAAGTCAAGGCAATGAAGACAGCAAGGAGTGCGAAGAGGGCTGGCATAGCTGTCAGGATGAACACAGCCTTCAAGCAGCCTTTCAGCGCACTGCACACTGGCTTCAGTTCAGTGATGAGCTACTTCAGATAAGTTCAGCGAAGGGGGGTTTCTTCTGTCCCCCCTGCTTTTTTTCTTATTTTTAATTTTATTTTAAATCACAAAAGCCAGTAAATCCCTTTTTTAAAGCTTTCCAATGGAGTAATCTATAATATTAAATTGCGTACACTGCATCTGCTGCGAAGCCGCAGCGGATGTAAATGCCAATTAAGATACCCCTTCTGATTGGCGGATTTTGAAGCAATCAAGCGATTGCTTCAGCATGGGAATTCCTCACGCCAGTGATTTAACTGGCATTAGACTGGGGCAGATAAGAATGGTGAAGAAGTTCAGGCCAAGGGCAGGCAGCCTCGCCTTCTACCCAAGGAAAAGGGCTGCCAAGGAAACCCCTAGCTTCCGCTCTTTTCCAGCCATGACTGTAAAGGAAGGCGAAACAAGCAAGCCTGTTAGCTTCCTTGGCTACAAATCCGGGATGACGCATGTGCTTGGGAGAGATGCACATGAGCAAGGCGCTACTTTTGGGCAGGAAACAGCAGTGCCTGTAACTGTTATTGAGTGCCCTGCACTCAAAGTTTTTGGAATAAGGGCATACAAAAAAGCGGAAAAGGGATATGGCACTGCTGCATTCATTGATGTCTTTGCCCCGAGTGTTGACAGGCAACTGCTGAGGAAAATCACCACATTCAGGCACAAGCACGGGAAAAAGGAAAAGGCTGCGGAAAAAGAAGGAAAAAAGGAAGCTGCTGGAGCAACAGTTAAGGCGCAGGAAAAGGAGAAAGAGGGAATTAAGGCGGGAGAGAAGCGGGGGCAGGAAAAAGAAAAGGCTGCAAGAACGCTTGACGATTTGGAGAATGAGAAAGGGAAAATCGTTGCACTTAGGCTGTTGTGCCACAGCCAGCCTGCAGCAACAACCATAGGCAAAAAGAAGCCGGACGTGGCTGAGGTCGCATTAAGCGGCAGCCCGGAACAGCAGCTGCGCTATGCAAAGGAAATGCTGGGAAGGGAGATTGGTGTAAACGATGTTTTCTCTGCCGGGCAGTTTGTTGACGTAAAGGCAGTAACAAAGGGCAAGGGAATGCAGGGGCCTGTAAAGCGCTTTGGCGTAAAGACACACAGGCCGAAGG
>CAZXIC010000033.1:0-4828 GCA_964640195.1 uncultured archaeon | reverse complement strand
GCTGTGCGCCCCGACAACGCTGTTCTCTCCGACTGTTAGGCCTGGCATTATGGTGGTATGCGAGCCAATTTTGCTGTTGCGCTTCAAAACAATTTTCCCCTTCTTGTTGTCAATCGTTGATTCGCTGTAAATGCTGCAGTGCGAGCCAACCTGCACCCTTTCCTCTATTTCAACGCCGTACTTTGCGTTGATGTAAGTAAAGGCACCAATGTCTGTCTTGAAGCCAAGCCGCAGTCCTTCCTTGTGCTGCACCAGCCAATTGTACTTTGTAAGCTTCCCTTCTTCAATTTTTGGGTATTTCCAGTTCTTGAATCTCTCTTCAGCCATTACCTATCCACCCCTTGCTTTTCCCATAGTTCTCCTTTAAGCCCTCGCTCATTTACTTGCTCACTTCCCTTACAAGCGCGAATGCCTCTGCAGCCCTTACGCCAACCTCTGTTCCTCGCTTTTCAGCGTTTGCCTTCAAGCCCTTGATGCTTCTTGGATGCGGAAAGCGCTGTATCTCTGTTTTGTACAGCCTCATTGCCTCAAGCTTCTTGTCCAAGAACAGTGTGATGTCCTCGAAAACATTCGGCATAAAGGTGCTTTCTTTTGTTTTCTCGCTCCATTCAGTTGAACTAATGCACTCATAGCTTAGAATCTTCCTTGCGATTGAGCCAGGCTTTGGTCTCAGGGTAAACATTGCTGCGTCAAACACAATCCTGTGGTCCTTGTTTATGTCTCCCTTGTGAGGCAAAAACACAATGCCTGGGTTCACTTCATTAACGCAGTTGTATATTGCCTTGTACAAATCAGCGTTTGAAATGCTATCAAGCTTTTCAGTTGGAAACTGCAAGAAGAAAATCTTTTTTATTCCAAGTACTTCTTTTACCTGCTGTACTTCCTGCATTTTCCTCTCAATCACTTCCCTTGAGTAGAGGTTTCCAGTCGGCTTTGTGACAATGCACCAAAACACTTTGTGGCCTGCTGCAGCAAGCTTTGCAATTGTTCCGCCGCAGCCAATAACCTCATCATCTGGATGCGGGGCTATAACCAAAACGTTCATTCAATCACCTTCTTTCCACAAAACCTTTGATGTGCCGCTGTAACCAGAACATTCATTCAACTACCCTCCTGCCCAGCTTTTCATGAACTTTTTTGAAAACCTCACTTGCATTTTTGATTCCATCGTTTTCAAGTTGCACTTCCTTAAGCAAAACATTGCCGCTGCCGCAGGCAACAACTGCCCCCCTTTTACCGATATCCAGCACCTGCCCCGGCACGCCGATGAACCTGTTGCCTCTTACAACGTCAGCGCTCCAAACAACCAGCTTCCTTCCGTTGTAGTAGGTGAACGCCCCAGGATAAGGCTTTGTTGTTGCCCTAACCAAATCGTAAACGTCAGCATTGCTCTTATCCCAATCTATCAAGCCGTCGGCAGGCGTCCTCTTCGCAAGATAGGTTGCCCTGCTTTCATCCTGCTCCCTTGCCCTTGCCTTTCCGGCAGCAAGCGCCTTGAAATTCTCCCTGATTATTTCCCTGCCAAGCCTTACAATCTTCCCATAAAACGTGGTTGCAGTTTCATCTTCCGCGAGCCTGAACCTCTTCTGTGCAATTATTGGCCCGTTGTCAACTCCGCTGCGCAGGCAGAAGAAGCTCAAGCCGCTTTCCCTTTCGTGCAGCAGAATCTGCCAGGGGATTGCTGCCCTGCCCCTGTTCTTAGGGAGAAGCGCAGGATGCATTCCAACGCAGCCTCTTTTGGGTATTGCAAGCAGTTGGTTTGACAGAATCTGGCTCCAGCCGATCGCAAAAACAATGTCTGGCTCAAGCTCTTTTATTTTGTGCAGGTTTTCTGGCTCATTGATGTTCCTTACCTTGAAGAGCGGAATCCCGTGCTTTTCAGCAATGGCGCCAAACTGCTCGAAGTCTGAAACTTTTGCAGCAAACCGTTCATCCAGCGTGAATATTGCCCTGACGTCCGCCTTTTCTAACAGCAATTCTTCCAAACAATTCAAGCCAAGCGTGTTCATGCTGATGTAAACGATTTTCAATCCAAACACCTTCAAATTTTTTCCAGAATTCCAATGCCCCATTAAATATTTTCCAGTTCTGCACCTCAAATTGTCTTCTTCTGCAACAGCCTTGCGTCTATCTTAATCCCTTCCAGAATCTTTACAATTTTTTTTCCTGCAGTGCCATTGCCGTAAGGGCTTTTGCAGTTCCGTGCCCTTGCAATAAAGCGCTTGTCATACAGCGCTTTTCTGATTGCCTTTTTTATCTTCTGGCTGTCATGGGGCACATCAATAACATTCGTTGAGCGCTCCCTGCCAAGTTGCCTTGTCCCAATGTTAACAGTCGGCAAGCCAACCGAAGGGGTTTCCACAATGCCGCAGCTGCTGTTGCCAACCATTGCGCCTGCGCAGTGCAGCAAACCAACAAAGAGGTTGTGCTCAATGTTTTTGAATAGCTTGATGAAAGGCACTTTCCTATAGCGCTCAATGACCTTTATCATTCTCCTGCCGCCTGCATCGCAGTTTGGGTAAACAACAATTGCCTGCTCGCCAAGCTGTCGCAGTGCCTCCATTGTTTCCCCTATCTGCCTTGCAGCGTCATTTGGCTCTGTTGTAACGCTGTGCTGCGCAGCCAGAATAATCGGCTTGCTCGAATCCAAGCCAAGCCTGTTGCACACATCCCTCTTTTTTGGATAGCCTGCTGCACATACCGAGTCAAGGCCAGGTGCGCCAACAACGTGGATTCTCCAGGGCTGCTCGCCTGCTGCCTTAAGCCTTGCAGCGCTTTTTTTTGTTGCGGCAAAATGGATGTTCGCAAACTTTGAGACATTGTACCTGAAGACCTCGTCAACCCCTGCCCCTGCGGAGTCGCCGCCGTGTAGGTGCCCTATCGGGATGTTCAGGCAGGCTGCTGCAACCGATGCAGCAAAGGCTTCCATCCTGTCGCCGAGGATAACCACAACAGCAGGCTTTAGTCTCTTAAAGCACGCTGTGAATGAGTTGATTCCCTTTGCGATGCTCTTTGCCATTGCTTCGCCTGAATCGTAATCGAAAGCTATGTTTAGCTTTGCATCTATTTTTATGCCATCCCGCTCTATCTCGCTGACTGTGTAGCCAAACCGCTTCAGCAAGTGCATAGCGCTGGCAACAACCTGCAGCTGCAGTAGTTTGCTTTTGCGTATCTCAAGCATCAATGGCTTGAGAACCCCATAGCCGCCCCTCGTGCCAGTCAGAACACAGACCTTCCTCTTCACAGCAAATCACCTAAGAGAAGCAAACTGCCTTTTTTTATTTTCCTTTTGGCTTTTCTCCCAACAATTTTTTTCAGCAGAGCAGGGCTCAATCCAGTGCCTGGCCTCTTGATGCAGAGCATCTCTGCTCTAACCATTGTACCTTTCCCGATGTCTTTTGCAGCAACAACGCTTTTCCTTATGTAAGGCCGCATTTTCAGCTCCGCAGCTGCCGGCTTCTTTGCATTGCTGCCTAATGCAGCCTCAGCAGCCCTGATGCATTCAACCATTTCCTTGAGCTGCAGGGGTTCAAGGGAAGCCCTGTGGTCTGGCCCCTTCATTTTCCTGCTTAGCGTAAAGTGCTTTTCAATTACCCTGGCGCCGAGGGCAACAGCCATAACAGGCACAGCGATGCCAAGCGTGTGGTCTGAGTATCCGACCAGGCAGTTTAGCTCACGCTGCATTGACTGCATTGCCCTGAGGTTAACATCCTTGAAAGCGCAGGGATAGGCTGTAGTGCAGTGCAGCGCGACAACCTCTCTGTTGCCTGTTTTGTAAATTGCCTTAAGCGCTTCTTTCACCTCGCGCATTGTTGCCATGCCTGTTGCAATAAGCATCGGCTTTCCCTTTCCTGCAAGTTGTTCCAGGAAAGGCGTATTTGTCAAGTCGCCTGATCCCACCTTGAAAGCAGGGGTTAGGCTTCCAACAAACTCCGCTATTTCCCCGCCGGTGTGCGGCGTCGCCAGGAAAATAATGTTCCTGCTGTCGCAGTATCTCTTCAACGCCCTGAATTCCTTTGGCTTCAATTCATACTTTTTAAGAAGCTGCTGCTGTGAAATCCTTTTGCCAACGTTGTTTGCAGCGTAAGCAGCAACTGCTGTTTCTTTTGTTGCCAAATCCTCTGCTTTGAATGCCTGGAACTTGACTGCGTCAGCCCCGGCAGCAGCAGCTGCATCAACCATTTTCTTTGCCAGAGCAAGCTTTCCGTTGTGGTTCAAGCCTGCCTCTGCAATAATGAAGCATGGCTTGCCTTTGCCAACCTGCTTTGCTCCAATCCTGATTGCTTTCACTGTTTTTCACCTAAAATTTTGAAGTGCATTTTGAACAGAACGGCACTTTGCCCCTTTCACCTTTTCCAAGAATTTTCCTCAGGGCATTCATTTTCCCGCTGTGCCAGATTTCCTTCAAGCTGCTTTGCTTGACATCGCCAACCTTTAGGGAGTTGTCAAAGTCGCCGCAGCACGCAGTTACAGTGCCGTCCCAGTTTACGCCAATCTTGACCATTATGTCGTTGCACCTCCAGTTCCTGCCGCTGCTTTTCTCCCTTTCCGCAACAGCTTCCTGCACCCTCTGCCTTTCGAGCAAGGGCTTCACCCTCTCAACGCCATCCAACCTCTGGAATGATGTATACCAGTGGTCAGCCGCGTCTGCAATGCCCTGCCATTTGTCGTAAAATCCCTTAATCTGCTCCTCTGTTTCATCCAGCAATGTTGTTGTCACCTGGATAAAGGGCTTGCTTGCATTCAGCTCTTTCCTTTTCTCCACCAATGCTTTGATGTTCCTTTCAAGCAAATCATACTGCTTGTTGTTCCTCATAAACTCGTATTC
>CAZXIC010000032.1:0-5174 GCA_964640195.1 uncultured archaeon | reverse complement strand
TTTACATCCCCCCAAGAAAAATTGATTGCCTCTGAATTGCTCCATTCCCCCTCTGGGTGCGTGCTGCTTGTTACAACGGGGGCATCCAAAGCAAGCGCTAGTGGTAATAAAAGCAGCATAGCTGTCAAAACAACCAATTGTTTCCCCACAGACATGGCAGTAGAAAATCTGCCCAGAAAGTAATTTAAAGCTTGTTTCAAACCCATAGGCTTAAAATGTAAATTAAAGCAAGGATAAGCGCAATACTCCAGTAGGTTGCCCAAAATAGCTGGTATTTTCTGCCGCGCCAGTGCCACCGTGGCCAGTAATTTATTTTGCGTTTTAAAAAGAAGTCTTCAAATCCAAGCAAATAGATTATGTGAATTGACAAATCATAGGCTATCATCAGCACTAAAAGGGGCAAAACAAAATTTAGGGACATAACAATCAGCCTATTTGGATTCTGCTGCTTTCAATGGGGTTGGCGGGATTTGGACCCGCGACACCATGGTCTTCAGCCATGTGCTCTCCTAAGCCACAAACGTGAGTTATCCCACAATTCGTTCAGGCTGAGCTACAACCCCAGCATAGGATTTATTCAAGTGAATTGTTTTAAACGTTGTGCTTTGTGAGAAGAAATTAAGTTAGCACAAGGGCGGTTCCGCTATTCTTAACAAAAGATTGGCGGCATAGGATAATAGTATGAAAGTTCTTGTCTTGCATGGCACGGCAGGAAACAGCAGGGAGAACTGGTTTCCCTGGCTGAGGGAGGAACTTGAGAAACGGGGCATAGAGTGCAAAGTTCCGGACCTGCCCGCGCCGGACAAACCCAGACTCAAAGAATGGCTGAACGAACTTGGCAAATATCACAGATTCTTGGACAGGGGAACTGTGCTAGTTGCGCACTCCCTAGGCTGCATCCTCGCCCTGAGAAAAATAGAACAGGGAGCAAAGGTCAAGGGAGCAATACTTGTGGCGCCGTTCATTGGCAAATTGGGAAAAGAGGTGGATGAAGCTAATAAAGATTTTCTTGATGAAAGCTTTGACTGGAAATGCATTGGAGAGAACTGCTCGGGGATGGTGGTGTTTTGCTCTGACAACGACCCCTTTGTGCCGGCTGCCAAGTCAAAAGAGGTTGCAGAAAAGCTTGGTGCAAAAATCATTCAGATTAAGGGGGCAGGGCATTTTAACGAAAGAACAGGCTATGTGGCATTTCCTCAACTGCTTGATGCGCTGTTGAAAAAGTTTAAATAGAAAAAGCGAGCCCGCGGGGATTCGAACCCCGGACACCCCGACCGAAGCAGGGTTTAACCGCCGTGCTTCTTTGGTCGCCTCCGGATTTGAATTCCCTTAAAAGCCAAGTGCTTGTAGCGAAAGGGAGCTTAAGCTCTCCCTTCTCTGCCAGACTGAGCTACGGGCCCACTTAAAACAAGGTGTTTGGAAAAGCATTTAAAACAGTTACAAAAAAAGAAAAGAAACGAGCCCGGAGGGATTCGAACCCCCGACACCTAAACCAGGCGCCTCCGCAAAGAGCACGCCTTCTGGTCGCTCCCAATCTGGAAGATAAGAGCTACACCTGCTGCTTAACCGCAACATCAGGTGCTCTACCAGACTGAGCTACGGGCCCATACAAAAGATATAGAGAATCAACTTATATAAAAATTAAGTGCTGAACGAATTTAAAACAATTACTCTTCCGCTGCTCCCTTTATCTCCTTCAAGCCGTTCATGTAGCGCTGCAATGCCTTTGGAACCTTGATTGTTCCCTTCTTTGTCTGGTAGTTCTCAATGATGCACCGCAGGGTGCGGGTTGTTGCGACCATTGTGGCGTTCAAGGTGTGCACCAATTCCTTGGCCCTGTCAAGCTTCCTATACCTGATGCCGAGCCTTGCGCTCTGGTAGGTTGTGCAGTTGCTGCATGACATCAGCTCAATGTACTTTTGCTCCCTTGGCGACCAGCCATTTACATCATCCTTTTTTGCCGCAACCGTTCCAATGTCGCCTGTGCAGACGTTTGAAACATTGTAGGGGATTAGCAGCTTGCGCAGCACTTCTTCTGCGTTTCTCACAAGCGCTTCGTGCCATTTCCAGGTTTCCTGCGGCGTGCAAAAAATGAATTGCTCTATCTTGTTGAATTGGTGCACGCGAAAAAACCCCCTTTCGTCCAAGCCGTGTTTGCCTATTTCCCTCCTAAAGCAGGCGCTGACGCCGGCCAGCTTTATCGGCAGCTGCTTTTCCTCCAATATCTCCCCCATGTACATTGCTGCCATCGGGTGCTCTGATGTTGCAATCAGGTGCTGCTCCTCGCCGGCAACCTTATACATCACGGTTTCAAAGTCCTCCAAGTCAACAACACCCCTATAGAGCTTTCTCCTTAACATGAAAGGCGGTTGTATCAAAGTAAAGCCTTTTTTTAGGAGCAGGTCTATTGCAAAACGCTGCAAAGCCAAATCAAGCAAGGCCAGGCTGCCGCGCAAAATAAAGAAGCCGGTGCCACTTATTTTAACCGCCCTCTCAAAGTCTGCTATGCCCAGCTCTGCCGCAAGCTGGCCATGGTGCCTGACTTCAAAAGACGGTTTGCGTGGCTTGCCCCACTTTCTTACAACAACATTACCGTCCTCGCTCTCTCCAACAGGAACTGATTCATGCAAGAGGTTTGGGAGGTGCATTAAGTAATAATCAATCTTTTCTCTCAAGGCAGCGATTTCTATTTCTTTTTCCTTTATCTGTTCCGGCATTTTCTTTGCCTTCTGCAGCAGGCTGCTTGCGTCTTTCCCCTGGCTCTTTAGTTGCTCTACCTGCTTGCCCAATTGGTTTCTGCGCTGCCTGAGGCGGTCTATTTCTTGTTTAAGGTCGCGCCATCGCCTGTCTTTTGCAAGCAGGTCGCCAACCCACCCCAGTTTCTTCTTGTCGCCTCTTTTCTTCAAATCCTTTTCCACCGCGCTTGGATTGTTCCTAATCAGGTTTATGTCGAGCATTTTCTGCACCAAACCATGCTTTCAATTAATAAAAACTGCTTATAGATAATATAAATATATGGCGGTTCAGCAGATTGCCGTACTGCGCTATGGGCACAGAGCTGTGAGGGATTGTAGGGTTACCTCACATTGCTGTCTTGTTGCAAGGGCGTTCGGGGCAAGGGGGATTATTATTGCAGGCGACAAGGATGAGAACTTGCTTAAAAGCGCAGAAGGAGTGGCCCTGCGCTGGGGCGGGCATTTCAAAGTGTCCTTCACAGACAGCTGGAGAAAAACAGTAAACAGCCACAAGAAAAAAGGGTTCTTTGTTGTGCATCTCACGATGTACGGGCTGCCGCTGCAGCGCGAAATAGGAAAGCTGCGGAAAAAGCGCAAAGTATTGGCAATAATCGGCGGCCAAAAGGTTGAAGGAGATGTCTACAGGCAAAGCGATGCAAACGTCGCTGTGACCGGGCAGCCGCACAGCGAGATAGCCGCATTGGCTGTTTTATTGGATTGGCTGCAGAACGGCAGGGAGTTGGGGAAAAATTTTGCTGGGGCGGGGATTGCAGTCAAACCGACAGCCAGGGGCAAAAAAGTGGTTAAATTAAGAAAAAAATAAATTGTTTTTTAAAAATTTTTAGGTTATAAATTTAATCAGGGTGGGCAAATGGGCAAAAAAATCCGCATCAGCACCTTTCCGATTGTGCAAGAGTTCCTAAAGAGCGTCGGCGGTGACTTTGCAATCGGCCTTGTAAGGATATGCGAGAAGACAAATAGCAGGGTAACCGATGAGCAACTGGCAAAAAAAATGCGGTTGAAAGTCACGGAGGTGAGGACAATCCTCAACAGACTGCATTACCGCGGCATTGCATGCTACCAAAAGACAAAAAACAAAAGGACTGGTTGGTATAGCTATACTTGGAACATTAATTCTAGGAGGATTGTTGAACTGCTGGTTGACGAGCAGAGGGAGTCAATAGAAAAACTGGAAAAAGCCCAGGATTTTGAGAAAACCTATACTTATTTCAGTTGTAGAAAGAAATGTGCAAGCATTCCGTTTGAGGTTGCTGCGGAATTCCAATTCAAATGCCCTGAGTGCAATGGCATAATGGAGGCAGTAGACAGTGAGAAACGGGTGAAAAGCATATGCAGGCAGATAAGCGACGTGAAGAAGCAGATGGAAGAGATGCAGAAAAACATATAAAAAACACATAAAGTTGGACAAATAAAAAAGAGCCCTTCAATGGGTTGAAAACCCAAAAAACCACCCAAAAAGCAGAAAAAAGGTTAAAAACAAGTTTGTTTTCAAGATTAAAGTTTTAATGCCTGATTCAACAAAAAAAACCTGCAGATTGGACAAAATTCATAAGATTAAAAAGATTATACTTAATAAAAGGTGGTATTTTAAGGGTTATTACTGAAAATCACAGCGGGAACAAGACCCACTATAGCGAAGGGGGTTTCCCTAGAAGGGAGCCCTGTCTATTAGGGTGGGGCAGCCAGGAGTGCCCGTCGGGCTCATAACCCGAAGGTCGAAGGTTCAAATCCTTCCCCCGCTAATCCTAGTAATATAGGCCTCTCACTTTTAGTCCTAAACCCCTAAAGTGCCGCAAGGCAGCCCTCCCCCCGCTGTTTTTGGCTTTTGATTTGCCCAGAAAAGACAAACTATACTGGCGTCGGTTAGAGGTACGTAGTTTAGAGGGTACATACGCGCAAAATACCCCTCACTTTAGGGGGGGGTTACATCAAAAATAGCAAAAAAACCGAAATTTTGTCATTACACGTCATTACCGTAATTATTTTAAGTAATTACGCTCATTATTATAATGATGGTATTTAAGAGGGCTGTAAGGGCAATTATAGGGGCTTTTAGGCGCCTTGAGAGTTGGAGCCATGAGGAAAAACAAAAGATTTATTTAGAGCCCGCAGGGCTGCCCAATAAAGGGGGGGAAATACATTCTATTTGGGGGCACCTCAAATTCAAGGAAAACACACAAGCATTCCACCTTGCAAGCGTCTTGGGTTTTGAGGAATTGGTGGATATGGTTGAGATAAGAAGGCGGATAAAAGATATTTTCTGTGTTGAATACAAGAATGAGAGAAGCCTTTACCCTTATTTGAAAACACTTGTGGATGTCGGCCTAATGGAAACCAGCAATGTTGGGGGGAAGAGGCAGTGGAGAAAAAAGGATTTGATTATACAGGTTCCGGCAGGGGGGGCAGCCGAGGCCCAGG
>CAZXIC010000031.1:0-5415 GCA_964640195.1 uncultured archaeon | reverse complement strand
GTACAACGGTGCGCTGCATTTTGACGACCCCGGCTTGTTTGTTACTGTTGAAAGCAACCCAAAAAACATCGCCTGGAACATGCAAAGCTTTGGCTGGGACATAAAAAGGCTGCAGGAAAGGAAGATGCTGAACATTTACAGGTTAAAGCTTTCGCCGAAAAGGAGTTTCGCTGAACTGGTTGACGAAGAGCTGGAAATGATTACCGGCTTGGTGAAGGAAATAGGCATACGGCGCCTGGTCGTAGATTCCACCACCTCTTTTGCAAATTTGATCGGCGAAAGAGCCGCTGTAAGAAGCCTCTTGTTCAGGTTCGTTGACGGCCTGAAGAACCTGGACTGCACCGCTATCCTCACGGCTGAAACGCGGAACATCAAAACAGAGTTCAGTGCGTTCGGCGTAGAGGAATTCATTACCGACGGCGTAATCGCCCTGTACTTCACCCCGCCGAATAGGAGCATTTTCGTGAGGAAAATGAGGGGCACAGACCACAGCAAGACAGTGCACCCCTTTGAGATAACAGGTGAAGGCATCGCAATAAAGAGCAAAGAGCAGGTCTTGTGGGAAGCGATAAAATAAAACTTACCCTTTTTCAAGCGCGCCCTGCAGTTTTTTCTTCAGCTCCTCAAGGCTGTGGTATCGGATTATTTCTTTTATGTTCGGGCTGCCTTTCACCATACCTGAGATGCCGCTGCCTTCCCTTGCAACAATAATAACAGGCTTGCCCTGCAAGGCAGCCTCCCTGAGTTCTATTCCTTGGCCAGTGCTCGGCAGGCTCTGCTCCCCGATAATTAAATCGGCTTCCTTGACTTTCTGGAAGGCTCTTTTGTACCTTTCAGAATCGCTGCCATGGAACTTCGCTGTGTCAATTGGTGAAGAAACAGATTGCACAAATTTTTCGCAGACTTCAGCCATGGCTTCGTAGAGGGCCTTCATTTCCTGGTTTTGGGGCAGCGCGCCCAGAATCAAGATTTTATCCATGTCAAAACCAGCAAAAGATGGAAAGCAGCGCTCAGGGCATGCTTTTTACAGCCAGCCTGATGTCCTCTCCTGTAATCGTCTTCCTCTTTGCGTGCTTGCTGAACTCGGCTGCCTTCTGCGCGATTTTTATGCCTTCTTCTTCCAGGACTTCGCTCAAGGCAGCTGATGCGCCCTCGCTTACCCTCTGCCCGCCGGCTTTCCTGATAATCCTGTCAACCGCTGCCAAAGGCAGTTCACCCATCAGCACCAACTCCGATTCGGATAAAACCAAACAATAAGGTTTTTTTTGGAAGAATATTTAAATTTATCTCTTTTTTTCGGAAAAAAAGCCCTGTTTTAGTTTAAAAAAACTGCAAATTCCCTAAAAAAGGGTTAAAATAAGTATCTGGCTATTTCTTTTCTGCCATGCAGGAAAAACAGGGCTTTGTGCAGCACAGCTTAATCAAGGCGAAAAAAATTGAAGCTCGCGCCTATCAGGTGAGGCTTGCCAACAACGTGATAGCTAGTGGGAACAGCCTTGTAGTTGCACCCACTGCACTTGGCAAGACAATGGTTGCAGTGCTTGTTGCAGCAGACTCGCTTGAAAAGGAAAAAGAGGGGAAAATCCTCTTTCTTGCGCCAACAAAGCCATTGTGCCAGCAGCACCAAAAGACAATGCAGGGGCTGATGAAGCTGCCCAGGGAGAAGATACCCCTCCTTACTGGAAGCGTTGCAATGAAAAAGCGCAAGCTGCAGTGGGAACAGGCAGCGATAGTTGTCGCAACCCCGCAGACGATTGAGAACGATTTGAGGAAGAGGAGAATCTCGCTGAACAGTGTTTCCCTCGTGATTTTTGACGAGGCGCACAGGGCTGTAGGCGATTACGCCTATGTCTTCATCGCAAGAAAATACGTGCAGCAGAACCCGGAAGGGCTTATACTTGGCTTGACCGCTTCCCCTGGTGGTAGGGAGCAGCACATCAAGGAGGTGTGCAGCAGCCTTTTCATTAAAAACATTGAAATCAAGTCACTGGCAGATGAGGACGTGAAGCCATATTCGCATGAAATAAAGCTGGAGTGGAGGGTTGTCGAGCTGCCAGGGCAGTTCAGGGAGATAATGCAGCTGCTTGAGCGCTTCATGCAGAAGCAAATCGCTGTCCTGAACAGGTTCGGCTTCAGCAGGGCAAGGAGCACTGCAGGATTCGGAAAAAAGCGCCTGCTTGAGATGCAGGAAAGGATAAGGAGAGAAATCCAAAGGAAGGGTGCAAGGCAGCCGAGCCTTTTCGCTGCAGCAACAGCGGTTGCAGCCCTGCTCAAGGCAAGCCATGCGCACATGCTGCTTGAAACGCAGGGCACCAACAGCCTGCACGGCTATTTTGAGAGGGCAAAGGAAAAGCAGGGGAAGGAAGGGAGCAGGGCGCTGAGGCAGTTCCTTGCAAGCCCTGACGTGCAGCAGGCAATGCAGCTGGCAGAGGGACTGCGTGAAAAGCAAGTCAATCACCCGAAGCTTGCACTGCTGCAGGAAATCCTGCAAAAGCAGTTTGAAATCTTTCCGGAGAGCAGGTGCATTGTCTTCAACCACTACAGGGATTCCATAAAGCAGCTGGTGCAGCAGCTGAACTCTGTAGGAGGGATTAGGGCTGAGCGCTTTGTTGGGCAGGCAGCGAAGGGGAAGGAAAAGGGCATGAGCCAGAAGGAGCAGGCTGAGAAGATAAAGGAGCTGAAGGCAGGGAAGATAAACTGCCTGGTTGCCTCCTCGGTTGCAGAGGAAGGCCTTGACATCCCATCCGTTGACCTTGTTGTGTTCTACGAGCCTGTCCCGAGTGAAATCCGCTACATCCAGAGGAGGGGCAGGACAGGCAGGCTTGCGGCAGGCAGGGCGATAATCCTTATGGCAAAGGGCACGAGAGACGAGGCATTTTACTGGGTCAGCGTCAGGAAAGAGCAGAAAATGCACAGGACGCTTAGAAAAATGCAGAGGGAAAAGGCAGAAGCGATTGGGACAGGGGCAGAAGGGAAGGCTGGAGCGCGGTTGAAAGGGAAAGCAGTGGGAGCAGAATGGAAGGCATCTGGAATGCGGTTGAAAGGGCACCTGGTAGAGGCAGAATTGAAAGCCCATGGAACGCGGTTGAAAGGGAAAGCAGCTGGAACAAGAAAAGGGGAAAAGCAGACAACGCTGCACTCTTTCTCCAACCCAGGGAATGACGAGATAGTGGTTTACGCAGACGCAAGGGAGCAGGACGCTGGCGTTGTGCAACTGCTGCAGGAACTTGGCTGCCAGGTTGTCGTAAAGCAGCTCGGTGTCGGCGACTACATTGCAGGCAAGGACACAGCAGTTGAGAGGAAAACCGTCCAGGACTTCCTGAGCAGCATTGTTGACGGCAGGCTGCCGCAGCAGCTCATGGCGCTGGCTGAATCATACGAAAGGCCGATTGTGCTTGTGGAAGGAGACATAGATGAACTGTTCACCTCAAGGAACATCCACAGGAACGCTGTAATCGGGATGCTTACGTCAATTGCATTGAATTACAGGATTCCGCTGCTTTTCACTGATTCAGTGAGGGAAACAGCGCAGTACATTTTCGTCATCGCGAAAAGGGAGCAGCTTGGAAAGGGCAGTGATGTAAGGCTGAGGGTTGGGAGAAAGGGCATGACATTGCAGCAACAGCAGCAGTTCATCGTTGAATCGCTGCCGTTGATTGGGCCGCAGATGGCAAAAAAGCTGCTCGGGCATTTCGGCAGCGTGCAGGCAATAGTGAACGCTGACGAGAGGCAGCTGCAGCAGGTTGACAACCTGGGAAAGGAGAAAGCAAGGAAAATCAAGCGCGTTCTCTTGTCAAAATGGGGTGAAAAATAAAGGTTTTTTAAGGAAATGCTTACAGCAGATTAATTATTCTCATTCCTTTTTTTGGTGTTTTTATGGCGCAATGGCATATGAGGGGCAAAAGAAAGCCGAGCGGCGGCATCAGAAGCAGCAACAGGCACAGGGACAAGATTCTAGGGCAAAAAGGCGGCAACTTTGCAGCAACAACAGTCAACCAGGACACAGACAAGGAGAAAAGAAGCGTTGTGGAAGGCGTTGGTCACACAGCAAAGGTAAAGCAGAGGCTTGCAAAGCAGGCAGCAGTCACAATTCCCGGGGAAAAGAAGGCAGTCAAGGCAGAGATCCTGAGCGTTGCGGAAAACAAGGCAAACCGCTTGTACACGAGGAGAAACATAATAACAAAGGGCTGCACGATAAAGGTCAAATTAGGCGGAAAAGAGCAGCTGGCAAGGGTTACCTCAAGGCCGGGACAGGCAGGCGTTGTGCAGGCAGTCCTGCTTGAAGGGAAGAAATAGAAGGCTGTTTCCCGCGATTTTTTGTGAAAAAATCCTAAAACGGAAGATTTATAAAGGATGCCTGCAGCATATCTGTACAGGTAACGACGCGCTTTTTCTCTGCGGTTTGCAAATGAGAGCTGCTCCTGTCGGCTTTGGGCGAGGGAGTGCGTTGTACAAAAAACCTGTTTTTTGGGCAAGAAAAGGCTTTTGGAAAGGTGGTTTATTTAATGGCTGAGAAATGTCCTGAATGCGGCAGTACGAAGATTAGGAGAGACCCTGAGAGGGGCGAAACCATTTGCCAGCAGTGCGGGCTGATTATAAGCGACGACATGGTTGATTACGGCAAGGAATGGCGCAGCTTTGACTCAGACCAGTTCGAGAAGAGAGCCAGAACAGGAAGCCCCATGAAGTACGTCAAGCTGAACAAGGGGCTTGTGACAATGATTGATAGGAGAGGCACAGATTTGAGGGGGAACAAGCTGAGCAGCAAGAGCAGGGCACAGATGTACAGGCTGATTAAATGGCACAAGAGGGCTTCAATAAGCTCAAGCATGCAGAGAAACCTGAGCATTGCGCTTACGGAGCTGAGGAGGGTTGCCTCCTATCTGAACATTCCTGAGTCATTGGTTGAGGCAGCAGCCCTGCTTTACAGGAAAACAGTCAAGAAAGGCCTTATCAGGGGAAGGCTGATTGAGGCAGTTGTTGCTGCAGTGCTTTACACTGTATGCAGGACATACCATGTCCCAAGGACACTGAACGAAATGGCTGAAGCTTCAGGCCTTACAAAAAAGGAAATCGGCCGAACCTACCGCTTCCTTGTTCGCGAACTGAAGCTTGAGGTTCCCTTGACAAACCCTGTTCACTACATCCCGAGGTTTGCCTCGGAACTCAACCTGAGCGGCGAAGTCCAGGAGGAAGGGAGAAAAATCCTGGAAGAGGCAATAGGCAAGGGCCTGATTTCCGGAAGGGGCCCTACAGGCGTTGCCGCTGCAGCAGTCTACATTGCCGGCCTGCTCAAGGGAGAAAGACGCACCCAGAAAGAAGTTGCCAATGTTGCAGGCGTGACAGAGGTAACAATCAGGAACAGGTACAGGGAATTGAAAAAGCGCTTAGACATAGACGTTGCAGCCTAAAGGC
>CAZXIC010000030.1:0-7184 GCA_964640195.1 uncultured archaeon | reverse complement strand
GAATATTGTCGTGAGGATAGGGACAGACATTGATACAAACGAGAACGGTGACGAAAGAAGGGATGCGGTAGTTAAATTCAACGAGGCCATAAACCTCGCAAAAGGCCCGTACAGGGACTACGCCACGGACATGAACGGCGATAATGGATATGTTAGAATCGATATAGGCAACATGCCGGAATTCCGGGTTGACGCAAACGTCTTCATGTATCTGGTTAACGCGCCGTTAGGCGAAATGCCTTTCCTGGCAAAAGACGGCGT
The DNA here is from genome assembly GCA_964640195.1 of uncultured archaeon. GTDB lineage: Archaea > Iainarchaeota > Iainarchaeia > Iainarchaeales > CAZXIC01. The sequence continues at coordinate 6,923 of CAZXIC010000030.1, read as the reverse complement.
GCTATGCCCAACAACAGACTGCCAGAACCAGGACGGGACATCGTTATCGGAAACCCATTCAGATGGTGTTACAGGAATATACACTTGGGAATACAGCCAGGATGCAGGCGACGGAAACATTGCCTTCAGGGTAGGCGGCTTCGGAACGGAATACAGGGCAACAACGTTCACGGTTACAGTAGTAACGCCGAACGACGGGGAAAAAATCAGGATACCAAGGCACGGGGTTGACGGAAACTACAGGATTCAATTCACGTTCAGGGACCAGAATGTTGAGGACAACAACGTAGAAATGAATGGCGACAAACCAATGCAGGCAGCGATATATTACTCGGATAGGAACGGGGCAAAAACAGGTGTAATAATGGAGGACATGAACTTATTTGACAACCTGTTCATAAGGTGCAACGGCTACAGCGACTTCGGCAAAGAAGCATCAGACCTGAACATTGCGAGCGCCCAGACCTGCGTGTATGACATGAACAGGCACGACCTGAACATATTCGGCGAGTTTGTGGTTGACATAAACGTGACCGGGCCAATAGATGTTACCGGTGTACCCATGAGGTCAATGATGGACAGCAGCGACGCAAACGTTTTCTTCAACCCGCCGCTGATAGAAATAACAGATATAAACCTCAACACAGACGGAAACTTTGTGGTAAATACTGGTTTGCCGGGCTGCCACGAATGGGGCTGCAACATAGACATGAACATTGTAATAGACTTCAACATATACCTGCCAGACGCAAACTGGGACCAGAACCTCAGCCTAGCAGACTATAACATACGCTTCTACCTCGGCTCAACACAGTACGCATTGGAACATGACCTGAACAGCGAAAGAGGGCCAACCGCAGCAATCGCAGCCGCATACGACGAAAACTTCAATCCGGCAGGTGCCGAAATGTGGAAAACAAATATGAGCGGTGATGACGAGCTGCTGGCAGGAGCGCCAATTTACATGGAATGCTGGAGACCACCGAAAGGGCAATTCCAGTTTGACTACAACTGCACAATGCAGTGGGACACAAACGGTGTGAGAGAAGGAAAATACTACCTCATAGCAAAAATCTACAACAACAAGGTGCAAGACGTGGACAACCTTTACTCGCACGGCAGCGACAGGACCCGCAAGCACACCCTTGACGCCAACGAGTTGTGGGACATAAACGCAAGCGTATACTCATTCACTGTAAACGACAACAACAAGCCAGCGGCAAGGAACCTCTCAGGCATTGACACAGAGCCCACGGTTACCAGCACATATTATGACATGACAGTAATATGCGATGACAACACATCAGGCGACGAGAACAGGGTCTTCATTGAAGTCAGTGACACCAACTCAGTGATAAACGCGGGCGTCAGTGCCACCCAAAGGTTTACGATTCCAGCCGGAACAGACCTGCCAACAACAAGAACATACCATGCAGGCTGCGTAGACCACGCGAAAAACACCAGCGACAGAAACATCATGCACATAGTTACCTTTGAAAGCAGCGGCGGCGGACCAACGCTCCCAGTAAGGCCAACAGGGCCAAGCGATGGAACACCGCCATCAGCACCACCAACAGAGCCCACAACCGAAACAGTGCTTGAGAAGACCGTTACAGAGCCGCCGAGCGAATCAGACATAGAAAGCGTTATGGCTTCGGCAGGGGCAAGCAGCGAGGCAATTGAAGCAGCCAAGGCAGCGTCTGCAAAGACAGAGGCAACAAGGAACGTGAAAGTGGAAAAGACAACTGCTACAAGCGGTGCAGTGAGCTACAGGTCAACAATGACAGTTACAGTAAATAACCCGGGCGCAAAGAAATTAATCAACGTAAAGATTGTGGAAGACATTCCAAAGAGCGTTGCGCAGAACGCGTCAGCAATAAGCAGTGCCTCGCAGTTCACGGTGCTGAAAGAAGACCCGATAATCGAGTTCACAATAGCAGAGATTCTGCCGAACAGCAGCGCAACAGTTGAATACAGCGTTGACAAGCAGGTTACAGAGGGCGTAATCAACGTCTGGACAGCACCGATAACAGCTGAACTTGCGGAAGTGGAACCGTGTGAAGGCGTAACATGCCCAGATAGGGCATGCCAGACAGGGGCATTCAACGCAACAACGGGCTTGTGCCAGTACACGAACAAACCCGATGGAACAGTCTGCGAGGGAACAAAGGAGTGCCAGGCAGGAACATGCGTTGAGTTGCCAGCAGCAGCTGAATGCGGCAACGGCGTGTGTGAAGCAGGAGAAGATGCGGCAAGCTGCCCAAGCGACTGTGCTGCGGCAGCAGCGCCAGACTATACGACCTGGGCAATTGTGATAGTGATAGTCGTCATCGTATTGGGCGGTGGCTATTACTACAGCAGCAGGGAAAAGAAGCCTGGGCTCAAGAAATAAGCAAAGGGAATTTTTTCCCTTTTTTCCTTCTTTTTCTTTTGTTTTCATTTTTTCAGAGCAGCAGCTGGCTGGGGGCAGAATTTTTTTCTCCTTTTTTCTTTTTCCCTGGGGCAAAGCGGCAAAAGTTAGCTGATTGTCGAAAAAGCGCCTTGTTTTAAATTATTTGCCTTGCCTTTTTCGCTTGATTGCAGTAGAGCTGGTGGGGGGCTTGAGTAAAAGAAAGCAGGACCCAGACAGTGTTCTGGGCTGGAACCTGCTGGAAGCAGCTAAAGGAAAAGTGCTTGAAAGGCACAAGGACTATTTTATAGCTGAATTGGAGAAGGGTGAGAAAAGATACTGCCTGGATGCGTTTCCAAGGCTCACTTTTGGGGAAGCCTACTTTCTTCACGATGCCCTTGTGCGACTGCAGTCAAGCAGCAGGCAGCTTGCTCAAGAAGGCACAGCGCAGTTCCTCAAAAACTACTGCATCGGCACCCTGACCCAGCTGGACAGAAAGCAGACAAATTACATGCCCCTGCTGCTGCAAAAACTGGTTTTCGGTTTTGGGGCATTGGACTTTCTCCTGGCTGACGACGAAATAGAGGAAATCGCGGTAATTGGAACCGGCAAGGAAAAGCCAGTGCATGTTTTTCACACAAGGTTTGGCTGGCTTAAAACAAACCTGTACTTCACAGACGGAAAAACAGTGAGGGATGCTGTGAACAGGATGGCTGCGTGCATTGGCAGGCACTTGACACTGAACAGCCCTGTGCTGAATGCAACGCTGCCTGACGGAAGCAGGCTGAACGCGGCAATCAACCCTGTTTCATTCACAGGGCCGAGCGTTACAATAAGGAAGTTCAAGAAAAACCCCTTTACGCCGCTGCAGCTGATTGAGAACAGGACTTTTAGTGCGGAGCTGATGGCTTTCCTGTGGGTTGCGCTGCAGTGCGACTGCAGCCTGCTCATTGCAGGGAACACTGGCAGCGGGAAAACAAGCAGCCTGAACGCCTTGTTTGGATTTGTACCGGCAACAGAGAGAATCGTCGTCGTTGAGGAAACACCGGAAATAAGGCTGCCGCACCAGCATATGGTGAAGCTGAATGTTGTGAAGGAGCAGGGCATTGCAATGCAGCAGCTCATTGTTGATACCTTGAGGATGAGGCCTGACAGGATTGTTGTCGGCGAAGTGCGGAGCAGCGAGGAAACCAAGGCTTTCATTGACACCCTGCTGGCAGGGCAGGGCAAGGGCAGTTATGCAACTTTCCACAGCCAGAGCAGCAGGGAAGCGCTGAACAGGATGAAGGCTCTTGGTGCATCTGAGGCAGACCTTGCAGCCCTCGACCTGATACTGGTACAGAGGAGATGGAACATTGTTGGCAGGGAAACAGGCATGGCAAGGGAGGTAAGGCGCGTGGTCGAGGCAACAGAGTTAATTGAACAGGGGGGCAGGGTTTTGTTCAACTGCCTTTTCAGGCATGATTTCCAGCATGACAGGTTACTGCAGGTTGGCGAAAGCAGGAGGGTAATGCAGAAAGCCATGAACTGCTTTTCCCTGAACAGGAAGCAGTTGCTGGCAGAGACAAGAAGAAGGGTAGCCCTGCTGGAGAAGAGGAAGGGCAGAAAAATCGGCATGCAAGATTTCTTTCACTGGGCAAACTTTGATGCTGGAAAAAAGAGGCGCAGGAATTCCCGCAAGGCCGAATAACCTTGGGGAAAAGAGCGGCTGGACTGTGGATTGATTAGGGGGAGAGTGTGATGCAAGCATTGGTGAGTGACTGGCGAAGGCGATTGCATTCTGTCCTTTCAGGCAGCTTGGCAGAGAAAAGCGCAAAGCAGGCTGCGGTTGTTTCGCTTTTTGCGTGGTTTGCAGTTGCCTTGCTGCTTGATAGCATTTTGCTTGGATTGCTCAGCGCGATTGCCCTTCTTCCTGTTGTTTTTTCTGCATTGCTGTACTGCCCTGTCCTTAAGGGAAGGAATTACGGTAAAAGAGTGGAGGCGCAGCTTCCGTTTGTGCTGCTGAACATTGCTATTGAATTGAACCTCGGCTTGGATTTCATGCTGTGTTTGAGGAATGCAGCAAGGCACAGGAGCGAGGCAGGCAGGGAATTCAGGAAGGTTGTTGCTGCTGTGCAACAGCACGGCGCGACAGTGCAGGAGGCACTGCTGCTGTGCGCTGAAAGGGTGAACAGCAGGCTGCTAAACAGGGCTGTTTCCCAGCTTGTTGCAGTGTTCGAGCAGGGAAGCAGGCGGAATGCAGGAGAGCCAATCAAGAGGATTGCAGCAGAGATTCTTACAAGGCAGAGGATTGAGAGCAAGGTCTTTTCAGGAAAGCTGGTTGTGCTGAGCCTGTTATTCATAGCGGTTTCGGCAATCATCCCGGCCTTGTTCCAGAGCTTTGTTGCCGCAGGAAGCGTTGTGCTGCGTCTGAGCTTTACAGCCCTGCAGGTTTTGCTGATAATCACTGTGCTTTTCCCGCTGCTTGACCTGTTTGTGTTGTTTTACATCAGGGGCAAGACACCTGTTTTCATGAGGGGCTGAAGCCTGATGCAGGACAGCAGATTGGAAGATGCGGTTGCATGCTTTTTTTCAAGAAAAGCGGCCAGGGAATTTAGGGAAAAGCTGCAGCTGAACAACAGCGGTTTGCAAAAATTTTTCTCCCAGGGAATCCTGCTCGGGTTTGCTGCAAGCATCGGCACAATCGCATTGCTTTTCCACCTAAAAGAGCATTTCTTATACATAACTGTGTTTTCCTCTGCTGCCTTCTTTGCTCCCATGCTCATCCTGTTCTTCATCCACGACTACCTGTTTGAAAGAAACAGGAGGAAGAAAGAGGAGGCTGTGCCTGATTTCTTGCTGCAGGCAAGCGCTTTCCCGAGGGGAACACCTTTCACGGTAATAGTTGAACACAGCATTGGAAAGGGCTTTGGCTTGCTCGGCAAAGAGTTCAAAAGGGCAGGACAAGAGATGGAGAGAGGTGCGAGCGTTGAGCAGGCGCTCCTGAACATGGGCAGGAGGAACAAAAGCAGCGTCATTGACAGGACAGTAAACTTGCTTATCCAAGGATACAAAAGCGGTGCAGACATGTGCGATATATTCAGGGAAAGCGCAGCAGACCTGCTGGAAACAAACGCACTGCTACAGGAGAGGAACGCAGCCCTGGTTGTGGAAAAATATACGCTGCTGTTTGCAGGCGGACTGATTGTGCCTGCTGTCCTTGGATTGATTGCAGGACTTGTCACAGGCTTCAACCTTGCCTCGCTTGAATTGCTTGACTTTGGCATCTCAGTCAAGGAAAGGCAGGCAGTGCTTGAGGCGCTGCTGCTCGCAAATAAGATTTACATTGCGGAATACGCACTGCTTGCAGCCACATTCCTGGGAATGCAGGAGGCAGACAGCAAAAAGGCGGTTCTGTATGCAGCGCTGCTTCTCCCTCTGAGCCTTTTCACCTACTTCGCTGCAAGCGCGCTCCCCCTCTGAAACGCGGAAGGATTAAATACTGCAAATGCACCAATTCTTTCTTATGGCCAAATACAGAAAGATTTATGCCACAATAAAGAGCCATATCAGTGGACCAAAAAGCGTTAGGCCAGTTTCGGAGCCAGAGAAGAAGTTGGTGCTCCAGGTCGCCAGAAAACTAACTAAGGCGCAGAAGCAGACTATGGCAAGCATGGCAAGGCATATCTTTTGGAAATTGGATCCGGAGTTGGGCATCGGCGAAAATAGGGTATTAATAGCTCTTAAGCTGCTTGCCGAAAACGAAAAAATCAAGCTGCCTGATAAGTCAACCAAAGGCGGTCCGCGACGAAAAAAGGGGTAGGGCTCATTAGGATAGGCTGATTCTTCTTTCCCCCCAAGCAATAAATATAAGTTTAATTCTTTTATAATAGAAGAATTGAGTTTTGAGGGATTCTGCTTGGAGATAGGCGGCTTGAAGGTCGGCGATTTCGTTGTAAAAGAGGAAGGGGGGAGAAGGCACCTGATTTTCAAGTGCAGCGAGTGCCCCTACAGCGCAAACATCGCCGAGGACGTGCACTGCAGGTTCCATGTGATAAATGCCCTCTCTGAGGCAGAAGCAGAGGTTATTGTCTTAAGCGAGGTCTACGAAAGGGTGCACGGAGAAGAGCAGACGGCAATGCTGGCTGAAATCTCTTCCCTGATGCAGAGGTACGGCATTGAAAGCGTCTGGAGCTATAAGCATTTGGGGAAAGCAGGCAAGGAGTGCGAGCAGTACTTCAGCGAAAGGCACGACACGATTGTGCGGATTGCCCATGACCTCATTGCCTATGACCCCATACTTGCGTACCTTACGCTGCTGAAGGAAGCAAAGAAAGAGGCAGCCAAGGTTGAAAGCCAGGGAAAGGCATACGGTGACTGCACACAACCTTACCTTGAAACCCTTGCGTACATGAGGCAGCTGTTTGAGGCAACCAGCCTGATTAAAAAAACAAAGGACTACCTCTCAAAGCTGAGGCAGATCCCGGAAACATCGCAGTTGTACCATTCGCTGTTTGAGGCAGACGTAAAACCTGCTTTCATCGGCTCAAGGCTG
>CAZXIC010000029.1:0-8695 GCA_964640195.1 uncultured archaeon | reverse complement strand
GTTGCAGCGCTGCTTGCAGAAGGCTTGCACGGGACGTTTATCAACCTGAGCAACGTTGACGGCATCTACAGCGCCGACCCGAAAACGCACCCGACAGCAAGGCTCTACCCTGAGATTTCCTACGACAGGCTTGTTAGCCTCATCAAGTTAAGCGCAATGGGCCCGGGGCAGCACCTGGTGGTGGATTTGCCTGCTGCGATGATTCTGAGGAGGAGCAAAACCCCTGCCTTCTTCCTGAACGGGAAAGACCTTGAGAACTTCAGGGCAGCTGTCAAGGGCCAGGAATTCCACGGAACGGTTGTAAGGGAAGCAGTTGAAGGCGAGAGCCCTGCCTTTGAAGCGGAAGAAGCCATGCCAAGGCGCAGGGTTGTCAGAAGGAAGCGCAGGACAGCAATGAAGCACGAGCCCCAAGAAGAGGAAGAGGAAATAAACCCGGATGAAATTGAACTGTAAAACCTTTTTTACAGCAGTTCCTCAAACCTGTAATCCCCAAGCTTCTTTTCCCGCAATGCAATCAGCAGCTCGCTTGGGTTAATAACCGGTTTTTTGAACAAAGAGGAGTCATCCAGCGCAACCCTCGGGCAGGCAGTGCAGGCAATTGCGTCAACCTGCACTCCAAGGAGGTAGTCCGGCTGCAGCAAGTCCGAAACAACCACGAAAGCCTTTTTTCCATTTTCCTCAATCTTCTCCCGCAGCTCCATTGCCTCCTTCATTCTCTGCTGCCCCTTCTTTGTGCTGACCCACACTGCGATGCCCCCTGCATTCCTTGCCTTCTCAATCATTGCAATGCGTTTCCTCAAAAACAGCTCTTTTTCCAGGCCAACCTCCTTCACTTCTCCCTGCAATGGGTCTGCAGCGAAAACCGTTTTTCTGCAGCAGAACGCCAGGCCCAGGGGGTGGAAAAGCCCGTCTCCGAAAAACACAACTGCATCCGCCCTCTGCACCGCACCTTTCACGCTTGAGTAATTACAGCCAAGCACCTGCCCCTGCCGCACGTTCCTGCCCTTTCCGATAAAGGCTTTGATTTTCCTCTTTCCCAATTGCCTTTGCAGGAGCGAAAGATAGGAAAGGAACTGCGCCGTTGAGCAGAGCGCAACGCTTTTTGCATTCTTCTCCATGAGCCGTTCGCACAGTTTTTCAACCAAAACATGCAGCAGCTTTTCATCCAACCCATAGTGCAGCGGTAGGTAAACTGTTTCAACCGCGTGTTTTGCAACAAACTGCCCGTGCCCGAAATGCAGCAGCAGGTCAGCGCCAAGTGCCTTTGCCCTTTCATCCGCAATATCGCAGGCGCCAAAGCAGGGGTCAACAAAAGCAAAAGCCTTTGCGCCTGTTTTTTCCTCGATTTCCCTCACAATCCCTGTGAGCCTGCTTTTCAGCCCTTCTGGAACCTGCACTGCAACAACCCGTGCCTTTTTCCTGAGAACTACCTTAACCGCTTTCCCCAAGTCCAGGTGCAGCATAAAAAAGTTTTCCAGAAAAGGTTATTATAATCTTATTTCTTGTGCTGCTTGTCCAGAATAAGCCTCTTTTCCTCAACCAGCACAACCCTCTTTATCTTCTCAACCGCATCAATGTTTGCGCTTACAGAATCAATCCCAAAGCGCACCAAATGCCTTACCATCTCCGGATTGGATGCTGCCTGGCCGCAGATGCTTGTCTGGACGCCAGCTTTTTTGCACCGCCTTATAACATACCTGAGCTGCCTCAGCACGGCAGGGTGCAGTTCAGTGAAAAGCCCCTGCAGCCTCTCGTTGTTCCTGTCAATGCCGAGTGTTAGCTGCGTTAGGTCATTTGTGCCGAATGAAATGAAGTCAATACCTTCCTTGATGAACTCATCGATTGACCAGACAGAAGCGGGCGTTTCAATCATGACGCCGAACTGCAGCTCCTTCCTGTCAGGCTCAAGACCGCACTCCCTGGCGATTTCCTTTGCCCTCCGCAGCTCTTCCGCGCTCTGCACAAACGGCAGCATTATGCCAATATTGTCAAACCCCTCCTCAACAAGCCCCTTTACAGCCTTGAACTGCGCCTTCAGCAGTTGCGGCTCGTCCAAATCCCTTCTTATTCCGTGCCATCCAAGCATCGGGTTGTCTTCTTCTGGCTCCTTTTCCCCGCCCTGCAATTCGCGAAACTCGTCGCTCCTTGCGTCAAACGTCCTATACCAAACAGGCTTGCCCTTGAACTGCTCTGCAACCTTCCTAACCCCTTCCCTCACTGCCTTGACCAGCTCATCCTGCATGCCTTCCCTGATGAACTCAGCAGGGTGCTTGCCTCCTGCAGTAATCATGTGCTCTGCCCTAAGCAGCCCAACCCCAACAGCGCCGGTAGCGGCAGCCTTGGCTGCGGCATCAGGCAGCGCAACATTGACCTTAACTTTAACTGCAATCCTGCGCAGCAGGTCCAGCAGCTTTTCCTCCTCCTCCCTCAGCTCCCCTTCCGGCATCTCTGCTGCCTTTACTTCGCCGTACTCTTCAACGATTTCCCTTGCCTCAGCGGCTGCCTTTTCAATAAGCTCATTCCTTTCCTCTTCAACCCTCTCCTCATGCTCCTTTGCTGCTTCAACCTCTTCTGCAACTGCTGCAAGCCCGGTTGCCCCTTCGCCTTTCTTTTCTTCAGCCGCTTCCCCTTTCCCTTCCTTCCCCCCTTCCTTTTCCCTGGGTGTTTCACCGGCTTCCCATTCTTCCTCCCCCTTCTTTCTCCTCTCTTCCCCTCCTTCCTTTCCTTCCTCCCCCAATTCCCTCTCAATCACTTTCTCCAGCCTGTCAACCTCTCCTTTCTCCACCACCTCTGCCACTTCCTCCCGGGGCTTCTCTATTGCAACCTCCCCCCTGTAAACCACGCCGTCATAGCCATTCACTGTCACAGTGTCATTGTCCTCCACCAGCTGCGTTCCCTTCTCAGTTCCAACAACGCACGGAATTCCCAGCTCCCTGCTGACAATGGCTGCATGGCAGGTGATTCCGCCCTCGTCTGTTACAATCGCTGCAGCCTTCTTCATTACCGGCACCCAGGCAGGGGCAGTCATTTTCGCGACCAGCACGTCTCCCTTCTCAACCTTGCCAATCTGCGATTCGTTTAAAACAACCTTTACCTTCCCTGCTGCAGTGCCAGGCGATGCAGCCAGCCCGTGCAGGATAATTTTTTCCTCAAGCCCTTTCAGTTCCCCTTTCCTCCTCTCCCTTTCAGCAACCTTTTCCTTCAAGCCGAGCGTTGTAATTGCCCGGCTCTGCACAACGAACAGCTCCTTGTCCTCGATTGCCCATTCAACGTCCTGCGGCCGCTTGTAGTGCAGTTCAATCTGCTTGCCGAGCTTTGCCAATGCGATTATTGTCTTGTCTGCTATCTTCTGCTTCTTCGCAACAGCTGCACTTAGCTTTTCCCTGGCATTCTCCCTTCCCTTCCTCACAACCCTGAACTCCTGCTCCTGCACTTTCTTGTCAAGGATTTTCATGCTGCCCTTGTCAACAGTGTAAGTGTCGGGAGTGATGCTGCCGCTTACAATCGCCTCCCCGAGCCCAAAGCCTGCCTCAATCACGATTTTGCCCTCGTCCCCGGTTGGGTCGGCTGTGAACAGCACGCCGCTTACCTTGCTGTCAACCATTTTCTGCACGACAACAGCAATCCCAACCCGTTCCGTCGGAAAGTCGTTTTTCTCCCTGTAGTACACTGCCCTGGCAGTGAACAGCGAAGCCCAGCACCTCTGCACTGCGTCAACGACCTGCGATGCGCCCTTGACGTTCAGGTAAGTTTCCTGCTGCCCTGCAAAGCTTGCTTCAGGCAAATCCTCCGCTGTTGCGCTGCTCCGCACAGCGACAAATTCCTCCTCGCTGCTGGTAAGCCACGCAAGCCTTCTTTCGCCAAGCTGCCTGTAAGCGCATTTTATTTCGTTTGCGAGCTGCGTTGACATCTTTGTTTTTATTATCAGTTCGCGCACCTGCGCGCTTACATCGCGCAACTGTTCCGTGTCCTCAACATCAATTGCACTAATTTTTTCAACAACCCACTTTCTTATGCCTGCCTTGTCCAAATACCTGAAATAAGCCTGTGCGGTAACAACAAAGCCAGGGGGAACAGGAAAATTGTTATTTGCCAATTCGCCCAAATTAGCAGCCTTCCCCCCTACAGTCGGCACATCTGCCTTGTTTATCTGCCTGAACAACAGGGTGTTAGGTGCACCGCTTTCAAAACCAGCCATTAGCACAGCCCTATCTAAAAACTGCTTTTTTCTTTAATAAGTTAACTTTTAAGCCGCATTAGGAAAAGCGAAAAATTAAATACAGCAAAGCCCATCATTTTTCTGTAATGAGGCGCTTTAAGTCAACGCCGCAGAAGAAATTCATCGGAATGACAATATTGTTTGTTTTGATCCCGCTGTTCCTGCTTTTGTATGTCCTCTTTGTAATTGACTGGAGGCCAAGCTCTGACACCCTGATAATCGCGGCAGCGATTGCCATCCTCTTCCTCTACCTTTACAGCAGATACAAAAAGCAGGCAGCAGGGCAGCCTGCCACAATGCCTGGAGAGCCTCCCGGGGAAGAAACTGCAGTTGAAGGGGCTGCAACAGGCGAAGCTGCGGAGGAAGAGCCAGCTGAGGAAGCAACCGAGGAATTGCCTAGGGAAGAAGGGGGAGAAACCGCTGCAGAAGAAGGTCAGGCTTCTGCAAAAAAACCAAAGCAAACTGCAAAAAAATAATGCCCATTTAAATTTTAAGACCAGAACTTTTTTTGCTCCAGGCTAAATATTACTTTTCCCCGCCTTTTCCTTGGCCTTTCTTTTCTTCAGCCGCTTCCCCTTTTCCTTCTTTCTTCTCCCCCTCTGCCTTTTCTTCTTTCTCCTTTGCTTCCTCTGCCTTTTCTTCCTCTTTCTTCTCAGCTGGCTTTCCTTCTTTCTCGGCTTCTTTCTCTTTTGCTGCCGCCTCTTCTGCCTGAATCTCTTCAAGGCTTATCTCCCTGACCTTCTTCGGCCTTGTTCCAATGCTTTCAACGTCTGTTCCAATCCGCACGCCAAGCCTTACAGGCATTCTTGCGTTTGCCCTGAGCAGCGCCTCTTTCGCAACAGCCGTGTCCTTTTCGTCAACGAGGATGCTGATTATTTTCTGTCCTGGCCTGACCCTTATAGCCCTTCCAATAATCGTTCCGAAGGACAGGCTCATCCCCTGGCTGACCCTGTCTGCGCCTGCCCCCTGCGCCTGCTTGTTTTCGCGCAAAAGCTGGAAAGGGTAAGGGCGTATTCTCATAAAATAGTTGTCCGCGCCAAGCCTGTTGTGCAAAAACCTGTTTATTGTGATTCTGGCGCTTTCAATCGCGTTGTCCCTAACCTGCTTGTGCTCTTTTACAACCAGGTCAAGGATGTGCGAAAATTTCTTTGTCGGGTTGCCCATGTTAAACTGCCTTGTCCGCAGCCCTGGGACAGCGCCGATGTAGTTTTTCCTGTGCACTTTCACGGCTACCCTTGAGAAAGCCCTGTCCTTCTTGCTGCTGTAGCAGTGCCCCGGCCTCAAACCCATAGCAAACCACTTTCCGCAATGACTCCGATAAAAACCCGTCAAAAGCAGGATTCCTAATATAGATAATAGTCCAAGAAAAGCTTTAAAAAACTTAAGAGTTCCTTGGCCCGGCTTCCAGCTCAAACTATTTGCTGCCTCGGGCACATCTGCCCCTGCACTACGCCAACTGTTTTCTGATTGCGGCTATTAAGGGCCTGTGAACCGGCGCCCGTAGCATGGCCGTTATGACAACTTGGACAAGGGCCTTGTCTCTGCCGCATGCTGCAATAATCCTGTTTGCTGCAAGGCTATTCGCTTGCCTTCCCCAACCCCTGTACCTTTGCCTGATGTTGGCTACTTTTGGCTTAATGTCTTCTGGCACGTTTTTTAGTGTCGGCGTTGGAGCCCTTCTCCTTTTTCTTTCACTGGCTTCAACCGCAATAACAGTCGTTTTTACGCCAGTTCTTGGGTTTGTCTTATAATGTTGTTTCCAACAGAAAGCACGCCCCTTAACCTAAGCGTTTGCCCACCACCTTTTCTTGTCTTCCCTGACATAAGCCCACATACTATTTGGCTTTTTCCTTATTTAAACCTTTTTGCCAAAAGGCTTTGGCAAGCGGGCCCAGGGAGTCGAACCCTCTTCCTCGGCTTACGCTTCCACAACTAGCTTGTTTTTTCCCTCGGGGTGAATGTATACTTTTTTTCCTTCCTTTAGCTTTAAGAACTCCGCAATTTTTTTTGGCACCCTTACAATCACGCTGTTGCCGCTGTATCCTATTTTTCCTTCTTGCCTCATTCCCCATAAACCAAGCTCTTTTGCTTTTGCATCTATTTTGTCTGATGCCTCTTCTGTGAAGAACACCTCTTTGCATTTTGGGCATTTTTCCGCTTCGAATTCTCCTAGGTTAGATTCTCCAAAGAAGTACGGCTCCTTTGTTTTTTTCATTTTTTTATTGCATATCGGACATTTCATTTTTTTCACCCGTTTTTCCAGTAAACGGTTATGATGAAATAATTGCAGGGCAGTTGCCTGTAAACAACTTCGAATCCTTTAAATGTTGACACAATCTTGTCCTGGAATTTCCTCTTTGCGCCCCTTAAAACAGCGTCCAAGATTTCCAGTTTGGCAATCCCCGTTTCAATCATTTTGTCCTTCGCGTGTCTGCTAGGCCTAAACTCGCATCTGCCAGGACTTCCCATAATATACAAGTATATACAAGTAAGTTTATTTAAAGCCTTCGGTAGCGTAGCTCAGGGAGCCAAAAAGCGGACAAATCCCTTGCGATTTCCACGGCTTGACCTTAACAAGGAACCCCGCTTACGCTCGCCGACACCTGGGGCCTACTTTCTTTCTGTTCTATGTTCTGTTGGCTGGAATGCCTGTTCGGTATGTTTAACCTTGGGCTTGTGCTTCTTCTTTGGGTACACGCCCTTTAGACCCTCTCTTCTTTTCGCCTCATTAGCGCCTACACCCTCGGTTATCATCCTCATTTGAATCTTTCTCCTCCTCTGAACCGCCTCAGTGTCGTCAAGGCCACCAACTCTGATTTTATGTACAAAAAGTCTTTTCTTTGCCATCTTTTTTACCAGCCCCTTGCTCCCTTAGTCGTTTTCCCCTATTTAACTTAGCCTTTTCCTCTTTTATTGTTTTCTATGGCTGAAGACAAGGCAAGCTCTTCTCTTCATAGCGGGGTGAGGGAGTCGAACCCTCTTCCTCGGCTAGCCGCAAACCCGGCTGGTGTTAAGCCCACCATGCAAAACATTCGTTTTGCGTGGCATCGCAAAGCTTTGCTTTGCAACGTACTCGCTATGCTCGTATGGACTGTGCCCAGCTTCGCTGGGCATTTCTTTTCCCAGGGCTTTTCTTTCTAAGAAAAGGCCTCTGCAGGCCGGCGCATGACCGTTCTGCCAACCCCGCAACATCTTTTCTTTTAGAAAAAGAAAAGATGTATCAAAAGAAAACTCTGCAACTATTTTTTAGATTGAAAATGCTTTTTATAGCTTCGCTTGACAAACTCATAGCATGTCCAATCAGGAATGCCTCTTGGTCAAGACAGCCAGCGAAATCGCGCTTAAAAGCACTTTCGTAAGGCGGTTTTTCACAAAAAAGCTGTTACAGGGCATCCGCTTTGCCCTCAAAAGGAACAAGATTGGGTGCGGTGCGATTGCAAGGGGCGGCGGCAGGCTTTACGTGTTCTGCTCAAATCCGAAAAAAGCGCAGAAGGTCCTGTCAACTGTTCCAGGAATCCATGCGATTGCAGTTGCGTTGCATTTTAAGCCGGCTGAATACAAAGAGATTGAGAAGCAGGCTGTTGCGTTTGCAGAAAAATTTTTAAAACGGGGAAATTCGTTTGCGCTTGATGTCAAGGCTGCCGGCAGCAAAGGCTTTTCAGCCAGGAAGCTGGAGAATAGGCTTGGGGCAGCAGTGCAGAAGGCAATACCAGGGCTTGAAGTCAACTTGTCAAACCCTGGAAAGGAAATCTTCATTGAGGTGCGGAAAGGGGATTTCTTCATTTACACGAGGCAGCTGCAGTGCCTCGGAGGACTGCCTTTGGGCGTTGAAGGAAATGCTGCATTCTTTTTCAGTGGAAAAAAAGACGAGCTTGCTGCAGCATTCCTCTTGATGCGCAGGGGCTGCAATGTTTTCCCGGTTGTGAAGAAAAAGTCGGCTGCCCTTGAGAGGCACGTTAAAAAGCTGGTCCCGTTCAACGATTACAGGCGCTTCATTCTGACGGAAGAAAAATGCCTGCAAAAGCTTGTTGATGAGCGGAAAATCCAGGCAATTGCAACCACAGACAGCAGAACAGATTCCAAAAGCCTTGCAGGATACAGGAAGTTTGATGAAAAACAAAGGCTTGTTGTTCTGAGACCGCTGCTTTTGTATCCAGCTGAGGAGAAAAAGAAACTGCAAAGCTTGTTTTACGCTTAGCTGCTCACAAGAATGCCGCCTGCCACAATCAGCAGTGCGCCAATCAGCACCTTTATTGTCGCTGTCCCGCTCGGCAGCTCCCGCAACAGGATTATTCCAATCAGGACTGCTACAAGCGTATTCGTGTTGTAAAGCGGCGTAAGCCTTGCAACAGGAGCCTTGTTTGCAAGGGCAAGGATTGCAAACAGCTGACCCAGTGCCCACAACGCACCGGCAAATACTGCAAGCGTCAAACTCGTTGAATCTGCTTCAACGCTTGGCTTTGACAGAAATAAGGC
>CAZXIC010000028.1:0-10497 GCA_964640195.1 uncultured archaeon | reverse complement strand
TGCTTTATAGCTTATTTCATTCGCTCAACAATTCACGCAATTCAATATAAGAAAAAGGTCCAACCAAGCCAAAAGCACTATAAACTGATTAGCGCCATGGCATTCATTTACTGGTTTGCCTGGTTTTCAATGGTTTTTTTGGACCCCTACAGGCTGAACCTTCCTGAATGGGCAACTTATTCCGGACTCGCGGCATTCATTATTGGAACTCTTTTTATGGTTCTGTCGCACATTAAGATTAAAGGCTTTGAAGACAAGGAGGGAATTCTAACCGGCGGCGTATATTCAAAAATCCGCCACCCAATGTACTTTGGGTTTTCACTTTGGGTTGTTGGGCTGCCGATTTTCACGCAAAGCCTTGTAACTCTTGCAACCGCGCCAATTTGGATAGTGCACATGATTTACTGGGCAAAGCTGGAAGAAAAAGAACTGCAAAAAAAATACCCTGAATATGGCGAATACAAAAAGCGCACTTGGTTCTGATGGGCATGGCTAATTCCTGCAAATCCGGGGGAAGGCACCAAAAGCCAGTTATCACCATAAATAAGGACATATCGCTTTTTAATGTTTTCTGGTGTTAACTATTGTATGTTTGTTTCAAAAAGAAAGATTAAGGGAAAAGACTACTTTTACTTGGAGGATAGAATAAACGGCAAGAGAGTCAGTTTTTTCTTAGGCGGCAGGAAGCAGGCGGAAGGAAAAATAGAAAACGCTTTTGATGAATTGTTAAGGAAGACGGTCCTGCAAAAGGCAAAGAAAAGCCAAAAAGAATTTGATTTGAAGGTTTTATCGTTTTCTGACTTGTTATCCCTCGAAAGACTGAAACTTAACTTTGAGATAGTGAAAAGATTTTTCCCTGAAGGATTTGAATCGTTCAAAGAAGACGAGTTTGTAAGATATGCGCAGGGAAGCGCTTCAGTTGAAGGCAATTCGCTGAGTTTGCAGGAAGCAAGCATTGTTTTAACCAAGGGGGCGTCAATAGCAGGAAAAAAGATTGACGAAATAAAGGAAATCGAAAACATGGAAAAGGCAGCAAAGGTTTCCAGCAGAATAAAAGAAATGAACGAAAAGACCATCAAGAAAATTCACGCCGCGGTGATGGATGGCTTCAAGGACAAAAAACCAGGAGAATACAGGGGCGGGCCAATATTCATTCAGGCATCAAAAGTAAAGCCAGTTAAGGCAGAAGAAGTAGAAAAAGAAATGAAAAAACTGGTTGAGTGGAACAAAAAAGAAAGAAAACATATTATTGAATTGGCTTCAGAATTCCACGCAAGATTTGAATACATTCACCCATTCAGTGATGGAAACGGCAGAACAGGGAGGGAAATCTTGAACTGGGCACTGCAAAAAGAAGGCTTCCCAAGAGCAATAATCAACCTGCAAAACAGAGGAAGCTATGTAGTCCTGCTTGAAAGAGTACAGCTATCAAAACAATACTGCAAATTCACCATGTTTGTAATGGGTTGCTTGGAAAAAAGAGCAAAGGAAATAGAAAAAATAATAAAAGAAAACAAGGAACTCATAATAAAAAAGCTTTTGAAGAAAGTGAGAACATGAATTCAAAACAACAAACCACCAACTACCTGCCGCACACCAAGCGCCCCCATTCTTTTTTTCCTTGTAGGTTGGAAGATATGAAAAAAATAAATTTGGCGATTTTGCTTTTCTTTATTGTAAACTTTGCATCTCTTGCTTTAGCTCAAAGTGTGGCAACATTAATTTTGAATGATACGGAAAACCAGAGGCTTAGTATGGTTGTGGTTGACCTTGAACTGGATGGCGTGGTCAGCGAATACTATGTCCTTAATGGAATCCTGGATGTTGAAGTGGCTGGCGGGAAGCATAGAATTGTTCTGATGGTTGATGACAGCGCTACGCCTGGAAAAGATTTTTTTAAAACAATTAATATTGCAGTTGACGGTAATGTTGCCAAAGAAATTTATTTGACGCCAGTTGGTTCTTTAAGGGGGGTTGTTAAGGACAAGTTGGAGAATCTAGTTGGAAATGTTGAACTTAAGTTTGACTGCATTAATAGCGCTGGCTTTGCTCTGCCTACCAAAACCGACAAGTTTGGTTCTTTTTCAGTTGATTTCATGCCCGTTGGTTCTTGCAAGATTTTTGCCCACCACCAGGGGAATATTGGTTTTAAGGAAGTTCAAGTGGACCAAGGCGGATTAGAGGATATTGAAATCAATTTAAGCCAAGGCCTTATTTCTCCAGAAAATTATTTGTTTAACTTTCTGGCGGCTTTGACGCTTTTGGCTGTGGCGGTTCTAGTTCTAAATAAATTCCGGAAGAAAATTGGCTTGAAAAAAAGGGAAGGGAGAGAAGAGAAGGCAGAAGGATTGGAGCTGGGGAGAAGAGCGGAGGATGTCATGAAAACCCTTAAAGAAAAAGAAATGGAGATTGTCAAGCTTTTGGTGGAAAATAAAGGTCAAATATCTCAAGCAAAAATACGCTATGAAACAAGTATCCCCAAAGCTTCTTTGTCGAGGCATATTCAATCTTTGGAACGCAAAAGGGTAATCGAAGTCAAAAAAATAGGGAAAATAAACAGAATAAAGCTTTCAGACTGGTTCCTATCCAAAGAAGGATGAAACTTTAAGGTTCCAGTTCGTTCCACTGAACTTATTTATATTGTTCCAACCAAGTAACTTTTACACTAAAAAATTCAGTGAGGTGAAAAAATGAAAAAAAGTTTGTTACTAGGAACCTGCTTGGTTTTACTTGTGATACTGGCAAGTGTTGCACATACAGCATCTACAGACCCTACAATGCCTGGATCTCCCCCAGAGTCTTTTGACGGCGAGAAAGGGTCAGAAGAAGGGGGCGTGGAACCGACCCTGCCAGCAGCGGCTTTTAAAATTCCTGACTATTGTGAGGGCTTCAGAACGTTAGCCGAAGGGGAGTCACAGCTTTATGTGGGCCAGATGATTATACCAAGAACCCCGCTGGAAGGCTCCTACAATGTAAAAGTTGAGGAAATAATTTCTGAGAATGAGGTCAGAATCAGCGTGAATGGAGAAACAGATACTTTCCAGGTTGGCGTACAGAAAGAAATAATGGGCGCGGTAGTAGAAGTCGTGGGCATTGATTATGGTTACTCATCTGAATCAGCCGGGAATGAAGGTGTCGCGGCGGTTTGTTTATTTGAACTGCCAAAAACCAAATTAAGGCTCACGTGTACTGGCTGTATTTCAAACAGCTCTTGTTTTCCGATTGGGACAAGAATAATTTTAGAAAGCACGCCAAAATTTTGTGACCTCTCGGGGGAATGGAGCGAACAGAAAGAAACGCCAGATAGCTGCCAGAATAACTATGAATGCTCAAGCAATCTCTGTGTCAGGAACCAGTGCGTAGAAAAAACCTTGCTGGAGTTGTTTGTTGAATGGTTTATGACCGTTCTCAGAATGCTTGGGCTGGCTTAAAAGGGGTTAATTAAAGGAAATTAATCCCTTTTTCCCCTTTTTTGTTGTATTTTTTTGCTCTTGTTTTACAAATGGGGAAGTCGTGTCAGAAGAGGCCGCTGACCGCAAAAGGTTTAAAAAATATTAACTAATTCTACTTCAATAAGGAAATTATTTTTGGTGGTGGAAGAGATGGCTGGAAGGGAAATTGACATCGTATATGCAGGGCACATTTGCTGGGATTTTATCCCGCCTTTTCTGAATGACGAGGGAGTCGCTGATTACAACAGCCTGATTCCTGCTGGTGGGATGGTGCTGATGGGAAAGCCAGTGCAGGCAGCTGGCGGCCCTGTAACAAATACGGGAGTTTCAATTGCAAAGCTTGGCGCAAAAGTCGGGCTGATAGGCAAAATAGGCGATGACGATTTCGGCTACCTCACCGAAAGATGGTATGAAAAAGAAAGCAAGGAACTGCCGAACCTTGATTACAGCGGCATAAAAATGGACAAGACACAATGGACATCCTATACAGACGCATTGATTCCCAGCAAGATTGAGAGGACATATCTGCATGGCTGCGGCGCAAATGATACTTTTGGCTATGATGACATGGACTTCAAGATGGTTGCAAATGCAAAAGTGATGGCTTTCGGCTATCCGCCCTGGATGAACAAGATTTACAGTAACAATGGCGCGGAATTGACGAAAATACTTAAGCACGCAAGGGAACTGGGAACGACAACGGCAATTGACCTGTCAGTCCCGCAGCCCGGCACTGAGGCAGGGGAGCAGAACTGGGAAAGCATTCTCACGGACTGGATTGCCAACACAGACATAATGGTGCCGAGTGCACAAGAAACCTACATGTTCCTGAGGAAGGAGGATTACAAGAAAAAAAGGGAAGAAATAGGCAAGGGAAAGGACATTCTGCGCTACATGAGCACTGAGGAAATTAGCGGGCTCGGCAAGCAGATGATAGAGATGGGGGCAGCAATTGCAATGATTAAGTGCGGCCCTTACGGCGTATATCTTAGAACCGGGGAAAAAGAGCGCCTTGAGAAGGCTGGTGCGGCAAAGCCCGCTGACCCAGACAACTGGGCTAACAGGGAACTGTGGCTGGCTTCTTATGTCGTGCTGGAGAAGTTCAAAGGCACGCTCGGCGCAGGCGATTCAGCTGTCGCGGCGTTTTTAACAGCACTTGTGCACGGCCACAGGATAGAAAACTGCTTACGCTATGCTGTTGCTGCAGGAACACGGAACATAAGCGTTCCTGATGGTCTAAGCTGGAACAGAGGATTTGACGACCTCACAGAGCGCATCTCAAAAGGCTGGGGAACAGAGGACATGGAAAAGGACACGGGCAGGAAGATGCCAGGCTGGAAGAGAGTGGGCGAATTCTATGTGGGACCTGCTGACAAGGGGCATGGCGACTACAGCCCGCTGAAAAAAGGAAAGTAAGTGGCACTATCACTAGTTTCAATAAAAAATTTTGCTGCGAGCCCCGAAGGGTCCGCAGCGATTAAAAAAAGGTTTTTACTTTTTCTTCTTCATTGAGTTCAAAAGGATGTCCTCTAGCCTTCCCCTGTTTTCCCCTGGATTTAGGTAGCATTCTATTATTTCCTCGTGTGGCAGTGAGTCAATCCTCTCGTTCATTATTGATAGAGCCTTGTAGTTCAGTTCAATAGCTTTCTGCACTGGCATTTTCTCCGGGTTGATGTCAATCCCGAAGAACTCGTTGTAGCCAGCCATCTTCAGTGCATAGAGCAATGCCTCGCTCTCAGTCCAGTCCACTACCCCAACATTGAGGTCCTGGTCATAGTTGCCTGAAGGCTGCGAGTTCCAGTGAGTGTGGGCGAGCCTCCCCTCAAAAGTGCAGATGCTGAATGCATGCGGCAGTATTTCAAAGCCCATTCTCACGTGCCCTGCCTCTGGGTTCATTGCAACCAGAGCCTTGTTCTCTTTCACGAGCTTAACATTGGTAGGATTTTTGAGCTTTGCTTCAATCCTTTTCGCTGCAAGAATTCCTTCAGGTGTTGTCCTGTAAATGTTGTTTGGCACTGGCTCGTATGGCTTTGGCTCTATTGCAATCCTTATCCCAGGAACCTTGTCCATTGCATTTGCAACAACTGTTTCAAAGTTGTTCCACATCCAAGGGTATATGTTTCCATAGGCATAGGTATAGCCATCTGCGCCTGGCCATAGTATTGCACAATTACTGCCAAGCTCTTTCACTATTTTCAGCGTTCCCTCTACTATGTCTTCAGCTTTTTTCCTGATTTTCGGATACGGACTTGAAAGCGACCCAAACTCTGTTTCCCTGCTGTAGAAAAGCGCAAAAGGAATTGTTGCGACTTTTATACCTGTGTCTTTCTCAAAGTCCTTGTACAAGTCAAGGTTCTCTTCGTTTATTTCAAGCGGGTAGTGCGCTTCAAGCCCCTTGACACCAAACTCTGGTAGGTCTCTCATCATGTCAAGGCGCTGCTCTATTGTTTTTGGGTCACCGTAAGGCTCGTGGAAACGGTTTGAGGCCGGCGTATAATACCATATGCCGGTGCTCAGCTTCAAATCCAGGGAAAAGCTCTCCAAGTGCTTTATGAGCTCCTCCTTTGTCCTGACTTTTTTCTGGTATGATAGGTCAATTAATTCATATGCCAATTAACCCCCTCCTGTTAACATTTTTCTGTGAGATTCAAACAACCCATCAAGCTGCGGGGCCATCCTGTCCTGGATTGCCTGCAGCTTTTGATAAACTTTAACATTTTTCTGAATCGGCTTAGCCCTTTTTGACTCGTCCAATTTCACCATTTTGTCAGTCAACTCAGAGATTGAAACACTCTCGCCTTTAAAGTTCTTAAAACACCACAGGGCTTGAATTGCCGCTCCCAGGGCTGCGCTTTCCTCCTCTTGCAGGCAAACCACTTCTGTGTTGAACACGTCTGCAGCCACCTGCCTCCAAGCAGGGTTTTTTGCGCCACCGCCTGTAAGCCTTATTTCGCTTGGATTGATTCCAAGCTCCCTGAGCCTGTTGAGGCAATAGTTCATCCCAAGCGTTGCTCCCTCCATTGCAGCCCTTGAAAAGCATTCTTTGCTGAAGGTTTTGTTGTTCACCCCAAAAAAGACGCCTGTCCCGTGGGGATAATTTGGGGTTCTCTCGCCCTCAAAATAGGGCAGCAGCACAAGGCCGTTGCTACCTGCCGGAACCTTGCCAATTGCATCAGTAAGCTGCTCATTTCCAAGGCCAAAAGCGTTTTTTGCCATTTCAGTGGCAACAGTCACGTTCATTGTGCAGAACAGCGGCAGCCAGTTGCCTGTTGAATCGCAGAAGGCAGCGCACTCGCCCTTTGGGTCAATGACAGGGGAGGTGCTGAAGGCAAAGATTGTACCGCTTGTACCAAGCGAGGCAGTAACAATGCCTGGCTTCGTGTTGCCTGTTCCAATTGCAGACATCATGTTGTCCCCACCGCCGGTTGAAACAATAACTTCATTGCCGAAGCCGAATTCCTTCACAAGTTCTTCCTTGACAACGCCGGCAGGCTTCTCGCTTGCCGCAAGCTTGGGCAGCTTCTCCGGCAGCGCCTTGTCAATTGCTTCTATGACAGGATTGCACCATTCCCTTTTCCTAACGTCCAAGAGGCCTGTTCCTGATGCATCGCCGCACTCCATTTTCTTCTCACCAGTAAGCCAGTAGTTGATGAAATCATGCGGCAGAAGAACGCAGCCAAGCTTCCCAAAGTTCTCTGGCTCGTTGTTCTTCAGCCACAAAATCTTCGGTGCAGTGAAGCCGACCGGAACAGCGTTTCCACTCAGTTCTATAAGCTTTTCTTTTCCGCCGACACTATTTTGCAGCTGCTTGACCTCTTCCGCAGTAGAGGTGTCATTCCACAGCTTGGCTGGCCTTATGACCTTTCCGTTCGAATCCAGGGGGACAAAGCCGTGCTGCTGCCCTGAAACCCCGATTGCCTTGGCTTCTTTCGGGTTCACTTTTGATTTCCCAAGCGCTTCCAGGATGGTTTTTTTCACTGCAGAAATCCACTGCTCGGGATGCTGCTCCTTGTTGCCAGGGGGCAGTCCTTCAATCAAACCGTAAGAAGCAGAGGAAGAGGCAAGCACACCGCCGCTCTCGTCAATTACAACAGACTTCGTGCCCTGCGTGCCGCTGTCAATTCCGATAAAAAAGCCCACCGGAAGCCTCCCTGGAAAAAAATAGCCTCGTAATGTTTAAAAACAGTGCGAATAGGGGGTCGGGATTGCACCTGTGTTTTGGCGTTAAATGATTTTTGGCTATTTGTTTTGTATTATGCCCTTTTTTGTGTATCTGGTTGAGTGCAGGGACAAGAGCTATTACTGCGGCTGGACGAAGGACTTGGAAGTGCGGGTTAGGGCGCACAACAGGGGAAGGGGCAGTTCTTACACCCGTGCGCGCAGACCTGTGAAGCTTGTTTATTTCGAGAGAAAAAAGAGTCTGGGCGCTGCCTTGCGGCGCGAGGCGGGGATAAAATCTCTTGCGAGAAGCGGAAAGAAGCGCCTTGTTGAGAGCTTCCGCTCAGCAGATTAAAGAATGGAAAGAAGGGGGATAAAAAAGAAAAAAAGGGCGAGAAATCAGGATCTTTTTATGAGCTGAATTCTGCAAGCTCTGGTATCTCGGCTTTTATCTGGTTCTGGATTCTCCCCAGTTCCTCCATTTCAAGCACGTTGGTGCAGAAGGTTATTGCCTCTCCGCCCTTCCCAAACCTTGCTGTCCTTCCAATCCTGTGCACATAGGTTTCCCTTTCCTTCGGAAAATCAAAGTTTATTATGTGCGAGATGTCCTTTATGTCCATCCCCCTTGCAAGCAAGTCTGTTGCAATCAGAACAGGCGTCCTGTCGGACTTGAAGTCTTCCAGCACGCGCTGCCTTGCGTTTTGCGGCAGCCCGCCGTGGATTGACCTTGACCTGATGCCTCTCCTGTACAGCGCCCTTGAAAGCCAGTCGACTGTCCTCTGGGTCCTGCAGAAAACAAGGCATTTGTTCATTTTCCTTGCATTGATGAGGCTTGCGACAGTGCTGACCCTTTTTTTGGGGTCAACCCTGACAAAGAACTGGTCAACCTCGTCAACCGCAATTTTGTCCTGCGAAACGTTTACAAAAGCCCTGTCACGGGCCATGTGCCTCCCGGCAAGCTCCCTTATTCCTTCAGGCATTGTCGCAGAGAAAAGCATTGTCTGCCTTTGCCTAGGGCACTTTGACAGTATGAAGTTAATGTCGTCCCTGAAGCCCATGTCAAACATCTTGTCTGCCTCGTCCAGGATAACGAATTTCAGGCTGCCGAGGCTTATTCCGCCCCTCCTCATGAAATCCATCAGTCTGCCTGGTGTCGCGACAACAACGTGCGCGCCCCTCCGCAGCTCGTTGCGCTGAACGTTAATGCTTGCGCCGCCGTAAACAGCAACGCAGAAAACGCGCTGGCCGAAAGCCAGTTCGCTGAATTCCCTGTGCACCTGCACTGCAAGCTCCCTTGTAGGCACCAGAACAAGCGCCTGCAACGGGGGCCAGGTTGGGTCTATTCTTTCAAGCAGCGGTATTGAAAAGACTGCTGTTTTTCCAGTGCCGGTCCTTGCCTGAACTATGGCGTCCTTGCCGCCCAGAAGGACCGGGATTGCTCTTGCCTGGACCTCACTTGGTTCCATGTAGCCCTTGCGCGAAATCGCCTGGGCCAGTTTTGCGTTTAGGTTAAACTCATTGAAATTCAAGTTGTATCCCTCTTTTTTGTGTCAGTTTTTTGGAATTAAAGAAACAGCGCAAAGCACTATTGCTTTGCGTGCACGGTAAACAAACTAGTTTACCATGAGGCAAAAAAGTTAACGCTACACCCCAAACAAAAAAGTTATGGAGTAATTTTCACTTAAGAAAATCAGGTTAACTTGAATTTTGACTTTCTTTAATATATAATAAGTGAACCGTTGGGATTAAAAACCGGGGGGTTGGAGTGCTGTAACCGTAGAGCCGTGTTGGGAGGCGGGATTCAGTTTCCTTTTTACTGCAGCGTTGCGAGGGCAATGCTTGCAAGCAGCGCCATCGCTGCACCAGTGTACTGGTGCGGGCGCATTTTTTCCTTGTTTACCAGCACCCCGAGCAAAAGCGCTATTGCAGGATAGCTTCCAGTGATTGCAATCGTGACTGCAAGCTCCTTCTCAAGGACCGCTATTGCGAAAAGGAGCCAGGCAAGCGTGTCAAAAACGCCCATGCCCAGTATGTCAGAGCTGAATTTTTTTGCGTTCTGCAGCAGCCTTGGAAAGCCCTCCCTTTGCCGTATCAGCAGAAGGCAGATTGCGGTAAAAACCAGGCAGGGAACCCATACTGCCATGGCAGGCGATACAATCCTGCTGCCTACAGCAGTAGCAAAGTCTAGGAGAGCCATTGCCACTGCGCTGACAATCGCCAGGAAGATGCCTTTCTCAAACCTTTTGAGGTAATGCTGCCTTGACAGGGAGCTGAGCGAAATCAGGCAGATGCCGGCGAGGATGAAGAGGATTGCGGCGGCCTGTGGCGTTGAAAGGGTTTCGCCGAAGAAAAACAAGCCAAGCACCACTGTTACAGGCAGCTCTATTTCAAAAATGACTTCTATTACGGAAAGCTTTCCTTCCTTTAGAGCCTCAAAGTTGAGCAGCGCAGCTGCAAGGGTTACAATGCCTATGAAGGCAAGGAACACAAGGTTTGGAATTGAAAAAAGCAGTGGCAGCTCTGACAACACAAGTGGCAGAAGCAATACAGAGCCGATTATGCCGATGAAGGCAATGGATTCTATGTCCCCGGATTCCCTTGTAGAGCGCTGGATGAAGAAATCGCCGAAGCCCCAGCACAGCATTGCGCCGAATGCAGCGAGAACGCTTAGCTCGAAAATCATTTGCAGGATTTAGGAAACCGGTGAATAAAAACCTGCTCCTGCTGCAGGGCTGGGTATAAGATAGTTAAGCTTGGGCAGAGTTAGAGACCTAAGATTTATAAACACGAAGAGCCCATAATAGGTTAGATGAGCCAGATTTCTGCTGTTCTGATAGTTGCCTTGCTTGCAGCTTCAATTCTGCTTTTTTCAGGCTGCCTTGAGCAA
>CAZXIC010000027.1:0-10498 GCA_964640195.1 uncultured archaeon | reverse complement strand
CGTTTTCCTGAACCACTGCCTCTTGCCGTAAATCATGAAGCTGCCTGTTGCAAGGGAAGTGCCGCTTGGGGCGCTCTTTGAAACCTGCTCTGGCTTGACCGCGTAAACGTCAACCGCGCTGAGTCCCTGCTGCCATGCCCGGCTCAGGGCTGCTGCAAACTGCGCTGCCTCCCCCAATGCGCTCACCGGGATTTCTTTCCCTGCAGATTTTACAACACAGGCTGCACCTCCCTGGATGTCTGCATGCAGGAACATGTCATTCTTTTCCATGTGGCGCTTCACAATCGTTTCATTGCTTTTTGCGCTCCTCCCGCCTATTACAAGAAAGCCGTCGCTTGATTTGAACCAGTGGAATTCCCGAAACCATTGCGGCTTTCTCTTTTCGGCAAGCTGCTTTTCCTCCGGCTTCTTCGCTTCCGCTTTCCTTGCCTTTTCCTCTGTTGCCTGTATGGCTTTAAACAGGCCCTGCAGCTTTTGCTTTGCTTTCTTGCTCTTCCCAAAGTAGCCTGCTGCATTTTCCTCCAGGCTCTTCCTCAAATCCAGTTCAATTTCCATTGCAATCTCCAACTCTTAATCAAGCGCCCTGTCCTTTTTAATCAGTTCAATCATTGATTTTGTCCTGCTCACATTCTTGAAAATTGGTTCAACGGAAAAGAAACTCTGCGTGTCCTTCATCAAATCATAAAAGCCCGGGATTGACCGGTAATTCTTCTGGTATTCAGCGTGATAGCTTTCGATGTCCTTGTAGATATGCCTGCATAAAATGTTCCAGTTTCCGCCGCCAATAGTGCTGCTGAGCCAGTAGCAATGCGGGTCTTTATCAAACCTCTCAATAAGCTTTTCAAAGGCCTTATGCTCGCTCATGTCAAGCTGGCCAAGGGTCAGCACTTCAAGGTTGTAGCCGAGTTTCCTGAAGTCAACCTTTGGGCCAAAGCCCTGCAGGACGCCTTCCCTCTGCAGGAAATCAATGCTGCTCTTGATTGTTGCCTTGTGATAGCCTGTCCTGCGCTTTATCTGCCTGATGTTTGGCTGAACGCTGTTCGGCTTAAGCAAAGCCTCCAAAACACTTACCCTAACCTTGTCGGTTACCTTCATCTGGTTTGCCATAAAAAAACCATAAAATTATGTCTATTGGGACAGTATTAAAAAAATAACTGATGAAATTGGGGCACTGTCAGAAACTCGGCACTTTTGAGGTGATTTTATGAAACTGTCAAGTCGGCACTTATCAAGGAAAAAGGGGGTGAAAATACATGATGGAAAGTAATATAAGGGAGAATAGACTAATCAGGGTATTGATGGGTGTAGGTAGTGCTATCCTGCCTTTCGTGGCAGGGCTTATCCTAAGCCTTAGTGCTTTCTTTATCCTGCTTGGGTTTGAAGTCATTAGCTATGTTCCCTTTCTCCCACTATTGAATTTTCTTGGAATCCCAAACAATATTGTTGCATTTGGCATTGGGTTACTATTGGCTACCTTGGGAGGTGCAACCATTGTTGCAGCCAACTATTTGGGTGGATAAATGCCAGAAGTTAAACTGAAAGGAGTGAGAGAAATTGTAGGGGATTCAGTATGCCAATTTGGGCGTAAGATAGGATACGGTTCACTAATAGGTGATTTCCTAATAAGTTGGTTTTTGGCGAATGGAATTCCATCAGACATAAATTCTCTTTTTGAATCCTTCAACCTTTTAGAATTAGCAAAAAACTTTGCCCTTATCTTTTTTGTGATTCTCATTCTTTTCATAATTCAAAATTTTTTTACTGCAATTTTTCTCAATTTCAAAACTATTGAAGATAAATTAAACCAGAACTAAACACGAAGAAGTAGCTACTTTTTCAAAACTAAGTCTATCTGCTTGCTTTTTGGGCTTAACTTGATTGTGTCGCCTTCCTTCAAGCCAACGAGCTTCAGCGTGTCTTTCGGGAGCAGTATCCCCAAGCTGTTGCCAATTCGCCTAATTTTCGCTTCCATACTGTTATAACTATAGTAATAACATTTAAATACCTTTCGGTGCAATATATATGTTATAACAATAGTAATAACAAGGTGGTTTGAAAAATGGAAGAAGAAACAAAGCAGGATTTTTACTCCCTTTCAAGGGAGCAGAGGGGCAGGCTCCTGATTGAGCAGGGCGCAAAGCCACAGATGGCTTTGGACAATGTTTTCCTGATGCCCTCGCAGTTCACGCAGGGCAGGAAATACAAGGTTATTGAGAACTACGACAAGTGGGTTTGCACCTGCCCAGATTACCAAAAAAGGCACTTGGACTGCAAGCACATTCTCGCAGTAAAGTATTGGCTTGAGCTGAAAGGCTACCTGCAAAAGCAGGGCTTGTTCAAGGGTGCTGACAAGATAATACCTACCTGCTTTTACTGCTCCTCGCAAAAGGTTATCAAGCGGGGCGTGAGAAAGAACAAGGGCGTTCAGCGCCAACGCTTCTACTGCAAGGATTGCAGGCGCTACTTTGTTGCGGACAAGGAGTTTCAGGGCATCAAGGTAACGCCCGAAATGGCAACGCTTTGCTTGGATTTGTTTTTCAAGGGATTGAGCTTGAGGAAAATCAAGGACACACTTCAGCAGTTTTACGGGCAGAGAATCTCGCACGAAACCGTCAGGAGCTACATCTCGGTTTTTATGGAAGCGATTGACAAGCAGGTTAAGGGCTTGCAGCCAAAGGGCTGCTCGCGCCTGCATACTGATGAAACTTTCATCAAGGAAAACGGCGCAACCAAATACTGCTGGAACACGCTGGACAGAAAGAGCAGATTTTTGCTTGCCTCAACTGTTACGGAGAGCAGGGGAAAGAAAGATGCGAAGCAGCACTTCAGGCAGGTGAAGGACAGATACCTGCTGCACCCGAAGCAGATAACAACAGATGGGCTGTTCTCTTACCACGACGCAATCAGGGAAACATTCAATTCAGGGCAAGAGCCTGTCAGGCACGAACGCAGCGTCGGTTTCCTCAAGAACCAGAGAGTAGAGAGGCTGCACAACTCGCAGAAGGAACGCCTAAAAGTAATGCGGGGCTTCAACGGGCAAGCAGGAAAGCAGATGCGGGATTGGAAGAATTACTACAACTTCCTGCGCCCGCATCAGGGCTTGAACGGGAAAACACCTGCGGAGAAAGCGGGGATTGAGGCAGGGCTAAACGGCAACAGATGGAAAGGGCTGATTGTGTGCAGTTAAAAATATCCAACACTAACCAGCAGTATACCAGTATGAAGACAAGGGGTATCGCACAATATTGCATATTCTTATCTATCTAAACTTATTGACAAAAAGCTTAACCCTGTGTTTTTGGACAAATTTTCGGGCTTTTAAGAGTGTAGGGGCTTTTTTTGAGGAATGCAAAAGTATTTAAGATTGTTGTAGCCCAGAATACTACATTCAACTCACGGAGGTGCCAATTATGGCAGAAGAAAAAGTAGTTCAAGAAATGGGAAATACCAAAAGTGAAACTAAAGTGTCCAGCCCTCGTGGGCGAACGCTTGAGTTTCCAACAATAACCATAAATGCAGCAGTAGATGTGGCAAAAGCAGTAATGGAACACGGCGGTTTCATCAAAGATAAAGGAACTCTTTCAGAGGCACTTAATGTAAAGGGAGGAGCGCTTGCTATGCGGATAACAGGCGCTAAACGCTACGGGCTAATAGAAGGCAACGGAGAATTCAAGATTACCGAACTTGGCAAGAGCATAGTTCATCCCCTACCAGACGAAGACCCTGAAAAAGCAAAAGCGACAGCAATACTACAAATTCCGTTGTTCAAAAAACTCTATAAAACCTATGGAAGCAACTTGCCTGAAAAAAAGTTGCTCAAAGCAGTTTTAAACAGAGAATACAATGTGCAAATGAAGGCAACCAGAGCAGCACAGCACGTTATCACAACGAACCTTGAAGAAGTGCCGTCTTTGATAGACGAACTAAAAGTAGATAGTGGAGAAGAGAGCAAAGCAGTAGAAGCAGATGAAAGCGAAAAGGAACCAGAGCAGCCCGAACTCAAAGGGGCACATTTCCCCCTACATATTACTGCGGAAAACGAAAAACACACAGTAGACATTACAGACGAAGTAGATTGGGATATGGTAAAAGCGATAATTACCTCAATCAGAAAAAAATGGGAAAAAAAGCAAACAGAGCAAGCAGAGAATCAGTAAAAATCTAAAGAGATTGTTGGCGTTAAAAGAAGCAACTACTCACGGAAGTGCTCCATCTACGCCAACAATCATCTTTAAAATTCTGTATTTAACTAATGCCCAAAGCAGTATAAAAAGTTTACTGTTATGGGTTCTATTCAAAAACCAAGCCAAGCTCCGACTTGACACTCTTTTCACGCTCCGAATTCTTTACAATGCCGAAATTGGCACACTAAAATTCAAATAATCCATATATACCAGTTAGCGCCCTATATTACTGCGATAAACAGGAGGGGTTGACAAAAAATAGCTGGGAATTGTAAAATCTACACAGCTGAGAGAAGGGACTAGGCTCACCGGGCTAATCGGCTTTTGGTGCCCTTCTCTCACAAAAAACATGCCAGCGTAGGCTCTCACTGGCTCTCTTTCTTTTTTTTCCATGCTGCCTTGCTCTTGCAGTTCGGGTCAACACACATGCTGAACCTGTATCTCCTGCTCTTGACAGCAACCATGTAATTGCCGCATTCGGGACAGCGCTTTTCCAGAACGTTTATGCTGCCCCTCTGCGGCAGCGGAAACGAAACAGTGCAGTTGGGATAGGCTGAGCAGCCGATGAAACGCTTTCCAGTCCTGCCCCTCCTTATAAGAAGCTCGCCTTCACAGCCTTGCCTTATGCACTTCCCCAGCACGGCATCGGCCCTCGCGGCTTTTCTCAGCAAAGTGCCGATTTCATTCTTGTTCTGCAGCATCTGTAGCAGAGCCTTTGAAAGAAACTGCCTGCTTTCGCTGACCACTGCGCTCTTCGCCTTCCTGCCCTCTGCAACCGCGTCCATCTCCTTTTCCAGGTTGGCGGTCATTAGGGGCTTTACAACCATCCCGTCATACTTCTGCAGGCTCTCGATTACGGCAAAAGCAATCTTGTTCGGCTCAATTGCCTTCTGCCCAACAATGTAGCGCCTTGCATAGAGCTTTTGGATTACCTCTGCCCTTGTTGACTTTGTCCCAAGGTTGAGGTCAGCCATTGCCTTAATCAAAGCGCCCTGGCTGTAGCGCGGCAGCGGCATTGTCTCCTTTTCCAGCATGTCCAAGCGCAGCAGCCTTACCTCATCGCCCTTGCGCAGCCTTGGCAGCATTATCTCTGCTGCCTTGCTGTAAGGGTAGAACAGCTTCCAGCCCTTGCGCAGGTAGGTCTGGCCTGTTGCAATAAACAGTTCCTTGTTCAAATCGATTTTCACTGCAAGGTTTTCCGTTACAGCATCCTCTGCAACTGTTGCCATAAAACGCCTGCAGACAAGCCGATATACCTTCCACTGCATGGCATCTAGGTTGCTTTTCTGGGCAGCGGCAACAGGGTGAAGCGGCGGGTGGTCTCTTGCAAACTTGCCCCTGCTTGCTGAAAGGGTTTTCTGCTTCAAAAGCAACTCAACATGCGGTGCAAAATCCTGGACAGCGAGCAGCGTGTTCAGCGTTCCCCTGATGTCAAGGGTTACAGGGTAAACGCTGTTGTCTGTTCTCGGGTAGGAAATGTAACCGCTCTGGTACAACTGCTCGGCTACCTGCATTGCTCTCCCTGCACTCAAGCCGATTGCAGTAGCCGCCCTGAGAAACAGCGTTGTGTTGAAGGGAACAGGTCTTTTGAGAACCTTTTTGGTTTTCCTTACTTCCGCGATTCTTCCGAGCGGCGGCTGCTTGCATTGCAGCGCTTTTTCCGCTTTTCCTTTGTCCCAAAACTTGCCTTCCTTGTGCAGCGCAACAAACTGCTTGCCATCGCGTTCAAAAAGCGCTTGCAGCAGCCAGTACTTTCTAGGCTTGAAAGCCATTCTCGTCTTTTCCCTGTCAACAATCAACGCGAGTGTTGGTCCCTGGACCCTGCCCATGGACAGGAATTCCTTTCCAAGCTGCCCTGAAACCAGGGAGAGAAACCGCGTGACAACAGCGCCCCAGATGAGGTCAATTTCCCTCCTGGCGTTTGCCGATTCACCCAAATCGTAATCAACCTCCCCCAGTTTGCTGAACGCCTGCCCTATGTCCTTTTCGGTAATTGCGGAAAATGAAGCCCTCTTGATCCGCACACCTGGGTTTTTCTCCTTAATTATGTTCAGCGCTTCCAAGCCTATGGTTTCCCCCTCCCTGTCGGCATCTGTTGCAATAATCAGCGTATCAACCTGCGCTGCAGACTTTCTCAGGAAATCCGTTATGGCATGCTCTGTTTCCTTATACTCTATCTCCGACTCGACAAGCCTTTTCAGGTCTGTCCCAATCCAGTGCCTATAGCGGAGTGGAAAATCAACGTCAATCACATGGCCGCGCAGGGGCACAACCATATGCGGCTGGTTCTGCTGCTCAAAATCAAAATGGATTGCGCTGCCAGTGCGCTGCTCCGGCAGCTGCTTGCCAGCAAGGATTGCTGCAATCCTCCTGCCGGCAATTGCTTTTTCTGCAATGATCAGGATCATAAAACAAAGCCGAAGCAATTAGGGGTGGAAAGAAATTAAAAAGAAGGGTTTATTTTTGAGACTGTCTGGTATTAAAAATATTTACCAAACTGCCTGGGGTTAGTGGTTGCTATACAAGAGTTATTGTGATGTTTGGTATCGCATCTGGGCTAATGGCAACACATTTGCGCTCGGTGAATGAGCCAACTGAATCACTTTTATACTGCAGGATTGCACAGGTTGACTGTACTATACCACAATATTCGACACAGGTTTGACCTTCCCCAAGGGCTATTGAAACACTTTGGCTGCTCTTATCCCAACAGGGCGAAGCCTGAATAGAGAAAGACTAGGGCTCATGCAGGTCACTAGTTAGAATCCTGCCCCTTAATTCTTCCAACTTGTTGTCCATTTCACCGTGGCACTTCGCCTGCTGCAATTGCCCTAAGGAACTGAAGCCAACAAACAGATAAAGCCCAAAATAAATCACAAACGCTGCGACCGCAACTGCCAGTATAATTTTTACTGCTTTGTCCATTCAAGCACATCAAAGTTTTTTCTGCAGCGCTGTGCTCGGCAGCACGCTTTCCTGCTTCAGTTCACTCAAGACAACAAGGGTTTTCAAATCCCGGATGCCGTCAATCAAGCCAAGCTTGCTGATTACTTTTTCCGCGCTGCCCAAATCGTTTACAACCAGCTTTGCAAGGAGGTTGTATTCCCCAAGGACCTGGTACAGCTCAACAACGTGGTCAAAGGAGCCCAGCTTTTTTACCAGGTCCTTGTTCTTCCCAACCTCGCTCCTTATCTGGACGTAGATTGGGTTCTCGAACCCAAGGACCCTGTAGTTGAGTTTTGCGCTGATGCCGCTTATCACACCCTTTCTCTTCAAGCTTTCCACGCGTTTCTTTATCGCAACGTCTGTCAGGTCGGTTTCCTTCGCAATCGAGCTGAAGGAAGCCCTGCCATCTCCGAGCAGGTTCTTTATTATCACCAAATCTATTTTGTCAAGGCTTGCCTGCAAAAGACCTCACCGATATTAATAATTCTAATAAAAGATTATTAAAAAGTTTGTTTTCCAAAGCAAAACCAAATAATCAGCCGTAATGCAACCTTTTAACAACCCACAGCAGGCAGGGGGTTTTCATGCTGGGCAGTGCTCATGCGGCTGCTGCAAGGTCTAAGGGCTCTGGCTTCTTTGCAGGGGGCTTTTTGCTTTTCGCTGCTTCATGCTCTTTAATCAAATCAAACTTCAGCATGTACAGGTAGGTTTTCATTATTTCGAGGAAAGGCAGAACGAAAACCAGTGCAATGAAAAGCGAAACAAGCGCACCGACCAGTGCAACCTGGTCAACTGCAAACTCAATCAGCTGCAGCACCGCTAACAGCAGGGCACCGACAACAACGATTGTAAGCGTTGACCTCTTGTTCCCTGCAATGAACTCAAAGTTGTTGTGAACCGCGTGCAGCAACCCTTCCTCGTCAACAACTATTGCCTGCGGAACGAAAAGCAGGGCAACGGCAACAAGCAAGACAACCAAATTGATTAAAAGAATTGAAACCTGCAGGTAAAGCAGCAATACAGCCAGCGCAAAGAGCAGGAAGCAGTACAGCAGATAAAAAAGGAAAACCCTGCAGGTGAACTTTTGCATCATTTCCGAAATATAAAAGTGCAGCTTCAGCTTGCTGAGGTTCCTCCTTACGCCGAGGACAAGGATTGAAACAAATAGGGAGTAGAAAAGCAGGGACAGGGCTATGAGAGCTGCCAATGCAAGCAACTGCAAAACCAGGGCAGTGCTGGGATTGTAGTCAAGGAAAATGCTGCCGCTGCTCACAAAAACGTTCTGGAAAGAGGCAAAGGCAAGAACGAAAACCGACAGCAGGGCAAAAACCAGCGCTGTCTTGAAATTGACCTTGTACTGCTGCCAGCTGTTGGCTAAAAGCAAAGCAGTTTGCACCCCTATATTAATAACCCCAAAGGATATTAAAAAACTATTCGCCTTCTGGAACAGCGTATACATAAGTGGGGAAGGCTTTCCTTATTTTCACACGTATGAACTTGCCAAGGGCATTTTGCCTGATTACAACCGGCTTGTAGTTGGCAGCCCTGCCGACAAAATTGCCTTTTTTTCCTTTCTCTGTTACAAGGATGCATGCTTCCTTTCCCACAAGGCGCTTGTTCCTCTGCAATGAGATTTCGCAGCACAGCCTGCTCAGCTGCCTGCTCTTCCTCTTAAGTTCCCTGCCGTGCAGCTGCCTTGGCATGTCAGCTGCAGCAGTGCCGGGCCTTGCCCCAAACCTGCTTATGTTCACAACATCCGGCTCTGCTTTTTTGAGAACCGCAATCGTTTCCTTGAACTGTTGCTCTGTTTCGCCTGGAAAGCCAACGATTACATCTGTTGCAATCACTGCGTCAGCGAAGCGCATGCGGATTTTTTCAACAATGCGCAGAAAATCCTCTTTCCTGTAATTCCTGTTCATTGCGCGCAGCACATCGTTGCTGCCGCTCTGCACTGGAACGTGGAAGAAGCGGTAAAGCCTCTCGTCATCGAACAGGTGCAGGTAAGCCGGGGGGAATTCCTTCAAGTGCCCTGGGTTAATCATACCGACCCTGATTCTGAACCTGCCGCTGTTTGCAAGCAATTCTTTGAGCAATAGGTGGAGGCTTGTTCCAATGTCCTTGCCGTAGCAGCCGCAGTCCTGCGCTGTGAGCCACACCTCCGGCGTTTCCCCTATTGCCTTTTTGAATTTTTTGTGTAATTCGTTTACTGAATAGCTGCGCAGGTTTCCCCTCGCATTCTTCACGCAGCAGTAGCTGCAGCTGCCGAGGCAGCCCCTTGCAACAGGGATTATTGAAACAAGCGTGTTTTCCCTTATTTGGGGAAGCAGTGGCGAGAATTCCACATCCGGCAGGTTGAGGCAAGCGGAAAGTTCGCTTAGGCGCGGTCCAACTTGAATTATCGCAGGCGAAATCTCTTTTACCGCAGCCTGGTGAATCAAGGGCAAGCAACCTGCAACAACCAGCTTGCTTCCTTGCTGCACTGCAATTGCGTTGAGCTGCCTTATCCTCCGCAGCATCTTTGCCTCTGTCTGCTGCTTCACAGCGCAGGTGTTTATTATCATGCAGTCGGCTTTTGCTGGAAAAGCCGTTAGCTCTGCTGAGTTGGCTGACAGGAAGCCCCTAATCTGCTCTGTATCTGCCTTGTTCAGCGAGCAGCCGTAGCCTTCAACGAACACCCTCATAAAAGGAATGCGGAGGCAATTGTTAAAAATTGTTTACAATTTGATTTTCTCAACGGCATACCTTGCTATCCAGCCGAAGACCCCGCCCCAGAGGAAGAGGGAGAAGGCGTTGCTGCGCAGCTTTTCCCAGAAATCAAAGTTAAGCGCGTTTGGGTCTCCTAGGAGTACAAAGTTGCTGTTGTACCAGAAAAGCGCCACATAGAATGCAATAAGCCCAAGGGCAAAGAACAGCACTGGGAAAAGAGGGTGCATTGCATGCGTTGTATTGAAGTGGGTGTTTATCCAGTCAACCAGGAAGAAAAGCAGGAAAAAAGCAGCGATTGGCATCACGAAGAACATGGGGCTTGTTTCCCACGGCACGGGAGTCGGGATGTTTAAAACCAGCCCTACGAAAGGAATGCTGCTGAGCACGCTTCTGGCTGCGCCCATTGCTATGAGCAGCCCGAAGGAAAGAAAAAACAGGAAAGCAACAACAATCCACTGGTTGTTTGAAAATTGTTCCACTTTTGGCACAGCGCATCAACAGGGATAATGTTAATTAGCTTATTATACAATAATAAGTTTAAAACGTTTTTCTTGGGCAAATTATTCTTGCAGCTGGAAAGAAAACAAAGGGTGAATTGAAAGATGGCAATAGAACTGCCTTGGGTTGAAAAGTACAGGCCTGAAAAGCTGCAGGACGTGGTG
>CAZXIC010000026.1:0-12565 GCA_964640195.1 uncultured archaeon | reverse complement strand
GAGAGCAAGATGGTGGCATACAAAGGGAGCAAAGAAAGCAATCCCGTTGGCTTTGAAGACAGTTAAAAAACTCAGGGAAGCGGGGGTTATCCCTTTTTCTTCCAACCGCAAGCAATGCATAAGTATTCTAAGAATTCTCGGGACCTTGTTTGGAGATGGGGGAATTGATACACGACTCAATACAATGGCTTTTATTTCCTCTACAAAAGAGGATGTTGATTTGTGGAAGAGGGATTTGCTTGAAATATTCCCATTTATCTCAGACAAGGTGGATCTAAGGGAGGGCGGGGAATACGGTCACTCTTACAATATCAGAACTTTCGACAGAAGTGTTATCCGGTTTTTTGTTGCGTTGGGCGCTCCTGTCGGAGACAAGGTTGCAACAAAATATTCTCTCCCCAAATACATTTTCGATTTGTCCAGAAACCGCAAAATAGCCTTTTTGGACGGTCTGCTTTCTTCAGAGGCATCTGTCCCAACTTTTCGTGGAGACAACAGATGGAACTGGACAAAGCGTTTCACAAACTTTTCATTGGGATTAAGCAAAGTTGACACACTTGAAGAAGAGCATAGAACCTTTCTTGAAGAGTTAAAGAAACTGTGTGCGTCTGTTGGGTTAACCTGTACGCCAAACCTCAGAAAAGAAACAAGCAAAATAAACCAAAGAAAGGATGGCCGCACGAGCTGTTGTTATAGAATATTCTTCCAAACACATTTTGAAAAAGTAATAAAATTCAACAAAACTTTCTGCCTAAGCTATGCAACAGACAAAAAGAAAAGATTAAAAGTAGAAATAAAGAAAGCGCTAGATTTCAGAAAATGGCGCATAAGTCCAGCGTCTTTTAAGTATCGTGGGCTCTAAAGAAGGGGGTTGCAGGACATGAGCCGTTATTTTCCCCAATCAACGTACCAAAACCCATAATTAAAACTTTGGGGCAATATTTTTCCAGTATGGCATTCTGGTATACACATGCTTTGGTTGCCTTTAAGGTCTTGCAGAAACTTAAAAAGAAGGTAGAATTCTCTTCTTTTGAACAAATCGATGACTATCTGTTTGGCTCGGTTGCCCCCGATATAAGATACTTAAAAAATGTAAACCGGGAAATAACTCACGAGCCTTTCGGTAACGCATCTGCCTTTGAGGCATTCAAGGGGAAAAATTGTTCAGAAGCATTTGTTGCAGGCTACGAGAGTCACTTGGTCTGTGACAGGGTGTGGGCTGGCGAATACAAGGCGCTTCTTGATAAGGGTGTTTGTGATTTTTTTAAGGTGAATCCAAACAATCTGCTTGAAAAGTTTGGATTGTATTTCTTCGTTGACGACTATTTCCAGGGGCAAAGCAATTGGCTTTTCCCGCTGCTCTTTGCCGGAAACGTTTTCAGAGCAAACGAAACAAAGGCATTGCAGTTGCTCGGCTTCGCAAACGCAGAAATAAATTCATTCAAAGTAGCAGCAAGCATTTTCTTAAAAGAGCCTGGCGTAAATTTTTCGCATGCCTTGAATTTCTTAAGAATTCCCCTGAAAGAAAAACTAACGTCGGAATTAATAAAACGCTTTACCCCCGCAGACGAGTATTTGAATCACTTCTTTGATGTTTCTGTAGAGAAATCGGCTGAGGCAATAGAAGAGCACACGTGAGTCTAATGCTTCGCATTCTCAAATTTTTCGCCTTGTTTTTAACACTTTCTTTTTTGATTGCCCTTCTTGGCTCCGCTGCCTTGATGATTATTGGAACGCCAACAGCAACACATCTAAAAGTTTTAGAAATAGAGAACCCCAATAGCTTGGATGTTAGATTTTTTGATTCAATGCGTTCAGATGACGATTTCGTTTTTTATGAATTCAGGTTGAATGCAGCAAAGCCAGTTGTTCTAAAGAAATTAACCATCTCAGAAGAGAGCGAGGGTAACAAAAGGGAATTTGCTCTTTCCTTAAGCGAAGAAGGTTCTGTAATAGTTGGTCTGCTGGAGGACAGCATGCGGCAAAATAAGGGGATTTTAATTGAGGGCAATCAAAGTCTTTTAACAAGTGAAACATTCAAACACAGTTACAATGCAAAGGAATGGTTTTTAATTGCAGAATTAACTGACGAATATATACTGAATACTGTATACGACTTTGAAGAGGGCCCCATTATGGTCAAATATCTTTTTTCAGACAAAGAGGTTCATGCTTTCTGGTTTCTTTTTTGTTTCATCCCAATATCTGCCTCAATCATTTTAGCGGTTTTATTTGTTCTCATCTTCTGCTTTTTTCACAGGATAAGATAACTATTTTAACACTTCCCAACCTAACCGATATGATGCGAGAGATGAATGTAAAGGCTGTTTCTCCACAGATTTCCCGCCGGAAATTCAAGGGTCATGTTTACAATGTTACAACCGAAACCGGCAACTTATTTGTTGAGGGCATTCTTGTTCACAACTCAGGCGGCTTGGGAACGCCGCCGCACCTGAGGGTTGAGCCTGGAATGATCCACAGGGCAAACGGCGGCGTCCTGTTTTTGGACGAGATTGCAACGCTTAGCCCGAAGGGGCAGCAGGAGCTGCTCACCGCAATGCAGGAGAAAAAGTACAGCATCACTGGGCAGAGCGAGATGTCAAGTGGTGCGATGACAAGAACGCAGCCCGTTCCGTGCGACTTCGTGCTTGTTGCCGCAGGCAACTACGAGGATTTGAGAAAAGTGCATCCAGCGCTTAGGTCAAGAATTAGGGGCTACGGCTACGAGATTTACATGAACCTGGACATGCCTGACAGTGAGGAGAACAGGGCAAAGCTCGTTCAGTTTGTTGCCCAGGAAGTAAAGAAAGACGGAAAAATCCCGCACTTCGGCAGGGAAGCCGTTGACAGCATCATATTCGAGGCAAGGAGGAGAGCAGAGAGGAAAAGCAAGCTTACCCTGAAGCTGAGGGATTTGGGAGGGCTTGTAAGGGCAGCAGGAGACATTGCAAAGGAAAAAGGGCACAAGCTGGTGGAGCCTGAAGACGTGATGCAGGCAAAGTTCAGCGCGAGGACGCTTGAGCAGCAGATGGTTGACAAAATCCTTGAGATTAAAAGAGATTATGATGTTTACCTGACTGAGGGCAGTGCTGTCGGCAGGGTGAATGGTCTGGCTGTGAGCGCCGACGGCAGCGCCGGCATGGTCATGCCGATTGAGGCAGAAATAGCCCCTGCAGCAAGCAGGGCTGAGGGCAAGCTGATTGCAACAGGAAAGCTCGGGGAAATAGCAAGGGAGGCAGTGCAGAACGTGAGCGCCTTGATTAAGAAGGTGAGCGGCAAGGACATAAGCAGGCACGATTTGCACATCCAGTTCCTGCAGACATATGAAGGGGTTGAAGGGGACAGTGCAAGCGTTAGCGTTGCAGCCGCTGTCATCAGCGCTGCGGAGGCTATCCCAATAAGGCAAAGCGTTGCAATGACAGGTTCGCTCAGCGTCAGAGGCGAAGTGCTTCCTGTTGGCGGCGTGACTGCGAAGATTCAGTCAGCGATAAAGGCAGGGTTCAGCGAGGTAATAATCCCAAAGGCAAACCTGCAGGACATTGTTTTGCCGAAAGAAGAGCTGCGCAGGATTAGGGTGATTCCGGTTGTTTCGCTGAATGAGGTGCTGCAGCACTCTTTTGTGCCTGGCAGCAAAACAAGAACGCTGCTTTCTTCACTCAAAAAGATACTGCGCTTCTTGCCAACCTCGATTAAGGAAAAGGTTGCAGGAAAGGCAGTCAGTTAGCCGCTTACAGTGATTCTGCCGTTCCTCAGCACAAAGTTCCGCTTGTTTACCTCAACCTCTTTGTTTGTTTTGCTTTCCTTGAACCTGATGCTGTTTTTTCTCCTGTCAACTGTCGCAACCTCGCCGAGCCAGGTTCCCTCCATGCTGTAAACAGGCAGCCCCACCAAAAGCCGTGTTATCTTCTCCCTCACATCAAGCACCTCGCTTAACCTGAAGGTTATAAGCAGTATTATGAAGGAGAGCAGGATTGTTACAAGGAAGCTGTTGAGGTCTGCAATGCGCAGGAACACCATTGTTCCAGCATCTAGAATCAGCCAGAGCAGAATCACGCTCACGGCCGTGAGGAAGTATTTCCTGAGAAGGAACGCTCTCCTGAAGTGGATTGCATCAATGCCCCTGCCAATCACTACAGCAATTGCCCCCAGCACTATAAACAGGTAAGTGGTTTGGGCAATTGCAACCGCGTCAATCAACAGGTCTGTTATCTGCATTGTGCTGAACTTGTTGTAGGCAGCGATGCCGCCAAACGCCAGGATGAACAGGCTGCCCACATAGAACGGAAAAGAGGTTCGCTGCACTGAAATGCTTTCAGTAACGCTACTGAACATGTTCAGAACAGGCTCTTCTATTCCAAAGCCCTTTATCAAAAGGTACACCCCGAAAACGAACGCAATTATCTGGAACGAGCTCATCCCGAGCGCAAAGTACAGCAGCAACAGAATGCCCGGAATGCCGAAAACAATTCTTGCAACAAATGGGTCCTTCAAAACCTCCTTTATTGTGAAGAAAGCGCTTTCAATCTGCTGGGCCTGCTTTATTATCACGGTTTCTTTTGAAACGATTTTTGCCCTGCTCTGCAATATCGGGATTACCTGGTCGTCCTCCGCGCCGTCTGTTACCAAAACAAAGCCTTCTGGCTTGAAGCGTTTTACAACCGCGTCCAGCTGTTCGTTTATTATCTTGTCTGACTTGAAGCCGGCCTTGCCGTAGCCAGTAAGGGTGACAATGCTGACCTTTTTAATTGACTTCTGCAGTTCATCGAATTTGCGTACTGCCGCAAACATCGTGTTTGCGTCTGCTTCGCTTGGGTCAGCCAAGGCCAAGGCGGTTGCTGCCTTGAGGTTTGCCTCCCTGCCTGTCACAGGGCCTATTGTTCCGGTCTTTTTGCCCAAGTCATTGTCCCTGTCAACGCAAACTACCAACAGGTTATTCATGTCTGTAACCCTTCCCTATAGATAGAATTATATATAATTAATCTTCTAAAATATATTTAAAGGTGCCTTAAGTGCAGGCAAAGAGCATAAAGCAGCTGGTTTTCGTTGTACTGGTTTTCTTAATCCTGGCTGTTGTTTTTGTAATGCTCAGCAACATTGACATGCTGACCGCAAACGCCTTGTGGATTGCCCTTGCGCTGCTTTTCGTGTTGCTGTTCTGGAAGTTTGATTTCCTGCTAACCCTCAAGGAATACGAAAGGGCAGTGATAATGCGCTTCGGAAAAGTTGCCAGGGTTGGAGGCCCGGGCTGGTGCGTCATGGTTCCCGGCATTGAGAACGCAACCCTTGTTGACTTGAGAACGCAGACAATTGATGTTCCAAAGCAGGAGGTTGTGACAAAGGACAACATTGAGCTGAAAATTGATGCGGTTATTTACCTGAGGGTTGACAAGGACAGGCAGAGCGTAATTGACAGTATCATTGAGGTAGAGGACTACAAGGATGCGATAAGGCTTTACATAATCTCAACAATCAGGGACATAATCGGGAGCATGGAGCTGCCTGAGGTAATTGCGAACACCGAGACAATGGAGCAGAAGCTGAAGGCTGAGGCTACAAAAATCTCAAAGGGCTGGGGGGTAGAGGTTGTGAGCGTTGACATGAAGGACGTTGACATTCCGCAGACCGTGCTTGATGCAATGCATGAGGAAAAGGCAGCAGTCCAGAAAAAGCTTGCGAGGATGGAGAGTGCACAGGCTCACATGGCGGAGATTGAGGCAGTGAGAAAAGCTGCAGAAAACCTCAGCGACAGGGCACTCGCCTACTACTACGTCAGGGCTTTGGAGAAGATGGCTGAGGGAAAAAGCACGAAATTCATTTTCCCAATGGAGCTGAGCAGGCTGGCTGAGGCGATTGGTGGCAGGGTAACAGGCAAGCCGGGGCCGGATGTTGAACATTTGTTCAAGAAGTATGCGCCTGCTGTAACGGCTGTTTTAAGCAAGAGCGAGAAAAAGGAAATAGAGCACAAAGTGGAGAAGAAAGAGAAAAAGTAAACTCGTTTTTTTCATATGCCAAAAGCAATCGCGTGAGCCTCGATAAGCGCGCCTATTATGAGCAGCCCTACTGAGTAAAAGAGCATAACCGTTATGTCCTTGGAGATGAGGGTCATCTCGCCCCTCAAATGCCTTCTCTTGCTTATTGCCGCACCTACAATGCCGCCTGCAATCGCACCCAGAAAGTATCCGAGCGACTCAAACAAGCCGTGGGGAATCAAGCCGAGTGCGTTGTACAGCCCAACAGCGACTCCCCCAAACAAGTTGCTGCTGGCAGCGCTTGCCTGTATAATGTCCTTGCCAATCAGCACTCCGATTACGCTGGCATTCCAGCCGACCAGGAAAACAGCGCCGGCGCCGTACAAAAAGGAAAATGCAATAGCCAGAACCAGCACGAATGCGTTGTTGAAGAAGATTACCTCAAACCAGCAAACAGGGTTGCTCTTGCAGGCGCTTGCGCTTGCCGTGAACTGCCCTGTGAGGGTTTCCCGCAACTGCCCAATCGAGCCAAGTGTTTTTTCCTGCTCAGAAAATACAATGCCCCTTTCCTGCTCTGGCATCACGCTGTACCAGAGCGCGTACGTGAGAACCAATCCGATGAAGAAGAAGGCGTAAACCTTCACTACGTTGAAGTGCCTTGCAACAAACAAAGCAGCGTAACCAGGCCTTTCCGCTTCCCTTTTCTCCTCGGTTGTGAATATCCTATGTATCACTGGAACAAGGGCAATTGTGAGGAATGCTATGGCAAGCACTGAAGCGCTCCCCGGAAAAGTGAGGTACGCTGTCCAGAGGGAGGCGCTACCAACCAACACAGCTATGAACAACATGCCCACGGGGTGCTGCAGTATTTCTGTTGAGGAAAAGAGTGATTCAAGCACCATTGCAGCAGAACACCTTGGTTTAAATAATTTGTTATTGATTAAGTATAATTGAAGGATAGTAATAAAAGTTACTGTTTGTAACCGCAGCCTTTTTTTGGGCTGTTTGATTTTTGGGATGAGCTAAATGCAGAAAAAAAAGGTTTTGCCGGGCGATGCGCTCAGCTTGGAGGAGGAATTCGAGCCTGGCAGCAACGCCTTTG
The DNA here is from genome assembly GCA_964640195.1 of uncultured archaeon. Classification (GTDB taxonomy): domain Archaea; phylum Iainarchaeota; class Iainarchaeia; order Iainarchaeales; genus CAZXIC01. The sequence goes on along the minus strand of CAZXIC010000026.1, from coordinate 5,494 downwards.
CAGAGTACGGCAACATTTATTCTGCAGTTGCTGGAACAGTTTCTGCAGACGCAAAGAGCAAGCAGATAAGCGTGCAGGCGGAGAAGCAGATTTGCGTACTGCGCAGGGGCACTGTTGTCTACGGTACTATTGGGCTTGTAAAGGAAAACAGCGCATCGGTCTCGCTTTTGCAAAGCCCTGAAAAGGATGGCAGGGAAGTGATAAGCCAGAGCCGTGCAATGCTGCCGGTAAGGGACGTCAGCAGGGACTATGTAAAAAACCTTAAGGACGAGTTCAAGATAGGCGACTTGATTAAGGCAAAGGTGTCAAAAACAAGCAGCCTGGGCACTGACCTGAGCACTGCCGAGAGAGACCTTGGAGTAATAAAGGCATTCTGCTGCAGGTGCAGGCACCCCCTGCACTTGTTTGGAAGAACGCTGAGGTGCTTGAACTGCGGCAACAGCGAGACAAGAAAGTTATCAAGCGATTATTTGCTGAAATAAAAAAGGAGCTGCTGTGCACATGCAATTGGAGGTTTTGAGCGCGAAAAAGAACGAGCTGGAATTCGTTTTGAAGGGCGAGAGGCACACTTTTCCAAATCTCTTAAGGGAAGCGCTGTTGCATGACAGCAACGTGACGTTTGCTGCCTACACGCTTAGGCATCCGTTTGACGAGGACAGCGTTTTCATAGTGAGGACAAGGGGGAAAACAGCGAAAAAGGCATTAGGTGATGCGCTGAAGAAAATTGACGCTTCCCTGAACGAATTCAAGAAAGCCTTTAAGGGCGCCAAATAAACGCTGCGGTGTTAGAACCGTGAAACAACTGCTTAGGGTGCTTGCTGTTGACGATGGCTACTTCAAGCCAAGGCAGAAAGGCAAAGCTATTCTGGTAGGCGTTGTGAGCAGGCTTGACGGCAGGATTGAAGGAATCCTGTCAACCAGCGTTTCTGTTGACGGCTTGGACAGCACAAAAAAAATAATTTCCATGATTAAGGGCAGCAAGTTCAAGCCCCAGGTTTCTTTCCTGCTTCTGCAGGGGGTGAATTTTGCTGGCTTCAACATAGCCGATGTTGCCAAGCTAAACAGGCTGCTCGGCATTCCAGTGATAATTGTTTTCAGGAGAATGCCGAGAATGCACAAAATAGAAAGGGCTTTAAGCAAGTTCAGGGACAAGGGAAAGAGGATGCGGCTGATTGAAAAGGCAGGGGAAATACACTGCTTTGGGCAGATTCACTTCCAGCTGTGCGGAACCGACGTGAAAACAGCAAAAACAGTTCTTAAGAAAACAGCCAAGTACAGCAATCTGCCTGAGCCACTGAGGCTTGCCCACCTTATTGCGTCAGGCGTTTCCATAGGGGAGAGCACAAGGCCGTGAGTTGAGATAGAATGGGCTTGAAAGAACTGAGGGAAAAACTAAAGTGGCTTGACCCGTTCACTTATGTTGACCTGTATGTGATGCCAAAGGTCAACCCCAAAAACAATGAGGTAGTTGCATGGGCTGTTTACCTAGTCAGCGCCTTTGTTTTCGCCTGGATTTTTTACACTGTTCTGGGCATTGCGCTCGGCACAAGCAGCCCGATGGTAATTGTCTTGAGCGGCAGCATGCAGCCGTTGTACAGCAGGGGGGACGTGATTGTCATGCAGGGCACAGACTCTGCTGGCTTACAGGGAGTGGAAGTGCATCTGGATGAGCAGACACTGCTTGAAACACCTCTTTCATCTTTTGCCCAGCCTGTTTACTCAAATGCCGGCAGCGTGAGGAGAATTGAAGGCATTCAGTTCAGCAGCGGGCAGACGATTGACATAACAAAGCAGGGCAGCGTTGTTGTCTACTGGAGTGATTTGAGGAAAGAGCCGATAATCCACAGGGTTGTAGCAAAGCTGCATGGAGCAGACGGCTGCTATGTCATCACAAAGGGCGACAGCGAAATGAACACAACCGTTGACCAGGACTGCGGAAAGGTAATCGCAGGCAGGCCTGAAAAGAACTGCATCGCCTTGTATCCTGTTCCGGTTGAAAAGCTGCAGGGAAAAGCCGTTCTGCAGATTCCGTTCGTGGGCTGCTTCAAGCTGTGGCTTTTTGACGATTTGGGCAGCCTCATAACAAGAGGCACACTGCCCGAGCACTTCTCAGGGGTTTGCTGAAACAGGCGGAATAGCATTTTAAACTTAATTGAGGAAAAATCCTTCAAGGCGAAAAAATGCAGCTTGTTCTTGAGAAGGCAGCTGATTTCCAGAGGAGCATTGAGGCAATCGCTGTCCTGATTGACGAGGCAGAGTTTTTGGTGGATGATAAGGGGCTTTCCCTCAAGGCAACAGACCCAAGCCAGATTTCAATGGTCAACTTTTTGCTTGAAAAAAAGGCATTCAAGCGCTTTGATGTAAAGGGAGCGGCAAAAATCGGTCTTGACTTGCACTACCTGAGGCAGGTGATGTCAAGGGCAAAGCCTGATGACGAACTGACAATTGCTCTCACCGAGAAGGAAAACAGGCTGAGCGTGAGGTTCAAGGGCGCCAGCACAAGGAGCTTCCAGATTCCGTTGATTGACATCAGCAGTTCAGAACTGCCGAACCCGAAGATTGAATTTGAGGCAGAGGCAAGGATGCGGGCAGCAGTTCTGCAGGACGCCCTGAAAGACGCCTCGCTGATAAGCTCGCATGTCTTGCTCGGCGTTGCATCTGACAAGTTTTTCGTAAAGGCAGACAGCAGCAAGGGCACTCTGCACAACGAAACTGAGAAAGACAAGAAAAACCTGATTGGGTTAAAGGCATCTGCTGAGGCGCAGAGCATGTTCCCTCTGGACTACCTGCAGGACATGCTGAAGGCTGCATCTGCCGACACTGAGGTTGACCTGAAGTTGAAGGGGAACGCGCCAGTGCAGGTAAGCTACAAAATTGGTGAGGCAAGCATCACTTACCTCCTCGCCCCGAGGATTGAGGGCGAGTAGCAGCAAAGCAGCAGAATTCCCCCAATGCTAAAAGCAAGCAGCAGAATCGTCTTTTGACGAACCCAGCTTCGTCCAAAGCTAATTGTTTTTATTTGTTTCCCTTTTTCAATCTGTTCACGATTCAGCATGGGCCTTCCTGTTAGAGCATTGCTGCTTGGAGCCATCCTCAGCGTTGTCGTCTCAATGTACAGCGCTTTCGCAGGCCTGAAAATCGGCGGGGTCTACTGGCCGAGCGTTACAATGGCTGTTGTTGCGATGGCTCTGCTGAACCTGCTGCGCAACACAAACAAAAATGAGATTAACGTAGCGCAAACAGCAGCCAGCGCCGGCGGCCTGCTTGCAGCAGGGCTGATTTTCACTGTTCCGGCAATCTGGCTCCTCGGATTGGAGGTAAGCCTTCCTGAAATCTTCTTTGTTTCAATTGTCGGCGGCTTGACTGGCGTGATTTTCTCAGTGCCCTTGAGGAAGGAAATGATTGAAAGGGAGCAACTGCCGTATCCTGACGGGACAGCGACTGCTGCAATAATTGAAGCAGGCGATGAAAGGGGTGCAAAGGCAAAGGCTGTTTTCAGCATGCTTGGCATAGGGGCTGTCTTCTCCATGCTCAGGGATTATTTTGCAGTGATTCCCGGGATTCTCTCAATTGACTCAATTAAGGGCACTTTTAGCAGGCTTTTCTCCCTCGGCAGCAGCGTTTCTTTGATTCCCTTTGCCGGCGGCTACCTGATTGGTCCGCGCTTTACAGCCATCTGGTTTGCCGGCGCGGTTGCATCAAACTTTGTTCTCCTCCCGTTTCTTGTTGCAGGCAGCGCATTTCCCTCCAAGGCTGATGCAGCCGCCAGTGTTGCAGCACCGCTTGGAATCGGGATTGTTGTAGGAGCGGCAATTGCCTACTTTGTCCTGAAGGCAGTGCCGAGGCTGAGGTCAATTGCCGCAGATTACAGCGAGATTGGAAGAAGCAGTGCAAGGTTGTTTGGCTTGCTGTTGATTTTCCTTGCTGCCCTGCTTACAGCAGTGCTGCAGCTGAACGTAATCGTTTCAGTGCTTGCAATTGCCGGCGCGTTCGTAATGGCTTACATTGGAGCGAGGGTAACAGGGGAAATGAACGTTGACCCAATGGAGCTGTTTGCAATGATTGTGCTCATTGCAGCGAAGCTGTTGTTTGGTTTCAGCGCAGTGCTGCTGGTGCTGTTGGCAGCAGTTGTCTGCATCGCAGCAGGGGTTGCAGGAGACTTGATGCAGGACCTCAAGGCAGGCTTTTTGCTCGGCACCAATCCCAAAGAACAGCTGTACGCGCAGGTTGTCGGCGTGCTTGCAGCGTCCCTTGTAATGGGTGCAGTGCTGTTTGCGCTGAACAGCGCTTACACAATCGGCTCAGCAGAACTGCCTGCCCCACAGGCTGTTGCACTTTCAGCGGTTGTTGGTGCCGAATCGCTTTCAGCAATGCTTGCGCTCGGCATTGCAATCGGGGCGATTGCAGCACTGGCTGTGAGCTTTTTTAGCAACGCAATTGCGGTTGTCGCGTTTGGAATCGGCGTTTATGTCCCGATAACTCTTTCATTCCCGCTTTTCATAGGCGGCCTGCTCAGGGCAGCAGCTGACAGGAGGAATTTCACTGAAAAAGGCAGGCTGCTCGCAGCAGGCGCAATCGCAGGCGAGGGCTTTATTGGGGTTGCATTGGCTTTAATAGGTTTTGCTGCAGCCTTTTTCTGGTGAGCAATGTTGATTCTCGGCATTGACTTCGGCGCCTGCACAACCGATGCCGTCCTGCTGCAGGGCAGCAGGATTGCACGAAAGGCAAGCAGTGGAAAGGCTTTTTCTTCCGCAAGAGAGCTTAACCGCTTTCTCGCAAAAAACAATTTTGGCCCATCCAAAATCTCCAGGATTGCGGTTACAGGCGGAAAGAGTAGTTTTTTCAAGGGAAGAATCCTTGGCTTGGAGCCAGTGCACGTGGATGAAATTAACGCCATTGGCAGAGGCGCGGCATTCCTCAGCAAATCCAGGCGCTGCCTTGCTGTTTCGCTTGGAACAGGCACATGCATTGTTTTGTTTGAGCGTGGAAAGTGCAGGCACATGATTGGCACTGGCATTGGCGGAGGCACAATTCTGGGGTTGGGCAGGCTGCTGTTGGGGGAAACAGGCGTGAAGAAACTGATTGGCCTGGCTGCAAGGGGCAGCCTGCACAAGGTTGACTTAAGTGTTCGCGATGTTGTCGGAAAGGGCATCGGCAGCCTTCCCCCAAATGCAACTGCATCAAATTTCGCAAAGGGGAAGGGCAGCAGGGCTGACCTGGCTGCAGCTGTCCAGAGCATGGTTGCCGAGAGCGTTGCTGTTCTCGCTGTTGCTAGTGCAAGGCAGTGCAGGTGCAGGAAAATTGTTTTCATCGGAAAGGCGCTTGCCTTCCCTTTTGTGAGAAAAAGGCTGGTTGCAGCAGCAAAATGCCTTGGCACAGCTTTTGAGTTCCCCAGAAACAGCGGATTCGGCACTGCGGTTGGCGCAGCTGCCTGCCTTCAGGGCGCGGGTTAAATTTATTAAGCACCTTTCCCCCTTTTCTTTCCGCCCATGGG
>CAZXIC010000025.1:0-14370 GCA_964640195.1 uncultured archaeon | reverse complement strand
CTTAACCAGCACTTCGTCGATTTGCTCAATGTTCAGTTTCAGTTTGCCTGTGCTGCCAAGCCCTGCAGGAACGGTTCTGAAAAGCGATTCCGCGAGCTCATTCTTCTTTGCCTCAATATCTGCCCTCTTCAGCGGCGTCAGCATCGTGTGCACGCCGCAGTTCACGTCAAAGCCCACTAAGCCGAAGGTAATCACGCCACTCTCTAGCTCCATTGCTGCTACGCCGCCTATCGGGCTTCCGTAACCCGGATGCACGTCTGCGAGGGCAAGCGCATACTTTTGAATGCCCGGCAGGGCAGCAATGTTTTGCAGCTGCCTAAGCGCTGACCAGCCGCCTGGCTTTGCGTCTTCCTCTTTTAAATGGCTGACAACATATTCGTCCCCGTAAATCCTGCCAGGAACAAGCATTTCCCCTTCTTTTGGTATCTCCCAAACCAGTTTTTCCAATTGCTTTAATTCAACCATTTAAACAACGCCTCTTCAAACATCAACAACGCACTGCGCAACCCACTTCCCTTTCTCGCGGGCAACCCGCAACTGGTGGTAGCTGGCTGCCTTCACCTCTGTTTTCACTGCGTGCTTGCGCCTGTCAATCCGCTCCCCGCCGGCCCTTCCCTTAAGGGCAAAACCGCCAGCAACGCCTGTTATGCGCACATCAAACCTGCTGTACAGGCTTTCGTTCACATCCTTCAGATAAAGCAGTTCATTCAAAAATTCAACCAGCAAGGCTTCTGTGTCTTTTGCCTCAGCACTCAGCTCTTGCCACTGCCTTGCCTCAATTTTGCTCAAATCAGCCATTACACTGAACATTGCCTTTGCGCACTCTGCAAACGCTTCCTCAGCGCTCTTGCCAACACCCCTTATGCCAATATCTGCCTTGTGCTCGAATGTCTCAAACATGTAGACCCATTTAATTGGAAATTGTTTTATTTAAAATGCTTCTTCTCAATTTTCTCAATCTTTTTAACTCTCCTCAGGTGCCTTTCCCCTTCTTTCGTGTTGCCGGCAAAAGGCGTTATCAAAAAAGTTTTCACCAGCTCAAGCGCGATTTTTTCGCTGCTATTCCTGCCCCTCAGGCAGGCTATGTTTGCATTGTTGTGCTGCCTTGCCATCTTTGCTGTAAAGCCATCGTAGATAACAGCAGCCCTTGCCCCAGGAACCTTATTTGCAACAATGCTCATACCAATGCCGGTGCCGCATATGAGTACACCGAGCGCATCGGACTCTGCAGCAACCCGCCTCGCTAACTTAATTGCAATATCTGGGTAGTCAACCCGCTCTGCAACGTACACGCCCAAGTCAATAAACCGGAACCGTGGTGCAAGCGTCAGCTTCAGCCTGTTCTTCAGCCCAAAGCCGGCGTGGTCAGAGGCGATGTAGTAAGCCATTGGAAACAATAAATAAGGGCTGCAGCGCTTTAAATAGTTTTTGCCAATGCCAACTCTGCCCACAGAGAGGTGAGTTAAAAAGAATTTATAGGCAAGCCAATGCCCTGTGACTGGTCATGAAAAAAGCCTTTTTGGTAAAATCCCTTGGTTGGGCCGAGGAAGCTATTCCCTCAGCTCAATCTCCACATGCACCGCTTCTGGGATTTCAACCCTCATGATGCGCCGCAGGGTCCTCTCGTCTGCCTCGATGTCAATGAGCCTTTTGTGAATCCGCAATTGCCACCTTTCATAGCTCTCCGTTCCGCCGCCGCAGGGGGCCTTCCTTGTTGGGACAACAAGCTTCTTTGTCGGCAGCGGTATCACGCCTGAGTGCTTTACCCCGGTGCGCTCCGCTACATCCATTATTTTGCCGCAAATGTCGGTGAGCTGCCCATAATCAGCTGAAGTCAGCTTAATCCTAGCCTTCTGCATTACAGCTCACCTGTGCAAAAAAACAAAAAAAGGAAAATAGTAAGAGCACTATTTCCCTGCAAATTCCTTAAGAGGGTTCGTAGGGCTTATTTGCCCTTTTCCCTCGGCTTTACGCTGATTATCATCCCAGCAGCGACTGTCTGCCCCATGTCACGTATTGCAAACCTGCCCAACTGCGGGAACTTCTTGTATTCCTCTGCAACAACAGGCTTTGTTGGAACAATCTTCACGATTGCCGCATCGCCTGTTTTCAGGAACTTTGGGTTCTCCTCTTTCACCGCGCCTGTCTTTGGGTCAAGCTTTTTCTCAATAGCGTCAACCCTGCAGGACAGCTGCGCTGTGTGCAGGTGGAAAACCGGGGTGTAGCCAACCGGGATTGCTGTTGGGTGTGAAAGCACAACAATTTGTGCAGTGAATTCCTTTGCAACAGTCGGCGGGTCTTTTGCATGACCAACAACATCGCCCCTTGCAATGTCACCTTTACCAAGTCCCCTAACGTTAAAGCCAATGTTGTCCCCTGGCACAGCCTGCTTGAGCTGCTCGTGGTGCATTTCAATTGTCTTGACCTCGCCTTCAACGCCACTTGGCTGCACAACTATTTTTTCGCCTGGCTTGAGGACACCTGTTTCAACCCTACCGACCGGAACAGTTCCAACACCCTTGATGTTGTAAACATCCTGCACCGGCAGCCTCAAGGGCTTCTCTGTTGGCGGCTTTGGGGGAACTATTTCATCCAAGGCGTCAATCAGCGTTGAGCCTGAAAACCACTTAAGCTTTTCACTCTTCTTTACAACGTTGTCCCCAACCCACGCAGAAACGGGAATGTACTTGACCTGCTCAGCCTTGTATCCAACGCTTGTAAGCAGCTTGTTTATGCCCCCCTTAACTTCGTTGTATTTCTTCTCATCGTACTGCACTTCGTCCATTTTGTTTACTGCGACAATCAACTGCTTCAAGCCCATCACCTGCGCGAGGAACGCGTGCTCCTTCGTTTGGGCCATCACGCCTTCCTTTGCAGCAACAACCAGGACAGCTGCATCTGCCTGTGAAGTGCCTGTAATCATGTTTTTTACAAAGTCCTTGTGGCCGGGAGCATCAATTATGGTAAAGTAGCTCTTTTTCCCCTCAAATTTCTTGTATGCAACGTCAATGGTCAGGCCCCTTTCCCTTTCTTCCTTCAACCTGTCCATTGCAAAAGCAAAAGCAAATGTGCTCTTCCCAACGGCTTTTGCCTCCTGCTCCAGCTTTCTGTAGTCCTGCTCTGACAGGGCTCCTGAATCGTACAGCAGCCTGCCGACCAGCGTTGACTTGCCGTGGTCGACGTGACCAATGAAAACCAAATTCACGTGTGGTTTTTCAGCCATACTAAAATTACCTCCGATGCTAATTCGCCACCAATTCTTTTGAGGGAGGAATTGGAAACCCAGAAAACCAATATAATACCCTTAAAACGAAAATATTAAAAAGGATGTTATTTCGGGCTTTATCGCCCAAATAAGCACATTGCCCCAGAAAGTGCTTTTCATCCTTTGCCGTGACAGAAACCATTCCCTCCCCAAATAAGCACGTTACTCCAGAAAGTACTGCGCTGTCTTTGGTTCAGGGTCAAGGCCTTTGCGCTTCCTCACTTCAGCGATTACCTTTTTCTGCATCTCCCTTGGCAGCGGCTCATAGCCAGCGTATTCCGCTGTCCAGATTGCCCTTCCCTGGGTTGCGCCCCTGATTGCAGCAGAAAAGCCTATTAGCTCCTTTACGGGCGCTTTTGCGATGAAAATAGCTGCGTCTCCTTCCTGCTTCATCTCCTTAATCTGGGTTCTCCTCTGCCCAAGCTCCTTGCTCACTGCCCCCATGTAATCCTGCGGCACAGTGATGAACAGCGTCTGCTTTGGTTCAAGGATTAATGGAGAGGAGCTGAGCATGCAGGCGTAAATAGTCCTGGTAATTGCAGGCAGAACCTGCGCCGGACCCCTGTGTATCGCATCTTCGTGCAGCTTTGCGTCCTCCAAAACAACCTTAACGCCCATGCAATTCTCTTTTGCAAGAGGCCCTTCATTCACCGCATCCTGAAATGCCTGGATAACCATCTCCCTTATCTCAAACAGCGCAACTATTCCCCTTGTCATGTCAACCAGAACGCTGTTATTGTGGACACACCATATCCTCCTTGCTGTTTCCCTGTCAAAGCCCATTTCCTCAAAGCGTGCAATCATCTCCTTGTCCTTGGACTTCACCTTCTGCTGCAGCTTTGCCTCCGTAAGCTTTTGCAGCACATCAGGCTCAATCGGCTCCACATGCATCTTGAACTTGTTGTGTTTGTTCGGGCTTTTTCCCTCCAAGGTAGGGCATTCCTTTGTTATCGCTTCCCTGTAAACAACAATCGGCGTGCTCACCTCAATTGGAATCTTGTGGTCGGTTTCAATCCTGTACTGCGTTACCTCCAGGTGCAGTTCACCCATGCCGCTCACCAAATGCTCGCCGGTTTCCTGGTTCAGGGAAGCAACGATGTTTGGGTCTTCCTTCGTAATCTGCCTTATTGCATCAATCAGCTTCGGCAAGTCCTTTGGCTGCTTCGGCTCAACACTGACAGTCATTACAGGTTCAGCGCTGCTCTTAAAGCTCTCAAAGGACCGCATGTCAGTGCTGCTGATTGTTTCACCAGCCCAAATCTCCTTCACTCCGACCAAGCCGACAATGTTTCCGCACGGAACCTCTGCTACTTTGACCCTCTCAGGGCCCATGAACACTACAACCTGCTGTATTGCAACCTCTTTCTGCCCGGTAAGCAGCTTTACCTTTGCGCCGCTTTTAATCGTGCCGCTGTAAACCCTGCCTGTTGCAATGTCGCCGGCATGCGGGTCAACCGTAACATCGGTAACCATCATCGCAAAAGGGCCCTTTTCATTGCATGCCACCATTGCCTTGCCTACCTCGCTCTCAGGCTCGCCGGTCCAAATGGTTTCTATCCTGTAACGCTGCGCCTCCAAAGGGTTGGGCAAATGCTGTATAACCATGGCGAGAATTGCTGAGTGCAGCGGACTCTTCTTTGCCAGGGTTTTCTGGTCCTGCTTTTTGCAGTAATCGTAGACCTCTTTGAAGCCTATCTTTGTTTCCTTCATTGTGTGCACATTCAGCGCCCAGTTGTAGTAGGCGGAGCCAAAGGAGACAGAGCCATCGTTGACCCTGACCTGCCATTTTTCCGCAAACTCTTTCGGGGCATTGGCTTTAATCAGCTTGTTCACATGTGTAATGCTTTTAACAAACCTTTCCTGCATCTGCTCTGCATTCAATTGCAGCTCATTTACTAAGCGGTCAACCTTGTTTACGAACAAAACAGGCTTTACCTTTTCCCTCAAAGCCTGCCTTATCACTGTTTCTGTCTGTGGCATCACGCCCTCAACAGCGTCAATAACAACGATTACACCATCAACAGCCCTCATAGCCCTTATCACTTCTCCACCGAAATCAATGTGCCCCGGCGTGTCAATAATGTTCACCAGGTACTCTTTCTCCTTAATCTTGTGCACCAGGCTGATGTTTGCCGAATTGATTGTAATCCCCCTTTGCTGTTCTAACTCGTAGAAGTCCATAAACAGCTGTTTTCCTGCCAGTTCCTCGCTCATTAGGCCGGCAGCAGATATCAGGTTGTCTGTCATCGTTGTCTTGCCATGGTCGATGTGCGCAACAACACCGATATTCCTGATGTTTTCCCTCTTCCTCATCATCTTTTCAGCCTGCTTCACCATGTCCTCCCTTCTGCCCACGCCTAATCACCTCTTACCTGCTGCTCTTCGCAATCCTTTCCACTTCATCCTTCCTTTTAACGCTCAGGCTTTTGGGGTCTTCCTTCGCTGCCAGAATCAGTTCCTCTGCCAGGGCATCAGCCGCCTTTCTTTTGCTGTTGAAGCTTCCTGCAAGTCCAGCCAATGCGATGTTCTTCAGCGCTTCATCAACGCGCTTCATTGGTGCAACGTCAACCGCAACAGCGTAACTTATGCCGCCCCTCTTGATTTTCGTTGTGTCCTCTCTCGGCGCAGCGTTCTCAATCGCTTTGACCAACACCTGCAGGGGATTCTCCTTTGTTTTCCCCTCAACAATTGAAAAAGCCTCTTCAACAATGCCTATTGCCTGCAGCTTTTTCCCGCAGGCGCCTCTGCCCCTTATGTACTTTCCGCTCAGCTTCCTCTTTCCCTGCCCAGAACGCATGACCTTGTTAATCAGCCTCTCGACCACGCTGATTTTCGCCTTTGCAAACCGCTTTTTTGCCTGCCTGCCAAACGTGTGGGGCACTGTCTTCGTTTCCAGCGCCATGTAGTTGGCAAGGCCCGAATCGCTGATTTTAACGCCCTTGCTATCCCATTTTCCAAAAACCAGTGACATGAACAGCACCTTTTCCCCCTACTTGTCTCTTCACTTTCTCCTTAGCCGGCCAAATCCGGCTGTGATTTAATGCTATACCCCACTTCGTTCGTATAGCATATGCTCGCTAACGCTCGCATTCCTCACCTCTTCACTTTCTCCTTTCTGCCGCTTCTGAGCATTTCAAGGGCCTGCCCGTTTACGTGCGTAACCCTGTACTTCACTCCCCAAAGGTCGCCTTTGGGGCCGCCCTTTGCGCCGCCAATGCCCTCAACAATCACCTCATCGTGCTCGTCAATGAATTTGATTGCACCGTCGTAAGGGGCAAGCGCTGTCAGCTGCTTTCCGTTCTTAATCAGCTGCACCCTCACGCACTTCCTTATCCCGCTGTTCGGCTGCTTTGCCGTAACGCCCCTCTTTTCAATAACAATGCCCCTGCCCTGCGGTGCGCCCTCAAGCAAATCATACTTTTCGCGCAAGCCGAGCTTTTTTCTTTTGTAGCTTGGTCTCTTCCAGCGCCATTTTTCCCTGTCATCCTCAAGCTTTCTTGCTGCAAACTCGCCCCTTGCCATATTTTCACCTTATTTTGATGTCCTCTACATTGTAATTTCTCTTTGACAAAGCCTTTACCCTTTTAATCCTTGGTAAACTATTTAACAGTTTTCTTTTGTTTTCAGGGTCAAGCAAAACAATTGCATGCGTTTTCCCGTTCATTTCAACGATTTTTATTTCCTTTACCTTAACATCGTACAGCGCGTTTTTGATGAATTCTTCTGGGCTATCGCAGTACTCAAAAATCTCAACGTTCTTCCTCAGGGTTTTCCTCAGCTTCTTAACTGTCAGGGCATTTTTGCCGATTGCCCTGCCCAATTCTGACTTTTTTACAAGAAACGCCACAACATTGCCCTGCACCACGCAGTCCCTGCCGTTTGCACCGCTTGCGCTGTTCAGCGCATTCAGGTAAAAAATGTCGTCACTTGTCAGTTTCATCCCAAAAAACCCGTCAGCCTGTTTTCCCTGGCTTTGCTGCATCAAGTATCTTGCTTTTTCCAGGCTTAAGCACGCAGGCAAAAGAGATAACGAACGGCTTGCCGCAGACACTGCCAAGCTGCAATCCCGTTAAGTTGCTCTGGTAAAAGGGCACAGAAGCCCTCTTGCACAGCTGCTCCACTTTTTCTTTGCTGTATCGCTCTGCGTTTCTGCTTGCGACAACCAGCTGGCATTGCCCCTTCAAAATGGTTTTCCTGCTTTGGTTGAAGCCGAAGACAACGCTGCCTGTGTCAACCGCCCTGCGCAGTTCCTTTGCTGTATCTGCCATAAAAAAGCCCCATTTGGAAAAAATAAAAAAGCTATTGCTTCATTATCAGCTCAACAATCCCGGTTCCAACCTTTATCGGCTGCCCAACTATAATATTCTCAACAACCCCCTGCAGCTCTTCCTTCTCCCCCTTGAAGCTCGCATCCAGCAAATGCTTCACTGTTTCCTCAAAAGCAGCCCTTGCAAAGGGGCTTGCCTTCTCCCTCGTGATGCCTGTCCTCACAATCCCCTTAACTTCGCCGGCGAATGTCATCAAATCAGCCAACAGAATAAGGTGCCTCAAGTCAACCATGATGTTGTTCTCCTTAAGCGTTTTGTGCAGCTCCCTTATAATCATTGCCCTGCCTGCCTCTATGCCCAAAACCTTGCTTGCCTCCATGATGTCGTTGGTCATAGTCCTACTGGCATTAATCTCCGGCATCTTTAAAATAGCCTTCAAGTTGCTGCCGCTGGTCTTAATCACAAACTCATCGCCTTCCTTTACAACCAGGACTTTCTCAATTCCCCTGACGCCCTGGACCCTGTTGTTAAGCAACTTCAGCAGGTTTCTCCTTGTTTTAAGCAGCGGCTCCCTCTTGCTGAACGTGAAGTCAACGCTGTTTTTCCTCTGCCTTGACTTCGCGTTCTTTATCCCGTGTTTTATCCTCAACAACAGTTCCCGTTCGTTTAAGCGCTTTTCCTTTACCTCGCTGGCAACCAAAGCGATGTTGATTTTGTTGCTTGAGAAGTCCTCTGTTACCCCTACTACGTCCTGCAGCCTGATGTCAATCAGGCTGTTGGCAAACTTTTCAGCCTTGTCCTTGTCCTTCGCCATGGCCTTTCCCAGATAAATGGTCATGGTGGGATACTTTGCCTTGCTTCTCCCGTCAACGATTTCCTCTACTCTCTGTATCCCGCTGCCAACGCTTACTTCCGCAGCTCCCGCGTAGTGTTTTGTCCTCAATGTCAGCTGCGTTCCAGGCTCACCAATACACTGCGCTGCAACAATTCCTACAGCCTCCCCGGGCTCAGCCAAACGCAGGCTCAAGCGTTCCTTAATCGCGTCAACCAATGCGTCTGTTTTCTGCTTATTCAACTTGTTCTGCTCCGCAATCAAAACGATTTCATCCAGCACTTTCTTAGGCAGCTCGCTGTCTTCCCAGCGCTCCTTCGGCGCTGGCTTAACCTTCCCAGTACTCTCCACAGAAGCTGGCTTGTTGCCAGCTGCCCTTTCAGCAGCAGGCTTCTTTCCCTTCTTTTTAACGTCCTTTTTAGCCATTCTGTGTCAGCCTCCGGCAGCCATAATTTTGTCAAACTCCTCTTTTATGTCAACAGCTTTGCCCTTCACGCTTCTCTGCGGAAACACGCCGTCCTCGCCGTAGGTAAACTGAACCAGTGTCTTTTCCGCTGTCCTAACAGTCCTGTCATTGTTGACCATCAGGTCCTTGAGGCTGTTGGCAAGCCTCCTGTACAAATAACCACTGACCTTTGTTGAAACGCCCGTGTCCACTTCCCCCTGCCTTCCGCCCATGCTGTGGTAGAAGTATTCCTTTGCGTGCATTCCTTCCATGAAGTTGTCGGCAACAAAACCGCCTGCCTGCACGCCGACATCGCCCTTTTCATTCAGCGTAATCAGCCTGTTCTGGTAGCCCCGCTTCGGCCTTCCTTCCCTAACGCTTGCTTGCCCCCAAAAGCCGCCAATGTTCATCAAATTCGTGCTGCTGCCCCTGCTCCCGCTCACAATCATCACCATTGTGTTAAAGCGTGGTTTTTCCTTAAGAATAGGCTCAAGCTTTTCCCGCATGAGCATTTTTTCAATTTTGTCCTTTGTCTGGGCAGCCAACTGCATCATCCTGATTTCAAAGCTTTCCTCAACTGTCCTGCCAGGCATGTGCTGCAAAGTTCCCTTGTTGTACAGCTCAACCAGCTTGTTCCCCTTCTGCATCATTTCATTGATTGCTTTGCTTCTCTCTTTTTTCACAGCGTCGCTTACAGCGTATTCGTCCAAGCCGACGGTCATCCCTTTCCTTGTAAGAAGGTCCATCGTAATCTTGCTGACATTGTAGTAGAAGTCTTCGATTACATCGCTTGGGTAGTTCCTTGCAAGAGCATCTACAAGCTTGCCCCTCCCTTCCCCCAAGCTCTCCTTGTCAACAACACCGCAGAGCAGCTTTCCGTTCTGAATGTGCAGGTAGGCATCAAAAGGACAGCGCTCTTTTTTGCACTCAGTGCAGGGCATTGTTTTCTGGATTATTTTGCACATGTTTGTCTTGTATTCAAGATTCAGGTCTGCCGGCAGCAGCTGCGAAAAAATCAGCTTTCCGCTGTAATTCTTTCCCCTGTCCGGTTTTGGCAGCTCCCGCAGCCCAACAGTGTAAAAGTAGCGCATTGTTTCCTCCTTGCTGAACTCGCTTGAACGCATTGTAAGCACGAAAACCCCGCTGACGCCGTCCTCATCCAGAATGATTACCGGTGCGCCGTACCTTGGGCTTATCACCTGGTTCCTCACGTGCATCAACTCTATTGCCTCGGTTTTGCCCTCCTCAGTCTGCGGGACATGCACGTTCATCTCATCGCCGTCGAAGTCGGCATTGTAGGGCTTGCAGACAATAGGGTTAATTTTCAGGGTCCTGTCGGGCATTATGCGCACAGTATGCGCAAGCATGCTTAACCTGTGCAGGCTTGGCTGGCGGTTAAACAAAACTACGTCACCGTTCCCAAGCCTTCTCTCGACCTTGAAGCCAAAGTCCAGCTCATCTGCAATCTCTTTCCTGTTGTTTTCGTCAACACGTTTCTTTGTTTCATCGGGCCTGATAACGTAAACTGCTTCATCCGTGTCCTTAATCAGCTTCTGCAAATCAGCCTTATTCCACTCGTTCACTATTTCGGGCACTGTCAACTCATCGGCAATTTCCCTCGGGATGCCGATTTCGCTTATCTTAATGAAGGGGTCCGGCGTAATCGTTGACCTGGCAGCGAAGTTCACCCTCTTTCCAGTCAGGTTATGCCTGAACCTCCCTTTTTTCCCCTTCAGCCTCTGCATTATCGTCCTCAGGGCTCTTCCGCTCCTGTGTTTTGCAGGCGGCACGCCCGCAGTGTTGTTATCAAAGTATGTCGTAACATGGTACTGCAGCAAATCCCACAAGTCCTCAATAATAAGCTGCGGCGCGCCGGCATCTATGTTGTCCTTCAGCCTCAGGTTAATCCTTATTATGTCAACCAGCTTGTGCGTAAGGTCGTCCTCGCTCTTGATGCCTGACTCAAGGGTGATGCTTGGCCTAATCGTAATCGGCGGAATGGGCAGCACCTTCAAAATAAACCACTCTGGCTTAACCAGTTCAGGGTTGTAGCCAAACAATTCAATGTCTCTCTCTGTAATCTTTTCAACCCACTCCCTAATCTGCGTGGGGTAAATCCTCTCCTTGTTTAGGAAAAAGTTCGTTGGCTTGTCAAGCAGGATTTTGCCTTTGGGTGCGTTGCAGTGCGGGCAGCGCTTTACCTTCCTGGTTTTTGCAACGATTTTCTTTGCTATCGCCTCAGCAGCATCACTTTGCAGCGCCTTCCTGTATTTTCCAAGTGCTTCATCCGACAGTGCAATCCTTCCGCACTCCTTGCAAGTCGCATGCAACAACAGCTCCAGGCGCCTGCTGAACTCGCTGTGGATAACCGGCCTAACAAGCTCCAGGCTGCCGAAATGCCCAGGGCACTGCTTCATCTTCTGGCCGCAGGTCTTACAGCGCAGCCCAGGGTTTATTACACCGAGGTGCGGGTCCATCAAGCCCCCTTCCATGGGGTAGCCGTCCTTATCGTAGGTGTCAGGCGTTTTTATCTCCAGCGCGCTCATCTTCCTAACAGTAGCGGGGCTGAGCACCCTGAAGTGAATCGCCTGAATCTTCTTCATCAGCACAAAAATCCCTGCCAATTAACATATGGCATCGTTAATGCTATACTCGCTCTGCTCGTATAGCATATGCTCACTTCGTTCGCGTTCATTCAAACCATCTCATGCCCGTTCCAAGCCAATTAACATATGGCATCAAGTTCATTCAAACACCGTTTTATGCCTTGTTTCCAATCACAATTTTCGGGAAAATCCCCAGAGCCTTTAGCTCATCGAGCAAAAGCTTGAAGCCGTAACTCATTTCAACAGGGTAGACTTTGCTTCCATCGCAAATCGGGCAGTAGCGCCTGTTCCTGATCCTATCGTTGATTGCAATTACGCCGCAGCTGTCGCAGACCAATTCAATTACCTTGTCGCTATCCTCAATGAATTTCTCCTGCAGCAGCATTGCAGCGCCATGTCCGACTAGGGTTTCGCCCTCCATTTCGCCAAAGCGTAAGCCGCCTTCCTTTTCCTTTCCCTCAGTTGGCTGCCTTGTCAGAATCTGCACTGGCCCCCTTGACCTAGCCTGCATTTTGTGTGCAACCAGGTGGAACAACCGCCTGTAGGCAACAACGCCTGTAAACACTTCCCCAACAATCCTCTCGCCGGTTATGCCGTCGTAAAACACTTCCTTGCCGTCGCTTCTAAAGCCCTTTTCATGCAGCGCCTTTTCCAGCTCCTCCCTTGTCGTGCTGTTGAACGGCGTTCCATCGATATCCCCTGCTCTCAGCGCGCCGACCTTTCCTGCAAGCATCTCCAGCAGGTGCCCAATCGTCATCCTGCTTGGAATGCTGTGCGGGTTCAAAATCAGGTCAGGCTTTACTCCATCTGCTGTAAACGGCATGTCTGCTTCAGGCACTATCGCTCCGATAACGCCCTTCTGCCCGTGCCTGCTGCTGAACTTGTCCCCGACCTCTGGGGACATGCTGCTCCTGATTTTCACCTTTACCAGCCTGTTGCCATCCTCGCTTTCCGTCACCAACACCCTGTCAACAAAGCCAGGCTTTCCCTTTCTTGTGGTAACGCTGCTTTCCCTCCTTTTTTCCTTGACAACGCCGAATTCGCTTATTTCCTCCAAAAATCTCGGCGGACTTGTTTTGCCGATGATGATTTCCTTCTCGTTTACGAATTGCTCTACGCCAACCAGGCCATCTTCGCCAAGCTTCTTGTACACTTCCTCGCCCAAAAAGCCGACTGTTTCCTCGTTTGGGATTTCAAACCTGTCAACCTGGCCGCCAGGGTACTTGTTCTCAATCGACTCATAGTTCCTGAAGTAAGCGCTTCTTCCAAGACCCCTCTCAACGCTCGCTTTGTTTAATACCAGCGCATCCAGGGTGTTGAAGCCCCAGTAGGGCATAATCGCCACGACCAAATTTTGGGTCTGCGGCCTTTTGTTTAATTCAACCAGGTCCATTATCTTGCTCTTCACCAGGTTCCTTTGCGGATAGTAGAGCAGGAATGACTCTGTGTCACTCCTCAGGTTGTAGTTTATGCCGCTGATGCCAAGGGCCTGCTTGAACATCTTGGCGCCGTGCAGCGCCTTTCCAGCCATGTCATGCTGCAGGTAGGGAATCATTGAACTGATAACGCTGAGCATTGCAACAGGGTTTATTTCAAGGTGGGTGTGCTGCTTTGTCATTTCCTCCTCGTTCAATGCAATAAAGGCGTTTTCCTCCTCCTCTGAATCCAGGTATTCCACCAAACCCTGTTTGACCAAATCCTGCCACGTGATTTTTCCATCCTTTAACTGCCTCAGGTGCTCTTCCGTAACCGTTGGTTTGCCGTTTTCCACAACGATCAATGGCCTCTGCACCCTGCCAGCATCAGTGTTAATGTATAACTCGTTTGTGTCAGCGTGATAGGCGATGTTTGCAAGCGGGCTTATCTTGCTCTGCCGCCTTGCCTTCACCAGCTCTTGGGTAAGCCTTTCAGGCTGCTCGTGGAAGCCAATGAGCCTTCCATTGATGTAAACCTTTGCAAATTTCCTGACAGCAGGCATCTTTTCACCCTTAAAGCTTCCTCAACTTCACTCCTTTTTTGTGCAGCAATTTTTCAATCAGCTCATCGTCCGTTTCGGTTGTAACCTCTGCCATGAGCGAGAGGTTCTTTACCAAACCGCACTGCGGCCCGTCAGGCGTTTCGATGGGGTCCAACCTCCCCCAGTGCGTTCCGTGCACATCCCTCGCTTCGTACAACTCCCTGTTCTTGTTAAGCGGGCTCTTTACTTTCCTCAGGTCAGTCAATGGACTAAGGAAGTTAACTCTGTCCATGAACTTGCTCACGCCTGTTGCCCGGCCAATCCAGTTTCCTGTGCTCATCGCAAACCTTATTCTTTCGCTTACGGCGCCTGGCCTCACAATCGTGCTTATGTTCAGCTTCCTCCTCCTTGTAACAGTCCTGTCAATCTGGAAGCGCAAATCCTTTATGAAGTACTTGAAGCTGTACCTGAACAGGTGCTCCATCAGCTTTCCGCTTAATTCCAGCCTCTTGTTTGTATAGTGGTCCTTGTCGTCCTCTCCCCGAAGATTGTAAGCCCTTTCAATTGCCTTTGTCGCCATCATTGCCAGATAGTATGCCTTTGCAAGCCTGTCTTCTTTCATCTGCCCGATGTGCGGCAACAAGAAAGCGTCAATCACTTCCTGCGCTCTCTTCAGCCTGTAGTCAATCACCTGGCCTGGTGCGACAAATTTGCCGATTTTGTCCAGGGCCTCTTCCTCCGATTTTACAAGCGTGTTTTCCCAGTTAACCAAAATGTCGTTGTCTATCTCTTTTTCAACTGGAAACGCCTCCCTTATTTCTCTCAGCGTTTTCAAGCCGAGTGCTTTGAGCAAAACAAACAGCTTCAGCTTTCTGGGAGAAGCCGGGAAAGTAACATTCAGCATCCCGTCCAGTTTTCTTGTGACCCTTACCCTGCCTTTGAACGCGCCCCTGGTTGAAATCACTTCCGCTCCAATGCCCTTTGCCTGCTCTGCAAT
>CAZXIC010000024.1:0-14422 GCA_964640195.1 uncultured archaeon | reverse complement strand
CGTAAAACCTGCTTTCATCGGCTCAAGGCTGCTGTTTGGGGAAATGGAAAAGCTTGAGCTGCTGGACGAGTACAGTGTGCTGAAGGCAACGGTGCAGATATTCTCGCATCCGAACAAGGCAGAGAACCTCTACTTCATAAACCCGCCTGAATACACACTCAGTCCAGACCGCTACTTTGTCATGAGCAAAACAAGGGAAATCGTTGCAGGCTACCAGCCCGGAAAAACGAGCCTGAGCACTGTCGCAAAGAGCAGGCGCTACTTTGAGAGGGTGTATGAATCAACCATCAAGGACGTTGCAAGGGAAAACAAGGTTAGGCTGGAGTCATCGGAGATATCTGAGCTGGCATCAATAGTTGCACGCTACACTGTTGGATATGGGATACTTGAAATACTGCTGAGTGACAGGAACATCACAGACATATACCTTGACAGCCCCATCGGGCAGAAGCCTCTGTACATAGTGCACGCTGAGCTTGGGCAGTGCCAGACGAACATCATGTACACACAGGGCGAGGCAAACGCATTGGTGAGCAAGATGAGGGCGATGAGCGGCAGACCCTTTGATGAGGCGCACCCTGTTCTTGACTTTAACCTGCCTGACCTGAACACAAGGGTTGCGGTTATAGGGCCGCCGCTTGCCCCTGATGGCACAGCCTTTGCCTTCAGGCTGCACAAGATAACCCCTTGGACCCTGGCTCAGTTTATTGACAACTCATTCATGACGCCCTTGGCTGCGGGCATGCTCAGCTTTTTCATTGACGTTCAGGCAACTATGCTCATTACCGGAAGCAGGGGCAGCGGAAAGACAAGTTTGCTTGGTGCATGCATTCTTGAGATTCCACAGAACATCAGGGTTATCGTGCAGGAGGACACTTTGGAAATCCCTGCACCTTACATGAAGAACATCGGCTTCAACATCCAGAGGCTCAAAACAAGGTCGCCGATAAGTGTCAGCAAAACAGAAACAGAAGTGGCGCCGGAGGAAAGCCTTAGGACAGCGCTAAGGTTGGGTGACAGTGCTTTGATAATTGGCGAGATCCGCTCCAAGGAAGCAAAGGTATTGTACGAGGCGATGAGAATCGGCGCTGCAGGCAATATAGTGATGGGGACAGTGCATGGTGAAAGCGCTTACAGCGTTTGGGACAGGGTTGTCAATGACCTGGGAGTACCGAACACGTCCTTCAAGGCAACTGACGTGGTTGTTGTGGCAAGGCCAATCAGGTTTTCAGGCAGCCTGAAAAGAAATAGGAGAGTGGTGCAGATAACCGAAGTGAAGAAGCACTGGAGCACTGACCCTGAATCAGAGGGTGCGCTGCTTGACCTCATGCTATACGATGCGAGGAAAGACAAGCTGGAACTGCTTGAAGACAATTTGAAGGAATCAGAGCTGTTTGAAAAGATAAGCAGGAGCTCTGGAATGACGATGAGGGAGATGTGGAAAGACATCAGGGCAAGGGCTGACAGCAATGCATTTCTTGTGGATTTGCGGAGAAAACACGACTTGCCACAGCTGCTTGAGGCAAGCAACAGCACTGTTGCGAAAAACAAGCTGCTGCTGTTGAAGGAGCAGCAGCTTAGGGCTGAGGGAAAAATTGACTACGATGAGCTGCTGGGCAAGTGGAAGTACTGGGTTAGGAACACCCTTTTGCCTAGGGTTGCAGGCAAAGAGAAATAAGATGCGCAGGCAGGGCTTTCGGATGCCGAGGGAAGCAGGCAGGGGAAAAAGGCGGTCTGGGCTTGAAGGAACTGGGCCAGGCGCTCTGTACAGGGGGATAACGCTGCCCAGGGAAGAGGCTGCCAGGGAAACCCCCTTGGTTAAAAAAAAATTGCCTGCATTTGTTTCCTTCTGCAAGGCGGTTCACAGGCGTTTTCCATCGCTGGGCGCTGGCGGCAAATTCAGCAAGGAAAACCAGAAGGCTGTTGAGTTTCTCGCTTGGGAGCTCACGGCAGAGGAGTTTGCTGCAGGCAGCAAGTTTGCACTGTTTTTTACAATAGTGGCGGGCGTTGCTGCAACCCTTGCCATTATTTTTTCCCCTTTGAATGACTTGGTTGCGGAACTGGTTGGCCCTGAACTGGTGGCTGTTTACGCCTTCCTGCCCTTCATACTGCTTGCATTCATCATAACCTCTGCTGTGCAGAGGTATCCTGCAAACACCGCAAATGCTGAAAAAACCAAGGCCCTGACATACGTTCCGGAAATAATCGGCTACATTATAATGTCAATGAAGCTTGTGCCAAACCTAGAGAAAGCAATTGAATTCTCCGCTGAGCACGGCAGCGGGAAAATTGCCGAGGACTTTAAGCGCTTGATTTGGGATGTCCAGCTGGGCGTGTACAACACAGTGAGCGAGGCCCTGGACGCCCTTGCTTACAGGTGGGGCGAATTCAGCGAGGAGTTCAAGCACGCGCTGATGAAGATAAGGGCGAGCGTGCTTGAGGGTACTGAAGCGAAGAGATACCAGCTGCTTGACAGCACGATGGTTTCAATCCTGGAATCAATAAGGAACAAGATGGAGCAGTATGCGAGGGATTTGTCGCAGCCGAGCATCCTGCTTTTTTACATGGGCGTGCTGCTGCCCCTAATCCTGATAATAGTCCTGCCTGTAGGCAGCGCTTTCAGCGGGCAGGCAATGGCAACGCCGCTTGTTTTGATTGTGGTATACAACGTTGCAATACCGCTTGCAACGTTTTTTTTTGCGAGGGATGTTGTAAGCAAGCGGCCTCCAACGCAGGAGGTGCCGGAAATTGCAGACAATTTTCCAGGGCTTCCTAAAAAGAACCGCCTGAGGCTGGGAAAAAATCAGGTGGATTTGAGGCTGTTGGTAGCTCTGGTGCTCGTTGCAGGCATTGGGGGGAGCTACTTCATTTCAACGCAGGGCATTCCACCTGCCTTGCTCGTTGGCGAGGAAGGGTTCCAGCTGCTGCCGAGGGACCAGACAGTTGAAATGGTTTTGGCTAAGGAAGGCAAGCCTGCTGACTGGTTTTATGATACCGGCCCTTACGCTGCGCAGCTGGTCGCAAGATATGGCGATGAAAAGGGCTTGGAGATTATTGCGACGGAGAGGGCAAAGTTTTTTACCCAGCCGGAGAACGATGTTACGCCCTATGCGCTCATTCTCGGCTTGCTGCTTACTGGAAGCGGCTGCGCTGCGCTCTTCATTTACTACAGGAATGTGTACAAGAGGAAAATGCAGCTGGCGGTTCTGCAGATGGAATCCGAGTTCAAAGACAGCTTGTACATCCTTGCCTCAAGGCTTGGCGAAAACAGGCCTGTGGAGGAAGCGATGAAGCACACCAGCAGCTTTTTGCACGATTTCAAGATAAGTAAAAGGGTATTTGGCAGGACTGTTGAAAACATTGAACTGCTTGGAATGCCCCTAGAAGCAGCAGTATTTGACTCAAATTACGGGAGCATGAAGAACCTTCCGAGCAAAACAATCCAGACCGGCATGAGAATCATGGTTGATTCTGTGAGGCTCGGCGTGAACGTTGCCGCCAGAACCCTAATATCGCTTTCCCTGCAGCTGGGCAACAACGAAAAGGTTAACAGGACACTGAAAACGCTGATAAGCGACACCACTTCCATGATGAGGACCATGGCGGTTTTCATCGCACCAATTGTCTTGGGCGTTACAACAGCGCTGCAGAAGGTTGTAATGCTGACTTTGTCAACAATTCACAGCAGCAACCTGGACAAGACGCTTAGCGCACTGGAAGCAGTGGAGGGGCAAATGCCCCTGAATGTTCCTGCAATAACCGGCGGCTTCTCAATCAACGCGGCGCAGTTTGAGTCAATGGTGCAGCCCTGGCAGTTTTTAGTTATAGTGGCATTCTATGTGATTGAACTGGTTATAATAATGGTTTTCTTTACAACCAAGATAGAGGAGAACAACAAGCTGCTGTTCTGGATCAACCTTGCGAAATCCCTGCCAGTTGCAGTTGCAATTTTCCTTGTGGGCGTAGTCGCTTCGGGCGCTGTCGTGGGGAGCTTCGTGGGGTGATATTCCTTGAATGAAAAGGGCCAGGAGTTCAGCGGCTTCAGGCTGCTGGTTGAAGCAGTGATGGTTGTTTTCATTCTGAGCATAATTCTTGTCACTGTGAGCCAGCTTGATGCGATCAGGCAGCAGGTAAGCGAAAGAAGGCTGTTTGAGGGCTTTCAGAAAGCGGTGAGAAGCCCTGACGGCAGCATAATCCTTGAAGAAAACATTGTTTTGGTCACCGGCTCTGCTTTCACGCGGCGCACTTTCTCTGCACTGGCAATTGACATCCTGCCAGAATGCGTTGCCATAGAGGCAAGCGACAGCACTGCATTTTCAACAAGCGGCAGCACGGCAATTGAAATAACCACGCTGGTTCAGACAAACATCTACTACCAATGCGTAACTCAGTACGGCAAGGACTGCAAGATATGCTGTACGGTTAGTTTTGGGGAGGAATTAGAACAGGATGCAGAGCCCAGCTGCCCTTAGGGCAGCTTTTCTAAAGGTTTTTATATCACTTCTGCTTTCTATATCTTTATATGCCCTTGCAGTTAATTGCTGACACGCTATTTGCTCTTGTGGACTTGCTTAGAATCGCACTGTTTACAGCAGTGCCTGCTTTTGCCCTAACGCTTGCAGGGCAAGCGCTGTTCAAAAGGATAAGGAAGAAATTCAAGCTCAGCTGGATTCAGGCAGCGCTGCTTGCCTCTTTTGCCCTAATACTGCCAGTCATATCCGTCCTTTACATTGCACCCTACTATATGGCGTACGCAGGCAGCGCAGGGCAAACGATGCCTGAATTCTTCCAGCCAACAGCAGTGGACTATATAGCTAGTTTCCTCTTCAACGTGGCAAAGGTTTTGGCCAGCGCAGGCGTTTACACTGTTCTTGCCATGCCTTTGCTTTTCATTGCAGCATTCATAAGCGAAAAACTGCAGCAGAGGTTTAGCTTGAAGGGCAATGCAAACACGTTTGCTGCGGTTTACTGCACTGCTTTCATTGCATGGCTTGTTGTGTTTTTTGTTTTTCCCTGGATTTTAAACGGGCTGTTTTACCTGCTTTACTGGGGTGGCACATGAGCGAATCTGATAACAACCTGCTGCGGAGGATAGTCTGCCTTTCGCTGATTTTCCTGGTGCTCAACACCAGCTTTTACCCTGCTTTTGCCCAGGACACGCCTGACAGTGATAATGGGACAGTGGGTGTTGAGGAAGAGCCTGTTACAGCCCTGCCTGAAATCAAAGAAACAATCAAGAGGGTTGAGTTCACCTGCAGGACACCTGAAACAAACCCAGAGGAAAAAGTTTTGGACCCTGCGGAAGTGCAGAAATTGAAGCAGCTCACAGAGGTTGACAACAACGGCTTTGAGCTGGGAAAGATAAGCAGCGGATTCGGCAGCAAGGACGACAGGGACGAATTGGAAAATAATGCAATAGTGCAGAGCCCTGACGGAAAAACCGCATTGTTGAGCGAAATGTCAAACAAAAAACTTGAAGCCGGCGAGCTGATGCACTGGTTCAACAGATACATTGACGGACCGTTTGCGTTCGGCGTAAGCCTGTACGATACTGTAAGGATTGGCAGGTGCGAAGACCTGCCGAGGCTTGAGAGGGAGAAGCTCGGCTGCCCTGTGGAGGGCGAGCAGCTTTCTTTCAGAAACAGCGGCGAGGGCATAACAAACAATTTCAAAAACGTCTGGGAAGATGTCAAGGACATCTTTTCATTTGGTGAAAGCACGGAGCCCGCTGCGCCGGAAACACCGGAAACTCCGGGGCAGCCGGAAACGTCGGAGCCATTGGAAACTGGGCAGCCGGAAACGTCGGAGCCATTGGAAACTGGGCAGCCGGAAACCCCAGGGCCATTGGAAACTGGGCAGCCGGAAAAAGCCCAGGTGAGCCAGTACACGCCGGAGCAGCTGGACAAGCTTGAGGTAAACCTTGCAACGCAGGTTGAGGAAGAGCAGGAAAACCTGCAGGCAAAGTATGTCACAAGGGGTGTTGAGCTGATTCCAAACAGCGTTAGAACAGAGGACTTCAGCGCAGCAATGGCAACAAACTGCAGTGAAAACAGCTGCCTTATCAGCAGCTACAGTTTCTTTGACAAGTACTTCAACAGCTGGTTTTCAACAGAGATGGTGATAACCGCCTTTGGGCCAACGCTTTTGGGGCAGGCAAAAAGGTATCTGGGCTGGATGAGGCGCAGGGGCTGGCCCTGGAACCTTTCGCAGAATCGCTTTGCTAACTGGTTCAGGAGAAATTTCATGGACCCGGACAGCCTTCTTGGGGCAGCCAGAATCCAGAGAATGACTATGCGGACAGACAAGTATGGCTTTGGTGAAGTCTGGACGCCGATGACTGAATGCACTGACTGGGATAGTGGATACAAGCTCATCAAGGGCGCTGGCGCGAGAAAGATGATTAACGAGATGGGGCAGCCAGGCGGCTTTTTGGCTGCTATAGACGACCCTGTTAGGAAAGGCGAGTTCTTCAAGCTGATGAGGGAAATGAACGGCTATGCGAAAACGCAGACAGCGATAATCAACAAGTCATATGACGACTATATGAGGGCCTTGAGCAAATTCAAGCCAGGGAGTGCAGAGGCAAGGGCTGCCTTGATTGAGTACGGCAAGACAAACGCCAGGGTAATGCAGTGGATGGATAACACAATCCAGCTTGATGCACCTGAATGGTTTGTAAGAGATGACTACGCCGGATTGTACGATGTGGCTGTAAAGCACATGCAGAGCAACACTGTGCATCCGCTTTCAGGCGACAGCATGCACGTTGACTCGGTAATGGAGAAGTTCATAAAGGACGGGGACTGGAGCGACTTCTCTGCTTGGGGCGAGAAGGCTTATGAGGCAACCCCGCAGGGATTCCTGCAATTGTACAAGATTGACCCGGCTGGGGAATTCATTGGCGATGTGACAGTGGAGGACTTGCAGAGAAACCTTTCGCGCTTCGTTGACAAGGCAGCGCTTACGGAGAGAGGCGACCTTATTAGGATTGACGGCACGTCCCTTGACTACATCGTAAAGGAAGCGCCTGGCACTGGCAACATAAAGGTCTTCAAGGCAGACTGGATTCCAATTGAACCTGAAACGCCAGAGAGGTTTGCCGGAAGGCTCACACACGCCAGGGTCAAGGGGAGGCTTGCAGGCAACTACCCGTATAACACGCAGAGAATCTATGACCAGCTGGTCGAGAAGAATTTTGCCGGAAAAAGCAGGCGCTATTACAATATCTTGGACAAGGCGTTTGCACAGGAAGACGAGATTCTGAAGAGCTATTTCAGCATAACAGGCGGCTTGAAGTGGACTGCCCTGCCCCTGGCTTACTGGCAGGGAAAGCGGGCTTTCGGGGTTGAAGAGCTAAGCGCTTACCAGATTCCTGATACCTGGACAGAGGTTGAAATGTACACGGAAGACGAGCGGCTGTTTGACGAGGCGTTTGTTGACTTCTTCGCGCAGCACGGTTCGGATGAAGGCGACCTGTTTGGCCAGATTCTGAACAAGCTGCCCTGGAAGATGGTTTACAACTATGTTTGGGAAAAGTTCGGGCCTGCCAAGGAAGCATACGACCAGCTTACAAAGCCGACCAGCGGCTGGAGGAGAGAAGTTGAAAACGTTGCATACTTCACCTCAACACACCAGGAATGCGCAACCTGCAAGCTCTCACTGACTCCAAAAATTGAAACGCCTGAAGAGCTGCTGCAGCTGAAGCAAACAGGCGAGGGCGAAGCCTCAGTCAGCTTCATGGTTGAGCAGGACATGCAGAGCTACTTGCTTGAGGATGTCTTAAGCGACAAGGCAAAGGAGGAGGGCAGCACGCTGATTGCGTTCGGGCACCACACTAATTTGAGGGGAAAATCAACAGACATTGAAGGCGGGGAAATAGATTTGATTGAGGCGCAGAAGAATAAAGAAACATGCAAGGACAAGGTAAAAGACCTCGGCTTGGGCTTCCTGGGTGACAACCCGCAAAGGGCTGCAGCGATTCTGGCTTTCGGCGAAAGTAGCCTTTATTTCATGTTCTTCTGGAGCGGAATAATCGGTTCGGTTGTGCAGCAAACGCTGCTGCTGCCTGAGCTGCAGGACTGCGTTGACGACTTGGAGGGCTACTATGTCCACATGTACGCCCCTGCCCTGAAGGAAGCGGAAAAGGAGAAGGAGAAAAGCTCAGCGAACCAGAAGGCAAGCGAGGTTGCTGGGGATGCTATCCAGAGCATTACCGACTTTGTGACTGGCGGTAAGGCTGGGGAAGAGGGAAGAGCAGTTTCAGCAGCTGAAAAGCAGAGCTGGTGGGAGCAGGCAAAGGGGCAGTTTGCGCTTTGGTCAAAGCAGCTGCAGGACAAGGCAAATGCAGCCGTGATTCTGCAGGCTGACGTGAAGACAATGGGCAAGACTGATGGCATTCTGTCCTTCGAAAAGGTTTACTACATGTGGTTCAAGGGAGATGCGATGTCTGACGCCTATGACGACAAAACGAAAATGCTTTTGGAGGACAAGGACAACAATAGGCAGGTTGTGGTTAACAAGGAGAAAGGATGGCTTGCAATCGGCAAGAATGAAGAAACGCCTGTGCCGGTCATAACTAGCAAGGACCACGCAAGGCTGAGTGACGTGAAGGGGAGAATTCCAGCGCTGACTGTTCCGCAGCGGATTGGACAAATAGGGCTGCCAACCGAGGGGACAGCAGTACCGTTGTTTGAAATGGACTGGAGGGGCGATTTGCATGTGCTGCAGCCAAATGTTCTTGACTGCATAAGGCAGAACATTGAGGCACAGACAGGCGTTGCACTTGTGAGCAATAAAATCACTGACGCGTTTGGCGAAGTCAAGAAAATCAAAACAGACGTTTATCCAGTGATTGCAGCAGATGCGGAGGAGAAAAGCATTACTGCAACAGGTTCACCAAGAGAAACGGTTTTCGGTGACAACGCAAGGGTTGTTGTAATGAGCGACATGGGCACGGCAATGCTGAACAGCAGGGAGGTTAACGTTGGCAGGTTCCTGTCAATCAGCTTCAAGAACGGCGTCATCCTGTACAAGCCGGAAACACATGAGCTGATTGTATGGCTGAGGCACCATCAACAGAGCATTCTGTCACAGGGCGATGTCTCAGGGCTTAAGGCAACTCCCACCACTGTCATAAACCCTGAAACAGAGTGCCCTGAACCTGCGATTGACCTTGAGGCAATCCCAAACCTCGCTGCGGGAGACCAGAGCATTACGACAGAGAGGGTCAAGAACTTCAACACCTCAATAGAGAAAATGGGGCCATTCCAGACAATTGACACTGAAAACCACAGGTTTATTTTTTACAGCGTTAAGACAAGTCCGGACTGCAATCCGAGCGAGCCTGGCTGCTGTGAGGACAGGGTGAAGATACTTGACAAGGAAACAGGGGAAGTGACTGACGAGCCGCTGGTCGGCGAGATTGAGCAGACTCCGACAGGCATACGCTTTAAGACGCTTGGGGCAGACGGGCAGGAGAAGGAGCATACGCTTGACTTCAGCGCAGACAACGGCGTTCCAACAGTGAGCTACAACGGCGGGGCGCCTGAAACCCTTTTGAGCGCAAGAGGACCAAACGGCAGCTTTTGGTACGACCCAGAAACAGGCTTGTGGTATCCGGAGAACTCGCAGCTGCTGCCCTTGAATGAGGCATTCAAGTGGGATGGATTTGAAACGACCCACAGGGAAGGCTGCAGCGCAACAACAGAGCCCGGAAGCAACAGCCTGAACGTGCAGTTTGGCACCGGCGCTGGCACGCCGTTCAATTTGCCTTCCTTGCCCAGCGAGCCTGCTGCACTGCTTCTCTTCATTGTTTCACTGCTTGCAGTAATTGTTGTCGCAAGGGTTGAGATTGAGAGAAGGCTGCATAGTTAAGGTTAAAAACTAGTTTTCCGCCTTTTATTTTCTGGTGCGGTAGAATTGCAGGGCGAGGAGCTGCGGTTGCTTTTGTTTCTCGGGAAAAAGGCAGGGCTTTCCCATTCTGTGAGGACATCAACAAGCAAGATTGCTCGCTACTTCCAAATTTCACAGCAGACTGCCTCAAGGAAGCTCAGAAGCCTTGCAATGCAAGGGCTTATTGAGCTGAATGCAACGCCAAGCGGCTGCAGCGTAAGGCTGACAGGGCATGGTGTTCACGCATTGAAAGAGCAGTTTGTCCAGCTGCAGCAGTTGTTCCTGGAAAGGAAAGCCGAAAGCCTTGTTGGAAAACTGAAAGTCGGCTTGGGCGAGGGCGCATACTATGTTTCAAGGGGGCCCTACCTGCAGCAGTTCAGGAGGAAACTTGGCTTCACTCCTTTCCCCGGAACGCTGAACTTAATCGTTGATGCCTGCGAACTGCGCTCTTTTCTTATGGATAAGGAGGAAATTCTGATAGGGGGATTTTCCACAAAGGAAAGGGCTTTTGGCCCAATAAAGGCATTCAGGGCAAAGGTTGAGGGAAAGCAGGAAGCCGCGCTGATTTTTCCGATAAGAAGCTCGCACAATGAAAACGAAATTGAAGTGATTGCGGCAGTGAACCTGCGGAAAAAATTCAGGTTAAGGGAAGGAAGCAGGGTGAGAATCACTGCTTGAAGGAAAAACCCGGATTGAAAGAAGGGGCAATGCTGGAACCGCTGGCAGAAACTGGAAAGTTGAATCAAAGGAAGAAAAGCAAGGGGCTACTTAACGTGGGCAGGCACTATTGCTTTGCCGTGATGCTTGCCGATAAGCCTTCTTCTCTGGAGCTCTGCGCTGTAATCTGCAATAATATCTTTGATGCTGCCCTTGAATTCAATGAGTGCCCTGTCAGCTACTTGGTTGAAAGACTGCATGTACTGCCCGACATTGTCAGGCCTTATTGTTCCCTGCTCCTTGAGCGTCTGCAGCTTTGCCCTTTCAGCAGTAATCGTCTTCTGGAAAACAAAAAATGCTTCCCGGAAGCGCTCCTCTAAATATGCCCCTTTGCGCACTCTGGCATGACGCGCGTCGCGCAGTTTGCCCCTTAAGTAGGCGATTGTGCCGCTGTACTTAAAGTCAGTCAGCTGGTTGAACACTCCGGCAGGGCCTTTGTGGATGAAGGTATTAAAAAGACCCTTGGTTTTCCGCTGGAACTTGGTTTTTTCCACTGGGGGGAATTTTCCACCCATGTACCGGGTTGCATCAAGCAGCCGCTCTTTTATGTTTCCATCCAGACGGTCAAAGTCAATTAAGGGCCTTTCGGCAATGCCTGCGGCTACATTTGCCCTTGGCGGCGGCACTGCCTTCTTCTCAGGCCGCACAGCAGTTGCAGGCATTTTTCAGGAACACCTTCTCAAATGCAATAACTCTTTCCTCTCCAAATAAATTTGTATTTATCCTTCTTTTTAACCCTTTCCATCAAGGGCTTCCACTTAAGGCACTATCTGCACCTGAAACCGCCGCATTTTCAGGCTTTAAGCGCAAAATCCCTCCAAGGCAAGTGCCTGGGAAAGCACTCAAGTGTACATCGGCGTCTGGGGCTGGCCCTCAAAGCGCTGTGTCCGCTCGCTTGTATCTTTCAGTTTCCTCAGGTGCTCCAGCAGGGCTTTCTCGGTTTCCTTGGCTTCTTTCCGCAAAGGCTTCACGTCAATGCTCAAGCCAAGCATTTCGTTCAGCTTCTCAATCAAGGCAGCGGCAGCCTTGTAGTCAGCAGCAATCTGGACGTTTCCAAGCAAGCTGAATGCCTCAATTTTCCTGTCCTTGAATTCAAGCATCATCAGGGCAGTAAGGCCGGAAGTAATGCCTTCTTTTATCAGTTCAACCTTGAACTGCTGCAGCATCCTCTTGCTCCCATTGTCAGAGGCAACACCGTAAATGCGCTGCTTTCCCCCCTTTTCCGGCAGCGCCCTGATTCCGCTCAGGCTAATCACCCTGCTGATTTCCTTCCTCTGAATCCAGTCAACGATTGCCTTGTTCAGCCTGTCGGTGAACAGCTGCGGGACAATCTGCTCTGAAACAAGCAAAACAAGCCTGTGCCTCTCGCTTACGTAAATCCTGCTTGGGTGAATCGGCAAGCCGTCATGAACTCGTATGATTGGAACAAACATGCTTGAATCAATATAGCCTGACTCCTCCACCGGCAGCTTTTCGCTCAGGTACTTTATCGCAATCGTTCCAACAAGGCCCATTCCAGGAAAGCCCTCAATCAGGGTATAGCCGCCGAGGTTCAAAGGCTTGCGCTCAACAAAGCGGACTGCTGCATTGTCAGGCTCTTTCACTCCGCTGCCCATCTGTAACTAGAAGAATTAAAGTGCTTAATAATCGTTTCTGTTCAGCGGGCTTTGCTCTTAAATTCGTTCTTGCTCTTTTATTCTGAAGGCTGCTCTTAAATTATTTGTTGACTTTTCTTTGCCCTTTTGTGCCTTCAGATAGGTTTTTTATACAAAAACGGCTTATTATAATTGAGAAAATGGGCATAACTATCGGCAAT
Source organism: uncultured archaeon (assembly GCA_964640195.1). GTDB lineage: Archaea > Iainarchaeota > Iainarchaeia > Iainarchaeales > CAZXIC01. The sequence goes on along the minus strand of CAZXIC010000024.1, from coordinate 1,998 downwards.
TATGTAGTTGCAACAAGAAACATTGGCAACATCCCAGAAAGGTCTGTTGGTTTGGTAAAAGAGGTTTCTGGGGGCGAGATTACAGTCTTCTTTATTGGAGCAAATAGGAACGTGAAAACTGACAGCGGCTATGTTGCTTATTTAGATATTAAAAAGACAGGCAAACCATATAAAAAGAAAATATGCAACGTGTGTCATCTGTTGAAAGACATGCAAGAGTTTGACATCAACCAGACCGATGCAAAAGGAAGAAAGACCACCAGACCAAGCTGCAAAGCATGTAGGGTAGCAATAGATGGAAAGCCAATGATACCTTCTGAAAAGAGAAGGTTAGATGCTGTAACGCCCAAAAATGTGTTCACCTGTCCAATCTGTAATAAAAAGTCAATCGTTGGTGTTACCGCTAATTTGGTGAAAGACCACGACCACATTACAGGGAAAGGGCGGGAGTGGATTTGTGATAGTTGCAATACTGGTTTGGGCAGATTTAAAGACGATACCAACCTACTTCAAAAAGCGATTGACTATTTGAAAAAATATTCCTAATTTTATTTGTGATGACTTATGGGTAATTTCAGTTGAGTTTTAGTCATCTCAATACGTTCTTGGGCAATTTTGCAATATTCTTCGGATATATCAACACCGACATATTTTCGGTTGTGGAATTTTGCCATTTTGCATGTTGTTCCAGAACCACACATTGGGTCAAACACTAAATCGCCTTCATTTGTCCATGACAAGATGTGGTCTTCAGCAAGTTTTTCAGGAAACACCGCAGGGTGTTTAAACGCTATCCTGTCAGTAGTAGTTCCACCAAGACCAACAGCGTATTCCCAAACGTTGTCCTTCACTTTTTCCTTCTTCAGCTCTTTAAAGACTTTTTTGTATGTTCCGTCTGTCCCCCTGTTTTGTGGGACACGCTCTATGCCATTCCGAGCTGTTGGAACTTTAATAGGGTTGAATGTTTTTGGTTTTCCTTTTGAAAGAATAAACATAAACTCAAAGCCATTAGTATATGCGTTGCTTCTCATAAATGGGGTGTTCTTCTTTTTGAAAATCATTATGTCGTGCAGATTAAAACCGACTTCTTGGAAGAAGATTGCCTGTTTGAATGGTGTTGGAAGAATGTTACCTTTTTCTATTTTTTTTCCTACAACCCAAACAACAACGCCCCCTTCTTTTGTTATTCGGTAAAGTTGTTTTGCTATGTTTTCAAAGTCAAAATCGTATCCATTATAAGACCGCAAGTTATCGTAAGGTGGTGAAGTAACTGTTAAGTCCACATAATTTTCGTCCATTTTTTTCATTAGCTCCACGCAGTCTGTGGCATATATTTTGTTTGTCTCCACGGTCATGTGGGTCGCCTTTGATTTAATTTTTTGTTTTTTCTTGGCACGTCCCAATAAGGGCTTCTGCATTTAGGGCATGTTTTTGGTGGCGTGTTATTGCGTGGATACCATTCGTGCTTACAGCGTGTGCATTTGTAGAAAACAACGGTTTTTTGGATGGTTGGCATCTTTCTATAAAAGTTCAAACTCATATAATAACCTTACTACATATTGTTTATTACATAATGTTTGTAACAATATATTTATAAACCCTTCTACACCTAATGATATTGTTATAGTGTATATAACAGGAAGTGGTTTTATGGAAAATTTGAGAAAATCAAGGGGCTTGCAGATAGCCCAAACTAAAACGATTCAGGAAGGAATTGATGGCTGGGTTGTCCCAAGTCAAAGTAGCAATAGGAAATATTTTGTCAGGAAAGACGCTGAACTGACTTGCTCTTGTCCTGATTGCAAAAGCAGGGGAGTAAAATGTAAGCATGCTTTCGCAGTAGAATACTACTTGCAAAGGATAACAACAGCTAAAGACGGAAGCATTGCCATTGAACACAAGAGGCTTACTTATCCGCAGGCTTGGCACGCCTACAATCAAGCTCAAACAAACGAGGTAAATATGTTTGACAAGCTGTTGAGGGAATTGGTTGAAAGC
>CAZXIC010000023.1:0-15329 GCA_964640195.1 uncultured archaeon | reverse complement strand
GAGTAATGGGGGGTGGTTTTTTCCAACGCCCTGCTTTTTGGACTACGCGCGGCTTTTTCTGAGAAAAAGAAGACTTAGAGGGGTTCCCCCCCCATAAGTTGGGCATACAGTTTTTCGTACCTGACGGAAGTGTATTTAATACTGAAGCGCTTTTGAGCCAAGGCGCTTGCATTTTTCCCCATTGCAAAAAGCCTTTTTTTGTTCGAAAGCAACGAAACAATTGCATTGGAAAGCTCGCTTGGGCTGTTTTTTTTGACCATCATGCTGGAATTTTTATCAAACAGCTCATTCAATGGCGGGACGTTGGAGATGATGACGGGTTTGCCCATCGCCATTGCCTCAATAATAACCAGGGGATAATCGGACTTGAAAATCATTGTATCGGGGGGGAAAATAACAACATCAGCCGCTTGAATCAGCTGTTTCATGTTAGGCACCCCCCCGAAAAAAACTGCGTTTTCTGCAAACCCCTGTTCCTCTATCTTCAATTTCGTCCTACGCAAATTTTCTGTCGATGAACGCGTTCCAAAAAACCTGCATGCGAAAACAAATTTTGCTTGAGGAAAGCACTTTGCAACAGCCCCTATTGAATCTGCTACAACACCAATTCCCCTGCTTGGCTCGGAGCTCCCTGCAAAGAGAATTACAGGGGCGTTGCCAAACCCAAAGGATTTCTTGCAGGATTGCGCATCATAGGGCTTGGCAAGTTGCTCAACATTTACGCCAGAAGGTATAAGCTCTGCCTCAATACCTTCCTCTCTTAACCTATTTTGCATAAAAAGGGAGCCAACAACCACTTTATCGGCAAAAAGGGATTTCCTTAATTGCTCTCCCGCCCTTGGAACCGAGACCACTGTCTGCACGGTTTTTTTCTTTTTGAATTTCAATGCAATTTTTGCGGCGAGCGCAGTAATAGGGGCGGGTCTGAAGAAAAAGTGGTATATGTCAATGTCATCATGTTGCACGAGCCTAAAGAACAGCGGCAGCTTCTGCCCAAACGATTGTCCGGAAACCAGACTCCCCTTACTAAAGATTCCTTCAGATACAATATGTTTCTCATCGCATGCGAATCCCTTTACAGTAAGCAGGTGAACTTCATGCCATTTCATGTGCTTGGCGAGTTCAAATACAGTATTCTTGCTGGCTTCATCCCAAGGGGGGGCGATGGGCCTTGTGACGAACAGGATTTTCACTTGCAAACACCCGCAATTGCTTTTTCAACCTGCAGCACTGCCTTGTTCAAATCAGCGTTCTCAAGCCCAATATGTTTAACCCCCTTGAAAATCCTTGCATAAAGCAGGTGCTTTTTTTCGTAAAATCCTTTCGGAAACTCTCTGTTGCGCTTTGCTGCAACAGCAGGTTTTACCGCAATAAAAAATACAACAGTCGGCTTTGGAGCAATTGCAAGTAGCATGCGCTCGAATCGTTTTGTGGAAATGCCCAGATAATTCAAATGCACTATTGAATCAAAGAAGTACCTGTCGCAGACAAGCGCACTATTTGACAGTTTCGCCCAGAGAACCGTCAGCCTGAACAGCAGCGCATCAAAAACAAGGGCTGTTTTTCTCAGCAACGCAATTCCCCTGTCCGTGGAGCTTACCGCTGCCATTGCCCTCTGCCTTGAAACACTGCCAAGGGCATCGCCTGCCCTTCTTGCAATCGCCAAGTCTGCAACCCTGACATAGCTTGCTTTAACCCGCCTGTGACGCAGCATTTCAACGGCTTTCCTTGCAAGCGTTGTCTTGCCGCATCCGTCAACGCCGCTGAATGAAATCAGCATAGCAACGCCTCCAGAGAGCGCTTTTCTTCAATCGCTCTTCTCTGCAGAAGGTAATCTACAACAGTGTAGGAAAAAAGCTGTCTTGGCAACTGCAGCAGCCTGAGCTTTGCAATGTCCAACAAAAGCTTCCTGAAAGAGGCTGAAAAAGTCCCGCGCAAAACGTATGGGAAAAGGATTTTTTCCTTTCCAAGCTCAAACCCATTCAACTGCAAAATTTCTTCAGGGAAAAGACGTTTTCCGAAAATGTGCCTGTGCAATGCATCCAGTTGAAGCATGAGAGAAGCAAGAGCGTGTTTCCAGTTAAGTTTTTCCGCTGAGCGCAGGGCAAGAACCCAGTCAACCTTTCCTGATTCTGCCAGCAGAATGGCATTCAAAAAATCCGCAAGGTATATGCACTTGTTCTCAAACACTGAATGCGCTGCTGTTACAAGAAAATCATAGGTTGCGTTTGGAACTGCCAAGTCAATGCCGCTTACCCTTTTCACTTCCCTCTGCTCCCATGCAGCGGTTGAATCAATGTATCGTATGCCATTCCAGCTGAATGCTGAATGCAGGTGCACAAAGACGCTGCTGCCCTGCAGGGAAAAGAACCGCTTAAGCGGCTCCCTGAGATAGCTCCTGCTCTTTTCCAAAGCGAAGCCGTTTCCTTCAAGCGCCCTTCTGCATTTTTGGAAACCCTGAGCTGCCACAAAGTCAACGTCGTTGTCAGCGTATGGGAAAGGGAAAAAGGATTTCATGGTCAGCACAGGGCAGCCTGCCTTTTCAAAAGCCTGCATTGCCTGCTTTGCAATAAAAACCCGGCGCAGGTGCAGGGCTTTTTCAGCTGCAAGAATTTCCCTGGCTTTTTTTGCCTCATGCCCTGCAAGGCATTTCCTTCCGTCAAGCGCTGCGGCTAGGGCGAAAAGCACTTTGTTTGCCTTTGCGTACTGCAGAACAGCGTCAATGCCATTTTTGTTCAGATGCAGCTGCATCTCTTTGCAGTCAGTGCCCTTGTCAAGCAGGAAGCGCAGAATCGCCCTCTCAAACCTAGCCACTGGAACCCCTCCTCGGCATGATTGCCTTAAAGAAAGCGATATCGTTTGCAGTCAACTCATGCAACACGAAAAGCAGGCATACGTAAATGGCAAATGCAATAAGGTAGCTCAGGGGGAGAAGCATTCCTGGGAGAATGATGTAACTGATTGCAAGCGATGCAACCAGCGCTGAGAACAAAATCCTTGCAAACGACTTAAACGGCATGAATACCCTGAAAAGCAGGATTACTGCAAGCGATATTGCAGCAAAGGCGAAGGACATTGCCATAAGCGACGCAAGCGCTGCCCCCCTAAGCCCAAACAGGGGAATGAGAAACAGGTTGCAAAGGAAGTCAATCACAAGTGCAGCAAAGGCAATCGCCATTGGCAAAAGCGGTTTGCCGTAGCCTGACACAACCGCGGAAAGCATGTAAAAGATGGAGAAAAAGCCGAGCCCGAAGATTAGGATTGACAGCGGCTCTGCCCCAGGCAAATACGCTTCAGGGTAGAGGAATGTAATAATGTGCCTCGCTGTTGCAGCAACAGGCAGGACAATTGGCATGAGAAGCATGAAGGCATACCTGTTCGCGCCTGCAATGTGCCGCCTGATTTTCTCAATCTCCTTTGTCCTGCTAAAACCGCTTATTGTGGGAAAGAGGACCATGCCGAAAGCCATTATTGCAAAGTAGGGCAGCTTTGAGATTGTGGATGCAGTAGTATAGTAGGCTACCTGTAGGTTTGACACAGCTTGCAAAGAAAGTATTTTCAATGCAAACAGGTCCATTGAAGTGAGAATGTTGATTGACAGGGCGAAGAGGCTGAGCGGCACGGCAAAGCGGAGCAGGCCTGAAACAGGGAATTTTCCAGCAGAGCCAAAGCCCTTGCTTGCCAGCAAGCCAAGCAAAACCGCTGCAAAAGACGCGGCAATAAATCCAAGCACTGCTCCAAAAACACTGCCTGTTGCCAACGCAAGGCCGACGATGAACGCAACTTTCATTGCAGAGTAGCAAATCTTCAGCTTTGCCTGCGCCTTGAATGAGCGCAAGCCGTTGAAAAAGCCCATGAACAGGGCATAGAGCGGATGCGATATTAAAAGCAAGCCAATCAGCTGGATGTAAGGTGCAAGGCTTTTATCGTTGAAAAACAGCGCAATGTGTTCAGCAAAGAGAAAGAAGGAGGCAAACAATGCCAGCCCCAAAGCAGAGAGAAACAAAAACATCTTTCTCTTTATGACCTCTGCAGCAGCAGGATAGTATGAAACGAACCTTGAAACTGACTGCTGTACGCCGTCAACAAAGATTATGTTTACTGTTGCCGCAACTGAAATCACCAAGCTGTAAATGCCAAATTCCTCTATTGGTAGTACCCTCGCCAAACCGAAGTATACGAGGTAGCTTGCCAGGAAGAATGAAAAATTTGCTATGCTCAGATAGGCAAAGCCCTTGCCAAGCAGCTGAGTCATCGCTATCTCCCAATGCCCTTGTACAGAATGCCTGCCTTGGAAATCCTTTCTTTGTTCAGCGCGTGTCTCGTATCCAAAACTGCCTTGACTCCCATTTTTTTGAGGAAACTTGCGCTGAGCTTCCCAACCAATTGCTTGTGGTGCGTTGCAAGAATAACCAACTTAGAGCCCTTAACAGCTTCCGCCAATGAGGGTGCAGTGCTTTTTTTTGGGATAAATGGGTCAAATGTTGCAATCCTTGCGCCTTTTTTTCGCAGCAGGGAGACGATTTTAAGCCCAGGGCTTTCCCTTGCGTCGTCAACGCCTGGCTTGTATGCAATGCCAAGCACTGCAATCTTTGCGCCCTTTAGCTGCAAGCCAAGTTCTTTCAGCGCTTGCCCTGCCCTTTGCACAACATAATGAGGCATGCTTTCGTTCAGCTTCCTTGCAATCCTCAGGAACCTGGGCTCAAAGCCACTCCGCTCTGCCCTTGCAATCAGGTAGTATGGGTCCTGTGCAATGCAGTGCCCTCCGACGCCAGGCCCTGGATAGAATGGCATAAAGCCGAAGGGCTTTGTGCTAGCGCCCCTTATTACCTCGCTTATGTCTATGCCCATTCTGTCAAAGCTCTTTGCAAGCTCGTTTACGAAAGCAATGTTGATGTCCCGAAAAGTGTTTTCAACAACCTTTACTGCCTCAGCTGCCTTCACGCTTGAGAGAACAAGAACACGTGTCTTAAGCAGGCTTTTGTAGAAGCGAAGCGATTTCCTTTCCCCTTTTTTCGACAAGGCGCCAAGAACCCTTGGGATTATCTCAATGGAAAATTGCTTGTTTCCTGGGTCAATCCTCTCAGGGCAGTGCACCAAAAAGAAGTCCTTCCTTATCTTTAATCCGCTTTTTTCAAGTATTGGCCTTACAACCTCCTCAACCGTTCCAGGGTAAACTGTTGATTCAATTATTACAAGCTGCCCTTTGCGTAGCTGCCTTGCAATTGTTTTGCTTGCCTTCCTCAAAGGCTGCAAGTCAGGCTTGTTTCGCAGAGCCGGCGTTGGAACGCACACTATTACAATTTTTGCTTCCCTTATGCTTCTTGGCTTGGTTGAGGCAACTATTTTCCCTTTTAACTTGTGCAGTTTTTTTTGAAGCGCCTTGTCCTTTATAGGCGAGACTCCCTTGTTTACGGCGTCAACCTTTTTTTTGCTTAAATCAAAGCCCTTTACACGGTAGCCTTTTTCAGCGCAAAGGCATGCCAAGGGCAGCCCTACATAGCCGAGACCGACAACAGCGACTGTTTCTTTTTTCATTTTAAGACCATTTTGGATTGGAGTTGAAAAAACGGGTGTAGACTAAAAGTTTATCTGAAAGATTATTTAAAGCAGTTACTGTTTGAGCTTTGTACTGTTTGCTGCAACGTTGGCGGGTTTTTTAAAAGGCTTTTGGTTCAAGAAAATTATTGCTCCTTGCCCGCCCTTTGGGAAAAGCGATTTTTATGTTTTTATCAGCGTTAAAACAGGCTAAGAATGTTTTCTTCAAGGAAGGGATGCAGCCTGCTTACCTAATCCTGTACGTTACATCCAGGTGCAACCTGCGGTGCAGGCACTGCTTTTTCTACAGTTGCCTGAACAAGCGGCAGGAAATTCCGCTGGCAGACATTGAAAAAATCTCAAAGAGCGCAAAAGGGCTGCTGAACGTCAGCCTTACAGGCGGCGAGCCGTTCCTGCGTAATGACCTTGACAAAATTGCTTCTCTTTTCTCAAAAAACTCAAAGACTGCAATAATCTCAATTCCAACAAACGGGATGCTGCCTGAAAAAATTGCAGCTAAAACAAGGCAGATGCTTGAGCAGAACCCTGCTACAACATTCAACCTTTTTGTTTCAATTGATGGAGAGGAGGAAACGCACAACAAAATCAGGAGGAACAGCAAAGCGTTTTCAAATGCCTGCAAAACACTGGCGCAATTGTCAAAGCTTAAGCTCAGGTTCGGTAACTTAAGGCCTGGTGTGATTTTCACAATCAGCGAGCTGAATGCAGATGAAGCAATTCCAGTCTATAGGGAAATGCTGCAGCGCTTTGAGCTGAACCAGTTTCAGATAAACTTCCTGAGGGGCAAGCCAAGAAGCGCGAAGGCGTCAAGCAAGGCAATTGAAGAGTATGAAAAGGCAAACGAGGCAATAGCAGAAGACCTTGCAAGAGGCAGATACAAAGGGCACAGGATTTTCCATGACTTCTACACCTGCCTGAACAAGCGCTACAAGCAGGTGCTCCTGAACACGGTAAAGGAAAAAAAATTCCAGACAGCGTGCTATGCTGGCACAACAAATGTTGTAATTTACCCAAATGCGGACGTTTTTGCCTGCGAAATGAGAAACGACCTGTGCATGGGAAACCTGCGTGACTTTGACTTCAATTTAAAAAAACTGCTTTCAACGCCAAAAAACAGAGAGCTTGCAAAAGCGGTGAGGGAAAGCAAATGCTTCTGCACTTTTGAGTGCCAGCTTACCTCAAACGTTGCATTCAACCCAAGGGAGCTGCTGAAGGTGCTTGCGATGTGGCTAAAGCTCAAGCTGGGTGTTGCCCGATGAGCCCAAGCAAAACAATAAAGCCTTTGTTTGCAATAATCGTCCCATTCAAGGAACTGAACGATTTTGTTTTCAAGTGCATTGAGTGCTGCCTTGGGCAGAGCATACAAAGGTTTGAATTGGTTTTGCTGCCAGACAAGCCGATAGAAAAGCGGATATTGGAAAAAAAGTTTGGGAAAAATTCTCTGAAAAAAATCAAGGTTATAGCAACCAGCGCAGAGTTGCCAAGAGGAGCTGCTGCTTCAAAGCGCAATATTGGAATCAACAATACAAGCGCGGAATTCATTGCGCTTGTTGACTCTGACGCTTACCCGCAGCAACAGTGGCTTGAAAGCGCCCTGCCCCTCTTAAAAGACGAGCGAGTTGGGGCTGTCGGCGGCCCAAACCTAGAGCCACATAACATCGGCTTGTTTGAGTCGCTTGCAATAAAAACAAGCTATCTCTCTTCAACCAGAGGCGGCCTGCAGAACACAGGCAAGGAATACAAGGGCTTTCCAGTTTACAATGACTTTCCATCAAGCAACCTCATCACAAAGAGAAAACTGCTTCTGCAGCTCGGCGGGTTTGACGAAGGCTATGCAACAGGCGAAGATGTCAAACTATGCAACTTAATCAGGAAAGCCGGCAAGCTTATTCTTTTCAACAAGGAAACAGCAGTGCACCACCACAACAGGACAACCCTTTCAGCACATTTGCCAAGAATGCGGACTTTTGCAAGGGGTAAGATAAGGGCGCTTAGGGCAACCGGCGAGTTCAGGCTGGTTAACCTGGCAATAGCCTCTGGAACAGTTTTTGTTTTTTCAGCGCCTTTTGTCATACTCGGCTTTCCTTTCTTATGGCCATTGTACGCAACTGTGTTTGCCCTTTACGCTGTTTTTATTGCCGCTGACTGCCTGCTGCATTCAATCAGGGCTGTTCATGTGCCCCTCTGCATTCCGCTTGTTTTCCTCACCCATTTGGCTTACGGAATCGGCAGCCTGCAGGAGCTTCTTTCACCTACGCGCTAACCCTGTTTCGGCTCAAAAATCAGAGCAGTAGTAAAAAACTTGTACAGGGGCTGCTGCAGCGTAATTTCCCTTGTCAGGGAATAGTTCTGCTGGATGAAAGCGTCAACCTGTTGCGGGCCTTTCCATACATCAGCCCTGTCTCTGCTAAGATAGACAACTAGCTTCGGCTTGTTCTGCTGCAATTCCCCTACAACTTGCTGCTGCAAGCTGCTGCTGTAGGCGCCGAAATAGTAGAACATCCTTGTCGCAGGCTGCCTCTTGCTCAAAAAATACAGGTCGGCTGAGGCAGGCATTACAAGGAAATCGGTGGAGGCAGGCATTACAAGGATTTTGTCACCTGCATTGGTTTGGGCGGCAACAAGCTGGGCGACTTCGCTGATGCCTGCAAAAGAGTAGGTTTCGCTGCTGTAATAGCCCTGGAAGAAAACCATTGCCAGAACCGATACTGAGAGTAGTGCAACTGAAAAAACTGAAAAAACCTTGCTGCGTTCCCTGAATGCTCCAGCAATGAGGAAGCCGGCAAGTATTGAGGCAAACGGCAAGGCAGGGATTAGGTGAATGCAGCAGCCCCAGAACGGCAGGGTGTTTGCAAAGCCGAAAGCGAAAAAAAGCGAGATGAAAACGATTTCTCTGCCCTTTTCCCCTGCACCCAAGTAATTTTTAAGCAGGGCAAGCAAGGCAATTGGGACACATGCAAATGCAACTACTGCAATCAAGACCCTTGCATCCAGAGTGACAACTGTGAGCTGCTGCAGCATTGCAACTGGGTGCAGCACATCTGTGCAAAAATCGTTCAAGGCATTGAAGCGAAGGAGGTAAAGAAAGAAAAGCAGTGGGGCAATTAAAAAGGCAGTTACAAATGTCACAGCAGTGCGCAACAAGCTGCCCTTCTGCACCCTAAGCCAGCAGAACAATGCAAGAAGCCCTGCTGCACATGCAAACAAAACCATGGTCTGCTTGAACACAACAGCCAAGCCGAGCAAAAAACCGAACAGGAAAAGCTGCCAGCCTTTCCTCTCGGTTAAGAACAAGTAAAGGAAGAGAGCGGAGAAAACAGCAATCAACGCAAGAAACGGGTCAAGTATCGCCCAGTAAGCGGAGAAGGGCACAGCCCAAAAAACAAAGAAGAGTGCCGAGAAAATCGCTGCTGGCTGGTTGAACATTTTTTTGGAAAGAAAGAAAACGCCAAGCATTGTTGCAAGCGAAACCACTACCATTAAGGCCCTTGCATTGAAGAGAGCGGCTCCAAAGAGGCTGAACCAAGCTGAGAGTGAAAAAACAATGCCAGGCGGCTTCATGAAAAAGAAGTCAACGTAGGGGGTTTTTCCAGCCGAGTTTAGCCAGGCAGCTGTCAAATAAATCCCCTCGTCCAAGAGGGGCCTGCTCTGCTGCAGTGACAGGAACAACGAGGCCAAAAGAAGCCCTGCCAAAAAAAGGACAAGATAACTGCTGCTTTTGTTTAACATGGAGAAACACTCAATCCATTACGTATTCATTACGGCGAAAAAGCCAGTTACCATCCTTTTGACATCATCGAAATCCCTTATCGAAGCAATCCGCTGCAGGACGTAACCTGGCCTCAGGTAGAAATCCCAGTAAGCTTTCCTGTGGAGCTTGAGCAGTTCATCTGCCGTCATTCCGGTTGGCACGCAAATCGGCTTCTCCAAGAAATTGAAGTCAGGCAGCACTTCTTCGTGCCAGTAAAAAGGCTTCCGCAGCTCGCCGCTCTTAACAGCCTTTGTATAGGCGTCTGTTCCAGGCAGTGGCGTGAACAAAGTGAATGTTGCAACAGTTGGGTTGAGTTCCTTTGCAAATTGGATTGTTTGCAAAATGTCGTGCCTTGTCTCGCCTGGCAGCCCAATCAGGAAATAGCCCCTTATCCCTATGCCTATTCTCTTTGTGAGCCTGAAGGTTTCCCTCACCTTGTCCTTTAAAAACCCTTTTCTAATAGAATCAAGGACCCTCTGGCTGCCGCTTTCAACGCCGTAAAGGATGAACTCACACCCCGCTCCCTTCAAGGCTTTTAGGACGCTGGCGTCAACGCAGTCAACTCTTGCCTCACAGCTTGACGTAACATCCCAGTTGCGCTCCTTCATCATTTCACATATCTTTATGACTCTCTTCTTGTCCACTGTGAAGTTGTCGTCCCAAAAACCAAGGTCCCTTGTCTTGTACTTTTCAACCAGCAGCTGCATTTCCTCCAAGACCCTTTTAGGCGAATGGGGTCTGAAATTCCTGCCAAAGATGTGCCCGCAAAAGCTGCAGCTGAAGGGGCAGCCCCTGCTTGTGATAAGGCTATGGGATGGCAGCCTTTTTGCCCTTGACTCACTTCCAGTATACAAATGCATTGGCAGCAGATGCCTGGCAGGCATTGGTAACTGGTCAACGTCTTTTACAAATGGCCTCTGCCCAGTAAAGCGCAGCTTTTTCCCCTTCTTGAAGTATAAACCCTGAACTTTTTCAACCTTCTTCCCGTTTTCAACCGCACTGACCAAATCCCTTACCGTATACTCGCCCTCACCTACTACAACAAAATCAACGCTCTTGTTTTCAACCACTTCCTGCGGAAGAACAGTGGCATGCGGTCCGCCAAAAATAATAGGTGCACCGCTTGCCTCCTTGATTGCATTCACTGCCTCAAAAGCCCTCTTCGCAAAGGAAGTGCAGGCGCTTACGCCCACAAAATCAAAATGCTGTGCCTGCCTCACAATCTGCTGCAGGCTTTTTTCCTCTGCAATGCCGTCAATTATCCTGACATCATGCCCTGCTTCCTCAAGAACAGCTGCGATGTAGGCAATGCCCAAGGGCTCAACCTTTGACTGGACTATTGCAGCGCCCCTTTTGTACAGCTCTGTCCTCGCTGTCGGTGGATTCAAAAGCAATACCCTGGCCAAGAAAAACCGCTCCTTTAAAAATTAATCAACGACAAGTTAAAAACGTTTTAGCTTGAACGCCAATCTGCTTTTCGCAGGGCAGCCCTAAGCCTAAAAAGCTCTATAAGTATCCTAAAGGTGTTGAGCCCTACCTTCATTTTGCTTCCGCCAATGTGCCTCCACTGAATCGGGACAACGCCTATTTTTGCGTTCATTGCAGTTGCCCTTGCAATTATTTCAACGTCAAACACCCACCTGTTTGAAACCATCTGTTTTGCAATCTGCTTCGCAAGTGATGCCTTCATGCCCTTGAAGCCGCACAGCACGTCCTTCACGTTGAAATTAAACAACAGGGCAACAGTTGCATTGAAACCCCAGCTTAGAAAACGCCTGTACAGCGGCTGCCTTGCAACAATCCTTGCTTTCTTGGTTTTCCTGTTCCCGACAACAACGTCGTTGCCCTGCAGCGCTGCGTACATCTCTGCAAGCTGCGAAGCAGGAGTCGCACCGTCTGCATCCATAAACGCAATCAAATCGCCCTTTGCAGCAAGGATGCCTTGCTTGACTGCATAGCCCTTGCCCCTGTTTCTGCTGTAGGAAACGATTTTTATGCTCTTCCTGTACTTGTCAAGCAGCTGCTGAGTGTTGTCAGTGCTGCCGTCGTTCACAACAATTATCTCAAGAATGAAGCTATTCCTTTTCTTGAACCGAATCAACTGCAGCAAAAATGGCTCAAGCCTTGTTTCCTCGTTGTAAGCCGGAACAATTACACTCAACCTGTTTTTAGGCAATCTCCTGCACCTTCTTAAATTGGATTCACTGCCTGCCCAATTCGTACACAGCTAAAAACTGCACCAGATGAAAGCGCTTGCAGACAACCGGTGGACCAAACTCCCTTGACAATTCCTGCACGACTGCCCTCATTGCAATCGGATGGTGGAAAAAGTTCAGGGCATCATAGCCGGAAACGAAGCGAAGAAACCTGTTAAAAACGCTGTTCTCGTTGGGCAATGCAACAACAACCTTTTTTGCCCCGATTTTCCTGAAATTTTTCAGGGCTGCCCGCAGTTCCTTCCTTCCAACAAAATGCTCCAAAACGTTTAGGGCGAAAACCACATCAATGCCTTTCAATGCCCTGTAGTCTTTTACAGGCGAATAAGCCGGCAGCATGTCGTAGCCATGGTAAACTACGTCCTCTGGCAGGAAGCGCTTTAACGTTTGCTGCTCGCAGCCAAAATCCAAAACCGAGCCATGCTTTTGCAGCCCTGCCAGTTTTACGGCTTCCCGCAGGACGCCTTTAAAATGCCATCCCCACCGGAAGGAGTCGTACAGCATTATTGCTTTGCGTTTCACGCGCCTCGCCTCAACTCAAAACAATACAAAAACCAAAATACACCCTGTAACCAAACCAATAAAAAAGCCTTGCATTCGCTTCTAAGCACCGAACATGAATTCCTTTGGCTCTGCTGTTATTCTGTAAACCTTTGCGTGTGAGAATTCTTTTACAAGCTCAATTCCCGGCAAACTTTCATGGGTTTCATCCAGCAGCCTTGTAAACTGCCTGCTCTCTTCGTTGGACATCCACCTTAGGGCGAACTTTTTGTCAGGCAAGGAATCTGGAATCTGCTCAAGAAAATAGTCGTCGTGGGTGATGACGTACTTGACGCCAAAGCCTGCGAGTATTGAAAGAGTTTCAGCCCTTGTTGGGTCAAGGATGTGCGGTCTGAGTATCTCGAATTCACCGCTGACGCCGCCGTTCATAATCGGCTTCATGTGCTTTAACTGGTAAAACGAGTAAAAGTACTCCCAGCCTATTGGGTACTCCAAGACAATGGGACTGCCTGGCTGCTCTGCAAGCCACGCGTATTCCGGCGGTGTTTCGCTTGCATCAGTCAGCATGTAAGGTGGAAAGTTTATTGCCTCGAATAGAATCAGCGCTGAGAAAAGGAATGTGAGGGCATGCTTTTTATTCACGCTGGGCGCCCTCTCAAGCAGCGACTGCACACCAAAGCCTGCTATTACTGCAATGCAAAGCATGAGGATTATATCAAGCCTTGCAAGCATCCTGAACAATGGGAGGGCTAGGAAGAGGGGTAGGGAAGGCATTGGAATCGGCAGCATTTTGTACTTTTCCAGGTGCTGGATAACCTCTGGCGTTGAAGCCTGTTGCAGCTGCGGCAAGCCAATCAGTTGTGCGGCAGGCTGCTGAATCAGTGGCAACAGGGGGTAGAGCAATGGAAAGAAAAGCAGTGCGGCAAAAGCAAGCGCGAAAATCTTCGCCCATCTAATGTTGCCTGCGTAGCTGCTGTAAATTGCAAGCATTGCCGGCACAAAAGTAATTGTTAGCCCGAGAAATGGAGTGTATCTCATAAAGGGCCCTATTGCAAGGATTAAGGTTGCTACTGCTGCGAACAGAAAGAATCGCACGAAGCGGTTTCCCCTGTGCTTAATCAAAGCAAAGAGAGAAAGAGCCAAGGCAGTAAAGCCAATGAAAACCGTTGCACCAGTGAAATTCATTCCGGGCAGGGTGAGCAAAAACTCTGAAACAGGCTCCTTGAATAGCGGATGGTAGACGGAAGGGGTCAGGAAAAGGTGCGGCCAGGCAGAGAGATAGACTGCGTGCATGATGTTGGTTCTGCCGCCAAGCACGCCCCTGGCAATGGAGCTCTCGGAATGTAGCAGCATTGCCAAGACAAAAGGCAGGATTAAGACAGAGAAAAGCAGGAGGAACACAGTTATTGCAGCCAAATAGTGCCTTTGTTCAGAGACAAAAGCAGCAGGGCTGCGCAGCGCCTTCCTTGCCCTGAAAGGCAATTCCTTCCTTGCGCCCCAGAATTTGTAGAGGTAAAAAATGCCTGTGGAAATAACTGCAAAGTAGAGGTAGTAGTAGCTGAAAAAGCCAACCGCTGCAAGCGATACGCCAAGAAACAATGCATTTGCCCAGCTCTTCTTTTCATTGAACCTGAAAAGCGCCAGAACGTATAAAGCAACCCAAGCACCGTGGACCAGGCTGATGTGTGCTGCAACCGCCCTTGCGAGAATGTAGGGGGAAAAGCCGTAGATTATGCCTGAGATGAAGCAGGCGTGCCTGCTTTTAATAAAGTGCCTTGCGAGGAAATACATTGCAATTGCGGAAAGCAGTGGGCCAAGAAACAGCATTATGTTGTAGGCAGCCAGAGGCGTTGTGGCAAGCGATAGGGGAAAAACAAGGAAAACAACCGAGGGCTCAAAGTTGCCGTACTGGCTTATGTCAGAGCCGAAAGGCGCATTCAGCAGGTCGCTGTGCGTTGAGTCTATCCCATGCTCCAGATTGTACTGCATGAAGGCAAGTGTTTGCAGGGACATGCCTATGTCCGCGAAATACCCCAGAAAAACGCTGTCAGGGCTCAGCAGGACAGGCAGGAAGAAAGCAGTTGCTATCAAAAAGTATAATGCAATCGGGAGCACATTAGAAAAAATTTCCCTTTGCAATAAAACCACCCAAATAAAATTGCATTCTTATTTTATTTCTGATTTAAAGGATAAACTGCGATAAACGTTAAAGAAAAAACAAAGGGTAAAGAGGGGATTGTTTGCGATTCAGTTGGCTTCGTGCCGAATAGTTTTTCCAAATTTTTTGGATTGAATGAATTTATGTGGTCTGGTGTTCTTATAGGGGTTTTTACAGTGGATAGTCTTCCCAATCTCCAGTTGAATTCATTTGGAACGGAGACAAGTATTTTTCCATCTTTCTTGGTTACTCTTTTAATCTCCTCAACTGCTTTTTTGAAATCAGGGATGTGTTCCAAAACCTCTGAGGCAATTGTTAAATCAAATGAATTGTCTTTGAAACGAAGGTTTGTTGCATCGCCAACTGAAAACACGGCCTTTCCATTCTTTCTTTTAGCCCTTTCAATTCTCTTTTTGGACAAGTCAATGCCGAAGACCCTTGCATTTTCAATGTTTTCAGCCAACTCTCTTGAAAGAAAGCCGTCCCCGCAACCGACTTCGAGAATTTTTCCCTTTGAAAAAAATTTTTTCGCCAACCCAACTATTATTTTTAGCCTATGTTTATGAAAACGCCTTTCCAGAGGATTCGAAGAGCAATACATTGCTTCGTGCCTATCCAAATCAGCTATTCTTTCTTGTATTTCAGTGCAGTTCATTGAAGAGAAAATATACTAGCTTAATAATATAAATATTTTCAATTCTTTCTTTAAGCAGCGTTGTAGATGGAGATATCGGTGATAGTCCCTGCTTACGGGGCAGCAGATTTCCTTGAAAAAAACGTGGAAAAAATCGAGAGGGAACTAAGATGCATAACAAAGGACTACGAAATCTTGCTTGTCGAAGGCGGCAGCCCTGATGCCACAGAAAAGATAGCTGCCGCTATTGCGAAAAAGAACAAAAGGGCAAGGTATATCCACAGAGAGCAGAGGCTTGGAAAGGGCAGAGCGCTTTCAATCGGCTTTGGGCAGGCAGAAGGGGAAATTGCGGCATTCATTGACGCAGACCTGGAGATTGACTGCAAATATCTTAAGCCAGCAGTTGAAAAAGTAAGGCAAGGCTATGACATAGCAATATGCTCAAGGTACCATCCTGATTCGGATTTCCAATCACCGTGGTTGAGGAGGTTGCTGAGCGGGGGATACAAG
>CAZXIC010000022.1:0-15681 GCA_964640195.1 uncultured archaeon | reverse complement strand
GTCCCGCAAGCAAAGGGACTGTGGCCTGCCCTGGTTGCCGTAGCCGATTACCGCAATTGTTTTGCCCTCTAGCGGCTTGATTGAAGCGTCGTTTTCGTGGCATATCTTCATCTTAAAACCCTCCAAACCAATAAAAACCAAAAAACATTTTTATTTCTGCTTATTGTTCCTGCTTCTCTGCATTGCGTTAATGCCTGTCCTGCTCATTTCCTTTACGCCGTATTTGCGCATCAGTTCAAGGAAGTTGTCTATTTTCTCTGGCTTGCCGGTTACCTCAATTATCATGCTCTCGTTGCCTATGTCAAGCACGTTTGCCTTGTGCAGCTTTGCAGTATTCGCCAAATCAGCCCTTGACTTGGCGCTGCTTGCAACCTTAACCAGGCAGTGCTCCCTCACAACACTGTGCTTTGGGCTGAGGTCAATCAATTTCACTACATCAACCAGCTTGTTGACCTGCTTTTCAACCTGCTCAAGCGTCTTGTCGTCTGCAACCAGGCTGATTACAATATGTGAAATGCCCTGTTTTGCTGTTTTCCCTACAATGATTGTGTCAATGTTAAAACCCCTCCTCGCGAAAAGCCCAGAAAGCTTGCTCATGACTCCTGGGTGGTCTTCCACAAGCAGGCCGATTATGTGCCTTCTCTCATGCATTTCCCTGCTCCTTGCCTCAATCATTCTGCATCACCCAAAAAGCCTTCCCTTTGCCTGAACGCAGCCTCCGAACATCTCTGTGCTGTTCGCTCCAGCGGCAAACATCGGCAGGATGTTTGCCTCCTCCTTCACAATCACGTCAATGACAACTGTTTCATCTGCCTTGTAGGCTTCACGCAGCGCATCCCCTATCTCTGAATCCCTTTCAACCCTGATGCCTCGCAACCCATAGGCTTCGGCAACCTTCGCGAAATCAGGGGTTCTCTTCAGGTACACCCCGCTGTATCTCCTGTCAAAGAACAGCTCTGCCCACTGCCTGACCATGCCAAGGTAAGCGTTGTTCATTATGACTGGAATCACCTTAATGTTCTCTTCCTTGCAGGTTGCAAGCTCCTGTATAACCATTGCGAAGCTGCCGTCGCCGTCAACATCCATCACCTCTGCCCGGGGCTTTGCAACCTTTGCACCTATTGCGGCAGGAAAGCCGTAGCCCATTGTCCCTGCGCCGCCGCTTGAAATAATTGTCCTTGGCTTGTCCCTCTTTATGAAGTGCGCCGCAAACATCTGGTGCTGCCCAGTTCCTGTAACAACAACATCGTCTTTTCCCAGAACCTTGTTCAGCTCAAACATGAGCTTTCTGGGGTCAATCGGGTTGCCCTTTACGTCTATGCTGCAGTCGCATTCCTTTACCAGTTTGCGGATTTTCTCTGCCCAGGCGCTGCTGCCTTTCTTTTTGGCTTTGACAACGGCAGACAGCTGCTGCAATACGTGCTTTGCATCGCCGACAATCGGCAGGTCAACTTCCACGTTTTTTCCTATTTCAGCGCTGTCGATGTCTATGTGGATTATTTTTGCCTCTCTTGCAAACGTCTCCAGGTTTCCGGTAATCCTGTCGCTGAACCTGCAGCCAATTGCAATTATCAGGTCAGCGCTGCTTACCGCATAATTCGCTACCTTCCTCCCGTGCATTCCGACTACGCCCATGCACAGCGGATGCGTTTCAGGGAAGCAGCTCTTCCCCATGAACGTCGTAGTGACTGGAATGTTAAGCATCTCCACCATATGCTGCAGTTCAGCTGAAGCGTTTGAGATAAGCACCCCGCCGCCTGCAAGAATAACAGGCCTCTCAGCAGCAAGAATCATTTCCGCTGCCCTCGCTATCTGCCTCGGATGCCCTTCAAGAACAGGCTTGAAGCCCCTGATGCTGATGTCATTCAGTTCTTTGGTCACTGGCTTTGTCTGGACATCCTTCGGCAGGTCAATGTAAACAGGGCCGGGCCTGCCCTGCAATGCAATCTTAAATGCCTTCTTAACCGTTGCCCTGATGTTATTAGGAGACCTTATCTGGAAGTTGTGCTTTGTTATCGGGATCGTGATTCCCATCATGTCTGTTTCCTGGAAAGCGTCGTTCCCGATAAGTGACGTTGGAACGTTTCCGCTGAAAGCAATGATTGGCACTGAATCCATGTATGCTGTCATTATTCCTGTCACAAGGTTGGTTGCTCCAGGCCCAGAAGTTGTAAGGCATACGCCTGCGCTGCCGGCTATCCTTGCGTAGCCGTCTGCCGCATGCGCAGCGCCCTGCTCATGCCTGACCAAAACATGCCTTAATTCCTTCCCGTAATTGAGGAACTCATCGTACAAGGGCATGACCGCTCCTCCCGGGAAGCCGAAGATGTGCTTTACCTTCTCCTCCAGCAGAGCCTTGATGATTGCCTCGCTTCCTCTCACCTGTGCTCACCCTTTAACCTTTTTCTCCTTCGCAGCCAGTGCCTTGTTTATCCCCTTTACCAAAGCGTTTGCGCTTGCCATTATGACGTCCTCGTCTATTGCCTCTGCATCGTAAACTTTGCCCCTGCCGTTCTCAACCTTCACAACGACATCTGCAAGCGCGTCAGTGCCGCCTGTAATCGCTTTTAGGTGATACTCCTTTAAGGATATCCTCTCGGGCAGCATTAGCTGTATTGCGTTTGCCACTGCATCAACAGGCCCAACGCCCCTGCCCTTCGCTGACTTCCTTTTTCCGTCAATAACAAGCGAAACTACTGCAGTTGGCTGCACCTTGTTGCCTGTACTGACCTTTATCTCGTCAAGCTTTATCCTCTGCTTCTCTTTGACCAGCTGCCTTGTCACGTCAGACGCGATTGCAATTATGTCCTCCTCAAGCACTGTCTTCTGCTTGTCCGCCAGCTGCTTTATTTTCGCTGTAACCTGCTGCAGCTGCTCCCCGCTCAGCTTGAAGCCCATTGCAGCAAGCACCTTTTTTGCGGCGTGCTTCCCGCTGTGCTTTCCCAGGACAAGCCTGCTCGTCTTTCCAATCATCTCAGGGTTCATAATCTCGTAAGTCTGGGCGCTGCTGAGCAGGCCGTGCTGGTGGATTCCCGCCTCATGAGCAAATGCGTTCTCGCCGACAATTGCCTTGTTCCTCTGCACTGCAATTCCTGTAAAATTGCTCACCATCTGGCTCGTAGGATAGATCTCCTTCAGGTTGATTCCTGTTCCAACCCCGAAAAAACTGCGCCTTGTGAAAAGGCTCATTGCAATCTCCTCAAGCGAAGCATTTCCAGCTCTCTCTCCAAGACCGTTTACGGTGCACTCAACCTGCCTTGCGCCGTTGCTGATTGCAGCAAGGCTGTTCGCAACTGCTAAACCCAAATCGTTGTGGCAGTGCACGCTTATTACTGCCTGAGCAATATTCGGCACGTTTTCCCTGATTGACGCAATCAAATGCCCGAACTCTGCTGGCTGGGCATAGCCGACAGTGTCAGGGATGTTCACTGTTGTTGCGCCTGCACCGATTGCTGCTTCAACCATCTTGAAAAGGAATTTCGGCTCTGTTCTTGTTGCATCCATCGGGCTGAACTCAACATCCTTGCAGTAAGAGCCTGCTCTCTTCACTGCATCAATGCTCATTTTAAGCGCCTCTTTCCTCGTTATCCTGAACTGGTGCTTCAAATGCACGTCGCTGCTTGACATAAAGGTGTGAATCCTGGGCTTTTTCGCGTTCCGTACCGCTCTCCAAGCAATGTCAATGTCCTTCGGCAGAGCCCTTGCAAGGCCGCAGACAATCGGGCCTTTAACTGTTTCAGCAATCTCTTTCACGGCTTTGAAGTCGTCATCGCTTGCAACCGGGAAGCCTGCCTCAATCACGTCAACATTAAGCTTTGCAAGCTGCTGCCCTATAAGCATTTTCTCATTGTGCGTAAGTGTTGCACCTGGGCTCTGCTCTCCGTCACGAAGTGTGGTATCAAAAATCCTTATTTTTTCCATTCTTGCCATTTTTTTCACCACAAAAAGCTCTAATTTTTTCCTTTTTTCTCCGGCCATCATTTTTGCTTTTTTCAGCTTCTCCTTCTTTGATTTTTTTCGGTTTGACTCCATTTTTGTCTCTTTTTTTCAAAACAGCACCCCTAAAATCCGGTTTTGGGCCAGGAGTGCTTACCCTAGCAGCAATACAACCAGCAGAACAAGGTCTACCAAAACCAAAGGCAAAACAGCAACCAAACGCCCTAAATTCATGCCAGTTCACTTCAGAAGATACAATACTTATGTATCCATGCAAACCCACTTGGGAAATAATATAATATATTACGTGGAAGGTTATTTAAATGGTTTTTGGCGGCGTTTTTTCCGTTTTTGGCATTTTCCGCGCAATTGATTCTATTGCAAACCTAAGCGACTCAGGGTAAATCTTAATCGCATGTGCAACTCTGCTCAGTTCTTGGTCTATTATCTTACCAGATTTGTCTGTTACCTTACCATATACCAGACAAGCGTATGTAACAACCTTCTCCATTGGAGTGAAGTTAGACTTTTGGGCAACCACTTCAATGTCATTAATAACTGCTTGCGCAACTCCTCGGTCTTTAAGGATTCGCTGCGCCTTTTTAATAAAACCAGCCATTTTCTCGTTATCAGCAACCAGCTGCCTGTTCCTGCGCACTATTCGTCCTAGGTTCTCCTTTTCAGCAACATTCATTTGCTCCCGTATTCTTGTGAGATGATGCTGGATAACGAATCGCTTGACCTCATGCTTTGCCGCAAGCCCTTCTATAGTCAAGCCCTGGTGAAGATCCTGCAAAAGCTTTTCTCTAAACGCGGTTACTGCAACCTTGGTACTCCTTGGCTTTGGGACCATACAATAAAATTAGTGTCAAAAGAATTATTTAAACTGTACGTTTTTTAATTTGCGGAACAGAAGGCAAGGGATGCATACCTCTCTTTCCAGTACCAGCTGCAGCAATACTTGAAAGGAAGGCAACCAGGAAAGAGATAGGAAAGGCGTGGTTTTTTCGGCTTTGCACAAAAATAGCTTACCATTTACTTACTGCTGTGTAAAGCCTATTTTTTCAGGTACTTCCCAATCCTCTGCAGCCCTTCCTCGATTTTCTCAACATCAAGCGCGTAGCTCAGCCTTATGCGGTTTGGGGCGCCGAACCATTCGCCCGGGTAAGTGATTACCTTGTGTTTTTTGAAAAGCTCCATGACTGTTTTTCTTGGGTTTGGCATTTTTGGCAGAACGTAGAACGCGCCCTCCGGCTTCCACAAGTCAAGGCCCAAATCAAGCAAGCCACGGTAAATCAGGTCCCTTCTCTCCTTCCAGATGCGGACCTGCTTTTGGACGTAAGAGCGTGGTGCCTTTGTTGCCTCAAAAGCCATTTCCTGCCCTATAATGCTTGTGTTCATGCTCGTGTGCGTTTTCAGTTCAACGATGTTTCCAATGATTTTTGGGTCGTTGCTGTACAGGTAGCCAATCCTCAGACCGCACATTGCAAACGTTTTTGAAAAACTGTTTATTGTGACAACGTGCGGACCGTGTAGCATGTAGTTCTCCCTTTCGTAAATCAGGTCCTTGTAGACCTCGTCGGAAATGATTGTAATGTCTTCCTCGCGGCAGATTTTTTCAATCTCTTTAAGCGCCCTAATTTCCTGGATTCTGCCTGTTGGATTGCTCGGAGAATTTATTAGCACTACCTTGCAGCCCTGCACCTTTTCTTGGAAATCCCCAATGTCAATTTTTCCAGCAACCGTCTCAGTGAAAACAGGCTTGAGATAGTTTCTCTCAACAAGCGGCAGGTAAGAGTAATAGTAGGGCTTGTGCAAAAGCACCCTATCATTAGGCCTGCAGATGGAGCGGAAAGCAAGGTCAAGCGCTTCCGATGCACCGTTGGTTATGACAAAGTTGTTCTCAGTGCTTCCCTTGAATTGCTCTTGCTTTGCAAGCGCTTTCCGCAGGTTATGCTGCCCTTGAATCAAACCATACTTGAATTGCCGGTATGAGGGAAGGGTTTTGAAAACCTAGCTGGCGGCGGTAAATCTGGCTGCCCTGAGCCAAAAGAGATTATTCCATGACCCTCAACGCCGATGAATATGCTTGGGTCTTTCAATTTATCGTTTGCAACCATAAAA
Source organism: uncultured archaeon (assembly GCA_964640195.1). Taxonomy (GTDB): domain Archaea; phylum Iainarchaeota; class Iainarchaeia; order Iainarchaeales; genus CAZXIC01. The sequence goes on along the minus strand of CAZXIC010000022.1, from coordinate 9,621 downwards.
CGCTTCACTTCACGAAATCCAGCCATTTTTCATATTCCCTGGCTTTCCCGTGGATTGCATCATAGTATTTTGCCTGCAGCCTTTTTGTGACAGGGCCTGGCTTTCCCTTGCCTATCTTCTTTCCGTCAACCTCCCTGATTGGCGTTACCTCAGCAGCTGTTCCTGTAAGGAAAGCTTCGTCTGCCTTGTACAATTCCTCCTTGCTGAACAGCTTCTCTTCAGCCTTTATCCCGAAATCCTTTGCAATCGTGAGAACTGAATCTCTTGTAATTCCCTTAAGCGTGTTGGCAGTCGGGGGAGTAACCAGAACATTGTCCTGCACGATGAACAGGTTCTCTCCAGTGCATTCTGCAACATTGCCCTTGGCATCCAGCAGAATCGCCTCCTCATAGCCTGTCTTGATTGCATCCACTTTTGCAAGAATGCTGTTGACGTAGTTGCCGCTGACTTTTGCGTTTGTTGGCATCATGCTTGTTGGCGGCCTAACCCAGGGGGAAATCTTCATCCTGATGCCGTTGCGTATTCCTTCTTCTCCAAGATAGGCACCCCAGGGCCAGACAGCAATGCCGACATCAACCTTTGCGCCGACAGGGTTCAGGCCCATTTGTCCGTATCCATAGTATGCAATCGGCCTGATGTAGCATTCCCTCAGCTTGTTTTTCCTAATCAATTCAAGCGTTGCATTGTACAGCTCTTCTTCCTTGAAGGGCATGTCTATCCCAAACGCTTCGGCTGAATAATAAAGCCTTTTCAAGTGATCCTTGAGCCTGAAAACCGCAGGGCCTTTTGCCGTGTCATAGCAGCGTATGCCCTCAAAAACAGCGCTGCCGTAGTGCAGCGCATGCACAAGTAAATGAACCTTCGCGTCCTGCCACTTAATGAAGCGCCCGTTCATCCAGATAAATTCAACCTCTTCCATGAAAACACCTACAATTCAAAGAAACGCTTGTTAAATTCAAGCACTTTATTGTTTTTAATAATAATTCCCTCTGCCCTGAGCAATGCCTTCTTCTTTTTTGCCCCTTTTGCATAGCCGCCGAGCGAACCGTTGCTCCTGACAACCCTGTGGCACGGAACGCTTGGGGCATTTGGGTTCCTGCTGCAGGCGTTGCCGACAGCCCTGGCTGCATTCGGCCTGCCCAGCGCAATTGCAATCTGCTTGTAGGTGGTTACCCTGCCTCTCGGGATCCTGCATAACAGGCGTGAGACTTTTTCATCAAAACTAGTTTTACTTCGGTGCATACAAATTATTTTCCTTAATGTAATCCAACACCCTCTCATCAACCAAGCCCACAGCTGCTGCTCCCTTGCCTATCCTGCGCCTTACGAGGGTGCTGCTCAGGTCAACCCTTTCAGCCTCCCACAAAACAATGCAGTTGCCTTTCGCCTCGGAAAGAATCGGACTGTGCAAGCGCTTAAAGCCTGGCTCCGGGACAAGAATTATTTTTGTTTCTTTTAAAATCTGCTCCGCATCATGCCACAAGTGGAATTCAGATTCCAAGTCACTTCCGATAACCCAGACGTACTCGTGTTCGGGATGCAGCTTCCTTGCTTTCCGGATTGTGTCAATCGTGTAAGTGGGATTCCTGTTGAAATCAACAAGCCGCAGCCCTTCCCTCTCAGCTATTGCCAGCTCAATCATTTTCTTCCTGTGCTCAACGCCGCTCACCTGTTCTCTTCTCTTGGACACGTGCCAGTAAACCGGGATGAACCACACTTCCTTGCACTCAGTAAAGCGCAGCACTGATTCAGCCGCCTTCACGTGTCCTTGATGCACTGGGTCAAACGTTCCGCCGAAAAGAGCGATTTTCAATTCCAATCACTTTGCCATTTTCAGGCTGAAGTCGCGCCACCTGGTTGCATATGTCAGGGCGCCCATGGAAATGATGTCAGGCTTTGCCTTGGCATACTGGCGCAGGTTCTGCATTGTTATCCCGCCGCTCAGCTCAATCTTCCCCTTGAACAAGGAGCGCAGCTTTTTTACAGCTGCCTTTGCTCTCTTTGGGGTTAGGTTATCCAGCATTATTATGTCTGGCTTTGCAGCTGCGGCGTTAAGCGCCTGCGGCAGGGATTCAACTTCAACCTCAACCCTCATTTTTCTCCCATACTTTTTCCTAGCTGCGGCAACCGCTTCCCTGGGAGAGGCAAAAAAGGGCAGGTGGTTGTCCTTGAGCAGAACAAAGCTGTTGAGGTTCAGCCTGTGCGGCCAAATCCCGGCAATTTTTGCTGCCTTTTTGTCAAACGAGTTGAAGCCGGGCATCGTTTTCCTTGTAAGTGCGACAGTTACGCTGCTTCCGGCAATTCTCCGCGCTTCCGCGCAGTTTGTTGCAACACCGCTCATCCTCCCCAGAACGTTCAGGGCTGTTCTCTCAGCAGCAAGGATGTCCTTGTTTAGGCCCTGCAGGCGCATTACGACCCTGCCCTTCTTGACCACAGCGCCGTCTTTTGCAGCCGCTTCCGCCCTTACCTTCCTGCAGCCGAACAAAAACCTGGCTTCCTCCAAGCCTGCAATTGTGCAGCGCTCCTTTGCAACAATCCTTGCCCTGCACCTGCGCGCCGGCAGCACTGCGCCTGTTACGTCGCCCTTTCCCAAATCGTCGCGCAGGAAGCGCAGCAGCTGCCTTTTCATTTCCGCTGAAAGCATTTCAAACCAGCTAAAAACAATTTAAGAAGGGGAAAACTTAATTAAATTACTGCCATTGCCGCAGGGCAAGCTGCAGTTCCCTGTGCTTTTCAGCGTATTCCAGCAGGGGAATCCTTTTCATTGCTGCATCAATCGCCTGCCTTGCCGCAGTTGCCCCCTGCATCGTTCCCAAAGGATGGCCGTGTATTCCGCCGCCCATTTGCACAACGATATCGTTGCCCATCGCCTGCATGAGTTGTGGCACTTTCCCGGGGTGCAGCCCGCCTGAGCAGACAGCCAGCATCGGCTTCAGGTGCAGCCAGTTCTCCGCCATTACGTGCTGTTTCCTGTTCGGCTGGATTATCCTCATTTCAATCTCCTCCCCAAGTGCCTCCACTTCCTGCTTCCCGCCGTGCATTTTGCCGACAATTGCACCTATATGCAGCTGGTCCAGGCCAGCCAGCCTGCAAAGGTCTGCAATCACAAGCATGCTGATTCCGTGCCTGCTGTTCCTGGTGAATGCGGCATGCCCTGCCCTGTGGCCGTGCAGGATAAGCCCAAGGCCTGCATTCCTCAAGTCCTGCAGCGCGCTCCAGCCAACTGTTACAACGTCAACCATTGCATAGCTGCTGCCCTGCTTCTTTACAAATTTCGCCCTCCTCATCATCTCCCCGAAGGGGGCGGTAATGTTTGGCAGGTATTCCTTCCTCTCGCCAGTTATCTTCTCTGCCTTGGCCCTCAGCCTCATCGTTTCCCTTACCCTTTTCTCAAACCTGTTGAAACGCATGCTTGAGAGGTTCTCGTCGTCCTTGACCAGGTCGCAGCCGCCAAGCCATGCCTGGAACGCAACAGCCGCGTGCTGCCTTTCATTCAGGCCGAGCTTCGGCTTCACGATCGTTCCAAGCAAAGGCCTTTTTTTGATTTTTATTTTTTTCCTCACGCCCCTTATCCCGAACCTCGGCCCCTTGAAGGATTTGATGTAGGCGTTTGGAAAATTTATGTCAAGGAGGCGCAGGCTGCGCACCTCCTTCATTCCGAAAACGTTTCCTGCAACGCTGCTCAGCAGCTGCGGTATGTTTCCATTTTCAAAAAGCTGCTGCGGGTAGGCAATTTTGATTATCCCGCTCCTGGGATTGAGGGAGAATACTTTTGCGTGCAGCTTTCTCTTCAGTTTCTGCGAAAGCGTTGCAACAGCAGTCCATGTCCCGATGCTGCTCTCAGAGGCAACTGCCTGCGATGCGACGCTGAATGAAATGCCTTTTCCCGGCTCAAGGTAGAATTCCGCAACCAAATCGCGCCTTGGCGCGTACCCTGGCTGCAGGTAGCCGGAGTAAGCCTTGTCTGGCATTTGGCAATCGAATAAGAGTTTGTTTAAGGAACTATTTAAACTAATGCATGGATGGGATCCTGCAAAGTAAAACTGGACCTTATAAGCGTCTCCTTAAGCTGTTTGCTGGTTTTCTTCTGCCTGCCGGTTGTGGCGCCTTGAACTTGAGGAAAAGCTTTCCGCCGATGTTTACCAGCCTATAATGCGGTGGCTGCACATTCAATTCTGTCACCCCTTCCAAAGCGCCCAATCCTGCCGCTTTTTTTAAGCATGCCTGCCCTGATGACATTGCAATGGTATTCAACTTCCTCCCCGCCGTATTTCTGCCTCAGCCTCTCGCACAAGACCTGGGCTTTTGCCCTCCTGCAGCACCTGTCAGCCTCTTGCGGCGAGCTGAACAATGAACCGCAGAGAAAGCATTTATAGTACCGCAAGCTGTGAGCCATCCTAACACACCACCTCCTGCTATGTTAATTATCATTATTGATAATCAACACTGTTAATTAATAAGTAATATCAATATTTAAACATATCGATTATCAATTTAGATAATCAACCACGGACTGCACAGCATGTTGGACGAAAAAACCGAAAGCAGAGTGCTTGAATTCATAGCCAACGCAAAGGAGCCAATCCACAGCACGGAGATAGCAAAGGCCCTTGGCATCAACAGGATTACTGCAACGAAATACCTCAGCGTGCTCCACTCCAAGGGGCTGATTGCATACAAGAACATCGGCATGGCAAAGGTCTGGCTGCCTGTTGAAAATCCTGTGTTGCTCGCATTTGAGAAAAACGATGCCGATGACACGACAATCCAGGCGCTTAACAGCCTGGCAGACGGCGTCGCTGTTTTGGACAGGGATTTCAATTTAGTCTGGATTAACAGGGAGATGGAAAAAAGGCACGGCAGGCTCGCCAAGCTGAAGGGCGAAAAATGCTTTGACGCCTTCCACCAGGAAGCCGATGTATGCAAAAACTGTCCCGCAAAAAAAACCTTTGAAACAGGCAAAAAGGAGAGGGCCACAATCAAAAAGAAAGACTGCACAATAGAAATCTCCGCCTCGCCGCTGAAGGACCAGAAGGGCAGGGTAATAGCCGCCATCAAAACCGCCAGGATAAGATAACCACTTCGGAGCGGGCTGATTCCAAGCATCTGTGCCGAAACAATAAAACAGGCGCAGGAGCTTTGCACCTAAAGTGGGTTTTGCACACGACTAAAAGTGCAGAAAAAAGACTTTAGGTGCAAAATTATTTTTTTGAATTTAAAGTATCTGCATTATCTTGCATTATTTCTGTTAATTCTTTGTAACAATCAAGTCCTGATTTTATTAATTCAACAACTTTCTGTTTAGCGTCTTTTTGATATCTCTTGTTACTTGTGTAATTGTTTGAATTAATTAGATTGTAATACCCAATATTTGAATGCAAAACAAGATTTCTCTTACGTTTAAATTCTCTTATTTTGCCCCTTAAATCAGGTGAAGGAAAAATAAGTTTATTTTGACCATTCACTATGTTTGTCTTATTGAGTAATTCTAATTTGACTAAACCAGAAAAGTAAATGTAATCTTTTTTCAGAGATTTTTCCAACATATCTATTAGCTTTTGGCATTCAGCATTTCCATAAATTTGTCTTACTAACGAATCGAGTAAAGTGTCAATATAAGCATCAAGCCGTGAAATTACTTCTGAATAATATCCCAACTTCTTTGGTTCTAAAATTTCCTTTTTGATATCAAGATATTGCTTAGTTTTTCCTTTAGATACAAATTCCGTGGGCAATCATATCACCTTTTCTTTCGTGCCTTAAATGACACCCACCCACCAGATGTAAGAAAAGTAACCCACTCTTTTTTTTGTTTAGCCATTGTATGTTCCTTCTCTGTTTTTTCTTCACCTCCTTGCAGTTTGTTTTTTAACATGATATGCACCCATGTATATCTAAATGGGTGCGTTTGCAAGAAGGCAAACGCCCTAATTCTTGGCATTAACAATAAGCAACCGATTTCTGTTAAAACTTAACGCTTACGCCAAGCTCTTGCATTTCGTGGATTAAGACAACAATGTTGTGTGCCAGAGCCTTGCATAGCAGTTCATTCTCTTGTGCTATTCTGTTTTTTGATTTAAGCTTGTCGCCGAATTTCATTTTAAGCATGTGAAAGGTTGTTTCAACGTTTGAACGCTTGTGGTAGTGTTGGTCGAATTCTTCTTGGTGCAGTAGGAAGTAGTGAAACATTTTTTTCCAAATCCTGCTGTTGCCCTTTGTTTTTCCTGTTGCGTTTACCTTGAATGGAATGTAGGGCGTGCCTCCAAGCTCTCCGACAAGCGAATTGTTTGCCCTTGAACTATAAGCCTTGTCTGCCAAAACTTCCTGCAAGCAAAATCCATTGCTTGCTGTTGATTGAACAAGCGGAGCAAACTGCGGAGAATCCGAGCCATTCTCGCCTGTTATTTCAATGCTTGTAATGATGTTTGTTTTAACGCCTGTGCAGATGTGTGCCTTAATCCACTTGTGCTTTTTCTTCGTGCCATGCTTTTCCTTACAGTATTCATTAAACTGCGTTGTGCGGAACCCTGAACTGTCCACCGCAAACTGCGTTTCAACCTCTTTGAGTGGCAAGGCACTCAAACCAATAAGCCTTTTGAGTATTGGCGTGGCTTCTTTTCTGTTCAAAAACTTGGAAGTGGTGTTAAAGTGCGGGCTATTCTTGAGCAAGCCTTTTGTTTGTGCGTTGTTGAACAGGCTTTTGGCTCTCCTGCTTGACAACTGCGAATAAACCTTTTGCACACTACAAAACAACTGCTCCCTGATTGGCGTTGTCGGCCTGCCGAAACTGTATTCGGGTTCTTCAACACTTTCCAACAAATCCCTAAGCAAACGGTCAAATTCATTAACCTCTATTGTTTGCGCTTGGTTGTAAGCGTGCCAAGCCTGCGGGTAAGTAAGCCTTATTTTTTCTGTTGTTCCGTCTGCCTTTTCAACATGCAAGTAGTATCTTACAGCGTAAGCGTGCTTGCAGTATTGGCTTCTCCCTGCTTGGCAGTCAGGGCAGGTGCATTTGTAGTCCTGCTCTGAAACAAAGTATTTCTTGTTGCTGTTTTGTGAAGGCACTAAGAAACCGCCTTCAATTTTCTTTATTTGCTTGGTTTGGCTTATTAGCAAACCCCTTTCTTTTCTCCCATTTTCCATAACACCACTTCCTTGTAGTATATTACTATATAGTATATAGTGAACCATTGTCTTTAAATACTTAACGGTATTATACTGTTAGGTATATGGCTAAGGTTAAGCTTGATGGCTTTAAGTGCGAAAGATGCGGACACACTTGGGTTCCCCGCAATCCCAAAGAACACCCCAAAGTTTGCCCCAAATGTAAAAGTCCTTACTGGGACAGGCCACGACAAACAGCGAACAAAAAGTAACGCATTTAAAGCTCTGCACAAGGTGGTCTTTAAGTGAATGAATTGCGAGAAGCTAAACAATTTGTTAAATGGGCTGGCGGAAAAAAACAACTGCTTCCACAGCTTTTAGCATTCTCCCCGCCAAAATTTGAAAACTACTTTGAACCATTTGTTGGCGGCGGTGCATTATTCTTTAAATTGCATTATCTTGGGAGAATAAAAAAGTCTTATCTCAACGACTTAAATGAAAACCTTGTAACCGCTTATAAGATAATTAAGGATAAACCGCAGGAGCTAATCAAGGAACTTTCATCAGGCAAATACAAAAATGAAAAAGAAACGTTCTACAAAATCAGGGAAGAAGAACCAAAAGATAAAATCAAAACAACAGCCAGATTTATTTATTTAAACAAGACCGCATTCAACGGATTGTATAGAGAGAACTCTAAAGGCAAATTTAATGTTCCTTTTGGGAAATACGCAAACCCAAAAATCTTAGACAAAGATAATATTTTAGCAGTAAACAAAGCATTGCAAACTGATGAGATAACCTGCCTTGATTTTGAAAAAGCCGTTGCCAAAACGAAAAACAGGGACTTTGTTTATTTTGATCCGCCCTATTACCCAATCTCTAAAACATCAAGCTTCACAAGCTACACAAAGCAAGACTTCACAAAAAAAGACCAAGAAAGGCTTTTTGAATGCTTTAAGAGGCTTGACAAAAAAGGTTGCTTGGTAATGTTAAGCAATTCTTATTCTCCCTTGATAAAAAATCTTTACAAGGATTTTAACCAAAGAACAGTAATGGCAGGTAGAGCAATAAGTTGTAAGGGTGAAGGCAGAGGAAAAATAAAAGAATTAATAGTTACCAATTATCAGATAGTAAAAATTTAACGAACCTGTGTTGCCTTGCTAACAACAACAAAAATCTCTTTCTCTGCAATCATTGCGTCCATTAGTTCCCTGAAAACTCTTGCTGGCTTGTCAGGCGGAGTATTTTTTTCCATCTTAATCATAAGCTCAATAAGATGCCCAATAAAATCAACCTTGTATTCTCCATATCGGTTTAATTCTTCAAATCGCTTTAGCTTTGCATCAGTAGTTTCTTTAAGAAGGCATTTCTTTCTATCTGCTTTGCTCTTGAAAGCACTAACCTTTTCATACATATTTCGCAAGTATCTCATAAATTCCAAAGTAAGCTCCCTGTTATGCTCTTTCTTAATTAGCAGGTCAATAACCCAATGAATATGTTTTGGCGTTCTCAAACGCTTTCCTTCTTCCCTATATTTTATGAGAATATCGTGGTCTGGATTTGCACCCCTGTTACCTTCAAAAACACCAATAATCGTGCCATCATGCAATTTAATTTCCTTAATGGCTTGGTGTTCTTTACCATCTCGCTTAAATCTCATAGCAATAAAAGAAGTAGATTGAAATATATAAAACTACTTTAAGTGCAGGTTTTAGACTTTAGGTGCAGCCTTTACTTTAAGTGCAAAGCCAGGCGCAGGCAAACAAATATTAACCGGAAAATAATTAATTTATTGCATGATTATAACCATCACCGGCTACCCTGGCAGTGGGAAAAGCACCCTCGCAAAAAAACTGGCAAAACAGCTCGGCTTGAAGCACTACAGTGCGGGAGACTTCCTGCGCGAGATTGCAAGGAAGAGAGGCATGGGAATCATGCAGCTGCACAGGGCAATGGAGCGGGAGAGGGCAATTGACGAAGAGCTTGACGCAAGGACTGCAAGGCTCGGCAGGGAGAAGGACAATTTTGTCATTGACGGCAGGGTGGCATGGCACTTCATCCCGGGCAGCGTCAAAATCTTCGTGAAGGTTGACCTGAGGAAAGCAGCAGAGAGGGTCTTTAATGATACCTCTGCCGGCAAGGAAGAGAGGGCTGTGGAGGCGGAAAACGCAAATCTTGAGGATACGCTGCACAATATGCAGCAGCGCTTAACAATGAACAGGAAGCGATACAGGAAGCTGTACGGGATTGATTACCTGGATGAGCGCCACTATAACATAATTGTTGACACAACTGAAACCGGCATTGAGGAGACAAAGGAAAAGGTTTTAAAGGAAATAAAACAATATTTAAGCAAGCGCAAATAGGTTGTTGGTTGGCATGGAAAGGGTGCGGACAGGCATTAACGGCTTGGACGAGCTTGTCCAGGGGGGGTTTCCCAAGGGAAGCACTATCCTGGTTAGCGGCGGGACAGGCACCTGCAAAACGATTTTCAGCATGCAGTTTGTGTACAAC
>CAZXIC010000021.1:0-16132 GCA_964640195.1 uncultured archaeon | reverse complement strand
ATGTTGTAGTCCACACCGCTGATTGTAACAGTAATGTTTATGTCTGGGGCAATGTCAAGCTTTGGCGCTACGACAAGCGGTACGTTCACATCTCCTACACCGTTCTTTTGGCTTGCCCTAAGGATGTTCAAGTCTTCTCTCCCGATGTTGCTTCCGCCTTGGTCTGTGAGGTAGGGCACGATAATGTTTATGTCGAACTCGCCGTTTGCATCCGGCCAGACAGTGATTCCGTTCCAGTCAAGGGTAAAGTTTAAGTCTGTCGATGCCGTGAATAGCCCCAGCGAGCTCACTGCATCGTTTGTGTCTTTGTCATCGGCTGCCCTGTGGTATTTTAATACCACTTCATGGGCTATGTCTATTATGTTCAGGTCGTGTCCGTGTTGGGAATTCAATTGCGTTGCGTTTGCGTCCCAGAAGCTAATTTCTACATTGTTGTCAGGTCTGTGCGGCGGTGATGGCGTGAAGCCGAAGCCTATGACAGCAATGGGCTGCTTTATCTTTGATGTCTCGTTTGTGGTTGTGCCCACCCTGCTGTTCTGTGTCCTGACAATTATTGCCGGGCCAATTATAAATCTCGCGTTTGCGTCTGCCGTAATGCATTCGTTCTGGTCGTTTATTCTCCACAGTTCAACTGTAACCTCCTTGCCCACGAACTGGTTCATGTCCCTTGTCCGTGGGAGGGTAACGGTTACGTTAAAGGTGTTGGCATCGCTTACAGTGGCGTCAAATATAAGTGCGTTTACGTCTGTGCCGACAGCACACGGCCCAGTATTCCCACTCAGAGTCTTCAGCATGACGTTTCCGTCACCTGTGGCATTGTGGTGCCCTGCGCCGTTTCCCACATCCTCTGATTGTTCAACCTTTACATTCAAATCAAGGTAGAAATCCGTGCTAGTGTTGGGGTCGGTATAGTGTAATGCAACAAGGTAGTTGAAATCAGAGTTTATGTCGTGCCCGAAGTCGGCACCTATCGTGTGCCAGTCTCGCGGCAGAATAACGTTGAAGTCTTCACCCTGGTTTGCGTGCCTTACGCTGTTTTCGTCCCATGCGTTCATGTCCGCTGGGAACGTTATTGCAGCGTAGGCGGTGTTAAGAAAACACAAAAGCAGTGTTGAGAGTATTAAATATTTAAACAACCCATTCACGGAAACCTACCTCCCCATTTATCTCGTTGATTTGAATGTTTTTCTTCACCAAGAAAAACTTATAGTACAAACACCAATCTTATATAAAAACTTTCCCCTGAGTTTTTTATACAACAAATTACTTCTATATAAAAACTTTCCCTTGCATTTTTTTTGCTTTTCGGGCAGAGAAATTTTGCGTAACTTGCAATGAAGGGCAATTTCCGCCTTGGAGGCAGAAGTTTGCTGTTTTTGGTTAAAATTGTTCCTTTTTGGAAGGAATCTGCATTTTTTTCTTTGCAGCTGCTTTCAACCCAACCAAAAAATTTAATAGCCTCAATAAACTAATTCTGATGCAGCGGGTTTTTGCTGATGCGCTGGCACAGTCTGCAGGTAAGGGACGTTTTCACACAGCTTGAGTCAGACAGCAGCGGCTTAGGCAGGGAGCAGGCTGGAGAGAGGCTCAAGCGCTATGGCCCGAATGAGATACGAATTGAGAGGGGAATTTCCCCTTTTAAAATTTTTCTCTCGCAGTTCTCGAACTTCCTTGTAATTGTCTTGATTGCAGCAGCACTGATTTCAATAGGCGTAAGCATGTTGCCAGGCAGAGAATCGCACTACGTTGAGGCAGGCCTGATTCTTGCAATAGTGTTTGCAAATGGCGTGTTTGGCTTCACGCAGGAGTTCAAGGCAGAGAAAAGCTTGGAAGCACTGAAGAGATTAAGCCCTAGCCATGCAATCGTGTTCAGGCAGGGCCAGCGCTTCTCAATCAATGCCACTGAACTTGTTCCAGGCGATGTAATCTTCCTCAGCTCTGGGGAGAAAGTGCCTGCAGATGCAAGGCTGTTTGAGGCAAGCAATTTGCACCTGGACGAGTCACTGCTCACAGGGGAAAGCGTTCCAGTAAGCAAGAGGACAAAAGCACTGCCCGATACAACAAACCTTGCTGAAAGAATCAACCTAGTTTTCAAGAACACTGTTGTTACCAGCGGAACGGGAAAAGCGGTTGTAACCGCAACAGGCTTGCGCACTGAAGTCGGAAAGATTGCTGCAAGGCTTCACACAGGAAAACAGAAGGTAACGCCCTTCCACCTGGAAATGGAGCAGCTTGGCAAGAGGCTTGGCTTGCTTGTTTTCATTGTAATTGCACTTGTCGCACTTACGCAGATTTTTTTGCACGAGGCAAGCCTGTTGGTTATTTTCATTGCTGCAGTGAGCCTTGCAGTAGCGGCAATTCCAGAAGGCTTACCTGCTGTTGTGACCCTGAGCCTTGCACTTGGAACAAGGAAGATGGTGCGGAAGAAAGCCTTGGTGAGAAAGCTCAGCAGCGTTGAAGGCCTTGGCAGCGTTGACACGATTTGCACTGACAAGACTGCAACCCTTACAGAGAACAGGATGAGCGTTACAAGGCTTTTTTGCAACGGCAAAACAGTTGAGGTCACTGGTGGCGGCGACCAACTTGAAGGCAGTTTCTTCCTTGGAAAGGTTGAGATTCAGCCTCGGGAATTTGATTTGCTCATGCGCTGCGGTGCCTTGTGTAACGATGCAGCCATCAGTACAAATGAAAAAGGCGAAGCAGTGTTTGTCGGCGACCCCACGGAAATTGCATTGCTTGTTTCTGCAAGGAAAGCTGGCTTGAACGAAAGGCGCCTGAACAGCGAATTGCCAAGGGTTGAGGAAATGCCTTTTGCTTCCGAGAAAAAGAGAATGCTGACAGTTCACAGGAAGGGCAGCAAGGAAGCGCTTGTTTTCATGAAGGGCGCGCCGGAAACAGTGCTGCTGCACTGCAGCAAAATCCTTGTTGCTGGGAAAGTCCAGAGGCTGACAGAAAAAGCCAGGCAGGAGGTTCTGCAGAAAAACAAGGTATTTGCATCAGACGCCTTGAGGGTGCTTGGCTTCGCCTTCAAGAGAGTTTCCGGAAAGTGCAGCAAAAAGGATTTGGAGAAACACCTTGTTTTTCTCGGCTTGCAGGGAATGATTGACCCGCCAAGAAAAGAGGTAAAGCAGAGCATTGCAGTCTGCAAGGAGGCAGGCATCAGAGTCATAATGGTGACAGGCGACAACGCTTTGACTGCAAAGGCGATTGCAAGCCAGCTTGGACTTGGCAGCAAAGTCCTGCTGGGAGAGAACGTTCATGCAATGACAGAGCAACAGCTAAGGAAGGAGGTTGAGCACACTGACATTTTTGCAAGGGTTTCGCCAAACCACAAGCTAAGGATTCTCAAAGCCTTGCAGGCAAACAACCACGTTGTTGCAATGACCGGCGATGGAGTAAACGATGCGCCTGCATTGCATAGCGCTGACGTCGGAGTCTCAATGGGCTTGCGCGGAACAGATGTTGCAAGGGAAGCCAGTGACATCATTCTCTTGGACGACAACTTTAAAACCATCCAGGAAGCGGTTGCAGAAGGGAGGACAATATTCTCAAACATCAGGAAATTCGTTTTGTATCTGCTGCTCTGCAATGTTGCGGAGGTTCTTGTCATATTTTTTGCCTCGCTTATGCGTTTCATTGCACTGACTGCACCGCAGATTCTGTGGATTAACCTCCTAACAGATGGAATGCCTGCGCTTGCATTGGGCGTTGACCCGCAGCCAAAGGACATAATGGGGAGGAAGCCAAAAAAGAAAAGTGAGAGGGTAATCAATGGAAGGGTGATTGCATTAATTGCAGTAATCGGCATGATTGACACCATTTTCCTCCTTGCAATTTTCTTTTGGGCAATTCCCCAAGGATTGGCTTTGGCGCAGTCCATGCTGTTCACAGGCATAATCCTTTCAGAGCTGGTGAGGATTGCTGTCATAAGGCAGCAGGAAAAACTTGGCTTGTTCAGCAACAAATGGCTTATCGCAGCAGTTATAGCATCGCTTGCCCTGCAGCTTGCCCTGATTTACTCGCCCCTCAGCGTCCTGTTCGGCGTAGTAGGGCTTGGCCTAAGCGAGTGGCTTGCACTCCTCTTCTTCATTGCACTCAGTGCTGTTGCAGCAATCGGTGTAACAAAGTTAATAGTGAGGTTAGTGCCTGCAAGCTAAAAAATAGTTTATTCTGCCAGTTCGCCTTCGTGGGTGAACAGCACAACCTTTTTTACTCCCCCCATTGCCTTTATTTCGTGTAGCATTTTTGTTTCCTGGCCTTTCCGTATCCTTAGTTCAATTGTCTTTTCGCCCTCGTTGTCACTCAGCGTTGTGTTCCGTATCTTATATTTGCTGCAATTGTTTTCCAGCATTGCTTCAAGCTTGTCATCGTCAATTGTGCTGTATTTTATCATCAGAATGTACGGCATGTGAATCAATGGCAGCCTCTTCGCCATCAAAAGCATTATAATGCCCAGAAATATTGAGAGCGTGACAGACAGCTCATAGTATGCGATTCCGTTGATTATTCCGACTGAAACAGCCCAGAACAAGAAAGTAACGTCCTTTGGGTCTTTTATCGCGGTCCTGAACCTGATTATTGAAAGGGCGCCAACCATTCCAAGCGAGAGGGCAAGGTTGCCTGTAATCGTCATCATGATGGCTGAAACAAGCATTGCCGTCATTACAAGCGTTACACTGAAGTTCTTGTTGTACATCACGCCGGTATAGCTCTTTTTGTAGATCCAGTAGATAAAGAGACCCGTAAGGAAGGAAACAAGCAGGTTCATCAGCACTGCCCCAATTGTTAGCCTAACGCCTAAGCCGTATGCCTGCTCTGCAATGAAGTCAGCAAACACTTTCTGGAACGTTATCTGCTCAACCATCTAAATCCACCCGATCCTGTTGTCAATCCTCCCAATGCAGTACTTGCTTATCGCGCTGTTGCAGCCCCTCATCCTTATAATGGATTTAAGCCATTCAGGCAAAAACCTGTCAAATTTGATTTCCAAAACAGCCAGCTTTTCGCTGAGCAAGGGCTTCATAAAAAGAGATTTGTTAAAGATATTTAAATCTATCGAGTTTGCCCTGATATTGCTGTCAAATGTAACTCTTATGTTGTTGAAGTCATGCAACAGCGCTGACCTCACATAGTCTATTGCCACAACAGGTCTATAGCAGAATTTCTTGAATTCAGCGTAAGCCTTCCTTGTAACATTACTGTCGTAGCGCAGCAGCGCGTCGTATTTTCCTTCCTGCAGCTGCTTTGCATGCTTCCTGCTCAGCCAGGCTGTTTCCTTCACGATATTGTTGTTGAACTTGTTCTTTACCTCGAATTTCACTGCCTTGCTGTCCAAGTCGTACAGCCTGAGCCTGTACTTTTTTCTCCTTTCAACTCCCATCATCTTTTCCTCAAATGCCTTGTTCTCAAGCGTGTCAAAGTAAAGGCTCCTGATAAAGTAGCCGTTGCCCTTGTCATGGCCGTCTCTTTCCATCACATTGCCAAGGGCGTTGTTCATTGCAAGCATGTCTGCCTTGTTTATGAAGTACTTCACTTCACTCCTCTGCACCTCAAGCGAAGTACCCAAACAAATTGCCCTCTGCCTTGCATCCATTTTTCAATCACTCCATCGCAAGCAGCTGCTGCAGCTTTGCAATGTCATTTTCCGCAACAGCTTCCTCAAACTGCGCCCACTCTGAACCTGAAAGCTCGATGTTTCCCTGCCCTGACTTGTCGTCAAGAACAAAAATGCTTTCATTGCCCTCAAGAGTGTTTCCATAGGTGTAAAAATCGCCGCCTCCGAACAGCGCCTTCTTCTGGTAAGCCGAGATAGCTGTGTTGTTGTTGCTGATTGTGTTCCTCACAAAGAACGCTTCTGACAAGTCTTTCACAGCTGCACCCAAATTGTTGTCAACAATGCTGCTGTTGTGCACAACGACCCAGCTTTTTTCTCCAACGCTGATTCCCTTGTCTCCCATGCCCTGGAACCTGCTGTTTTTAACCAGAACAGGGCTGCCGCTCAGGTCAATGCCGTCGCCAGCGTTTACTTGCTCTGACTGAAAAACGCTGTTGCTCACAGTTCCAGAGCAGAAGTCCAAATCAACCTGGTCAATGCTGTTGTTCTGGAAAATGCTGTTCTCAATGCTAACAGCGCCATACTTAACATTCAAGCCGTCATCGCTTGCGCTTCCCTCCACAAGCGAATCGCTCATATCCAAGTCAGAATGGTAAACCGAGAGCTGACCAGAAAAGAAAACGCCATTGATGAACTTTTCACTGCCGCCGGAAATGTGCAATTGCGTAATTGATGTTTTGCTGTCCCTGCTGTTGCCGATAACAGCAAGCACCCCAAAAGGCTCTTCCTGCATTTTTGAAACAACAACAGGCTTTTCCTCTGTTCCCCTTATGTCAAGGTCGCTGTAAGAAACAATGGATTTGCCTGCCGCAATTTTTAAGTCAGCGCCGGCATCCAGCACGATGTGCAGCTTCTCTGGGATAATCAAGTTCCTCTCAATAGCATATCCCCCCTCAAGCAGGTGCAGTTCCTTGTCCTGCTTTTCAAAGGCAAGCTCTTTGTACTTTTCCAAAAAGCCTTGCTCTGTCATTTTCCACAGTTCGCTGTAATCGCTTGTGCCGTCAGCTATCCGCAAATAAATTTCTTCCTGCTTCAATTCGCTTCCTGTTACCGCGTTTTCAATTTCCACATCCACTGATTCTATATCGAACTCTGCTTCAGGTGGAAAAAGCACCTCGTACCTGAAAATTGTTTTAACTGGCTGCATTTCCTCGCCCAGCAATGGCTGGATTAGGTTCCTGTTAAGCTGCTCAGCAAGCTGCATTGGACTACCTTTCGGAATCGTTTCCTCGCCTACGAGATTCCCTTTCCCATCGAAAATTCTTAGTGTTGCCTCAGTTCCCGGCTCCAAGTCAAGCTGCAGTGAGAAGTCAAGGAAACGCAATGCAGTCTCGCTGTCAGGCATTACCTCTATCACGATTCCACTGCCTTCCCGCACAACATTGATGTAGCACTTGCTGTATGCAAACATCTTCTCAAGCCCTGCAATGTTCTTTTCCAGGTTCTCCTTTGACAGACCCATAAAGTATGCCGCCTTACTTGTCCTCCAAGCAGAGGTGTTGTCCAAAAGGAAGGCATTCCTGTACCTGCGCTCAAGTTCATAGTAGTATTGCAGCAACTCTTCCTTGTCCTGCAGTGCCTTGAAAATCTCCTTATTTCTCATGTTGCGCAACTCGCTGTTGCTTAAGAAATATCGCAGCAATGGCACTGGCTGCTCATAGGCAGTGCTCAGATGCCAATCAATGCCATGCTCGCTGTCCTGTATCGGTTCAATGCCTCCTTCAGTCCTTGCTACAGGCCAGAACAGGCCGCTTGAGGTGTCATAAAATAAGCGCAGGTTGTCTCCTGCAAGGTCGTGCGGCTGCCCGAGGAAAGCAGCCCATGCCAGGACTTTTGCAAGCTCTTCCATGGCAAAAAACGTTTCCATCTTTTCCTGCTCGTTTGCTTCAACCGCAGCAAAAAGCTGCCCAACCCTGTACAATATTTCCTCGTTAAAGTCTGAATCTGGTTCCGCCATATTGCTTATCTCCAGGTCAAACGGGGTTATGTGTACTGTGCGGTAGGTTACACCACTGCTGAAGTCAAACCCTGTCCCTGTGTTCGGGTGGTCCTTCCACCAGTTTTCGCTTCTCTCAAGTATAAGCAGCTCAGGCTTCTGGTTTCTCTCCACAAAGTAGCTGTCCCAGCCTTCTCTCACAAGGTAAAGCCCTTGGGGAGTGCCGTTGAAGTACACGAGCGCAATCTCATAATCCGGCATGAACAAGCCGAGTTTCTCGCCAAGGTAAGCGCTGAACAGGGTGTTGTAGAACATGCGTTCCCTTGGCAGAATGAAGTCAAGCCTTCTCCCGTTGTCTATAAAGTCGTCCCGCTCTGCCTTTATTTTGAAGGATTTCTTGTTGTACCTGTAGTGCTCTATGCCGTCGCCGTACAGAGCCATCCCAACACTATAAGTTTTGCCTTCGTGTTCGAGTTGCACTCTCTTGTAATCAGAGGCAAACTCTGGCCTGTAGCCAAGTTTTGTGCTCATCTCGCTGGCTGACCTGAAGTAATTTAAGTCGTTGGCAGACAGCACTATGCTGTACTCTGTTATGAAGCCGTTTCCCGGAGTGGCTGTCCTGAAAATATTCAGTTCGTCTTTTGCTTTTTCAAAAGCCTTTGCCAAAAGGCTTTCGTTGGGGTAAGCGCTTGTCGCCTCCAAAAAAAGCAGTGCAACAGCGGCAACAACGGCAGCTATAGTGATGGCCGCCGCCGCTTTCCCCCATTTCCCCGCAATCTCTGCGGTAAACCCCAGCTTCATATTTAATAGAGAATTCCACGCTGAAAGGTTTAAATAGCTCTTTATTTTAGGAATGCACTAATCCAGCTTTTTCTTTGAAAAAGAAAAACCTGGGAAAAAGAAAGGCTGGAACCTGGGAAAAAGAAAGGCTGGAACCTGGGAAAAAAGAAACCCGCGGAGTGGGGAAAAAGAAAGGCGGCAGAGCTGGGAAGAAGAAATAGCCCCGCAGAGAATCAAACCTTGCGGTTTGAAAACTGCGTGGCTAGGAATAGCCCCGCAGAGATTCGAACTCTGGTCTCCAGGTCCAGAGCCTGGTATCCTTGGCCGCTAGACTACGGGGCTGTAGCTATGTAGTCTATTCTTTTCACAAACCTTTTTAAAAAAAGGTTTCTAGACTACAGGGCTGTATTGCCGATGCTCGTCGCCCCGCCGTCTGTTTTTTCCCCAGGCTTTTTTCCCGCAGGAAAAAAGGCTGCTAGACACGGGGCTAGTTAAATGATTTAATATAATAAATTAATTAAAAAAAGAAATAAATAAAGCAAGGTTTTGGTGTTTCCTGCTCAGCCTACTGTAACGTATCTCTCTTTGGTGCTTATCGTGTTAAAGCACCTGCATTGCACGCCCTGGGAGCTGTGGGTTGCGCCGATGACCTCGTCAAAGCCCTCTTTGCTGCAGGCAGGCCTGCATTTTTCAACTGCTTCCTCATTCAAGTAGTACATTGGAAGGGCCAGGGCAAGGTAAAGTACAACGCCTAAAGCAAATATTTTCTGCCAGTTCATTTTCATCCCTAACAGGTTAGCGGGCAGCGCAATGCTACTTCCCAAAGTTCCTGTGCCTTTGCTCAAAGCAGTCAATTGCTTTACTTAAGTCCTGCCTTGTGAACTCAGGCCAGTAGTGTTCGCAGAAGTAGAGTTCGCTGTAAGCGCTTTGGAATGGCATGAACCCAGACAGGCGCATTGTACCGCTTGTCCTTATTATCAGGTCAGGGTCTGGCAATGCAGCGTAGAGGTATTTCCTGAAAGTGCCTTCGTTGATTGATTTGGGTTCAATGCGGTTCTTTTTGACATCAAGCGCCAGGCTTTTCGCTGCGTCAACAATCTCTTCCCTGCCGCTGTATCCAAGCGCCAGGTTGATTGTCCTTCTCTTGAAGCGCTGTGTGAGCGTTTCCGCTTCCTCTATTTTCTGCAGCAGTTTTTTTGGGAATATGCTGAGCTTCCCAAAGAAGCGCAGCCTTATCCGCTTTTCCTCAAAGAACCCGCTTTCCTTGACCTTGTCCAGTTCCCTGTCAAAAATCTTGAACAAGACGCCCAACTCTGATTTCCTCTTATGCATGTTTTCAAGCGACAGCATCCAGAAAGTGCCCTGCTTGATGTTCGGATATGATTCCAGCCAGCGCATCACATCCCAGGCTTTCCTCGTTCCAGCCTGGTATGCCTGCAGGAAGTTTATGCCTGCATTTCTCGCATAGCGCCTGTTTCCGTCAGGAATGAATGCAATCGAAGAAACCACGTGTAGCGCCCCCCTTTTCAAGAGAGAATACAAGCCCCTGCCAGCGGCTTTTATTTGAGATTTTATTATTCTATAATTGCTCTTACTTGTTTAAAAAATTACTGTTTTGCACTTTAAGGTTTGATGATTGTAACAATAGCCGCTGCCCTTTGGGCAGGGCGTTGCGACTAAAAAGTTTCGGTTGCACCCACAATCGTCAAACCAAGGCTTTAAGTGTAGGCAGCACAGGGAAAGGCTTTTTATAAGAGAAAGCCTTATTATATTGGGAGAAGATGCTTGGGTGAAAGGATGCCAGGGCACAAATTGAGTGATGAAAAAAAGGAAAAAATGCTGGAAATAGTGGAGGAGCTAAAGCAGAGAATGCACGAGATAGACGAGCTGGGCAAAAAAATCAAGGAAGAGGACAGGGCTGTCAGCCCCCGGAGGACAAAGCAGATTCTGGAGGAGATAAAAGTGCCCTCTTTAAAGCTTTTGAGGGAAGGGCACTGAAAACTTCTTTTTTTTGGAAAGACCTTACAATGCTCTACAACCAAACAAAGAAAAGGAAGGTGATTGAAAAAACGCGCGTTGCGGGCACGCCCTGGCAGAGGCTGAAGGGGCTTATGTTTGAGAATGCTGCCAGCTTTGACTACGCGCTTGTCTTTGCCCTGCCGAGGGAGAGCAGGCCTGCTGCAGCAATCCATATGTTCTTTGTTTTCTTTCCAATTGACGCTGTTTTTTTGGATAGGGGAAAGAGGGTTGTGGACATTGCAAGGAACCTCCGGCCTTTCACCCCCTCATACATGCCGAAAAAGCCAGCCAAATACATCATAGAGCTGCCGTGCGGAAAAGGCAGCGTGATAGAGCAGGGCAATGAACTGCAGTGGTAAGCTGCATTGTTTTAAAAAATAGAGAGGAAAGTTTTTGCTAAAACTTTCCTCCTTTGCCTTTTTGCCTTCTTGTTACAGAATCCGGGGGTGATAAACCCGCTCATTAATAAGTGCAAAGCGGTATATAAAACCGCCCCATTTGAAAAGCTAACCCAACCGTCCTCTTGGAATTAGGAAAGCAAATTACGGCCTGCCTGCGTTACTTGTGTTTTCTTCTCTTGTAAATCAACAGCACGCTCAACAGCACGATTGCGATAATCACACCCCCAACAGCAAACAGCAGCCCTGTATGCCTGAATTTTTCGCATTTTCCCCTCACGCAGGCCATGCCTTCACCGCAAGCCATGCCATCCTGTGCAATATCATAAACGCATATCCCTTCAGCGCAGTGGTCAATAGTGCACGGGTTGAAGTCATTGCACCTGATGCCAGTGCAGTCATTCTCCCCAATCGCAATCAATGCAGCAGGGATGTCCATGTCTGGAAAGGATTCCTCAGCCCCTGCGATTTCCTCTTCGCTGAATTTAATCCTGTAGTTCACCCTTTTCACGCCGTCCTTTTTGATTGTACCCAGCGCAAACTTGATTACAGGGTCAGGGTCTAGGACAATAAAGTTTCCATCGCTTCCAATCGCTGAGGCACTGGCAGCGATTTCCTTTGGGATTGTTTCAATTAAAGAAACGTTTTCAAGTGCCCCCTTGGAAACGTTCTGCAGGTTCAGGGTAAACACTGCTTCATAACTGCTTATCCCCCCAACATCAAACAATGCCATGGTTTTCATCTCCCTGCTGAAAAACAGGTCTGCCTCCTCTGCAACCTTCTTTTCAACCGGCACGCCGTTTGCGTCAACCTCAACTATTACAAGGTTTTTGCTGGGTGGCACGTATGCGTAGGCAGCCTGCGCGCAGAGCAAAAGCATAAGCGCCAGCAAACCAGCAGCTGCCCTATTCATGCCCTTGCTCCCTTCCCTTCTTTTTCCTCTCCATCCATTTTCTTGCGGTTGCCTGTACGCCCCAGCCAAGGGCAACTGCAGCTGCAAATATGGCTAACACAAGCACATCTGCCCTTGTTGCCCCTGTAACAGGCACCATTGCCGCTTCCAGCGACTTCTCAGACACGCACTGCCCCTGCCTGCACACCTTGTTGGCGCCGCACTTGGCTTCCTCAGCCATTTGGGTGTAAATGCACCTGCCCTCAACGCAATAGTCCCGTGTGCACGGATTGAAGTCATTGCACATCACTTTCATGCAAAGGTCATCTGGCTGCATCTGGAGCAATGCAGTCGGGGCATCCATTGCTTCAAACATCTCAGCTGTTATTTCACCCAGTCTAAGGCTTCTGTCGAAAGAATACTCTGCTGTTTTCTTCTGCCCGGGATACAGGTCACCAAGTAAAAACCTGACGATGGGGTCAGGCTCGATTACCTGGAAGCTGTGTTCGCTTTCAATGAGTGCCGCGTTCCTTACAATCTCTTTCGGTATCCCCTCAATTAGCTCAATGCCGATAAGCATCCTGTCCCCTATGTTCTCAACCTCCAGTGTCACTTTGTTCATATAACCCACTGTTCCCTCTGTGGCAAAGAGCGCAAAGCCAGTAATGCTTCTCCTTATCGCCAGCTCGCTTGCTGTCGCGAACCTTTTTTTCTGCAGCTCAACCTGCTTTTCCGTCTGGTCAAGCACTGGAATGCCTGCTTCTTCCAAAGGCACGTATGCCCTTTCTAGTGACAGTATCTGCCTTTTTTCAATTTTGGCAGGCGGGGCTGGCGTCGCTCCGGGAGGTGCTGCCGGCGCAGGTGCAACCGAGGGGCTGGTTGCCGACACAAAAGTCACGTTAACGCACGTCTCATCCGAGTTGTTGTCCGAGTTGTCCATTACTTTCACGCAGTAGGTGTGCATTGTTGGCAGGCTTTCCCCGCTGCTAATGCTGAATTTATAAGATGTGTTTGCCCCGTTGTCTATCCACTCATTGCCAAACTCCCTCACCCAGTATTTTTTGATGCCGCTAAGTGCATCTGTCGTTGTGTAAGTTATCGTAACGCTTGTTGATGTGGTTGTAGAAGGCGCTGAAACATCCGGCGCGCTTGGATTTGTTTTGTCTACTGCAACATACAGAAGGCGTGCACCCTCATTGTTGTCCCCTATCCCAGCGGTATCGTCATCGCTCCAGTAGAATATTTCATGGTTTCCGTCTGTGTCCAGTTCTATTCCAATGTTTGTGTCATCTCCCCAGCTTTTTTGGTAGTTTGTGTCATCAACTGAGTAATAGAAATTCCTGCACCCTGCACCGTTGTCGCTGCAGCTGAATTGTATGTTCGAATCCGTGTTCTGCCAAGTGTTGTTCCCGTCAACTGTTGCATTTTCAACCGTGCTAGGCGCTGTTTTGTCAACCAGGACATAGAAAATGTTTTCATCACCAACATTCCCTGCCCTGTCAGTAGAATTCCAGTCAACGCCCCAATTGCCGTCCTGCCCAAAGAAAATGTTTGTGTCATAAGTTTGCCATGCCCCCCAACTCACTTCATTGGAATCATCGCTGTCAACACGGAACTTTGTAGTACTGCACCCAGAATTATTGTCGAAGCACTGCAAGTGAACATTCTGGTCATTGGACCGCCAGTCTGCATTATAATCAAAAGAAGCAGTCGTCGGCTTCGTGCTGTCAAACAAAACATTGAAATCAGCATACTCTGTGTAAAAGGTCCCGCCCTTGTTAAAATCAAGAATAAGGCAAGCGTTGAAATCCCAGTTTGCAGAATAAGACTCCCCCATCCATATAAACACATCACTTGAGGAGGTCCCATTATTCCGATATGTAGAAGCAAGCATCCAGGGGGCAGTCGGAGAAGCATTTTTTGTTATTTGCGTATAGCCATAATTGAAATCACTACCAGACGTTAAATCTTCTATCTTAGTCCAATTATCGCCATTATCTGTCGTCCGCCATCGTTCCAGTTCCCTGATATCGCCCACCAGGTGAACAGCAAATACATCAACAGTATTATTGTCGTAAGCAAATATCTCTCCTACCCAATGGTCCCATGACCTCTCAGCTGCGGGCACGGAGACGTCCGAAAAAGGAGTGATTGTCTTTTCCTGCCATCCATTGTCCCAATACTCAATATAATGGCTCCGTGTGTGCGGATAACTGCCCACAGTTTCTTCTGCCATCAAAAAATAAATCCTGCCAGACGGTGCTCTGCTGGCACTTACAATTTCATCCCAAAGAGCAAGACCAGAGTCTTTTATCAAATAGTTGTCATAAAGAATTTCCCCTGTTAATGCTCCGAGCGTGGAAACAGTATGGCTGTAACTTCCATCAATGTTTGTAAAAGTATCTCCATCATCGCTTTCAATATAATAAGTTTCATGAATAATTTCTGGGGATTCTGTATGGTCACTTTCATTAATTACTATCCTCAGCTTACTTGTATCTGAAGAATTGACCAGAACATGGTATGCCCAATAATACGCCCCCAAATCAGCAATGGTTGTTACAGTACTCCAGGTTTCGCCTTCATCATCAGAGTAAGCTATATTGAGCTCTTCTTGGTCTTTCCCACTCAAATAAATCCTGTCGCCGACCTTGTAAAGATGTATGTCTTCGCCAACGGATACAGTAGTAGGAGAAGATGTGAAAACATAAGCAACACCCTCGCCAGGATTGCTATACTCCCCCTCATCATAAAATGACGCTGTTATGTCAAAAGTATCAGTGGTTACCCCGTATATTTCATAAGGGCCCTCTATTGGAATAAGAAAGCCTTCAACATTATAAATGTAAACAACATTTCCATTGTCATACCCATGGTCGTCAACAGTAATCCTGAACTGATAAGTAACCGGGTCAATAACTTCAATAGCAGATATAAATTGGAGTGGTGAGGTTAACTGTGGAAAAGACAATGTGTGGGGGGCGGTAGAACGGTTTACAGTAGCGCCTGACCAAGCAAGCAAAATGTAACCACTGTTCGTAACAATCATGGCTGCGCGGTAATGAGCGTCAGTCTGAATGGGGTTGTCAGTTCCACCACTTACTGATTCGGATATCATGCCTGTTGCATGGTCATAATAACTGACAAAGTTTTTTAGTCCGTACTGCCCACTGGCAAAAATTCTCTGCATCCACGAGATATATGTTCTATTTGTTGCAGAGTCATACCACAGGTGTGGTGCAATATACCCGCTGGAAATTGCCTGGGTAGGATGGCCCCGCGAATTGGTAGAATAGAGCATGCTTATGTGGTCTGCCCAGGTAAAATTAACGTCAAAGCCGGGGTTCAAATTGTTTGTGTCGTGAACAAACTCTGTCACAAGGTTTAAGTCCTCAAAAATTTTTATGCCAGTTCCCTTTACACAGGCAATGGAAATGTTTGCGTCAACCAAATACGACCCTGCGTTGGTGTCAGCATCAGTTATCGAGAACATGATGTTATAGTCAGTGCCGCCTTTTATGAAACCGAAAGGAGAAATTGACGGGTCAGCATTGAAATCGCCAAGTATCTCTATTGTGGGCGGCAGAGCATATGTGAACGTGCTTATGTTTGTGTCGGCGATATTGTCTGTCATGTCGCCTGCGTTTATGTCCAGCGTGTTGCTGCCACTCGCAATAGCTGTTTCAGTGTAACTGCAGACATAGTTTCCATCGCTTGCTGTGCAGTCCGCGCTCCTGTCGAACACGCTGGAGGTAGCGCCGTTTATGCCAACCGCGATGCTGTCAAGGTTAACATCGCTGCCTGTCACCTTGTTCACGTCGAATGTGACTGTTTTTGCTGCAACAGTGCTGCCATCCAAAGGGGCCTTCAAATCAATCTGCGGATTTGTATTGTCAACTATGAAGCTGTTGGCAGAAGCCTCAAAATTAGTGTCGCCCCAGCTGTCATCCACATCAATCAAGACAAAGTAATTGCCGTCGGTAACACCACTGATATTCCAGTCCCAGGTGCAGCTAGCAACATTAACATTCCAGTCGCCACCAGTGCAAACGGCACGCAGGTTCAAATCATCCACTATTACAGTTCCGGTTCCCTGCGTATTCTGCGCGCTGTAGTTTATGTCTGCAACAGCGAGAGAGAAAGGGTTCACATTGCCATCCCAATTGAAAAAATTAAAGTCAATTGTCAGGTTAGCATCCCGCGCATAAGAAAAAGCAGGTAAAGCACCGCTTAACGGCCAAGTGTCTATTTTACAAATATTCAAATCAACATAGCGGCTGAAAACAATGTTCATGTCACGAATTTTCGCATAGTTTCCCTTATCGGCACTGCCGCTTCTCCAAGGGTTCCAGCTCTGCTTGTTGGTGTCAAAACTAACCTTATACTGAAAGTAACGATTTCCGTCGGCATAAAGCGTCTGTTGGCTGCCGCCCCCCAAATCAGTCATCCAATTGCCAGCTGTGCTACAATCGGCTGCGCTGCAGCCCCTGTAA
>CAZXIC010000020.1:0-16584 GCA_964640195.1 uncultured archaeon | reverse complement strand
GGCTTTGACAGAAAGAAGGCAACTCCAAACAAGCCGATTATGCCAAGCCCCATCAGAATTAGGGCAAAATATGGGCTCATCCCCTTACTTATCGCAATCTTGTTTACGACAATGTAAGTGCCCCAGCTCAGCGATGCAAGGATTGCGTAAATAACCCAGGCTTCCATCTTTATATCTTTTATTATTTAAAGTAATAGTAATTAAAAGCTCATTGGGGGAACCGCTGTTGAAAATTGATTTGCATATCCACAGCTGTTACAGCAAGGACGCTTTGAGCACTCCACGTAGCATAATCAGGAGAATAAGGGAAAGGCAGCTTGATGGCATTGCAATAACAGACCACGATAACTGCAGGGCGTGGCCTGAATTAGTCAAACTTGGAAAAAGGGAAAAGCTGCTTATCATAAAGGGCGAGGAGATAAAGGTAAAGGAGGGCAAGCGCACCGTTGGAGAAGTGATTGGCTTGTTCATGAACAAGGAGGTAAAGCCTGCTTCCTTCGGCGAGGTTGTTGACTCACTGGATTCACAAGGAGCAATGGCTGTGATTCCACATCCCTTCGACTGGTTCAGGACGCCGTTCAGGAATCTGGACAGCGCAATCAAGAGAGTGAAAGCATTGGAGGTTTTCAACAGCAGGTGCATTTTCAGTAGCATGAACCTGAAGGCAGAGAGGTATGCAAGGGAGCATAACATGCTTGCTGTTGCCGGCAGCGATGCCCACGTTCCTTTGGAAATAGGGAACGCTTACGTTGAGTGCAAGGCTCAAAGTGAGGAAGAACTGAGGAAAGCGATTCTAAAAAACAAGGCAAAAATTTTCGGGACAGTTACTTCGCCCCTGATTCATGTATTTTCCCCGATAGCAAGGCTTGGGCTTATTAAAAAGCTGTAGCCTTCAGGCAGACGAAAAAGCCTTCCTGCTCCTGTTAAGCCTCTGCAGAACAGTGACTGCGGAAAGTGCTGCAATAATGTACAAGATGTAAGCCATGTAACTGATGTCGAAGTAAAGCAGCACTAATCCAACAATTAGCAAAAAAACCCTTTCCTTTCTCTCAATCAAGCCCCCGCCCTGCTTTGCCCCCAGAGCGCCTGCGTGCTTGCTGACGTAGCCACTAAGCATGAATGCCGTGATTGCAAGCATTGAGCCAAGAAACAAGCTGCTTGAATAAAGGGCTAATGCAAAGTAGATTGCAATCTCCGTTACCTTATCTGTTACGCTGTCAGCCATTGCCCCCCATTTTGTTACGCCCTTTATCGCCCTTGCAACTGCGCCATCAAGCAAATCAAAGAAGCCGGAAAGCAGGATAAGCGCTATCCCCCAGATGAACATCCCCAAGTAAATCACGTAGGCTGCAGCAAAGCCGCTCAGCAGGGTCAGAAAAGTGTAACTGTTCGGGCTGCCGAACCTGCTGAAAGCCAACCCAAGTCTATTTTCAATCCTGTCAATTTTTTTCCTTGCCTCGCTCCCCAGCATTCAGCGCATCTCCAGTAAGCCGATTATTTTTTTATGCAATTCTATATTACCGGAGGCAACAATATTAAAAGGCTTTTTCAGGTCGTGTACCTCTGGCAGCTCTTTTCCCTTGGCATCTGTCAGAACGCCGCCAGCCTCCCTTATTATCAGATAAGCTGCCATGAAATTTTCAGGCGTGAGCTTGTCCCTTACATCAACGTGCGCGTCAAAGCCGCCGCTTGCAACAAGGCTGAGTTCTGTTGAAGCGCTGCCAAGCCTCCGCATCTGGTGCACTCTTTTCATTAACGGAAGTACCCTTGCAATCTTTTCCCTTCCATCAAAGTCAAGGTCAATGTTTACAAGGGCTTTCCCAACCTGCTTTACTTTTGAAGCGGAAATCTTCTTTCCGTTAAGGGTTGCGCCTTTTCCCTGCTCTGCTTTGCTGATGCTTCCGGTAAAGATGTTTCCAATCAATCCAAAGCGGACATTCTGCGGTGTCAGTGGCTGTTCCGCTGGAACGGCTGCAATGCTGAAACTGCTTGCCTCAATCCCGTGCAAGAAGTTGTTGCTGCCGTCAACAGGGTCTATGACGAACACATATTTCGGCTTGCCTTTTTTTGTAAGAACTTCGCCCCTTTCTTCTGTAAGGATTTTAATCGGAAAACCAAATTCCCTTTTGCAGAAATTGATTGCGGTTTCCTCCGCCTTTAAATCAAATTCCCTCGAAATGTCCCCCTTTACATTCTTTTTAATGATTCCAACATTTCGCCTGCCATCTGTTAAAAGATAGCGCCGCACAGCTTTGAACATCTGCTCAAATGCCCTCAACATTTTTTAGCCCTCATCTTTCCATACTCTCTTTTAATCAATTCAGCAATCTGAGCAGCTGCCTCTTCCCTTATCGCACTGAAGCTGGGCCAGTCGTTTATGTCAACCAGCCAAGCCTTTTCCCCGGCTGCAATGAAATCTCCGCCGTAAATATCCAAACCTGTTGCCTTCCCTGCAAGCACTGCCTGTTCCTCCATCTGCTCCCTTGCCTTCCCTGCAACAGTTTCCGTGTTCATCAGAAAGATTTCCTCGCCTATTGCGTAATACTTCACATGCTTTCCAGAAACAAAGCGCTGCACTATTATTGAACCAAGCCCCTGCTCTTTATAGCTTTTGATTGCTTCATTTAATTGCTTTTCGTTCTCAACAACCGTTGTAAACTCATGCCTGTCAGGTCTCTTCAGAATCGCTTTCCCGCCAAGAGCTTCCATACTAAGTTCGCCCAAAGGAACAAGCCTTGTTTCCGGAACAGCAACTCCAGCTTCCTGCAGCCGTCTGTAACTCAGTTCCCTGTTCATCGAATCTGCAACAGCTTTTGGGTCATTGATTACAAAAACGTTTCTGTCAAGGTAGGTCTGCAGTATTTCATGTATTTTCTTTGTTCTTGCCATTGAAAAAACCATATCCGCACGCAAGCCCTCTTTGAAATCCTGCGGTTCAACCATTTCCACTTCAAAGCCCTTTTCCCGCAGTCTTTTACCGACAAGATTGCATATTGCCATGTCAGCTTCCGGCTTTCCGGCAATAGTCGCTTCCCTGTGCAAGCCAATTGCCTTAATCACTTTCGCACCCTTTGAATGCATTTTCTGCAGAAATGCACTTCAACCTTGTAGCCGGATTCCTTAAGCCAGACATGCCACGCTTTCCTCATTTTCTTCTGGCACAGGGCGCACCTGAACGGCCTGTATTGCGGTTTATTGCTTATTTTCCACTTTTTGACAACGCGCAGGACTTTGCTTGCATCCACTTGCATTCTATTATCTTTCCCTCTTTCCTTTTATAAATTCTTCCACCATCTCCCTTGCGACAGGGTCTGGGAACTGCTGCGGCGGGTGCTTCATCGTCCAGGCAGAAATTGAGGTAAGCTGCCCTGCAACACCCCTGTCCAGGGCAAGCCTCATCGCCCTGATGCAGTCAATCGTGCAGCCCGCACTGTTCGGGCTGTCCTCAACACTCAGCCTCAATTCAATGTTTGTTGGCACTCCACCAAACTTTTCGCCTTCAATCCGGCAGAAGCAGATTTTCTGGTCCTTGAGCCAGGGAACATAGTCGCTTGGTCCAATGTGTATCCTGTCTGCAGGCAGCGGCGCAGGCAAGTTGCTCTGCACTGCCTCTGTCTTGCTGATTTTCTTGCTCTTCAGCCTGCGGTGCCTTGCCATGTTCAAAAAATCCGTGTTGCCCCCAACGTTCAGCTGGTAGGTGCCTGTTATCTTCACGCCCCTGTCCGCGAACAGCCTTGCAAGCGTCCTGTGCATTATGGTTGCGCCAACCTGTGCCTTGATGTCGTCGCCTGCACACGGCAGGCCCTTTTCCGCAAAGCGTTTCTCCCACGCTAGCTCTGAAACAATGAAGACAGGCATGCAGTTCAGGAAAGCGCAGCCTGCGTCCAGCGCTGCCTGCGCATAGTACTCTGTTGCTTTCTGCGAGCCGACAGGCATGTAGTTCATCAGGATTTCTGCCCCACTTTCCTTCAGCGCTTTTGCAACATCAACAGGCTTCTGCCTCTCGTCAACCCTGAAAGAAACATCCGCCGGATACTCCGCCATGTGTTCTGCAACTCCGTCCAAAACAGGGCCCTTTTGCACGATTATGTCGCCCCACTTCGGAATCTTTTCCTGGAAGACCTTTGTGTTGTTCGGCTTCTCGAAAATCGCCTTGTTCAATGGCTTTCCAACCTTCCTCCTATCAACATCAAAGGCAGCCACAAAATCTATATCGCTTATTTTGTAGCCGCCAAAAATGTTGTGCATCAATCCTGAAACAAGCTCGTGTGAATCCGTGACATCCTTATAATACTCAACGCCCTGAATCAGTGAACTGGCGCAGTTTCCAATTCCGGCAACAGCAACCTTGATTTTCCCCATTGCAGAAAACCTCCCCCTTAATTCCGCAAAGCATAAACTATTTTATGGTTATAAAATATTGCTAATATTTAGCTGTTTTATATATATAAAACTTTCGCCGCTCTTATGTAGCAGAATGGCTAAGGCTGGGAAGAGCAGGGAACTTGAGAGGCTGAGGCGGAAGCTCGGGATAGAGCTGCTTTGGGTTTACCTTTTGAGCATGCTGCGGAAGAAACCCTCCCACGCCTATGTCCTGAGAAAGGAGATTGAGCGCAAATTCGGCTTCCTCCCCGGAAACGTGAGTGCCTATGTTGTGCTGTACAAGCTGCAGAGCAGGGGCTTTGTAAGCTCGAAGCAGCAGGGAAACAGGACTGTTTACAGCATCACTGGCGATGGGAAAAAGCTGCTGGCAGAAGCGAAAAAGGAACTGCGGCTGACGGTTGATAAGCTGTTCTAATCCAACTACTTTTAAAATAACTTTTAAGGCAGCTATTCTTATGCGCATTGCAATTGCATCCGACTTCCACCTCGGGTTTGCTCAGGGCACTGAAAGGGCTGATGAGGCCTTTGAACAGGCAAGGCAGGCGCTTGAGCTTGCTCTGAGGGAGAAAGCAGATTTGCTGCTTCTTGCTGGTGACTTGTTTGATTCAGATGTGCCTTCCCAGGAAACATGGGTGCAGGCTTTCCGGCTCTTTTCAGTCCTGCGGAAGGAAAAGCCGGCAAAAACGGTTGTGGTTAAAAGGGTTAAAAAGGAAAAAGAGGAGGAATTCAGCTTCCAGCACCTCCCTGTTATCGCAATTGCCGGAACCCACGAGTTCAGGAGTCGGGATTTCAAGAATGCTTTGGAGGTGCTGCAGGAGGCAGGCTGCCTTGTGTACCTTCATGCTGCAAAAGCACTGCTTGAGGTTTCTGGGGAGAGGATTGCAGTGCATGGATTGAGCGGCGTTCCGGAGAAAAAGGCGCTGGATGCTTTGCAGATGTGGGCTCCGCAGCCTGAAGCAGGTGCAGTGAACATCCTGCTGCTGCACCAGGGCATAAAGGAATTCCTGCCCTTTGAAGACGAGATGATTGCGTCAATTTCACTTGATGACCTGCCCAAGGTCTTTGATTTGGTTGTGGATGGGCACCTGCACTGGCACAGCGAGGAAAACCTAAGGGAGAAGCGCTTTGTTGTGCCAGGCAGCACTGTGATAACGCAGATGAAGAAGCTGGAGGCAGAGAAAGAGAAGGGAATTTACTTGTTTGATTCAGGGAACAGAGGACTTCGCTTCGTTCCTCTGCCAAGGCAGAGGAGGTTCTTTTACAATGCGCTTGAGTTCAAGGAAGCAAGCATTGAGCATGTCCTTAAGGCTGTTGAAGAAAAGCTGCAGCAGCTGCTCGCAGGGCATGGCGGCAAGGAAAAGCCGCTTATCAGGCTTAAGCTGAAGGGCAGCCTTACAAAGGGCATCACAGGCAGCGACATTGACCTGAGTGCAGTGCAGGAAAAGTTCAGTGAGAGGGCGATTCTTTCGCTGGACAAACAGTTCAAGGCTGTTGCCTTCAAAAAAAAGCTGCAGGAACTGCGGGAAGCGCAGAAAAGCAAGAAAAGCATCGCAGCAATGGGCTTTGAATTGCTGCAGCGCAACCTGCAGGAAACAGAATTCAAGGATGCGTTTGACGTGAAAAGGGTTTTCGATTTGCTGGCAGAAGGGGAGCTGGAGAAGGTAGTGGAGCTGCTTTCAGAGGGCAAAGGGGAAAAGGCAGCTTCGGCTGAGCAGCGTAGGCAGGCAAAGCTGCAGGGCTTTTCCTAAGCTGGGGGAACTCCTTCTCTGGCAGAAAAATTAAAATACCCTTCCACGCTTTCTTTTAGCAAATGCAGCCTCTTGTTTATTTTGCAATAGGGCTTTCGCTGCTTGCACTGCTCTTTTCCCTCTGGAAAAGGCTCGGCATCCTCAAAAAGGACAGGGGCAATGCAAGGATGCGGGAAATAAGCGATTTCATCAGGCAGGGAGCCCTTACCTTCCTGCACAAGCAGTACAGGATCCTGGCTGTTTTCATCGCCGTTGTAGGGATTGCGCTTTTCCTTGGCTTGGGCTTGGCAAGCGCAGCCTCATTCGTTTTCGGCGCATTGCTTTCCATAGCAGCAGGCAACATTGGAATGAGGACTGCGACAAGCGCCAACAGCAGGACAACGCAGGGCTGCACTGAAAGCATCGGCAAGGGCTTTAGTGTTGCGTTCTCAAGCGGCCTGGTAATGGGCTTCGCTGTCGTTGGTCTTGGCTTGCTCGGCGTGAGTGTCTGCTACCTTGTAGTTGGCGACCCGGCAATCATTTACGGGTTCGGATTTGGCGCAAGCAGCATCGCACTGTTCGCCAGGGTTGGCGGAGGCATCTACACAAAGGGGGCAGACGTTGGCGCAGACCTTGTGGGAAAAGTGGAAAAAGGCATTCCGGAAGACGACCCAAGAAACCCGGCTGTGATTGCGGACAACGTTGGCGACAATGTCGGCGATGTCGCTGGAATGGGGGCAGACCTTTTTGAAAGCTATGTTGACGCGCTCATTGCCGCAATGGTTCTGGGCGTTGCAGCCATGGGGGCAAATGGGGCAATTATCCCGCTTGCAATCGCAGCCCTTGGCGTTGTTGCCTCAATTGCCGGGACAGCCATCGCAAATGTTAGGAAAGGCAATGTTTACCACGCCCTGGACAAGGGAATTTTTCTGGCTGCAGCCGTAATGGCAGTCCTTGCGTTCCTTTTCATTGACGCGTTTGTCGGCTTGTACGGCATTTTCTTCTCTGTTTTAACCGGCCTGGCTGCCGCACTTGCAATCGGCTACTTCACGGAATTCGTTACCTCGCCTTACAAAAAGCCGACGCAGGCAATTGCAAGGGCTGCGGAAACCGGCGCGGGAACAAACATTATCGCAGGGATGAGCCTTGGAATGCTGTCAACAGCAGTGCCGATAGCGGTGATTTCTGCTGCAATAATTGCCTCCTTTTACTTCGCCGGGTTGTTCGGCATAGCAATAGCTGCGGTCGGAATGCTGAGCACGCTTGCAATAACGCTCAGCGCTGACACCTACGGCAGCGTTGCAGACAACGCAGCGGGAATTGCGGAAATGTCCGGCTTGGGGAGAAAGGTTAGGGAAAGGGCAGAGGCACTTGACGCTGTTGGAAACAGCACTGCTGCAATCGGGAAGGGCTTTGCTATAAGCAGCGCAGCTCTTACAACACTTGCGCTGTTTGCCTCCTTTATCCAGATAACCGGCTTGGAGGCAATCAGCCTGAGCAGCCCTGCAGTGGTTGTGGGCTTGCTGGTCGGCGCCCTGATGCCGTTTGTTTTCTCCGCTATCACGATGAGTGCTGTCGGCAGGGCTGCAACAGCAATGGTTGAAGAGGTGCGGAGGCAGTTCAGGGAAATCAAGGGCTTGATGCAGGGAAAGGCAAAGCCAGACTACAGCAGGTGCATTGCCATCAGCACGGGCGCTGCCCTGAGGGAAATGGTTGCGCCCGGAATGCTTGCAATACTTGTGCCAATCGCGTTCGGCCTGGTTTTGGGGGTTGAAGCTTTGGGCGGATTTCTCGCTGGAGCGATTGCAGCAGGCTTCCTGCTTGCTGTATTTTTGGCGAATGCGGGGGCAGCGTGGGACAACGCAAAGAAGTACATCGAGAGCGGAAATTTTGGCGGCAAAGGAAGCAATGCGCACAAGGCAGCCGTTGTAGGCGACACTGTCGGAGACCCCTTCAAGGACACCGCAGGGCCAAGCCTTAACATTCTGATAAAACTGATGACAATTGTGAGCCTTGTTGCCCTACCGTTACTTATTTAAATTTATTTCAAATTTTTTAAATCAGAGCATCTGCTTTGTTTTTGGTTTCTTTTGGTTTTTGGGGGTGTTTTGTTGGGAAAAGGAGACAAGTGGATTGTAGAAGAGAAGGGCAGGAAGAACATATTCTGGCCAAATGAGAGAATGAGGAAAAGAGCCTGGATAAGCGACGAAAAAATTTACGCCGAAGCCGGCAAAGACCCAGTCGGCTTCTGGGAGCAAAAAGCCAAGGAGGGCTTGCACTGGTTTGCGCCTTGGAAGAAAGCGTATGAGGAAAACCTGCCCTACTTCAAATGGTTCCTGGGCGGAAAAATAAACGTGAGCTACAACTGCCTGGACAGGCATCTAGCAGAAAAAAAGGACAAGGCTGCGATGCTGTGGGAGCCTGAGCCGGTTGAGGAAAAGGAGAAGGTTATAACCTACGGGCAGCTTGCGGAGCAGGTGAACAGGCTTGCAAACGCCTTGAAAGAACTTGGTGTGAGGAAAGGTGACAGGGTAGGCATCTACCTGCCGATGATTCCAGAGGTTATTGTTTCAATGCTTGCATGCGCGAGAATTGGGGCAATACACAGCGTTGTTTTCAGCGCCTTCAGCGGCGAATCCTTCAAGACAAGGGTTGAGGACTGTGAAGCCAAGGTGCTCATAACATGCGATGGTTACTGGAGGAGAGGCAAGCAGGTTGAGCTGAAAAGCCAGGCAGACATTGCTGCAGCTTCTCCAAGCGTTGAGAAGGTAATTGTTGTGAAAAGGCTCGGAATCGAAGTGCCGATGAAGGAGGGCAGGGACGTATGGTATGATGAGATAGTGCAAAAAGCAAACAGCGAATGCAAGCCCGAGGAAATTGAGGCAAACGAAACCCTTTTCCTGTTGTACACTTCAGGCACGACAGGCAAGCCCAAAGGCGTAGTGCATGACACCGCTGGCTACTTAACCCAGGCTTACTGGACAACGCTGTGGGACTTTGATTTGCATGATGAAGACATATTCTGGTGCACGGCTGACATAGGCTGGATAACAGGGCACACTTACGCATGCTACGGTCCATTAGCTGTTGGTGCAACAATGCTTATTTACGAGGGCAGCCCTGACTTCCCTGACTGGAGCAGGTTCTGGCAGATTGTGGAAAAGTTCAAGATAAGTGTTTTCTACACCGCGCCCACTGCGATAAGGATGTTCAAGAAAATGGGCAACGAGTGGATTGAGAAATGCGACCTCTCTTCCCTGAGGCTGCTTGCGACAGTTGGTGAGCCCATTGATGAGGAAGCCTGGCTGTGGTACTTCAATGTTGTCGGTCAGGGGAGGTGCCCTGTTATTGACACCTGGTGGCAGACAGAAACAGGCGGAACCCTCATAAACGCTTTGCCCGGAATCGGTCCGTTCATTCCAACTGTTGCCGGCAGGCCGTTTCCAGGAACGAAAGCGGAAATCTTTGACGACAGGGGCAAGCCTGTGGAAAAAGGCGATACTGGCTACTTGGTGTTTAAGCCTCCTTTTGCGCCTGGCTTGCTCAGGGGGGTATACAAGAACGAGGAAAAGTACGTTGAAACCTACTGGAGCGAGTACGGCAAGGAGACGTACTTCACCAGCGACGGCTCAAGGTGGTTTGATGAAGAAAACATCAGGGTTACGGGAAGGGTTGACGATGTGATGAAGGTTGCAGGGCACAGGCTGAGCAGCGCAGAGGTGGAAGACGCGATAACATCGCACCCACACGTAATTGAATCCGCAGTTGTCCCAAAGCCGGATGAGATAAGGGGGCAGGTGCCTGTTGCTTTCATTGTTCTGAAGTCAGGCGTGCAAGCGTCAGGGGAAGAGGAGAAATCCATTGTGGATACCGTGAAAAAAGAGATCGGCCCTACTGCAAAGCCCCACCAGATTTTCTTTGTAGGCGGGCTTCCGAAAACAAGAAGCGGGAAAATAATGCGGCGCTTCCTCAGGAGCATGCTTGTCAACGAAAAGCTCGGCGATGCGACAACGCTGCAGAACCCTGAGATAGTTGAAGAGCTGAAGAAGGCTGTCGGATACAAGCAAGCCTAGTCCTATCCTTTTGTTTCCCTTTCAATCCACTCTGCCGCTGCCTTGTTTGATTCCGCTGAAACGAATTCTATTACCGGCAGCTCGTAGCTGTGCAGCTTTTCGATTTCCGCCACAATTTTTTTTGTCAGCGCTTTCCTTGTTTTAATCAAAAGTAGCGTTTCGCTGCCCCTTTCCAGCTTTCCCTTCCACCAGTAATGCGATTCAATCGCAGGAATGATGTTTGCGCAGGCAGCGAGCTTCAGGCGCAGCAACGCGTTTGCAATTTGCCGCGCTTCATCTGCGTTGGCGCATGTAATAAAACCAATTACCGGCATCCTAACAATTTATCTACAAAGTGCTTAAAAAGCAAAATCTTAAATTTCCATTTGCCCTATTCCCTTTCAAATGTGGACCTTGAAAATGAAGTTCTGGCACGAGGGCAGTGCCGTAATCCCTTTTGCAAAAAAGTACAAGCTCACAGTACTCTGCTTTCCCCTCAACCGTTTTGAGAAGCAGGGCCAAGTATTTCTCACAACTGCCCACATCGTTTTGGGAGAGCAAAAGGACATGATGGCTTACTTGGCTGAAATTTCAAAAAACCCGAGGTATGAAAACCTGGAGCACGAGGGCAATATTGTGATTTACACTCTGAGGGCAAAAAAGAAGGCAACGCACCTTCAGATGTATCTGAGCCCGGAACTGATTTTCGTAAAGCCGATTGTTGTAAAGCCAGACGGCTTTGAGTACATGCACGTTGCTGCACTGCAGAAAAAGGTGCTAACTGACTTCCTTGTTATTGCCCAGAAATGGGTGCACATAGAGGTGCAGAAGATAGCAAGGGAAAGGGTAAGGGACTTCTATGTGCCGCACGTAATGCCTGATTTGACTGAGAAGCAGAAAAAGGCGATAACCCTTGCCTACAGGAACGGCTACTACTCTTTCCCAAAAAAGACTGAAATAAAGAGCCTTGCAAAAATAGCAGGCTTGAGCCCGAGCACCTTCCAGGAGCACCTGAGAAAGGCTGAACAGAGGTTGATTCCCTTCTTTCTGGAGAACATAATCCGCGAAGGATAGCGGCTGCACAGAACCGTTGCAGAACGGGTAAATTTCTTTAAATCACCTGCAACAATATCTTATTAACTGAACGCAGTGAACATTATGCCTAACAAGCTGATCTACGGCGACCAGGTGCAGATTAGGGTTAACCCCAAAAATCTCGAGGCAAAGAGAAGGGGCGAGTGGGGAAGGCTCTACCTGCATAAGCAGGCCCAAAAGGGCAGGATGTTTCTTTCAGCCAGCGCCCTAAGTGTTGCGTCAGCGGTTTCCTTCCTTGCAGGCATAAAATTCGAGAGTTTCTTCATTTTCATCGCGTTCGTGCTCGCCGGGTTTGCACTTAAATCATTCTTCGATTACGGCTACCAGAAGTCAATCATTGACGACTGGGAGAGCAAGACCATGGTAAGGATGGACCCTTAGGTGAGAAAAATGCGTTTCTTCAATTCAACCGCAGCATTTGTAGTTTTGCTGCTGGCGCTTTTTGCGCTTGGATTTGAGAACCTGCTGCTTGTTGCGGCAATAGCCGCCGTTGCGGGTGTTGCCTTTGCCGCGGCTTTCAGAAAAAAGACAGTCATCGCGCTTGATGCGGGCGGCGTGATAACCGAGGGGGATTTCCTCACAGAAAGGCTGCGTGAAAGGAAGGGAATGAGGGGCATTGTGCAGAAGCTGAGGAAAAACTACAGGGTTGTCTTGCTTACAAACCAGAACGCGCTTGCATTCAGGGCATTGGACAAGGACCTGCACCTCAGCGGCATGTTTGACGACAGCATTGTTTCAGGCGAAATCGGGGTGAAGAAACCTGACAAAGGAATTTTTAATTACATTCTCAAAAGGTTTAACATACTGCCAAACGAGCTTGTGTTCGTTGACGACAGCGCAGAGAACGTTGAGGCAGCCAGAAAGGCCGGCATAAGGGGCATTCAGTTCTCTTCGATAAGCCAGCTTGTTGCGGACCTGGGGAGAGCCGGGGTTAAAGTGTAGAAAAAATGTCTGGGAAATGGCTGGAATTAGCGCACGAGAAAAAGGGGCACATATACCCCACGGCTATCTACTGGTTGGGGGCGCAGCATGCCTGCAAAGAGGCCGGTGTTACACACAGTGTTACAGCCTGCTGGTACAACAACCACGAATTCAGCTATCTGGTAACGAAAGGCGCATTCAGCAGGGCTGGCAGAATAATCCTGCGCAAATTAAGGGAAGATAAGTCCTTTCTGGAAAAAATTGTTGATGTAAACAAAAAAGAGATTCCAGCAATGCTTAAGGCTGCAAAGCTCTTATCGGGAGAACAATTAAAATCCCTGAGCCGGGAAGAACTCTTCAAAAGATGGGAAAACTGGCTAAATAGCTTTCTGCACCTCATGACTTGGAGTGCGATGGGCACTGTTGTTGAGATGGAAGAGCCTCTCTTGTCAAAAAATTTGGAAATGCTCCTGGTAAAAAAGCTTGGCAAGGGCAGCCCAAAAGCAGGGGAATGTTTCCAGGTACTGACAACGCCTGTAGAGCCAACCAGTGCAAAGCGGGAAGAGCTTGACTTATTGAAACTCAGGTTAAAGCAATTGCAGGGAGAGCTAGCCAATGAAGATATCGAAGGGCACACCAGGAAGTATTCCTGGATTGCATTTGGTTATGACGGGCCCGGCTGGGGCAGTGCAGACATTAAAAAGCGCTTAAATGCCTTGCCAAAAAGCAAGAGCGGAGTAGAGAAAATGCTCGAGGAAAAGCAGGCTGCTGGAGAAGAGCTGTGCCAGCAGCAGACGCGTGTAGAGAAGGAACTGGCTCTGAGCGAGAAAGAAAAATACCTGTTCTTCGTTTTGCGCACTCTCGGGTTCTGGAAGTTTGAGAGAAAGTTCAGGAACCAGCAGGCCCATGAGATTATGGAAGATTTCATAAAAGAACTTGCAAGAAGAAACAACCTCTCTGTGAATCAAGCGAAAATGATCGCGCCCAACGAGATGAAGGCAGCTTTGCTGGAAAAAACCAGCCCTTACCTGCTGAATGAAAGAATCAAAGAATCCGTAGTTCTGTTTCGCGGCTTGCGGTACGAAGTTTTGTCTGGCGAAAAGGCAAAGCCGCTTGTCCAACAAATAAGAAATTCTTTGAGAGTCAACCCAGATGTTGAACAGATTGCAGGAAGCACAGCTTATCCCGGCTTTGCCCAGGGAATAGTAAAACGCATTGACTCGCCAGAGGAAATGGGCAAAATGGTAAAAGGCAACATAATTGTTTCCGCTTCCACAGAACCTGATATGCTGCCTGCAATGGCGAAGGCAGCAGCAATTGTCACGGATACAGGCGGCATCACCTGCCATGCGGCAATAATTGCAAGGGAGCTGCGGATTCCAACGCTGGTTGGAACCAAATTTGCGTCAAAGATTCTGAAAGACAACGATTTGGTTGAAGTCAATGCAAGCAAGGGGGTTGTTAAAAAGATTGAGTCAGGGCATGGAAGCGAGTGAGATGGCGAAGAAATGGTTTGTTTGGGAGAAGATTCGCAGGATTCACCCAATGCAGACTATTGATTTTCTTACTTACATAAGCAATTTTCCCAAGCCTGCGGTGCCGGTTGGCGCAGGGGCAAAATATGAGGAAAAAAACATCGAGCTGCTTGCCGTTGAGGATGATTTCATGCGTTCCGGCAAGCACGTTGCAGAAGTGGTGATGTCCAATGCAAAGTGGTTTGCTGACTACCTTGATTCAATGGACAAGACCGCTGACGAGTATTTTGCCTTAGCAAGAAAAATTCTTTCTATGGATGTTTCAGATAAGTCCAACGAAGAGCTTGCCGCAGTATTCATGGAAATGCACGACAGCTACCTCAAATCGCATGTTTCCGGGCTGATTGCGCTTTTAACCGAGTTCATTGAAGAGTTTATCTCAAGCAGGATAAAAGCCCTGCTTGAGAGGAAGATTAAGGAAAAGAAGCTTGCGCTTGAAACAGGCAGGGCATTTGCCTTGCTGAGCCAGCCTGCAAAAGAAAGCGTTTTGGTTGAAGAGAAGCGCGCGTTCCTGCAGCTGCTCGACAGGCTTTTGCAGGACAAAAAGCTCGCTGCGCTCTTCAGGGAAAATGAAGTGGACGGGATTGAGAAAATGCTGCCTGCCATTTCGCCTGAATTTGATTCGCTTCTTACAGGGCACTGGAAAAAGTACCAGTGGATTTTCTTCATGTACGAGGGGCCTGCACTTGAAAGAACCTACTTCGTAAAACAGTTAAAGGAAAACCTGGATAGTGCAATGTACCTTGCAATGGAGCTTGAGAAAAACAAGAAAATTCCGCCTGCGCAGAAAAAGCTCATAACGAAACTTGCAGATGCCCCAGAAGAGGAGTGGGTTTTCTCTTTCCCAAGGCGTTTGATTGAAACCAAGGCTTACAGAAAAGATGCGATGTACTTCGGCAGCTTTGTTTTTGACAGGCTGTGCAGGAAATCGGTAGCAGATTGGCCATAAGCGTTGACCAAGTGCGTTACATGACGAGACAGGAGCTTTTTGATGCTCTTGCTGGGAAGTTCAAAGACTTTGGGTTGCTTAACCGCAGGATTAAATACTCTGTTTTTTATGCAGTCAAAGGGAAGCAGACCTTTCTTGTGGGAGAGGAAGCGAAAAAGTGGTATAATGAAAACGTGAAGGTGGAAAAAATCAAAGACACAGGCGAAATCAGGGGAACGCCTGCATTCGCAGGCTCTGCAAAGGGCAGGGTCAGGATAATCAACCACCCAAATGAAATGGTTAAGATGAACAAGGGCGATATCCTTGTTTCCCATGCGACAAACCCGAATTTGCTGCCGGCAATGAACAGAGCAGCTGCAATCGTCACAGACATTGGCGGCTTGACGTGCCATGCTGCAATCGTTAGCAGGGAGTTCAGGATTCCTTGCATCGTTGGGACAAAGGTTGCAACGCAGGTGCTGCACGACAACGACTTGGTTGAGGTTGATGCAGAGAAGGGAATCGTAAGAAAAAAGAGCTAACGCTCTAAGGCAGAAAGTCCTTCCTTTTGATTTTTTCAGGCAGGTACTCTTTTGCAACGAACTCCAGGCTCTTGTTTGCAAGCGCCTGCTGCTCTATCCTGATTTTTTCGCTGATTGCCTTTTTCAGCTGCCTCTGCCAGGGCTTGTTCTTAAACCAGGGGTAATCCAGCATTTCCTTTGCCCTCTTTATGTCGCCTTCCTTCATCTTCTCTGTAACGTTCTGCAGGCTGTATTTTTCGATATCATCCAAAGTCATTCCCACGTAGTGGGCGTCAGGGCATGCCATGAAGTCACTATGTGCAGCCAAAGCCATGCTCCCCTGCTTTATCACGCTGTAAATGTACCAGCCGTAGGGGTCG
This sequence comes from uncultured archaeon, assembly GCA_964640195.1. GTDB lineage: Archaea > Iainarchaeota > Iainarchaeia > Iainarchaeales > CAZXIC01. Next base: position 1,042 of record CAZXIC010000020.1, on the reverse strand, counting down.
CCGTCGTTGAAGCAAATCACAGGCAGCTTTCTCTCGCTGTGCAGCCTGTGGATGAGCCTTCTTGTGCCCCTTGCAGCTTGGCCTCCAGTGCTTACAAGAATGCACCTGTTTTGCTGGGGGAAGCGTTCCTCAACCAGCCTTTCATACATTGCCTCTGTCTCAATAACCAGGGCGTATTTCGCGTTGCACGAGACAATCTCTATCTCTTCCGGCTCAATCCTTGACATGATGCTCCAGCCGCCCCTTCCCAGCTTCCCGCAGTTGAACCTGTCGTTGTGGTGCATTCTGTCCCTCAATGTTATGTCCCCGTACAATGTTCCCTTGGGGTTTGCATGCAGGTTCAGCTTTTCCCTGATGCTGTCAACGCTGTGCTCCAGGTCAACGATTATCGTGTCAGACTCTGTTTGCGCTTCAAAGGTGTTCTCGTTTGTTTTCGGAACAGTGTGCTTAAGCTCGTAGTATATCTCCCTGATTGAGGCAGTCTTGTTGTGCTTCAGGTAGTCATGGGCTTTTGCGTTCACGAGCATTGTCTGCATGAATTTCCTCGCGTGCCCCACATTGAGGAATGTCCTCGTGGTTTCCCTGTCGCCGAGCTGCAGGATTCCCTTCTTCTCGTTGAACTCAACGTTGCTCCTGCCCCTCTGCTGGGTAATGAATTCAGGGTCCCTCTTCTTCTTAATGTCATTTACAATTGACTGGGCTATGCCCTCCAGCCTCTTCGCGATTGCTTTCGGCGTTTCCTTTTCAACTGTTTTACTTTTTTTTGCTTTCTTTTCCTTTGCCTTTCGTTTTGGCATTGCTTTCACCCTCTCCGTTGCTTGCTTCCTCATCCATTTTTCCTAATTCCTTCTTCATTTCCTCTGCCTCTTTCTCCTCATCCAACTTTAATTTCAGCAAAACCATTTTTTCCAGTTTGCCTTTCAGCAGCTTTTTGTCCGCTTTTGTAACCGCGTGCAGCGCATCAACTATTTCCGGAATGTACCTGTAGAACAGCTCCCTCTTCAGCCGCTTTTCCGCTTCCCTTCTCTTCCCCGCAATGTAG
>CAZXIC010000019.1:0-16750 GCA_964640195.1 uncultured archaeon | reverse complement strand
AAAACAAGCTGGACATAAGGTGGAGCTGCCAGACAAGGGCTAATTTAATTAACAAAAGCGTTGTTGAGGCTATGCGCAGAGCTGGCTGCGTGAGAATGAGCATTGGTGTTGAAAGCGGCGACAAAAGAGTGCTGAGGAAGATAAACAAGCAGATTGATTTGGATGAGGCGGTAAGGGCAGTGAGGATAATAAACGACTCAGGCATAGCATCCTACGCTGGATTTATCATCGGGCATCCGGATGACACGATTGAAACAGTTAGCAGAACAGTGCAATTTGCTGACAGGTTGAACCCACACTTTATTGGCTTTAGGAACGCAATCCCTTATCCTGGCAGTGTTTTCAGGGACATTGCGGAAAAGGAAGGCGGCATCCTTTCAAACGATTGGGCAAAGTACGAAAATGAAATAGTTTACGTGCCACCTGGCTTGCAGGGTTATGATTTGAAGAAAATTGCAGACCTTGCTTACGCGTTTTTTTACTGGCGTAACTTTGAGAGGATTAAAAGGGTGCTGGAGAAGGGCTTTGTTGACATGTTTGAAAAAACCTTGCCCTACAGCGCCGAGATATACGGGCTTGCTGCAAAAAATAATGGGGTTTCTTTCAAGCAGCTGATGCTCAAACACTGCAGAAAAGAAGGTGCTTGAATTGGAGATAAAAAAGTTGCTGGTGGAAAAGGGCAGAAATTTGAAGGAAGCAATGCGGCAGATAGACAGAAACGGTCTTGGAATTGCGTTCATCATTGACAAAAGAAAAAGAATCTTGGGCGTGTTGACAGACGGCGACATAAGAAGAGCGATACTGAGCGGCAAGGGCTTGGACCTGCCAGTAGAGAAAATAATGGGCAAAAGGCCAGTTGTGGCTTACTCGTCCTGGTCTGACGAGACTTTAAAGGAGAAACTCAAAAAGAAAGGCGTCTTTGAAAAGTTCCCACTGCAGTCAGTGATCAGGATTCCGGTCGTGGATAAAAACAAGGTAGTGAAAAGGGTGATATTTGTCTCAAGGAAAGGCCAGGAAAAGCAGCAGACTGCCCTGTACTCCCAGCCAAGCGAGAGCAGGGCTGTAAAGCGCGTCCTAGTAATTGGCGGCGCAGGCTATCTGGGCAGCGTGATGGTTAGGAAACTGCTTGCAAGGGGCTACCAGGTTAGGGTGCTGGATAACCTGACTTACGGAAATGCAGGAATAAAAGAATTGTATAACAGAAAGGGTTTTGAATTTGTAAAAGGCGATATGAGGGACCTGTCTGCGGTAATGAATGCAATTAAAGGCGTGGACGCCGTAATCCACTTGGCAGCTATAGTTGGAGACCCAGCTTCTGCCCTAAGCCCGCAGAACACAATTGAAGTGAATTACCTTGCAACAAAATCAGTTGCAGAGATCTGCAAGTTTTACCAGATTAACAGGTTCTTGTTTGCTTCAACCTGCAGTGTTTACGGCAGCAGCAAGGGCAAAGCGCTGCTGCACGAGAATGCAGCGTTGAACGAGGTTTCATTGTATGCCAAAATGAAAAGCCAGTCTGAAACGGCTCTCATAGAAATGCGGGACGAAAACTTTGCCCCGACAATGCTGAGAATGGCAACCCTTTATGGAATTTCACCGAGAATGAGGTTTGACTTAGTTGTAAACCTGCTGACGGCCAAGGCTGTTTTTGACAAGAAGATAACGATATTTGGCGGTAGTCAGTGGAGGCCCTTCCTGCACGTGGAGGATGCGGCAGAGGCTTTTATCAAGTGCATTGGCTTGCCGCTGAGAAAAGTGGGTGGAAAGGTTTTCAATGTTGGCAGCAATGACCAAAACTGTCAGATAAGAGAAATCGGGGAAATGGTGCATAATGTAGTGCAGGATGCAAGGCTTGTAACAAGCAAAGCGTCTGACAAGCGGAACTACAGGGTTTCGTTTGACAAAATAGGCAAAGAACTCGGCTTCGTCTCCAGAAAAACAGTAAAAGACGGGGCTGCTGAAATAAGGCAGTTAATAGAGGCAGGCAAAATTTCGGACTACAAAGAGAAGCAATACAGTAACTACAGGTTTTTGTGCGAGAACAACAGAGGCAAGTAAATCATATGCAGAAAATTCGTTTATTGCACCAAAAGTGATTTATAAGCCTTGAAATTGAATATCTTGAAGGAGAGACAAAGGTTTACATTTAAAAGCTAAAAGCGAAAAAAAGAAGGTAAAAATCGTATGAAAGAAAGTAGAGCAAGACAAAAAAATTTCTTTGCATTGCATGAAGAGGCAAGGAAATGTTAAGCGAGCAATTCATTGGCTGGCAAAATTGGAGTTTGGCTACCTGGGTTGCAGTAACCTTGGGCACTGGCTTCCTGCTTCTGCTCGGCTTTTTGTTTGCCAGCGCTTGTGTGCGCTGGCTCAAGAAAAAAATTAAAAAACAACACAACAGTTATGCTTATGCAAAAGAGGGTGACAGCTAAGGAAAAAATGCTGGAGGTAAAAAGAAATGATTCCGATATATAAAGCGAAACTGATACAAATTGAGGTCACGAACGCCTGCGATCACATGTGCGCGAATTGCACGAGGTTTGTCGGGCACCACAAAAAACCATTTTTCATGGACCTGAAAACAGTGAGGAAAGCAATAGAATCGCTTGAGGGCTACAAGGGCGGGATTGGCCTGATGGGCGGTGAGCCAACCATGCACCCGCACTTTGCCGATATCTGCAGGATATACCAAGAACTGATTCCAGACAGGAGCAGAAGAGGCCTTTGGACTGCTGGCTACAAGTGGGAAGAATACGAGGGAATCATAAAGGAAACCTTTGACACTGATAAGATAGTATACAACCCCCATTTGGAAAAAGACAAGGGATGGCACCAGCCCTTGTTGGTTGCATCCGATGAAATAATCGATGACAAGGAATTGATGTGGGGGCTGATAGACAACTGCTGGGTGCAAAGGCGCTGGTCTGCTTCAATCACGCCTAAGGGCTGCTTTTTTTGCGAGGTAGCTGCTGCCCTCGACCAGTTGTTTGAGGGCAAGGGAGGCTATCCAATAAAAAAGGGCTGGTGGAACAAGAAGCCAGAGCAATTCCAGGACCAAGTAAAGCGCTACTGTGTGCTGTGCAGTGCCGCGATTCCTTTTGAACGGCAGAGCAGCCACTCGCAATTTGACATTGTTTCAAAAGGCAACGCTGAAAGGCTGAGAGGACTGGGCTCACCCAAGCTGCTGGCTGGCGGGGTAAAAATCTATGACAAGAAATACACATACGAAGACTACAAGCGCTATGTGAAGGACTGGGCTCCAAACAGGTACAGGGACTTCGTTCAGTTTGAGCCTGGAAAGAAATATAAGAGTGAAGATAATGGAAGACGTGAAGTTAGACAGAAACAATCGAGTGGTTGTGGCTAGGAAGGAGAGGCAGAGAACGATTCAAGACAGGCTCATATCGGGATTCAATTCATGCTACTATGCCCTGACTGAACCAGCAAAGCTGAGAATCCTGCGCTTAATGCATGGGGCAGATTACGGGCAATCGCGCAGGGAAAAAAAACCGCTTGTAAGCGTCTATGTTCCAACCTACAACAGGGCTGAGCTGCTTATGGAAAGGGCTGTTTCCTCTGTCTTGAACCAAAGCTATAGGAACATTGAGCTTGTCATTGTAGGCGACTGCTGCACTGACAATACTGAGGAACTGGTTTCCAGGATTAAAGACAAGAGGGTAAGGTTTTTCAACCTGCCTAAAAAAGGTGCCGGTTATCCGCTTGATGCTGAAGGACGCTGGTTTGCCGGGCCTGTGGCTGCTGCGAATAAGGCGCTGCGCTTGGTGAAAGGCAAATGGATTGCAAGGATTGACGACGATGACACATGGACTGCTGATCACGTAGAAGTGCTCCTCAGGTTTGCCCAGAAAGAAAACTATGAGTTTGTTTCAGCTACACACATTGAGAAGAGATTCGGCAAAAGACAAAAAGTTAAACCATATGATTTGGGGCAAAAAGTGGGCGGCACGCAAACATGGCTTTACAGAGCATACCTCAAGCAATTCAAGTACAATCCAAACTGCTGGAGAAAGGGCTGGAACAGGGTCAACGATGCTGACTTTCAGGACAGGTTAAACAAGGCAGGAGTCAGAATGGGTTACCTTGACAGGGTTGTTGCGTATGTTCTGCCAAGACACGGGGAAAAAACAGTTGGCTTTGACGCGTACAAAATAGCGGAAAAAACAGGGTTCAAAAAATATTACGGCAAAAGATAGGGGTGTTTTGATTGTCGCTTGCTGGAAAGTCACTCTCTTGCTGGGAGCACAGCATTTTAATTATTAGCGCCGACAGGCCTGATTGGGTGAAGAGAACCCTTGACGATATAAGGGAAGTCAGCCCAAACAGCTGCTTTGTCACTGTCAGGCCGCACCAATCCGAAAACAGGGCTGGTGAGTACAAAAGCCATGCAAAAAAAATCGGGTTGCAAAATGTTACGGTTGACAGAAAAAGAAGCCTGGGCAACGAGTTTTCTCGCCATAGGCTGATTGTCACTTATGGTTCCTCTGTTTTTCTTGAGGCATTGGCTGCAAAGCGGTTGGTGATTGAGTATGCTTTTAACGAAATAATCAAGAACCAGTCTTCCGTCTTGCACTACCCTAACTCTGCTGGCGCAAGAGAGCTTGTAATTGATTCAAAGGAAAAATTCCAGGATTTGGTGAAAAGCCTCTAACTCTGTTTGGCTGGGGCAAGCTAAAGCCTGCATATCTTTGGCATTGCCCTCTTGTGCCTGCTTCCCTCAACCATCTTTTTGACCAAAGCTGCTTTTTTGCCGCACTGTTTTATCCCTTTTCCCAGCTCAAGGCATCGTAGGACAGCATCAAGCTCAGCATATTGCATGCCTATTTCGGTTTCGTCAGCCTGCTTTTCCCACAACCCTGCAGAAGGCTCTTTCCCAATTATTTCCTTGGGGACTTTGAGGTAGGTTGCCAGCCTTTTCACGTCTGTTTTGAGCAAGCCAGCTAGCGGCAGCAGGTCTGCTGCACCGTCGCCGAATTTCGTGAAATAACCTATTGCAAGCTCTGTCTTGTTGCCTGTTCCAACAACAAGGAAACCCAGTTTGTTTGCAAAGTGATACAATGCAATCATCCTCAGCCTCGGCTTTATGTTTGCAATTGCATTCTTGTCATTTTTGCTGCTGTTGCCTGCTTTCCCTAAAGCAGAGGAAAGGCTTTCAAACTCTTTTCCCAAGTCAACCACTTTGAATGGAATGCCAAACTTTTTTGCAACTAATTTCGCGTGAACCAAATCCTTTTTGTTGCTATTGCAGGGGAGCATGAGGGCAAGGCAGTTCTTTGGAAATGCCTTCTTGCAAAGTATTGCCACAACGCTTGAGTCAATGCCGCCAGACATGCCGAACACAACGCCTTCGGCATTTGCTTCCCTTACTTGTTGCTTTAGCCACTTAACGATTTTTCCAGCAATTCTTTGCATTTAACCCACCATTTTTCCGGCAATTCTTTGCATTAAGCCTACCGGATAGGGATTAATAGAATCAAATAAATCTTTTAACAATATTCCGGACAACGCGAACCCTTATGCCTGTTTTGCTTTCAATTGCCCTTAGCACTATCAGGTCTTCCGGCTGCAGGCCTCTGAATACAACGAAGAGCACTGCGTAAAGGGCAAGGAAAACGCAGCCGAAAAACGCCAGCAACAAGAAATCAAGGGGAAAGGCAAGCCCTCCAATGTCTGGGCCAAGTGCCTTAACAAGCCAGAAAAGCGCGATTGCAACGCAGGATGCAAGCGTTGGCGCCAAGTATGCTTTGCTGTAGGGGTGCATCCTTGTGAAAAAAAATACCTCTGCAAAGGAAAGCAGTTTCCAGAGAATAAAGGAAGCGGTTGTAGCAAGGGCTGCACCGACTATTGCAACGCCCCTTGCCTCGAACAGCGGAATCAGCCACAGGTTGAGGAAAACGTTAATCACGCCGCCGACAACAGTATTCAAAAAAATCCACTTTGTTCTTCCAATGCTTTCAAGAACGTCCTCGACAGGGCCAATAAAAGAGGCAAGGAAAACACCAAAAGCAAGGACAATCAGGGCTCCAGCACCCTGAGCATAGACATCGCCAAACATCGCGGCAAGTATTTCGCCTGCAAACAAGCATAGGAAAAGCACGCTTGGGAAGGTTACGGCAAAAATCCACTTTGTAACAGTTTTGAACAGCCTCTTCATTTCGTGCAACTTTCGCTGGGCATAAAACCCTGTTATTATAGGCAAAAACAGTGAACCGAATGCAAAGGATGCAACCAACATCAGGTTTGCGGTTGGCTGCGCAACATTGTATATGCCTACATTGTAAGCCCTGCTGAGATGACCCAGCATTATCGTGTCAATTGACATCATTATCACGTCAAAAAATCCAACTGCAAGCAGGGGCCAGCTGTAGCTGAACAGCTCCCTTGCATTGGATTTCGCTTTCAGGTTCCTAGCAAACAGCGGGAATACCTTTTTTTGAACAAGGTAGATTGAGATAAGGAATGCTGCAACGCTGCTTAGGGCAAGGGCAATGGTTGCGCCAAGCAAATGAAAACCAAGGAAGAGAAAAAGCCCTGTTAAGAAAAGCTTGGCAAGGTTCTCAGCTATGTTCCGTACGTAAATCTTGTATTCAATTTTCTTGAATACCAGCACTACAACCATCAAACCAGAGGTAATGACTGCAAAAGGCAGCGATAGTGAAAGGATTCGCAGCACTGTTGCAAGCTCTTCTTCGTGGAAGAACGAAACCGCGATGTAGTCAGCCGAAAGAAACAGTCCTGCTGCAAAGGCAAGCGATGCAACCACCTGTGCTTTGAAACTGAACAGGATAGTGCCCCTTGCCCTTGCCTCTTTTCTTGTGCTGCCGTATACTGATGCAAAGTGCATTATTCCCTGGTAGAGGCCAAGGGCAGCAAAAACGGCCAGTATGCCTATAACGCTTACCCCGATTGAGAATATTCCAAAGGCATCAGGCCCAAGACCCCTTGCAAGCAGCGCCCTGTAGAGGTAGGCAAGCACTTTGCTTACCGCAAAGCCAGCAAAGTAAAAGCCTGCTCCTCTTGCAATCAGGGAAAGCGCTTTTGACAACAAATCACCGCTTAAGTTCGTACAGCGTGCTGCAGCTGTCGCTGTACGCAACTGCAATAACCCCTTGCTGCAGCCATTGCTCTATTGTCCCCTTCTCCCACGTGGGTGCATAGCAGGTATCAGCCAAGTGCGTTACGTTCTGCTCTTTTAGCGCGGCATACATTTGCTGTGCATCCAAGCCGTAAAATGAGGAGTAGTGCTCAACCTGCTTCTCTGCTATGAACCTGACCTGCCTTAGCTTGTTGCTGTGTATCACAACCTTGCTTCGTTCCGGCAATTCCCTTATGAAATTGTACAGGGGCATGTGTTGGTTGTAGGTATTGTTAAAGTGCAGGGCGTAGATTGAAGCGAATGCAAGCGAGTAAAACGACAGGATAAAAAAAAGCAAGGCAAGCGCTTTCCTCCAATTCACGTTCGTTAGTTCCATGAAGGCGAGGCAAAACGGGACAGCAAGCAGGGGCATTAGGGGAATCATTATCCTGCCATGGAAGAACCTGTCGCCGCCCCTTGCAACCATCAAAAAAGATGAGATTAGAAAGCAAGCAAGGATAGGCAGCACTGCTTTTGGTTTTTTCCTAAGCCCGGCTGCAAAACCGTAAAGCAACAACATGAAAACAGGGAATGCTACCAATGAAAAAGCCGTAAAAGCCAAGGCAGGCTGGATTCCAATCTGCCCAAAAGACAGGTCCAGAAAAAACCAGAAAGCAGCGTTGAAGCTTAATGGAAAAAGGGACAGGGATTCAAAAGAGAACGGCGTTTGCTTGGCGGAAATCATTCTATCGATTCCGCCAGTAATGCTTGAGCTGAGCTCTCCCGTTGCCTGCAAGCTTATCAAGAACCAAGCTGAGCAAAGCAGGACTGAAGCAGCAACGAAGAACGCTGCCCTTGCAGTAAAGGCTCTCGTAACCGGTTTTGGCCTCTTTTCCCACAGCTGGTAAAGGAATGCAAGGAAGAACACTGGCACAAGAACTGTCGCGCTTTCTTTGGACAGCGCCATTGCCGCAAGCGCAAATGGCATTGCAGCAAGAAAAGCCCTGCTGCCTGTCTCAACAAAACGCCAGTAGACAAAAAAGCTGAGCAAAACGAAAAAGGAGGCAAATGTTTCGAGGTAGTTTACAGCGCCGAAAATAACCAAGAGGGGGTGCATTGCAACAAAGGCAAAACCATAAAACCAGTGCTGTGGAAACATCCTCCTGAGCAAAAGAAAGGAAACCAACAGCTGCAGGAAGGAAAAAATGAGGGGAAACGCCTTTGCCGTCGCGAGGTTAAACGGAATTGGCAGCAGGATAAATGGGATTGCGGTTATAATGTAGTAAAGGGGCACTGGAAGGTCAAAGACTGCAGCGCCTGCTATGCCGTGGAAGGGAAGTGCGTGGTTTTGTACTACGTATCTTGTAATCGTCAGATGGTAGAGTGTATCGGTTAGGGGCGCGTCTGGCAGGACGAATAATGTGAAGAGCCTGACTGCGATTGCTGCTGCAATTATGGCAAGGAACAGCTTTTTCTCAAAAGAGTAGCTGCGGAGAGTTGCAAAAAAATTGCTGGGCATTTTAATATCGTTAATCCAAAAAGCTATTTAAACAAGAGTGAGTTTGTTTGGTACAAAAATCAAAAACAACGGTTTTAAAACAGTTAGAGCGCAACAATTAGTTTACCTGTGGTTGCGGATGGAAAGTGCACTTAAGCTTGTTGTTTTGATTCCGGCCTTCAACGAGGAGAAAACAATTGCTTCCGTTATCAAGGCAGTGCCAAGGAAAATCAATGGTATTGGCAACGTAAAAATCCTCGTTGTTGACGACGGAAGCACTGACTCAACAGCCGGAAGAGCAAAAAAAGCGGGTGCTGACAAAATCGTTTCACACAAAGCAAACAGGGGTTTGGGCATAGCATTCCAAACAGGGGTGGATTCAGCGCTTGAAATGGGCGCAGACATAATGGTGAACATAGATGCAGATGCCCAGTTCAACCCTGCTGAGATACCAAGGCTGATTGAGCCGATTTTGCAGGGAAGGGCGGATGTTTTAAGCTGCAGCAGATTCAAGGACAAGGCTTTGCTGCCAAAAATGCCGTTCATCAAGCGGTTTGGGAACAGGCTTTTTACAATTATGATAAATTTTTTTACAAAAAGCAAGTTCACTGACACACAGTGCGGTTTCAGGGCATACAGCAGGCAGGCGATGCTCAGGCTGAACCTGTTTGCAAAATTCACTTACACGCAGGAAGTCCTGATTGACCTGCTGCAGAAGGGAATGAGGATTGAGGAGGTTGCATGCAGGGTCCAGGGCGAAAGGCAGGGAAAAAGCAGGGTTGTAAGGCACTGGTACACTTACGGTTCAAAAGCCTTGATAATTGTTGTAAGGACATTGCGAGATTACAAGCCGCTGAAGTTTTTTGGAGGCATTGGCCTGCTGTTCTTCCTTGCCGGGGCGATAAGCGCTTTTGTTTTGTGGCTCAGGCTGCTGCTGTTCCACGTAATCTCGCCTTACATGTGGGTTGTGTATGCTGATGTAATCTTAATCGTGCTGGGCTTTTTGCTGATGATCCTTGCGTTGATTGCCGACATGCTGGACAGGCAAAGGAAACTGCAGGAAGAAATCCTGTACAGGCTTCGGAAAAGGGAATTGGGAAAATAGCTATTGCCTTAGATGCCTCAGCCCTTTTTCTTCCCAAGAACTGAGAGCATGTATTTTGCGCCGCTTGCAAGCAGCTTGGGGTTATGGGCAATTCTTTTCATGGCATAGGCTGGTCTGAGGTAAGTGCTCTTGTAAGCTTTTTTGTACATTTCCTCAACTAACTGCTTGTTTAGGCAGCCCATTTCATAGTATGCCCTCCCAGTGTAGCTGCCGTACTTGCTGAAGTCTTTTATCAGGAATTTTCCCTGCTTCTCTACAATATCGTACAAAGGCGTCCCAGGATAGGGCGTTGTAACAGTGAATTGTATGAGGTCAAGGTCTAGTTCTTTTGCAAAGTCAATTGTTTGCTGCATCGTCTCCCTGTCATCAAACGGCAGGGCAATCATGAAGAAGCCGATTGTCTCAATCCCTGTTTCCTTTGCCCACCTGACAGCATTCTTCACCTGCTGCAGGCTGATAGTCTTGCCGATTTTGTCCAAAACAGCTTGGTTTCCAGATTCTATTCCAAAGCTGAGCTGGTAGCAGCCTGCGTTGTGCATCAACTCAAGCAGCCGCTTGTCAACCGTGTCAACTCTAATGCCGTTTGGGCAGTTCCAACTAATATTAAAGCGCCTTTCAATCATTCCCTTGCATATTTCTTCAACTCTCCCCTTGTCAAGCGTGAAGTTGTCGTCAACAAACCCGATTTCCTCAGTGCCGTATTCATCAATCAGGTACTGGATTTCATCCAGAACATTCGCCGGTGACCTCTTTCTGTACAACCTGCCGAAGATTCCCTTGAAGCAGTAGATGCAGCTGAAGGGGCAGCCCCTGCTTGTCATGACTGAGAGATAGCAGTGCTTTCTTGTAACCGCCTTATACTTTTGGAGGGGCAAGCCATGCCAGTCAGGGAAAGGCAGGGTGTCAAGATTCTTAATCAGCTCGCTTTTAAGGATTTTTTTCTTGCTGTCAAAAATCTCCAAAACGCTTCTTTCACCTTCGCCGACAATCACTTTATCCGCGTGTCTCAAGCATTCCTCTGGAAAAATTGCTGCATGCGGACCGCCCATCATCACCTTTATGCCTTGGCTGCGCAGCTCGTCACCCAAAGTAAATGCCTTCTGCGCTGTAGGCGTGCAAACGCTCAAGCCAGCCCAATCTGTTTCAATAGTTGCAATAGATTGCCCTGCCTGTTGGTCAATTGGCTTTACAGCGGTGCCTTTCTTCTTAAGCACTGCCTGCAGGTAAGCGAGCCACAGGGGCGGGCTTGGGTGCGCTGCATACACACTTGGCGCAAGGTTTACAAGGGAGATCGATTCAGGCATAATCAATACTGCCGGGGCAGGTTTTTTATTGGCTTTTGTTAAGGCTTAGTATTCTAGCTTTGTACCAATTTCATTAAATTAATAAAGGAAACTTTTTCTTATTACTTTATAGCAGACGATTTTTGGTGCATCCTATGAATATTGCTTTTTTGAATCCGCCCTTCAGGGGCACTTACAACAGAGAAGTGAGATTCCAGGCAGTGAGTCCGCAGAAGGCGCTGCACCCGCCTATAATGCTTGGATACGCAACAGAGATTTGCCGCAGCTCAGGGCACAAGGTTGACTTGATTGACGCGCCAGCCTTGGGAATAAGCGAAGACGAGTCTGTGCAGAGGGTCGCAAACCTTTGCCCAGAGTATGTTGTAATGCTTACTTCAACTGCCTCAGTGCAGAGCGATGCAGTGCTTGCGCAAAGGATTGCAGCTGAAACAGGAGCGAAAACAGTTGCTATTGGCGTGCATGCAACAGCTGTTCCGCAAGACACACTGCAAAGAGGCTTTGATGTTGTTGCAAGAGGCGAATATGATTACACTGTGAAAGACATCGCGCAAGGAAAAGCCCTGGAGAAAGTGGACGGAATTTCATTCAAAAAAGGCAAAAGAATTATACATAACAAGGCAAGGGCTTTGATAAAGAACCTTGATGAGCTGCCTTTTCCAGCGAGAGACTTCCTGCCGAACAGAAAGTACTACAGCGCGCTGTACAAAAACCCCTTTACCTTTGTTCTGGCCGGAAGGGGCTGCCCGCACCAGTGCATTTACTGCGCAGGTCCGCAGCTGATGAGCGGCAGGGGCTACAGGATGAGAAGCCCTGGGAATGTTGTTGCAGAGCTCAAGCAAATAAAGAGGGATTTTCCCTACATTAAAAGCGTTCTGTTCAACGACGACACGCTGAACGTTAACAAACCCTACATCCTTAAACTGTGCAACTTGATTGAAAAGGAGAAAGTGAACATGCCCTGGGCTGCGTACAGCAGGGTTGACAGCGTTGACAGAGAGATTGCAAGCGCGATGAGGAAGGCGGGGTGCTTCCTGGTGAAGGTTGGCTTTGAGTCGGGCTGTGATGAGCTTCTGCACTCAATGCGCAAAGGCGCAAGGGCAACGACAGAGCAGGCCAGGAAATGTGCCAAGTATTATAGGGAGGCTGGAATCCAGGTGCACGGTACGTTTGTTTTCGGCATGCCTGGGGAAACAGTTGCTACAATAAAGAAAACAGTTGAGTTTGCAAAGCAGCTTGACCTGGACTTCGTGCAGTTCAGCGTTGCACAGCCCTATCCTGGAACAGAGTTTTACAGATACCTCGAAAGCAAGGGCTATCTGCGCTTCAAGCAGTGGTCAGACTATCTGGACAGTGAGGGCAGGATAACGCCTATTTTTGAGTATCCAAACCTGAGCAAGGCAGACATGTGCTATTGGATAAAACAGGGGTACAAGGAATACTATTTGAGGCCGCACTACATCGCAAAGGCACTGAGGCAGCGTTTCACGCACTGGAGCCTTTTCAAAACAAGCCTGAAGAGTGCCTGGAGCTTGTTGAATTACATCAGAAGCTAAAGCCTGCTTTGGTGGAATTAAATGAACATCTGTGTTCCAGTAACAAATCTTACTTTTGAGGGCAACGTTGTCTTTGACTTAATGAAAGAACTTGCCAGGAGAGGGCAGAAAATCAAGATAATAGCACCGCATGCAAAAGGTCTTCCGCTGCAAGAGAAAGTTGCTGGCGTTGAGGTAAAGCGGTTCAGGTACTTCTGGCCCCTGTCCCTGCAAACTTTTGCATACGGCCCAGGGATTGTAAAAAACCTTTGCGAGAATCCCTTGAAAATTGTTCTTTTGCCGTTCTTTTTTGCCGCATTCAGCCTTAAAATATTCCTTGAGGCAAGAGAATGCGATGTCATTCACGCCAATTGGCTTCCAAGCGCTGTTGCATGCTTTCCGGCAAAAATTCTGCTCCGGAAGCCTGTCCTGCTGACTGTTCACGGCACTGACGTGAGAAATGCTCCAAAGGTAGTTATTTGGGTTGCAGTAAAAGCAAGCGATGCTGTTACAACAAGCCATGAAGGCTTGGTGGAAAAAATCAAGAGTGCGGGCGGAAAGGTTGAAATTGTGCGAAACATGATTGACTTTGATTTACTGGAAAAACCGGGAAGCGTTTCCCTACTGCGCAAAGAATTTAACTTTTGGAGCAAGCCAGTTGTCCTGTTTGTAGGGCGGTTCATAGCTGAGAGAGACCCATTCACTTTCATAAAGGCTGCAAAGCTTTTGCAGGAAGCAAACTTTGTAATGCTCGGCGATGGAAAACTGCTGGAGAAAGCAAAATTGCTTGCAGAGGAAAACCGGGTGAAAAACGTTTTCTTTCTCGGGAGAAGAAAAGACGTTGCACTGTTCCTCAAGCTCAGCGCGGTTTTTGTTTCAACCGCAACCTTTGACAACGTTTTCTCTTCAGTTGTTGTTGAAGCAGGACTCGCAGGGAAGCCCCTGGTGTTAACCAACGTAGGGAAAACAGGCGTGTTCTTCAACGAAAAAAACAGCGTGCTTTTCCAGCCTGGGAATGCGGAACAGTTGGCAGCCTCTGTAAAAGAGTTGCTGGCTAACGGCAAGAAAGCAGCAAGCATTGCAAAAGAAGGCAGGGCTCTGATGAAGAGGGCTGGGTTTGACAGGAATCAAATAGTTGAAAGAAACAAACAGTTGTACAGGAAATTAACGCTTGGATAGCTTCTGAACGCTTACGCTGGCAGCAACTCTCATGCCGCCTTCGAAAACCTGCCTCAACTTTGTCAGCCCGCCCCTGCCATACGCATCCCTCAGTGTGTTGAGGAAGATTACTGGATGCAGCCTTGGCACAAACAGCAGCATTCTCCTTGCCCTGATTAGCTTTTCTGTTGTCATCGGCGGAACAGCCATCAACGGCTTGTAGAAGTCTGGGCTGACCCAAAAGTTCTCTGGCTTTTCCTCAACCAACAGCCAGTTGTTTTTCTTTGCCTGCTCAAATAGCTCTGTGCCAGGATATGGAACTGGAAACAGGACGTGGTAATTCCAGGGCTTTACCTCCAGAATGAATCTTTTAAGTTCTTGTATGGTTTCAGAGGTTTCGCCTGGCAACCCGATTATGAAGGGCAGGGCAAATGGCACCTTTGCTTGCTTTGTTATGCTTATTGCATTTATTATCTGCTCAACTGACTGGTTTTTCTTAACGTTTCGCAGGATGTTGTCACTAACGTGTTCAACCCCGTAAAAAATCCTGCTTAGCCCTGCCTTCCTCATCAGGTGCAACAACTGCCTGTCAACCTGGTTGACTCTTGAATCGCAGAAAAACCTGAAGCGCAGCTTCCTCTTTTCCACTTCCCTGCAGAAATCCAAGACCCTTTGCCTGTCAAACGTGAAATGCTGTTCTGAGAAGCCGATGTTTTTTGCACCATAGCGCTTTACCAGCAATTCTATTTCGTCAAGCGTCTGCTTAACGCTGTTTGCCCTCCACTTGCTCCGCCCCCAAAAGCAGAAGGTGCACTGATATGGGCAGCCAGTACTTGATTTTATAACCGCATTGTCAACAGTGTATTTTTCCATTGGAAGCAGGTCGAACGATGCAGCTGGATGCGAAAAATGCACGTTGAGCAAGGCAGGCCTATTGTCTTTCACGCTGCTTCCCTTCCTTAAAACAATGCCTTTAACCTTGCCGGCAGATGCTCCAATGCTGATGCAATCCAAGAGCTCTTTTAGAACAAACGGCCTTTCGTTGTGGACAGCAAAGTCGATGAATGGAAAGCTTTCAAGCACCTGTGTAAGGAGAATCGGCGGGTTCATCGCAAGAACAGTCTTTGCTTTGAGGGATTTCGCAAAGCCGAGTATTTTTATGTCGGAAAGGTAGGTTATTGTGACCGTCCACAAAACAACTGTGTGGGGCTTAAATGCCGTAAGCCTTGCTTTGATTTCCGGCAATGAGAGAGACTCTGCCTTTGCGTCAAGCACCTGCACATCAAAATCGCTGCGCAGGGCGGTTGCAACTGTGGCAAGCTCGTAGGGGATTATCTTTGACCTGTTGTAGCCCTCGCAGCACGGCTCAGAGATAATCGGCTGGTTTGGAAAAACCAGCATTACACGCAGTTTTTGGTTTATTTTCATTTTAGCTTACCTCTTAAAAAAATGCTAAAAAGGCTAAAAAAGGTTATTGGTACAAAAGGCAAAAAAACTATGGGAACGCATTTAAAATGATTTTTTAACCAACTTTTTTTTAAATGAAAAGAAGATTCTGCTTCAGGTTTGATGTGGACAACGAAAACTGCATAAGAAATGGGGTTCCAAGGCTGTTGGGGCTGGGGAAAGAGCTTGGGGCACAATTTACTTTCTTTGTAAATATGGGGCAGCCTGCAAAAAGGACAGCATACTTCTTCAAACAGATAGGTAAAAAAGGTGCAGAAATGCCAAAACTTTCCAATGTAGAAAAGTTGGGCAAACTTAATTTTTTGAAAACCGCCTTGCTTAACCCTTCCGCCGGGGCTGCAAACAAAGGCATAATCCAAAAAATCGGGGACTCGGGCCATGAAATAGGCTTGCATGGCGGGAAAAACCACGGTGATTGGATGCGCAATGCACTGAAATGGGATAGAAAAAAGATAGAAGGGGAAATTGGATGGGGGCTTCACATGCTCGAAGAAGCCTGCGCTGGGAAACCAAACGGGTTTACTTCGCCCGGCTTTGTTTCCAATGAAAGAATCCAGCAGGCACTAAAAGGCATGGGCTTCAAATACTGTTCTGACACATACGGCGAGAAAGAAAAAATCACGGAAGTGGCAAGCGGATTGAAAAACATACCGGTTAACATTGCAGGCGAAGGGGGAGTTGGATTTATTGAAGCGATGCGGGCTGTTGGAAAAAAAGATAAAGAAGCAGTTGAAGAATTTGAAAAAAAACTTTTGGGGAAATCTTTTGGCATAGCCTATGACCACCCTGGTTATGCGGCGGTAAAGGAACTTGCTTTGGTAGAAAAATTGCTGCTGTCCGCTGAAAAAAATGGTTTCAGAATCTGCACGATGCAGGAAATTGCAAGGAAGGCGACCGTTTGAAAACTATTTTGATGACGCTTGAAAAAAAACCGGCCGGTATCTACCTCGCAAACAAAATGAAGGAGGCGGGCTTTCTTGACTTGGTTATTCTCGAAAGGGCAAGAAAAGAAAAACACAGAAAACTAAAAAGAATGCTTTTCAGAAAATGGTGGAAACTCCCTCTTAACATCCTTGATGTTTTGACTGCATGGCTTTACTTGAGAAAGGTCAGCAGATTGATGAAAAGAGAGTTGCTTGACAAAAATTCTTTTAACGGTTTTCCACACGGTATTGAAGTTTTTGTAGCAGAAAACATAAATTCGGCAGAATGCCTTAAAAAGATTGAAAAAACAAATCCGGATGTAATTGTTGTGCTGGGGACCTCATTGCTCCACCCCAAGACAATTGCCAAGGCGAAAAAATGTTGCCTTAACATTCACGGCGGCATGCTCCCAAGATACAGGAATGTGCGCTCAGAATTTTGGGCTCTATACCACGACGATTTGCAAAACTTTGGGGCAAGCATAGTGCACCTTGACGCAGGTCTTGACACAGGAAGCATCGCATTTCAGGAGAGGGTTGAATTGAATGGCAGCAAAAGCCTCACTGAAATGAAGCTCAAGAATACGGAGCTTGGCGTGAAACTGATTTTAAAAGCCCTGAAAATGCTCTCGGCTGGAAAAACGTTGCCAAAAAAGCCGCAGGAGAGTAATGG
>CAZXIC010000018.1:0-20709 GCA_964640195.1 uncultured archaeon | reverse complement strand
AGGACGGCCTGTTCGACGTTTATGCCCACATTCCCTTCTGCAAGCAGCGCTGCAACTGCATCAGTCGTAAAGCCGGGCAGCATGCCACCATAAACAGGGGTTTTGCCCTGCTCAAGCAGCAGCTTGGACTCTGTAAGGTCTGTAAGAACCTTGTTGTGGGCATTCTCAATTGAAATCGTGAGCAGCAGCGCGTTTATTCTCGTTACTGCAATGCCGATTTCGTCCTGCGTGAAATGGCTTGCCCCAAGCGACCTCGCTGCCGCAATGTAATCCCTTGCCACTTTTCCGCCGCCGACAGCTATGACGAAGCGGTAACCCTCCCCAATCAGGCTGTTCAGGCATTCGCTGAATTTTGCGATTGCAGAAACATCAGGCTTTCCCTCGCCCAGGATGCTGCCGCCTACGCTTACAACAAAAACATTTGAAGGTGTTGCGTATTCAGGGGAAGCAGCTGAACGCTGCTCTTGCTCCTCGCCCTGCTTTTCCTCATTGAATATCTGGAACATGTCTGGAAACATTTCTTTCACCTCAGACAATGCCCCAATCTTTCACTCCGAAAGAAATGTTTGGAAACATGACGCTCGCCAAATAAAAACCGGGTTACTTTATTAATGGTGATTAGGGTATATTAAATTTATTGGCTATCAGAATTATAAGCAACGCTGCTTGATGCTCTTTTTCAGAGGGGTTTTGCATGAAAGCGAGGGTTGAGGAAATACCTGAAGCTGAAATGGCGGTCTTCAAAAAGAAACTGCGGAGGCTTGCCCAGTTCAAGGGCAGGGGCACAGAGCTCATCTCGCTGTATCTGCCGCCTGATGTAGACAGGAGCACGGTCACAGGGCAGCTCACTGAAGAGATGTCGCAGAGCAGCAACATCAAGAGCCCGCAAACAAGGAAGAACGTGCAGGGAGCGCTTAGGAAGATACAGAACTTTTTGAAAACAATTGAGTTCAGGCTGCCTGAAAGCGGGTTGGTTGTTTTCTGCGGGAACGTGAGCGAGAAGGAAGGGAGAAGCGACATCCAGCTGTTTACGCTTAAGCCAATCAAGAGGCTCAAGGTCAAGCTGTACTGGTGCGACAGCGAATTCCACTTGGCGCCCTTGCAGGAGATGGTGCAGCCAAGCGAAATATTTGGGATTCTTGCAATAGACAAGAACGAGGCAACTGTTGCAGTCCTGCTTGGGAAAAAGTACGAGATTCTGGGGCACTTCACTTCCGGTGTTGCGGGAAAAACAAGGGCAGGTGGCCAGAGCGCCAAACGTTTTGAGCACCTGCGCGAGGAAGCAACACATGAATTCTACAAGAGGATAAGCGGAAAAATGGACAGCATTTTTCTCCCCTACGGCGAGAAGCTGAAAGGGCTTATAGTTAGCGGACCGGGCATTACAAAGAACTACTTCCTGAACCAAGAGCTGATGGACCACAGGCTGAGGGGCAAGGTTGTCGGAACGATTGACACAAGCTACACTGACGAGAGCGGAGTCAGGGAAACAGTCAACAAAAGCGGTGAAGTGCTTAAAGATGCGGAAATCACCAAGGAGAAGCAGGTTCTCGGGCAGTTTTTTGAGGCGGTTGTAAAAACTGGGCTGGGAATTTATGGCCAGGGGGAAGTGGAGGAAGGGCTTACAATCGGAAAAGTTGCGGTGCTGCTGCTCAGCGAGAAAATAGAGTGGTGGGTTTACAAGTTCAAGTGCGGCAACTGCAATACAGAGGAGGAAATAGTCGTGAAGGACACCGACAATTTTGATGAAAACAGGCACAGGTGCGGCAAGTGCAAGAGCGACAGGGCGGAAATGGTTGAGCAGGTTGACTACATGGACTGGATGATGGAGAAGGCAAAGAGGACTGGGGCGGACACGAAAATAATAAGCACTGAGACAGCCGAGGGCGAGCAGTTTTACGGGGGCTTCGGCGGAATTGGCGCGATACTGAGATACAAGTAGCAGCAGAGGTTTTAGGCCCTCTGGGCAGATAAGCTTCCTTTGCATGCATTAGATGGGTTGTTTTGGAGGTTTTTTATGGGCCCTGAATTTTTTTCCACTTCAGCGCAGGGCATCGGCGGGCAGATTAAGAGGCGTTACACTGATTTTGTTGTGGAGGAAGTGCAGAGAGATGGCACTGTTTGCGAGGCGAAAAGGTTTGTTGAAGCAGGAACGCATACCGGCGAAGAATTGAAGGTGCCGCAGAATAAGCTGGAAAAAGAGCAGTTGCACCTTGACCTGGAGAAAATCAACCGCGATTTGAATTTCTGCATCAGGAAAATCGCAAGGTTTTTGCGGTGCAGCAGGAAGCGCATCGGATATGCTGGGCTGAAGGACAAGAGGGCTGTAACCTGCCAGAGGATTTCCATATTCAGGCCGGATGTTGAGCGCTTGCAGCTGTTTCATTCGCAGGGAATCCAGTTGCGCAACCCGAAATGGAGCAGCGACAGGATTGAGCTTGGAATGCTCAAGGGAAACAGATTCACTGTTGCAGTGAGGGATGTTGCGCTGCCGGAAAAAGAGCTGCGGCAGCGCGTAAAAGAGTGCTTTAGGGAGATGCGGAAAGGCATCGCAAACTATTTCGGGGAACAGCGCTTTGGCGGCATTAGGGGGATAACCCATAGGGTTGGGGAGGAATTCATAAGAGGGAACGCAAAGGAAGCTGTAATGCTTTACCTTACGCATGTGGATGAAAGGGAGGAGGAAGCGGTAAAGGAAGCGAGAAAGAGGCTCAAGGAAACAAACGATTTTGCTGAGGCTAGCAGGCTCTTTCCGGTTAAGTTTCGCTATGAGAGGGCGATGATTCACCACCTGTGCAGGTTTCCCAATGATTTTGTTGGCGCTTTTGCAAGGCTGCCCAAGCAGCTGCGCTATCTTTTCACGCACGCTTACCAGAGCTATCTGTTCAACAAGATAATTGACGAGAGGTTCAGGCAGGGAATCGGGCTGGGAAAGGAAATGGGCGATGTGATGCTTGACGGAAAGCCCTCTGCACCATTGTTCGGCTTTGATTCAGCATTTGCTGCAGGAAAGCCGGGGGAAATTGAAAAAAAGGTTCTTGCAGGGGAAGGAATTCAGTTGCAGCAGTTCAGGGTAAGGCAGATGCCCGAATTGAGCAGCAGGGGCACAAGGAAGCCAATTGTCCTTGTCCCAGAGGAATTGCGGCTTGTGAAAATCTGCAAGGACGAGTTTTTTGAAGGGAAAAGGGCTGCAACTTTTTCCTTTTACCTAGGCAAGGGGAACTATGCAACGACAGTTCTCAGGGAGCTGATGAAGGCAGGGGAATGAGGGTTTTCTTAGCTGCAGCTGCTGTTTGATGCGGGTTGGCTTAGCAGGGGGAGGAGGATTTGCCCTCAGCTGCATCCAAGCCATTCTTTTATGGCTTTGGTTGGGATGATGGAGTAAGCCACATTGCCATCCACTACAATCGCAGGAGCCCTTGAAACATTGTACTCCTCCTTCAGCAGGGCAACAAACTCGAAATCGGTGCTTTCAGCAGGGAACGCAAAAACTCTTACACTAGGGCACTGGGATTTCACTATTTCCAGCTGCTCCACCATCGCGTCACATTCAACGCAGCTTTGCGGCTGCCCCTGCTTCCATCTCTCGGGGAAAAAGTAAAGGACCGGCTTTATGCCCAATTCACAGGTCTTACTCACATCCATTAGGTCAATCCACAGCGCCATGCTTGTGAGGAGGTACTGGCGCTTCAGCGGTTGGCTGGGTGTGACAAAGGTCGTGCTCTCCACTGTCTGCAGCCTGTAGAAAAGGGCGTAAATCCTGTCCAACTGCCTCGCTATGTGCCTCTCGTAAACCAGGCAGGTGTTTTTATCGCCTGCGCCCATGTAAGCCTGCAGTATTTTGCTTGCCTGCTGCTCTTCATACAATGCCCTTATTTCGTCTGACAGTTCATTCATTTTTGCTGCCTCGTCCATTCTCACGAGAAGGAATACTGTGAGAAAAACGAGTGTTGTTATTACTGCAGCGACTAGGAAGACGCTCTTTCCCACACTGGTTTCACTCTCAAAAATTCCTTGACCATACCACGTAAATAAAGGAAAGCAATAAAATAAGGATATATGGTTACCTGAAAAAGCAGGGGCAGTAAGTCGGATTTCTTCAAACTGTATTTTGCAAGCCTTAGCCCCACAATGTACTGGATTACAATCGCAATCATTGCAGCCGCGAAAAAATAGGTCTGGGTTGCAACTGAAAAATCAAACGACAGGGAGGGGAAAACATTGGCAGAGAAAACCAAAAGCGAGTTCATCCTCAGCCAGTCAAAAACGTTTGACAGGATGAGCAGCGCTATCCTTATAAGCAGGACAATCATCAGGATTTCAACCGTAAACAAGAAAGGCAAACCGAAAAATCCCAGGTGGGCGTTGACCTTGTTGAAAAACAGGCACCTGTACTTTATGAGGTTATAGACTCTGCTCCTATACCACCTGTCGCGCTGCTTCGCAAGTTTTGTAATTGACTCAGGCACATCTGTCTCACATTTCACTGAAGCGCAGACTTTTATTTTGTAGCCATTTTTTTGCAAGCGCAAGCCTGCATCCATGTCCTCTGCGAGGTTTTTGGCGTCAAAGTAGTAGCCGGATTTTTTAAAGGCGCTTCTCTTGAACATGGTCAATGGACCGGTGACATAGGACATTATGTTAACTGTGGAAAGCACCGTGTTCCAGTAGCCGAAACCCATTAGGTATTCAAGAAACTGCACCCGTTGTATGAATGTTTTGCGCTTGTCCGGAACCAGCATTGCGGTTACGGCACCAACCTTCTGGTCATCCAAGTGCCCTGAAAGCTTCAGCAGGGTGTCAGGCACAGGGTAAGTGTCAGAATCAATGCAGACAATCGCCTCTTCTTGTATCCTTTTCAGGGCTGCATTCATCGCATGTCCCTTCCCTTTGTGGGGCAGCAGCAGCAGTTCTATGCCCCTCATTTCCCTTAACATTTCCCTGCTGCCGTCCGTGCTGCCGTCATCAGCCACAATTACCCTAAAGGGAATGGGATAGTGCATGGCTTTGACCGACTGGACGCACTTGTTTATGGTGTCCCTGCTGTTAAAGCACGGAATCAAAACAGCAAGCGAATACGCCTTTTTTGCAGCCCTTGGGTTTTTTTCCTTTGGGTGCTGCAGGTAGAGAAGCAGAAAGAGGATGATAAGATATAGCAAGATGTAGTTCACCACAATCACTGATACGAACAGGGGGAACAGAAAGCTGGCTGCAACAAGCAGCGGAATGGCAACCAGCAGCAAGCCCAGAATCTTAAGCCCTACGGGATCGTTGTTTAAGCTGAATGACAATTGGATCACCAATAATAGGGCGCAGTTCTTTAAATAAATGCATGCCGTTTTTTGCAGCAGCAACAGTAAGAACCGTGATAAGCTCCTCTTTTAGCAGCATGGATGCCCGACTTCGGGGCAAAGCTGTGCCTTTTTATGAAGGCACGGCATCAAATCCTTGGCTTTAAAGGGGGGAACGGCAGAAAAACCTGCCTTTTAATGCGAAAATAGACAGTGTTCTATTTTACGGCCTAGAAAACGACCAAAGTACCACCCCCAGAGGAAATGGGAGAACAAGGCTATGCGATGGCATCAAACAGGGGTTTGCGGGGCTTAGGGGCTGATTCTGCTGACAAGGATGTTGCTCGCATCCACGATATCCTGGGCATTCTTATACATAATTCTTAGGGCAAGGAAGCATGTGCTGCCGATGTCCTCGTAGGATTTCGGCTTTACCGTGATTTGCTTCTCACGCAGTTCGATTTCCGGCTGCGGCAGAGTGTTGTCAGGGAACTGAATCAGCACAATCGTGTTCTGCCCTGGCTGCTGCATGGCATTGCATTCATCCAAGCCAAGGGTTTCCTGCCTGCTTACGTCGCCATAATTTGTCAGGCAATGGGTCAGTTGGTTTTCATTGTTGTAAACCCTGATAAGCTGCACTGCATTCTTATTGTTTCCTTCCAGAACCTGGATGAACAGCGCAGCGCCGTTGAACATGTATGAGTCGAGTGAAACAACGGGCTCATAAAACTGCGGGCTTACAACAAAGGTGCTGCTCTCTGCCAGTTCCGGAAATGCTATCAGAGGGCTTTCGTTGTCAGCGCTTATTAAAACGCCTTCAACTAAGACAGCGTTTGGGTTGCTGTAGAAAAAAAACAAGGCAAGAACAGCAAGCCCTGCAACAAAAACAAGGGCGAAAAGAAAAATTGTTGTATTTGCTTTTACCATCAAGCAAGAGTGGGGGCAAAAGAAATAAAAAGCAAACCAAAAGCGAAGGTTGACTTCTACATAACAGGGGGTTCTTTTCCCATTTTCAAAACATGAAAAAAGAAAAAAAGGAAAAAAAGGGTTTTTTGGAAAAAACCCTAATTTTTTTTACTCAAGCAACGCGTCCAAAGCGTCGATTAGCTCTTGGGCCGCTACGCCGGTGTCTGCTGCTGTGTAGCCTGCAACAATAATGTCGCCGCTGTCATCAAGCAGCTCTACTACCTTGTCGCCAGCCGATATGAGAGCTTCCTGCAGGGTTGTCTCGTCGTTAAGAACGACGTTTTGCGCAAGGGTATTCACCAAGTAGCCACCAACAATGATGGCTTTGGCTGGCCTTGCGTCAGCGTCGGTCACAACAAGCTTTCCCGCAGAAACGATCTTTGGATAGGTTGTGTCTGCAACAGTACATGTCCCTGCTGTATAGTTGATTGCGCTGACTGTAACATCTGTTGAGTCAACTGTCGCTGTCTCTCCTTCCTTGACTCCTTCCACGCTGTCTCCGCCTGAGGTTGTTATCTCTGCACCTTCGCCCAACACAGTCAGGCTCAGGTAGATTGCGGAGTCTGGGATTGTGAACGTTACTGTTTCCTTGTCGTCTGTCAGTTCGATCTTTGTTCCGTAGTCAATCCAGGCTGCCTGGTAGTAGGCATCACTGTCTGTCCTCATGTTCAGGCTCAAGCCTGCAGGTGTGAAGTTCACGTCTGAAGTGTAGGCTGACAGCTGGTCGTTTGGCAGTGTTACCAAGTCGCCTGTCGCTGTATCGATGTAGACGTTCGCGTCATGGGTTGTGTTGACATCCACAGCAAACTGTGCTACAATGTATAGGTTGTCTCCGCTGTCTTCACCGAAGTCTGCTTCGTCAGGCCAGTAGTACGGTACATTGTACGCAAGGTTGAGCAGCTCCTGTGGGCGAAGGCTACTGCCTATGTCGTCCTCCAGCAACCCTCTTTCCTCTAGGTCTGTTCCCAAGAACCTTACGTCTGCCTCGCTGGTGCCGAACTCACTTGTGAAGTCTGTTTTGTTGTCTAACAGCAGGTAGATGTCGCCGTCTGATGTGCTGAGCCTTTCTACGTACATCCTGTACTTGTAGGTGTCGTTCATCGTGTCTTTGGTTACGGACAATGGAACAGTTAATGGTATCCTATTTGCATTGTCGTCGTCGTAGTAAACTGTGCTCGTTGTGAATGCATCTCCATCTGTTTTTCCCCTTGTGGTGTAGTTTGTTGCTCCGCCGAGTTTCAGGTAGTCCACGTTGGCAAATGGTTGTGCGCTGAACTCACAGTTTCCGTCCGCCAAGAGGTATACACCGACGCCATAGGTGGTTGTATCTTCGGCATCTATATAGGCATGACCCTCTATGTTGTACTCTACTCCGTTGAGGTCACATGTGCCGTGCCCGGTCACACCATTTCCGTCAACATAGCCTTGGTCACACAGCACATTCCAGTCAGTACACACCACGTTTACATCAATCCGCGCTCCGTTCAGGTAGTTGTTGTCGAAGATTAGTAGGTTCGCGTCTGCTGTGCTGCACCTATAGTAGAATGTTTGGTCGTCCACCGTGAATGTTGATTCCGTCGCTGTGTTGTCCAGTGCAATGTAGAACGGAACTGTTCTCTCAATTCTTGCGTTGTCTGTGTATGTTATTGCATTGTTTCCTATTTTGACTGTTGTCAGGCTCTGGTCTATTACGAATCCGTCAAACTGCACTTTGACAAAGTCATAGCCCAGGGTTCCTTCGCTCTCTCCAGCCAGGAAGTGAGCGACGTTGCCGCCTGCATCTGCATCGTCTTCCCCTCTCTGTGTCAGTGAGTCGTCTGTGCTCCACAACGGGGTGTCCCTATCCCATTTCTTCACGTTGTTCCAGACCGTTATTTTCTCGATCGTTGCAACGTCAGGGCTTGCGTTCGCCGCTGAGTTCTGGTCAAGGCTGGCTTTCCAGTAGTCGTTGCCTACATCTGTGTCTGTTGAGTCGTATGGATACTGCTTGCCGTCAGCTAGCGTTACAACGTCTTTTCCAACAATGACTGTTATAACGCCTTTGCTGGTTGTAGGCTCTACCCTAATCGTGCTAATGTATACCACTGTTTCCAGGGCATAGTCTCCGGTTGTGTCAACGAAGTTTTCGTTGAGGTAGACGCCTTCGCCGAGCGTTTGGTGGTCAACCAGGTTGCCCTCTGCGTCGTACAACTCAAACCTGGCATTGTAAGCTGTTGTTGCTGCACCAGATTGGGTGATTGCAGCGATTTTCACTGACATCTCTTCGCCTGCGTATGTTGCCTTTCCACTCAAGCCAGTGATTGTGTCTCCTTCGTTGTAGTTTGTTTTTGCTGATTCCTTAATGAGCTTTATTGTCTTTGTAGAGGAAACACAGTCTGCCTCCTGCACTGTGTACTCTGCGCCAAGGAAAGGGATAACGACGTTGTCGTTGTCTCCATCGGTGAATGCTGTACCAGGCGTTGAAGTAGCCCAGCATGGGATTCCCTCACCCAAGTTGAGGACGTAGTTCATGTCGCCGGTGTTCTTCAGGTAGACTATAAGGTCTTTCACATCTTGGTGTGTGTCAAACCTTGCGTCTGCCTCTATTCCGACGGTTTCTTTCACTACGATTTCGTATGTTGAACCTTCCCATCTGTAGCTCTTGGTTGTGTTCTTTAGGAACTGCAGTTGTCCAGAGCCAAGGGTTTTTCTGAATTCCAGAGCACCCGCGGTGTCTCTGCTCTCTAAAGGATAGCTGCTCCCATGGTATTTATAGCTGTATTCTGGTGTATATGTGCTCTCGCCGCCGACAGTCAGGTCAACGCTCAGGTCAGTTACTGATACTTCGCCTTCTCCGCCTTCAAGCGCTGCATCAACTGTAGCCAACTGTGCGACCTTTGCGGCAATGTTTCCTGCCCACACAAAGTCGCTTGCCTGTGCCTGCATTCCCGCGACAACATTCACAACAGGTGCTCCTGTGTCCGGGTTAACAATGTCAGACTTTTCCAGGGTTATGGCCGCAGCCAATGGCGCCAAGGCTGAACCAACGAGAGCCCCGCCTACTGCTATTGCAGCGAGCTTTCTCACGTTCAAACCTTTCATGCTTTGTTTCACCTCACAATTTTTACTTATGTTATTTACGAAAAATAAGTCTAGGCATGCCTTTCGGGATAGCTATCAATCCATGAAGGCATTATTTTGTCTAGCTAGACTCAGTATGCTATTAACATGCCCCTCTTTAAATAACTTTCGGTTCTTTGGAAGGGCAGAGAAAGGGTTTTAAAGGCAATAGGGGGCATTTTACTGCATTTGATGAATGCCCTACGGACAATCGTCGAATAGTTTGGATTGGGCTTAAATCACTTGTACAGGCTTTCGTTGAACCGCTCCAGCTCCTCCTTGTTCAGCAGCCTGTGGATGTAGGCGCTGTACTTTTGGGCCATTTCAGCCATGGTAAGCAGGCCGTCCTGCAGGTCTTGGGCAGAAAACTCGATTTTCGCTGGCTTTAGCACCTCTACGCTTGTCGGCCCGTAAAAGAACATGAATTTGACCAGTGATGCAAAATCCTTTACGCTGAAGTTCAGCTCAAAGTAGCTGCTGTAGTAGTCATCTGATTTCTCTATCTTGGCTTTCTCAAGGCTGTAAATCGTGAAGCTTTTGTCCTTGCGCATTGCCTCTTCCAGCTTTTGCATCTGCTTTTCAAGCAGGGTTTGCTCAATTGCCTGCATTTCAATAAGTGCCTTTATCCTAAGCCTGTTGCTGTCGCTGTCAGCGATTTGCTTTCTCCTCGCAACCTCTTCTGCGATTTTTTTCTTCAGCCTGTACTTTGTGGGATAGCCCTCCTTTTCAAGCACGCCCAGCTTAATCATTTTCCTCAGCTCTTCGCTCATCCTGTTGAATGGAAGGTTTAGCTGCTTGTTCAGCTCCTCCGCAGTCTTTGGGCCATGCAGCAGGATAAGGGCAACCCTCTTCTGCTCCTCGGTAAACCTAGCCATAAACAGGATTAAATTGAAAAAATTTTTAAACCACCGCTATTGGGCTTTTTCCGCAAAAAGGGAAAGTATTGGCTTAAAAACTGTTTTGGGCAATTGGATTATTGCATGACACTGCTTACGCTGCTCCAAAATGGCATTCCAGATGGAGTGTTGGAAAACCTCGGGCAGCAGACAGAGGCTCTTACGGAGCAAACAGGGGCAAGTGTAATGCAACTGGTTGGCAACCCGACAGTGCTGGTCGGCGGCATTGTCCTGGTTGTTGCAGCAATTCTCATTTTCCTGTTCTTGAAGAAAATAATCGTTAACAGCATTCTGGGCGTGGCAGCCTGGGCTATTTTGACATACGCCTTCCATGTGGAATTGCCCCTCATACCGTCGCTTGCGGTAAGCATCATATTCGGGCTTGCTGGAATAGGGGCAATGCTAATGCTGAAGTTTTTTGGGATGATTTAGGCTTTAGAGCACTATCCCTGTTTTTGCCCTGCATTTCTTGCAGTTTCCATTTTTGTCCAGCCCAATTGGCTCTGCGCTGAACCCAAAGCGCTTTATGAGCACTGCGCGGCATTCTGGGCAGTAAGTAGAGTCTTCTTCCGCAACATTGCCGACATAGGCATACTTTAAGCCTGCTTTCAGGGCAATCTCCTTTGCCCTGCGCAGCTTTTCCATGTCTGTCGGAGGCAGATGCTGCATCTTGTGCTGGGGCCAGAAGCGCGTGAAATGCAATGGCATTGTTTTGTCAATTGATGCGATGAATTCCGAAACCTCAAGGAAGTCTTTTTCATTGTCGTTGTAGCCTGGGACGATTAGGTTTGTTACCTCCAGGTGGAGTTTCTTCTTGTAAAGGTAAGCGATGTTTTCCTTGATGAATTCAATGTTCACGTTTCCGCAGACCTCTTTGTAAAATTTTGCGTTCCCCTTCAGGTCAACGTTTATCGCATCCAGGTAGGGGGCGATTGCGTCAATGCATTCCCTTGACATGTAGCCGTTGCTCACCCAGACATTGTAAAGCCCTTTTTTGTGCGCAATCCGCATTGTGTCAAGCGCATACTCTGTGAAAACCGTTGGCTCTGTGTAAGTGTAGGCAATCCCTCCAACCCCTGCTGCAAGCGTCTGCTCCACAATTTCAGGAGGCGAAGTGTAAGGCACCGATGAAATTGCTTCCTCGCTCCTCTGCTGGCTTATCTGCCAGTTCTGGCAGTGGAGGCAGAAGAAGTTGCATCCATATGTTGAAACCCCCAGGCACTGGGTGCCGGGCTTGAAGTGAAACAACGGCTTTTTTTCAATGGGATCGATGCTCATTGTAAGGGTTCTGCCGTAAACAAGGCTGTACAGCTTTCCGCCCAAATTTTTCCTAACGCCGCACTTTCCTTTTTCCCCTTCCTTTATGGCGCAGCTCCTCCTGCACAGGCTGCACTGCACGGCTTTGTTACGCAGCTTTTTGTAGAAGCTGGCTTCGTGCAATTCGGGCATATTAAATTAATTTTCTTTAATAGATTAATTAAGTATATTGGGGTGGGTTAAGGCAATGAAGGAATTCAACGCTGACCTGCATTTCCACGGCTTGTACAGCGGCGGCGTGAGCAGGAACATGACGCTACCTGTTATTGCGGAGCAGGCAAAGCTCAAAGGCTTGGATGTGGTGATGAGTGCTGACATAACGCATGCGAAATGGCTGCAGCACTGCAAGCAGGAGCTTGTTGAGGAGGAAAATGGCGTTTTCAGGCACAAGAACATTGAAACCTACTTCATCATCGGCACTGAGGTGGAGTGCATGAACAGGATTCACCACCTGCTCCTCTTCCCGGACATTGCGAGCGCGGAGCAGCTGAGGCAGGAATTCAAGAAATTTGCTGCGCTGGACTGCTTTGGGTGCGGCAGGCCAAAGCTGAGGCTAACAGCAGAGAAGGTTGCGGAAAAGGCAGTTGATGTTGGCGCAATAATCGGCCCTGCACATGCTTTCACGCCTTATTTCAGCGTTTACGCCCACTATGACAGCGTGCAGAAGGCTTACGGCGCCATGGGAAAGGGGATAAATTTCATTGAACTTGGCTTGAGCGCTGACAGTTACTTTGCAGACCTCATAAAGGAAAACCACAACTACCAGTTTCTCACAGCATCTGATTCACACAGCCCCTGGCCTTACAGGATTGGCAGGGAGTTCATCAGGGTGAAAATGAAAGAGCCTAGCTTTAAGGAGCTGAGGAAAGCGCTTGGGGAAAAGGAAGAGGCGAGGATAACTCTGAACGTTGGCCTTGACCCGAGGGAGGGGAAGTACCACATGACTGCCTGCAACAGCTGCTATTCAAAGTTTTCAATGGACGAAGCAGAAAAGCTGCGCTGGCGCTGCCCTAAATGCAAGGGAACGATAAAGAGGGGTGTGAAAGACAGGATTCTGATGCTTGCTGATTTCAAGGAAGAAACTCACCCCAGATTCAGGCCGCCCTACATGCATTCCGTGCCGCTTGCGGAAATAATCCAGATTGCTCTGGATGTGCGGGGCATCAACACTGCGTTGGTGCAAAGCACCTGGAGGGACTTTGTTGACAGGTTTGGCAGTGAGATAAAGGCGCTTGTGGACGCACCCTTGCAAGAACTGCAAGAAGTGAATGCAAGGGTGGCGCAGAAAATAAACGCGTTCAGGAAAGGCTGGATTCACTATATTCCGGGCGGCGGCGGAAACTACGGAAAGCCCATAATATGCAACAGCAGGGAAGAGTTTGAGAGAAAGCGCGTTGAGCTGGAAAAGGAGATAGCCGGAAAAAAGGATTTTGCAGGGCAAAAAACATTGGGGGAATTCTAGGGCTGCACTTCTTCCACTTCTGCAGTAAAGCCGTCTGGTGTTGCATTGAAAGTAAACAGCCTGAACAGCTTCTTTTCAACCAGCTTTTCAAAAATAGCTGTCTCTGACATTAGCGTGAGCACTGCACCGAGGCTCTGCGCCGGAATGCAGAGGTAGAATGCAGCGTTTTCTTTTTCGCACCTTAAAGCAAATTTGCGCAGCTGCCCGCTGAAAACCTCTCTTTTAATCATGCAAGGGGTTTTCACTTCGCACAATGCAAGCGTTTTCTTTGCCCTGTCCAAAAACAGCAGGTCCGGCTCGTTATCAGGGGTTAACTTGCCGCTGCCTGATGCGTAGTTTTTGATTACTTGCAATTCACTTCTCTCTGATGTCACGCTCTATCACTTTGGCCATCTTGTCCATAACCATGTTGTGGATTGCCTCAAAAGCGAGCATTCCCATTGGCATCACGCTCCTGTAAAAATTGCTGCATTGCAACAAGAAAAACCTTGAGCCGAAATAGTTCGGGTTAGGCTCTTTTGCCTTTCTTCCCCAGATAATCGCCTATTAAAAAGGGGAGCAGGGCTGTTTCCGCTTTCCTCAGATGCTCCTGGAAAGTGGACAAAGCCAAGCCGGATCTCTTAGCAAGCTGCCTCAAATCAGTTTTTCTGGGGTAAGAGTAATATCCCTCCTTGAAAGCAAGCTCCAAGGCATTTTGCTGCTTTTCTGTAAGCTTCGGCAGCACATGCGGGATGAAGATGTCCTGCAGCTTTGATTCACGCAAGCCCATGAGCTTTCCCTTGTAATACTTGATTGCTACAGCGACCAAATCGCTTAGCGGTTTTTTGCTCCAGCAGGCAACTTTCCAATGTTCAAAACCTTTGTTATCAAAAACCGCTGGCTCTGTAAGGAAAATCTCCGGGTTGTAGAAGTGCTTCACGTGCCCTGCCCTCTCGCCGGGCTCTGATGCAAGCGTTACAATCAAGCCGTTGCTTTGCTCCAAGCGCTTGATTCTCTTGTCCTTTCGAACTGCCCTTACGAATTTTTTCTTGTTTTTCTCGTTGCCTTTCAGAATATGCATCGCAACTACAAAAGGCCTGCCATTTCTTTCAAATGAAGCAATGGGGTAAAACAGGTCAAATAAGCCAAACCGCTTTGTCCTCTGGCTGTAAATGCAATCTTTGTCAAAGATTGTGAATTCCGCAATCCACATAGGAAGAGATGGCGGAAAAACAGGTTAAAAGCTTAACCGGAATAGTTCGGTCAGGGAGCGGAGCAAGCACATTGGATTCAGCGCAGGCTGAATCCGATTAACACAAGCCGGGTTTGCGGCTACCTTATGTAGCTTGGCCCTTCTGCCGGCGGCTTTTCCTCGGCTTCCTCAAACTGCTTTGCCAGCTTCTGGAAGGCTTCCTCTATGTTCTTCGCTTCCCTCTCAATCTTCTTCATCTCCACCTTGAATCCGAATGCCTTCACAAGCAGCTCAATCAGCTTTTTTGCCGCGCCATGGTCGCCGTAGATCAGCCTTGCGTTTGTTTCACCCATGAGGCAGGCGCCCTGGATGCCGTGCTGCTGCGCTATGCCCAAAACCAAGCCTGCGGCGCCACTGATAAGCCCTTCCTTCCTGTCTGCTTTTGCCCCCAAAGCAGTGAAGCGCTGCAGTGTTTTCTTGTCTGTTGCCGCAATAATGATGTCAGGCTGTTTTTCCATTCTCCTGTCGCCGATGTTTATCCCTGCGAGGGTGAAAATCTGCTTGACTCCGAGCTTTTTCACTGCCTGCACTATTTCGGCAGCGAATTCGTAGTGCTCTTCCGCACTGCCTGTCCTGAAGTCAAGGCTGGGCTGAACAGGTCCGGCCAAAAACAGGAAATGCCTGCCCCTAAATTCAGCTGCATGGATTTCGTCTTTAATCAATTCAAGCAGAGCGTCCTTTGTATGAACGCTCGGCGGAAAGCTGTCGCTGTAGATATCGGCAATCTTCTCTGTCTTGAACTGCTTGAGGAAGTAGTCAGCGCAGATTTTGCCAACCAGACCGATGCCGGGCAAGCCAGTGAACAGTAGCGGATTGCGCAGTTTTTTCTTTGACAAAAAAACAACCCTTGTAGCCATGGTTGTTCACCCTATCTCAAACTTTGCCTCCCCACCTTTCTGCTCCATTGCCTTTACAATCGCTTCGCCGACACTCCTCAGCCTTTTCTCGGCAGACTTGAAATCTGTGTCCGTTGCCCTGACTGCGTACTTGCCTCCCTTTACGTAAAAGATTTCAACCGGCTCATTCCCGCTTGCCTTTGCCCCCTGGGCAAGTGCTTCCCTAATCAGCGCAACTCCGTTTCCATCCAAAGAATGCAATTCAACAACTCCTTTAACGGTTCTCTTGGGCACGGCAACGCTCTTCTCAACCAATGAAACAAGTGGCTTCCTCCACTTGCTTTCAACAGAATTTGCTGCCTTCTCGCCGTGCAGCGCAATCTGCTGGAATGCCTGCTGCAGCGAATCATATTCTGCCAGCAAAGGCTTTGCAATTGCCTCCCACGCTGTCTCAAAGTCGCTTTTCTCCTTTTTTGCAAGCAGCTCAACCAGTTTTTTGCTCCTCTTCAACTGCTTCCATTCCTCTATTCTGCTCCGCTGCCCCTGCTGCGAAACCTTTGCCAGGCTCAAATCAATCTGGTTCTTTTCCCTATTAAAAGACAAGACCTTTGCAGCCCTTATCTGCCTCTCCCTGACGTGGTTCCTGATGTTCTTAATCCAGCTGGTGGCAATCTGGCTTATGTGGACAAACCCCTTTGCGTTATCATATTCGACCAGTTCAACGAATGCCCCATAGCCTAGGACCTTTGTCACCCTGCAAACAACTATTTCTCCAACATAGGGTATATCTGATTCAGCCGTCATCTTTTCCTCACCTCAGCTCCTCCACAATCTTTGCAACAGGCTTAATCCTGCTCGGCCCTGTTTCAGCCAGCGGCTGGTTGCAGGCGAGACACCTCACGTCAGTTGAGGCAGCGCTGAAAATTATCTGCTCGTTGCCGCATCCAGGGCACTTTACCTTCAAAAAGCCTGTTCTGCGCTCTTTTCCAATATGCTTTTTCTTCACAGGGAATCACTTCCACCTGCTGCGCTTGAACAAAACTGCCCCTTAAACATGACAAGTCACCTTGACCTGCTCTTCTCCGCCAGCTTTCTTGCAATCAAAAGCGAGGAGATTTTCGGCGGAACTCTCACAACATTGTCTTTTTCAAACGGGCCGTATTCCTGCATGTCGCTGCCGACAAAAGCCGGAACGCTCCGCAGCACTTTGATTGCAACCGCCTTCTTCTCCTCCTTGGCTGCCTTTGCGCTGGCGTTGTTGAGGATTCCATCCAAAAACCTTTGATGCGTGTTCAGCACCCTAAGCAGCTGTTTTAAGGTTTCGCGCTCCTGCGAAGCCATTTGCCCATTTTCAAGTTCGCCTGTCCTGCTCGCAATCAACGCCTTGTTCAACAGCTTTTTTTCCCTCAGGCTGAAAATCTGCTCAATGATTTTCTTGAGGTTGGAGAAGCCCCTTGCGCTGCTGCTCGTTACATCCCTCAGGGAGCGCAGGTAAGCTGCCTTCTCCTTCTTGAAAAATCTTGCCAGGTCATCAAAGAAGGATTCGTCAACGGCTGCAGGCTTGGCACTGTTTTTCTCCAGCCGGTATATCCTCATTATTTCATCGTAATCCAAATCCATTTTCCAATCCCCTGCCAGCAAGGCTCAAACCGTTATCCTGCCGCAGCCAAATCAAGCCTCAGCCGGATGCCAGCTTTGCCTTCTGCGCAGCAAGCAGGTAAATCGCCGCACTCAAAGGCAGTTCCGCTTCCTGTTCAACAAACGGCCCAAAGCTTTGGTTTGCCAAGTTAAAACGTGGTGCCTTATTAATAAAAACCTTTACTGCAGGCTGGCTGGGAAAAGCAACAGCCTCATTCAAGGGCTCAAAGCCATGCAGTTTTTCCAGCGGAATGTCCGCAGCAACCAGGCCTGTCCCGCCGTGCAATGTTTCCGGCACCCTCACAATCTTCCTCAGGTCAACAGAAGTCTGCCTGTCAATCGGGGCGATTTTTTCAACAACGCTTTTAATGAAGCTCTGCCAGAACCTGTCGCTCTGCGATTCCTTGGAGGAGGATGCCCTGCCGAAAAATGCTGGCAACACACCCCTTTCCCTAATCGAACGCAAAATCATGTGCTTCTCCGCAAGCAGCCTCTTTGCCTGGCTTATTGTAATGTTGCCGAAAACAGCTGTTCGCTCTGGGTTTCCCTCCTCAAGCAGCTTGAGTAAAGCAGACAGGATGCGCTGGCTCCAACCGCCCTTGCCAGTTGCAGTAACCTTGAACAGCGCACCTTCCTTCCTGAAGTGGCTGAATATGTTAAGGTTGTTTGCAGTGAGGTAGTCAATCAGCTCAAGCCTCGCGGCATTGGGCAAGCTTCTCACTGCCTTGCTCCTCACATGCACGTGGTAGCCTGCCCTGCCGCTGAAGTTGATGGAAATGCCCTCCTCGAAACCGAAATCGTTTTCAAGGAAGTCAAGCAGGTTGAAAACCTTGCGCTTCGCTTCACCCAGGCACTTGGGGCAGAACCATTCCTCTGTTTGCGTTGGGCTGCCGCATTGGTCGCACAGCAGCTGCCTTCCCCTCCCCTTTTTCCCGCACTTGGTGCACTGCCAGCTGTCGTGCTGCTCCTTGCATTCTGTTGGCAAATCATCAGCATCAAACTCGTAGACAAGGTCTGCGCCAAGCAGCTCCTTGGATTCCATCGGCCTCTTTGCAGGAAAACTGTACAATGCTGCGCTGTAGGAAACAAAAAAGGGTGTTGAGCTGCTGAGGAAAGAGTTGAATTCCCTGTGTGAGGAAAACGCAAGGTGCCTCTGGCTTATTTTCTGGGAAAATGAGCCAGTGCCAAACTCCCTTGCCGAGATGTCCGGCGGCTGGCTTATGTTATGCTTTGAGTAGAAGTCCCTGAAATGCTTCAGCAGGAACTGCTCTTCACTTGGCATTTTGCAGTCGCCTCCTGTAAAAGGAAAGAGGATTCCGCACATTGCAGTCAGCATTCGGGCAGTGGCCGTAGGAGCGGATTTTATTGCAAGATGCAGGCGTGTAGTTTTGCTTTGCAATCCTGTCAAGTTGATATAGGGTGATTTTTTCCTTGAAGTTCGGGGCTTTCCTGAACAGCTCAAGCACCTGTTGTTTCGGCATGCCAACCCTGTTGAGGAATGACGCGAGAATAAAGCGCGCCATGTGCGGCAGATTCTTTCCTTCCAGCAGCTGGCTGTACATTGAAGCAATGCATGGCGGAAACGCGTCTGCATTCACTTTTCCCTTGAATGCCAGCTGGAAATGCCTTGCCTGCTTTGCCTTGAAATCCCGCTGGAAGCGCTGCCCCATTTTGACCAGGTTTTTTGGCAGCCCGTCAACAGGGACAGGCAATGAGCCTAAGATTCTTTCAAAAACAACTGCCCTGAGGAGGCGCGGAAAGCCGTTCAGGTCCAGGAAAACCCTTCCTTTGGAAACCCTCTGGTTCACCAGTTTCAGCAGCATGTCGGAGAAGCACACCTGCAGGAACTCAAGCAGGGGCACTGACACAAGGAAATCCTTTTCCCCCGTAAAATCAAAACGCAGCCGCAGCTCGGTTGCAAGCGCAACCGCTTCTTCCTTTTGGCCCTTCCCTGTATTCAGGTAGTGCAGTGCTGCGTCTGCAAAAAGCGCTGCAAACTTTTCGTACAGCAGCCTGTCTTTTGCAAATGAGACGAAAATTTTTGCAACAGGGAAAGCTAGGATTTCCTGCAGCAACAGCTCTGTGCTGTGCAGCGCCAGGGCATATTTCTTTCCTGCAGCGGCGTGCTCAACCGCCAGCGAGGCTCTTTCAATAACTGTCTCCGGCAGCTGTTCAAGGGAAACACTCTGTTCATTGACAATGCGCTTCGCTGTCTCGCTAAAAGGGAAGTGCTGGGCAAACAAAATCTGCTGCATTGTGGCCATAAAAGGAATAACGGTGGAAAAGGGGTTAAAAAAAGAGCCGATAGAGCTTACTTCCGCTGATCCTACAGGATCATGTGCGCCAAATGGAATTGGAGTGAAGTAGGGCCAATTTTGTAGCTTACCTTCATCGGCGCATCGCTGCGCAGCTGCATCAGAATCTTGCTTTCGCTGTCGGCTTCCTTCACTATGTTCTGCATGAAGTTCAGGCTGTACTTGCTCACCACTTCCTTGCTGCCCTTTACGCTTATCAGCTTCGGCTGCTTTGCAATCGTATGCAGCGTTCCAGCACTGCCCCTAGCTTCGACAAACAGCTGCCCGCCTTTCACCTTCAGCACAACGCTGCTGCCGAAAAGCGAAGCGTCCTTCAGCGCCTCCTTTAGGATTCTCGCGTTCACTTCAACGCTTGCATCAAAGCTTGTAACAGGGATCTTTATGTCATCATCGCTGACATCAATCAGGGGAAGGGAGAACGCCCTGCTCAGGTCACCCTCCAGCTTTATGTTCAGCTCAGAGTCACTCAAATCCATCAGCAGCCTGTCATTCGGCAGCGCCCTACCCATTATTTTGCTTAATTCCTGCAAATCAACGCCGACCAGGGTTGGCTCTATGCGGTATTTTTCGAAAGCGCTTCTTGGGATAGAGAAATCAACCAAAACAATCTGGCTCGGGTCAACAGCTTTCAGTGCAATGCCCTTGTCGTTGAAGCGGAAGTTGCCTTCGCTGATGAAGGAAGCGATTGCGCCGATTGCCCTCTGCCAGCTTACAACATCCTTTAACTCAATCAAGCCGCCTGCCCCCAACTAATAACTAGCCCAATTCCTTTAAAATCCTTTTTCCTTCGTTTCAAAGAAGATTGGCTTGCTTTTCCAAGTTCCAATTATTACTAAAATCACTGGGACAAATGCAAGGAGGTAAGAAAGGGGCATGGAAATTTGCCAAAATACAAAGCGTTCTGCTGCAGGTTCTGCACAGTTGAACACTAGGGGACAAAGTACAAAGTAATACAATAATTCTGCAAATATGCCCGTCAGGGACCAATAGGAAAAAATCTCCAGCAATATGAAAAACAGGAATGCAAATCCAAGTGCCAAGTTAATGTAAAAAACAGGTTTGTATTTAAGCCGCATCAGGGCCAGGGCTGCAATAGCAAGCACAATGAAAATAGACAATTTGTACAAAGTATCGAAGCAATAATAACTACAGGCAAGAACACCAAGAATGGAATAGGCAAGTAACCACAACAAGCCAATTGTGGCGATAATCAAATATGCTTTTGGCTGCATTTATACCCTCATTAAGCCGCTTTCCCCTATTTATTTCTTTCCACGAAGCCCTTGATTCCAAAGATTGCCTTGAAAAAACTTCTTTTTCCTATCTGGGCAGCCCTTTCCTCTTCCTGAAGCTGGGCAGCTTTGCAAGAACGCTCCTAATCCTGCGCAGTTCTGCCTGCTCAAACTGCCCGCCCCTCTCAATTCCCGTCCTGATGTACGCAGAGGCGATGATGCCCAAGGCGTAAAGGAAGACTGCAACGCCGCTCAAGGCAAACACGACAGTCACTATCTTTGACTGGTCTGTTGTCGGAACAAGGTCGCCGTAGCCGATTGTTGTCAGGGTCATTGCGGTGAAGTAAAACCCATCTACCAATGACCAGCCCTCCAGATAGCTGTAGATGAATGCCCCGCCGAGCAGCAGCACTGCTATAACAGAGG
>CAZXIC010000017.1:0-22070 GCA_964640195.1 uncultured archaeon | reverse complement strand
CTTGACAGCAGCTCAACCAACAGCTTCACTTCTCTCCCTTCTTCTTTGCTTCCCTCTCAATGTATTTCTCGTCCCTGCCGTAAATCCAGTCGAAGTCCATTTTCTGGTATTCGTGCAATTCCTTTTCAGTAAAGAAGCGCCCTATTTCTTCAGCTGCTTTTTCTTTGCTCGCAGCAGCGTGCACAAGGTTCGCCTGGTTGCTCACGCTGTAATCTCCCCTAATGGTCCCAGGCTCTGCCTCCCTCCCATGAGTTGAGCCAATCATTTTCCTGACAACCTTTACAACATCCTTTCCCTCAAGCACCATCAGGATGCACGGGATGCTCGACATGTAGCTGATTAGCTCTTCGTAAAAATGCTTGTCCCTGTGCTGCGCATAGTGCTCTTTAAGCGTATAGGGCTGCAGCATCTGCATCTTCATTGCGACAATCTTCAAGCCCTTTTGCTCAAACCTTTTGACAATCTCTCCAACCAAGCAGCGGTTCACAGCATCAGGCTTTACTATTATAAGAGTCTTCTCCAAAACCATTATAGCGCCCTCCTTATTTTTTGCCCCCTTTTGCCTTTGCCTTTTCCTTGCCTGCCTTTTTCCCGCTTTTCCTTGCCCGCTTTTCCGCGGGCTCTTCTTCTTCCGCTGCTTTTTTCCCCTCGGCTTTCCCCTTTTCTTCCACTTCTTTTTCCTCTGTCTCCCCCACTTTCTTGGCTTCCTTCTTTTCTTTTTCTGCGGTTTTCTCTTTTTTCCCTGCTTTCTCTGCCTCCATTTCTGCTGCCTTTCTTCCGCCCTTCTCTGCTCTCTTTTCCCTGGGATAATGCCCTGTCCACTTCAAGGCAGGCGGGTGCCTCTGCAGCCGCAGCATGTTTTTCTCGCACTTCCTGCTGCAGAAGAACAGCGCAGCGCCGTCCCTTTTCACGAACAGAGTGCCCGTGCCGGGCTTCACTGTGTTTCCGCAAAAACTGCACTTTGCCATTAAAACCAAACCCTTTTTTCCTTACCTTGACTTTATCTCCTTGGCTTCCCTTTCCGTGCTGAGCAGGATTATGACATCGCCTTTTTGCACATTGCCCTTTACGTTCCTCCTCTTCACCCTTCCTGCTTCAGGGCCCTCCAGTATCTTGCACAGCACCTGAATGACTTCGCCATGTACACCGGTGCGTTTCACTACCTCAACTATCTCTGCAGGTGTTCCCCTTCCAACAGCCACTTACAATCACCTTTTCCTTGCCTGCCCTTAGCAGGCGGGTTTTTTGCATTTTTGCCTTCCCTTACTTGCCCAACTCAGCCAGCTTCTTCGTTATCTCTGCAAGCTCTTTCTTCGCATCACCCTCATCTGTCACTGCAACAGTTGAGGTGCCGACCGCAATTCCTGCCTTTTTGCCCAATTCTGACTTTGTTTTCACGTAGCTGAATGGGATGTTTTTCTCCTTGCAAATCAGGGGCAGGTGCATCACTATTTCCACAGGGCTGACGTCTTGGGCGACCAGCACCAGCTTTGCAGTTCCTCTCTCAATCGCCTTTGTTACCTCGTTGACGCCAATCCTGACCTTTCCCTTCTTCGCAACCCGTTCAACCAACTCAAGCTGCTGTAGCTGCAGCTTGTCCGGCACTTCAAACTTGACTAATCCTGCCATAACAGCTTACACCTCCTCAACCGCGCCAGAGCGCGGTCTCATTTCTCATCGGCAGAAAAAAGATTTTTTGCTTGAAATAATTGCCCCTGGGAATGTTTAAAAGCCTTTTTGCTTCTGCAAAAAGCCTTGGGAAAATAGTGGCTTCGCCACAAGCCTTTTTCCTGCGGGAAAAAGCCTCCTTGCAAACCCGCTGGTTTGCGAGGCCTCGCAAAGCAAAGCTTTGCAAGGTGGGAAAAAATGCCGCTGCTGCGGCAAAGCCTTTTTTCGTCCACGCGAAAAAAGCCTTGGGAAAATAGTGGCTTCGCCACAAGCCTTTTTGCTTCACTTGTGCGTGAACCGCAGCAAAACCCCGTCTTTTTCCTTTCCGTCAACCACGCAGAAGCCGACGCCGTTCAGCAGCACGTGCTGCCCTTCCTTTTTCCCGGAAAGCTTTTCGTCAGCCAATCCAAGCAGCCTGCTGTTGTCATCCATTATAATTTCAGCGTCAATCCCCTGCCTGAACCAGCTTACAACAGGCTTGTTTATCTTTGCTTCGCCGACAAACTCAGCGAAAACCTGCAGCTGGTCTTTCCTTGAAATCTTCACGTTGAACAGCTCCCTCAGCCTTACGACATCGCCAGCCTTAAAGTGTGCAAACGCCTTTTTGTCAACAACCAGCCTGCTCATTCCGTCCGGCGCATAATTCACCTCAAGCCGCATGGGCTCTGCAATAAATGCAACCCTTTCGCTTTCAGGCTCAATAAGCTTCCTGTCCAGGTCAACCAGCTTTGCCCATTCAATGGCTGCATCGCTGCTCTTCACGCCCAAATCCAGAATGGCCTGCCTGAGCGCAGCAGCCTTGAAGCCGCGCCTCCTGAAAGCCATTATTGTCCCAAGCCTTGGGTCGTCCCATCCGCTGTATTCGCCTTTTTCGATTCCCTCCTTTATCTTGCTGGTGCTCAAAACAATGCCCTGCAGTTTAATCCTGCCAAAGTGGAAGCAATGCGGGTATTTCCAGCCAAAACACTTGTATAAGAATTGCTGCTTGGTTTTGTTCTGCTCATGCTCCTGGCCCCTTGCAATAAGCGTTATTTTAAGCAAATGGTCGTCTATTGCTGAAGCGAAATTGTAGCTGGGCCAAACATGCTTGCCCGCAGCCTCTTTATTGGGGTGCGCAGGCTTGTCAACAACCCTTGCAGCCCACCAATCCCTAACACTTGGGTCTGGATGCTGCAAATCTGTCTTGATTCGCAGAACCGCTTCCCCTTCCTTGAACTGGTGCTTCAGCATTTTCTCAAACCGCTTAATCTGCTCCTTCCTGTCCAGCTGCCTGCACTCGCACGCCTTCTTTTCTTTGACCTTCTCCCTCCACTTCTCAACATCGCAGGTGCAGACATACGCAGCATCCCTGTGCAGCGCTTCCCGCATGTACTTGTAGTAAAGCTCCAGCCTGTCGGACGCAAAAAAGGTTTCCGCTACAGCACAACCAAGCCAGTGAAGGTCACGCTTGAACAGCTGCTCTGCATTCGCAACAGGCTTCTTTACCTTGGGGTCAGTATCGTCAAAGCGCAGCAGCATTTTTCCGCTGTACTTTTTTGCGTACTCGTCGCTAATGATTGCAGCCCTGGCATTGCCAAGGTGGAATGGGCCGTTGGGGTTTGGCGCAAACCTTGTCACAACCTTCTCCTTTCCGCTTTCAGCCTTCTTTCCTGCGGGAAAAAAGCCGGGGGAAATTTCTGGGGAAATTTTGCCTTCGGCTTCAGCCCAGTCAAGCTTTGGCAGCGTAGCTTCCTTTTCCTTCGGCTTCAGCTCATAGCCCCGCTCTTCAAACCTTTCAAATTCTGCCTGAATCTCGGCAGGCTGCATTGCGTTCACTTTCCGCACCGCATCAGCAGCAATCTGCATCAGCTTCCTTACATCAATCCCTGAATGCAGGGCTTTCAGCTTCCCGACTACCGCGACAACGTCAGCCTTTCCGCCGTGCAGCGCAGCGTTCTTCACAGCGTACCTGTAGGCGTCTTCCTCTGCAGCCATGCCTAACCAGCTAATTAATTAAAGAAAAGCAGTATAAATTGGTTTGCTTTAAATCTTCTTTCCCTGCTGCCACATTTTGTCAAAGTAGTGCAGGAAAGCGCTTGCCATCGGCTTTGAGTTGTGGAAGATGGTAAAGTGGTATTCCGGCTTTTCCCGCTTGAAGTCGCTCAATGCAAGGACAACCTTTTTGCCGTCTATTATGAATGCGTTCAAGCCGTGCTCCAACTGCTTTGTTTCACTTTGACCCTTCTTCAGCCAGTCAGTTGCGTAGGCGTTAATCAGTTTCACTGCAACGTTTCTGTTCCCCGCTTTTTCAATCGCTTCCCGCAAAACATGCTGCTTGTCTGTCACTTCCGCAAAACCAACAAGGCTGTTCTTTGCCTTGCCTATCTCCAAGGCAAGAATTCTTTCAAAGTCGTGCCTGTCCTTCACCCGCATCACGGTTTCGCCGGCCTCCTCTTTCATGCCGCTCAGAACAGCAATCGAATCATGCAGTTCGGTAACCTTGCCCTGCAGTTGCTGCAGTTCTGCCTGCTTTGACTCAACCAGGTTGTCCAAAGCACGTTTGGCTTCAACGCTTCTGTACCTCTTTGGCCTGTCTTTTATCTCTATAACCAAGTTCTTCTCAACCAGCTTGTTCAGCACATCGTAAACCCTTGTTTTCGGCACCTGCGCAAGCCTGCTGATGTTTGGGGCATCGGCTTCACCCAATTTGAATAGCGTGCTGAGGGTTTTGCTTTCATACTCTGTCAAGCCAAGCCTCTCAAGCAAGGAATTCAAGTCAGCGCTGTTCATTCAAATTCCCCGAATCTCCCAATATAAGTAATATATAGGACTTTTCTATATTTAAATTTACGCTATACGGTTACAGAATTAAAAACCGCCTCATTTTGGGCGCATATGCCTAAAACCCTACAAAAACT
Organism: uncultured archaeon; assembly: GCA_964640195.1. Taxonomy (GTDB): domain Archaea; phylum Iainarchaeota; class Iainarchaeia; order Iainarchaeales; genus CAZXIC01. The sequence continues at coordinate 17,505 of CAZXIC010000017.1, read as the reverse complement.
TTATTGCCGCATAACCTACAACGCTTGACTTTTCGCCGGTAGTGGAAGCAGAGGTGTCATACCTAAGCAGTTTTCCTTCCTTGAACCCGCGCTTCTTGCAATACTGCATCAGCGCCGCAATCGGCGCGTGCCCGCAGATGCTCAGGTTTCTTTCCAAAACCATCTTGTGGAAGCCTTCAACATCAAGCTGCTTGATTCTCTCAATTGCCTGCATATCCTTTTCCTTTGCAAATTGCAGGGGCTCAAAGTGTGTGAAGTCGCTTGAGGCAATCACGCTATTATCTCCTTTCAGCTCTGCCAGGGCATTACCCAATGCAGTTATCTCCTCCAAGTCCTGTGTCATTAGCGTAATAGGCAGAATTGTGAAGCGCTTGAACAAAAACTGCAGAAAGGGCAGCTGCACCTCAATGCTGTGCTCTTGCACATGAGCAATGTCATCCGCTTCTATTGCCAGCTTTTGCAGTAATTTTCCCCGCAGCCCTGTGTCAACCCCAACCCTTCCCAAAGGGGTTTCCCATTCATCAGCAGCACTCACACTAATTGCTTCACCCAAGCCTGTGTGGTTCGGGCTAACTATTACAAAGCACTTGGCTTGCCTTAGGGCATTGAAGGAATAGGCAGCAGTGGCGCCGCTGTACTCATAGCCGGCGTGTGGCGCGACAACACAGCTTGATTTGCCCTCTTTCGGCAGACCCCTTAAAAAAGCAGCCAACTGTTCTGTAATTTGTTTTTTGCCAGCAGGGTAAAACGCTCCGGCAACTGTGGCAGTTCTAACGCTCACGCTTTCTCCTCGCTTCCCAGTGCCTGCGTTTTATGCCTGGGCGCTTTTTGCCAATCTGGGCTGTTTCTAACTCAGCTGCTTCCTCTGCCCCTTCCTGCAGCTTATACTCAAAATCCTCGGCTGTTTTTTTGAAATCGCTGTCCTTCTTGACCAGTTTCTTCTCTTTCAAGAATTCCCTCGCAAGCAAAAAGTATACCAGGGCCAAACTTTTCCTGCCTTTGTTGTTGATTGGAATAACCAAATCAATGTTGCGCAAATAGTTGTTTGTAGAGCACAGTGCAATAACGGGTATTTTCAACCTAACGCTTTCCTCAACTGCCTGCCTGTCTGATTCAGGGTCTGTAATAACCAAAATAGCAGGCTCCATAAAACCCTTTGCTGCTGGATTTGTGAATGTGCCTGGCACAAACCTGCCAAGTATTGCTTTTGCTCCGATGGCAGCTGCGAACTGCTTGGCAGGCTGTTGACCGTATGCCTTCCTTGAAATGGCAACAATCTTTTCCGCCTCAAACAATGAAAGTAGCTTTGCAGCAATTTTTATCCTCTCATCAATTGTGCTAACATCCAGAACGCGCAGTCCGTCTTTCCTTTGTTTGAATATGTACCTCTGCATGTCGCCTGTTTTGAAGCGGGTTCCAATATGGCTGCCTGTCTTCAGGTAGTGGTCTAACTCAACCAAGTGCCCTTTCTGCTCTTCTCGTTCAGCCATCAACCAATCAGCCCTTGTACTGCATGATATCGTCAATCAGGTCTGCCTGTGTGAACAGCATTCTCCTGCAGCAATATCGCGTGACCCCCAAGTCATCCAACACCTTTTCCGGCTTCTCCCCCTTTCCAACCCTCTGCTTGAATTGCTCGTACAATCCAGCCAACGGTTTTCCGCAACTGAAGCACCTTATGGGAACAATCACAGCGAATCAACCTCCAACCTGTTTTTTACCTTTTGCTTTTCTGCTTCTTTTTCCTTGCCTTTGTGCCCAAAGGCTTTTTCGGTTCAACCCTGCGTACATCATCCACCAGCAGCATCCTGTCGTAAGCCAGAAAAGCTGCCCTCAGCTTGTTATCCTTGCTGTACAGTAACAGTGCTTTTGCTATCGCGCTTCTTGCAGCAGCAGCCTGGCTCATAAAGCCGCCGCCCTTCACCTTTGCTTCAATGTCCACCTGTTTTGCAAGGTTGCCGGCAATCTCCAATGGCTCTTGGACAAACTGCTTCAAATATGCCGGCTGGAACAACCAAACGCTTCGCTTGTTAATCTTCACCCTGCCGCTGCCTTTTTTTATCGTTGCCCTTGCAACAGCAGCCTTCTTCTTTGCTTTGCTGTTTATGCCAGTTTTCCGCTTATGCTTTTTTTTCTTTCCCAGCAACTATTATCACCACTTTGCCCCAAGCAGCCTGCACACAGTGCCAAGCTCAACATGCTTTTTTATCTTGCTTTCCTCCCTGGCCGGCAGTGCTGCGAACTGCTTGCCTTCGAACTGCGTCGGCATGGAAAGGAACACCTTGACGTTGCCCAGTGCTTCCTTGCCCCTCCTGCTTCTAAACGGCAGCATCCCTCTCACTGCCCTCCTGAGAACCCTGTCCGGCATTCTACTGTATTTCGGCCCTTTCGTTGGATTGCCCTTTGCACGCAGGCCAAGTTTTCTCCCAAGCCTTTTCGCTGCATCGTCTTGGCTGCCTGTTATAATCGATTTCTCCACATTAACTATAACCACTTCGTTGCCTTGCAATGCCTTTTTTGCAGCAAACGAGGCAAGCCTGCCGAAAACAGCTCCATGGGCATTCAGTAAAATCATATTAACCGCACCTTTTGCTATTTGACAATCACAACCGCGTTTCCCTTGATTTTTTTACCCAGCGCTTCTTCAATTGACAGGGCAGTGCCGCCAGCCTGCTCAATCTTCTTCCTTGCGCCAGCGCTGAATTCAAATGCAATCACGCTTGCCTTGTGCTGCAACAGGCCCTTCCCCAAAACCTTCCCAGGCACAAGCAGGTGCTTGTCCTTGAAGAGCTTTGCCAGAATTTCGATTTTCCACATGTTCAGTGCAGCCCTCTGCCTCCTGGGCTTGCACAACATTTTGGCTATGTCTAGCCAAATGGCCTTCCTCTCTTTCCTTGCAGCCTTTTCAAGCAGGGCAATTAACTGCCTTGTCTTCTCCTTCATAGGACCAGTTCTTTTCATGCCTGTTTCACCACAAAAACCTTGCTTTAAGTGCAGGGGGGAGGATTCGAACCCCCGAAGGCACTAAGCCACAGGATTTCCCATGCTCTCCCCGAAAAGTGTAATGGAATACATCTTAAGTCCTGCCCCTTTGACCGCTCGGGAACCCCTGCATAACTACTCTCAGCCCCAAGCAAAATATTAATTTTTCTAACCCCCTTTTACCTTCTGCAGCTGCTTTGCAAACAGCTTACTTTTGCTGTGTAATTCCTCAACCGCACTGTTTATTATCCCGCCGACTGAAATTCCAACAATCGGCTCGACGTGCAGGATAAAACTGTCTTTTTCCACGTCAACAACCAGGGCATCCCTCTTGCACGCATCCCTGCAGGCACCGCACAAGATGCATTCAAACGGCTCCCTAAGCACCACTTTCTTCCCCTTTATCTCAAGAACGTTTTTTGGGCATGCTGCTGTGCATTCGCCGCAGGCATTGCAGTTTTTTTCACTGTAAACAACCGGCAATTCCTGGTAGCTGATTATTGCCGGCTGCCATTTGCTCTGTTCTTTCCCTGAGCTCATTACAGCCTGCATCTCGACCTTGATTTTTTGGTTGTTCCCCAGCTTCACTATCGGAATCTTTTTGTCAAGCACCTCGATTTTCGGGTCAGTGCTTTTTATGTCCTTGCTGTAAACCATGGCAGGGCCTTCTTTTTCCAGAACCATCTTCACCTTGTCTCCAAGCTTGTAAGTGCGTGCGTCTGTCCTCAGCGGCAGCATGCCAAGCCTGTGCGCCAGGAACTCGTCAAACATCACAGAATTGTTTTCATACACTGCAACGTCTTCGATTGCAAGGCAGGGCACATGCAGCATTACGCTTCTCCTGATTGCATTCAGGAGGGTGGGGCTCACGCCTTTAACCAAATACCTGCCAACATTGTTTTTTTCATCCAGTTTTTTTATCCTAACCGCCATCAACACCTGCCTCCTTTTTATCCTGATAGCTGATTTTTGGCAACCTCTTTTTAATTTTTCTTTCCCCTATACCTCTTCTTTTTCTTGCACCCGTTGTGCGGAATTGGCGTTACGTTCTCAATGGATTTTATTATAAGCCCTGCTCTTGTAAGCGACCTGATTGCGGCTTCACTTCCTGGACCGGGGCTGTTGCTTTTGTTGCCCCCCGTACCCCTAACCCTTACGCTGACCTCTCTTATGTCGCGTTCCTTTGCCTTTTCTGCAACAGTCTCTGCAACCTTCATTGCGGCGTAAGGGCTTCCCTCCTTGTGCTGCGCTTTCACAACTTCGCCGCCACTGCATTTCGCAATCGTTTCCGCGCCGGTTACGTCTGTAAGCAAAATACGTGTATTATTCCTCGAAGCGTAAATGTGGATGATTCCCCTTTTGCCCATTAATTCTCACCTTTCCCAGGCTTCTCTTCTGCAGTCTTTTCAGCAGCCCCCTTTTTCGCTCCCTCATTTGCCCCCTTTTTTTCTTCCTTCGGCTCCGCTGCCTGTTTCTCTTCTTCCCCTGACTTCGCAGGCTGTTTCTCTTCTTCACCTGCCACTTCCTCCGCTTCCCTTGGCTCTGCAGGCTGTTTCTTTTGCACTTTTGGCTTCAGCTCCATTTTTTTCCCATAATATGAAATCTTGTTTTCCTCTGAGGAACCCACAAGGTAGCCGGGCGAACTGACTCTTTTTCCGTTAACTGCGATGTGCCCGTGCGTTATAAACTGCCTCGCCTGGCCTGCTGTGTTTGCAAGACCCTTTCTCCAAACCAATGTCTGCAGCCTTCTTTCCAGCAGTGCGTCTGTCGACAGGGTCAGGATGTCATCAAGCACGGCATTTTCATCCAATAGCCCAAATCTTGCAAGGCTGTGCAGTAGGTCTTTCTCCCTTTTCACCCTTTCATCCAGGGGGAGCGCGAGCAACTGCCTTGAGCTCTTCCTCTTTTTGCTCAGCATTGTTTTTATTCTCCACAACTCCCGCTTGTTCTTCAACCCGTAGTTATCCATCAATGCTTTCTCTGCCTCCAGGGTTTCCTTGTCCCAAAGCCTCAGCGGCCTTTCAAAGTGTTTCTTTGTTTTTCTGGGGTCGCCCACTGTCAATCACCTGCTACTTCTTTTCCTCCTCTTTTCCCTTGCCAGCAGCAGCCAGTGCCGCTCTTGCCTCCCTTTTTAGAACTCCAACCACTGGGCCCTTCCCCCTGTGGGTTGACTTTGTCCTCTGCCCCCTAACAGGCAAGCCCCAGCTGTGCCGCAGCCCCCTGTAGCTTTTTATCAAATTCAGCCTCTGCAGGTCTTTCCTCAGCTGCAAATCCAGGTCAGCCATAACCAAGTGTTTATCCTCCCCGGTTTCAAACTCCTTCAGCCTGTTGAGGCTCCAGGCCGGTACACCGTACTTCCCCGGATTCAGCACAATCTCCTCCAGCTTTTTGTCCAGTTCCTCCGGAAGAAGCCCAAGCTTGCTGTAGAACGGCACTTTTGTCTCTCTTTCAAATGCGATTGCAATGTTTTTCGCCATTCTGGGACCTACCCCCTTTATTTTCTCCAGAGCCCTGTAGATTGGCAGGTTTCCGTTCAGGTCCTTGGTTGCAATCCTGACAATGTACCTTACGCCTCCGCTGCCTCCTTTTCTTTCTTCCTTTCCATGCGCAGCTTCTTCCAACCTTGCGGCTTTTTGCCTTTCAGCAATACCTTTCCTTTCTGCTGCTTTTTGTTCTTCTGGCTCCTTTTTACGCGGTGCAGTCCCCTTTCCAAGCGCTTCCCCTTTTTCCTTTCCCTTTTCCTCCGTGTTCTCTTCAGCCATAAAAATCACTCATTTTCTCTTCTTACTTTCTTTGCCCTTTTCCCTTTCTTTCTCCCCAGGCTTTTCTTTTCCATTTTTTTCTCGCTGCTTGACTTCCCTTCCGCCCGCTTTGCAGTTTTCTTGCTGCCTGCGCCACCTTCCGCCCGCTTTGCAGTTTTCTTGCTGCCTGCGCCACCTTCCGCCCGCTTTGCAGTTTTTAGCAGAGCCTTCACGTCAGCCATTTCGCCGGTTGGGAAGAGGTGCAGGATGTTGCATCTTTTCCTTTTCACAGTCTTGCCTTCTACGATTGCAAACCCTGTCTTTTTATCAAACTCAACTACAACTACCCTTGCGCCTGCCTTTCTGCCCTTTGTCTTAATGCAAACAGCACCCTTCTCCAGCCCGCTCATCTCAGCTCACCTTCACGCATGCAACGTATGGCTGCAGCCTCAGTTCCACGTCAGCCAGCTTCTTCGCCTTGCAATCAACCTTTGCTGCCTCTTCCACTACAAGCGTTCTGCATTTGCCGCAGAGCGTCCCTGCAAACAAAGCGCTTGGCCTCCTTTCGCTCTTGCCAAGCTGCCTCACGGCGCTCGCGCTTTTCCCGTGCGGTGTGCCGTGCAGAACAGCGCCGCACAACGCACAGCAATTTTTTCCGCTCTTCCCTTCAGCAAAATACGGCTTTGCCTTTCCGCTGGCCCTTCGCCTGAACTTCCTCTTTTTACCTCTCTCGCTCCTTTTCGGCATCTATTGCACCTTCTTTGCCTTCCCATAAATCTTTGCTGCAATGGAAAGGACAATTGAAACAATCATGTAGGAGAAGAAATACCACTTGAGCCAGCCTGTCTTGACGCTGAAACCAACTGGAATCCAGGTAAGCGGGTTGAGCAGGAAAAAGTTGTTGAACTCTGGCAGCGGAAACAGTGCATCAAAAGCCGTGCCGCCGTAAAATGTGCCAAGCAGGAAAGAGACAACCAAGAAGATTGGCAGCGAAACCATCATGTAGCGCCTGCTGCCCTGCATGCTTTCCCCCATTTCTGCAAACATCTCCTGCTGCAGCCTCTGAATTTCTGCCTTGCTTTGCTCATCGGTTCTCTGCACAAGCTCTTTTATTCTCCTCTGTTTCTCCTTGCTCCGTTTCTGAATCTCCTTCATCTTTGCCTTGTCAACCAGTTTGCCTTGGATAAACCTGCTTACAGCTACCAAAACCGCGCTAATCACGGCAATGTCTATAGCGGGTGTGAGGAATGCCATTAGCCGACCACCAAAAAAAATTCGGTAAGGGAAAAGCCGCTTCCTGAAATAACTGGAAGGGGAATAAAATAAAAACCATCCGCTTCGTCCGCATTACCCATAATCATCACCCAAACAATTTTCCCAGCACAGGGTGCATTGCAACCATCTGCTCCCTTGCAAGCTCCTCGTACAGCCTGTAAACAATGCCGACAGTCAGCAGTATTCCGGTTCCGCTTGACAGGGTTCCCAGCGCCATGTTGCCAAAGCCAGCCAGCAGTGCAACAAAGATGCTGCCCAGAATCGTAATCGTTGGAATGTACCTTTTAAGAATCCCTTCAATTATCCTTTTGTCCCTCCTGAAGCCAGGGATGTACATGCCGCTTCTCTGCAGCTGCTCTGCAACAGCCTCAGGGCCCTGGCCCCCCATCTGCACCCAGAATACGCCGAATACAATGCAGCAGGCAATCAAAACAACCATGTAAACAGCTGCCTGCAGCAGTTGTGGTGCCATAAAGCCAAAGGCTTGCAACAGCCCTTCTCTGCTGACCCTCAACAAAATATCCTGGAAAAGGTTGAAGGGGCTGTCGGTTGCCCAGGCAACAGCGCCCATTATATTGCTTAGCAGCGGCGTGTTTTTGGCTAACTCAGACATCAGCTGTATGTTTGCAAAAAGCGCTGCTGCGAGAATCACCGGCAGGTTGCTCACATACAACAGCTTTACAGGAAACCTGCCCCCCATTCCACGAGTTCCCATTGTAATCGGGATGTTCACATGCATCCCCTCAGCAAAGACCACGATTGCAAAGATAATTATTGCAACCACGATTGGCAGGAACAGCAAAAAGTTTGCGCCCGTGCTCAGGGATGCAACGAATTGCAGTACAACGCCGCCGGGGTCACCAATGGATGTGCCAGGCCTGAAAATCTGCCAAAAGAATGCCCCGCTGACACCGCCCGCAATAAACAAGCCAATGCCAGAACCAATCCCGTACTTGCTCACCAATTCATCCAAGTAAAGCAAAATAATTGAACCAAGCGCAACCTGTAAAACAACGAAAAGCATCATGCCGGGCAGTGCGAGCAGCGGCGTTCCAGTAATCGTGTATGCTATGCCCTCAAAAAAGCACAGGAAAATAGCAAACAGCTTCTGCAGGCTCTGGAACCTTGCCCTATCTTGCGGATTGCCCAAGTCAACCTGCATGAATTTGCTGCCTACAAGCAGCTGCAGGATGATTGAACTCAAAACGATTGGGCCGATGCCTGCACTTATAAGCGTACCCATGTTGCTTGCAAGAATCGTCTGCAGCCCGGCCAAATAGTCTGCCCTTGCCGCGTCCAACCCAACAAGCGTGATGCTGCCCATTACGAAAAACAACAGCAGGGCAAGACCGCTCCACATCAATTTCCTTTTGAGAGGAACTTCTGTTGCAGGCGGCTTTATTTCAGGCAGCATCCTGAAAACTGGCTCAAGCCTGTCAAGCAAAGTCATTGCTGCTCACCCTTTTCTACATTTTTTTCTTTTCTTAGTTTCTTCAGTTTTTCCTTTTCTCCAATCGTCTCTTTTGCAGGCCTCTCTGCTTTTTCCTCTTTCTTCTCCGCTGCAGGCTTTGCGGCTTCTTTCCCGGCAGCTTCTTCAATTTCCCCCTTTTTCTCCCCTGCGACTTCCTCTTTTTTTCCACCAGCTGCCAATATCTTCTCCCTTGCCTTCCTGCTTGCCCCCATGTTAATCACAATAAGCTTTTCCTTTACTGCACCTCTTGAAAGAATCTTACCATAGCCAACTTTTCTGCCGTCAATAACAAAAGTATTCCCCTCTTTTCCAACCTTTTTCTCTGCAACCAGTTTTGGCAACTGCTGCAACAGCTGGTCCAGGTTTATCGCCTTAATCTCCTTCTTTGCCCTGATTTTTTTCCTCTCCATGCCGAAGCTGTCATAATACAGGCTATATTTGTGCTTATGCGAACCAGCCCTGCCTCTGCCGCCTCTGCTGCCAGCCCCTCTTTTGTGCTTGGTGTCGCCTTTTCCATGCGTCCTCTGACCGCGCAGCTTGTTTTTCTTTCTCCTTCTCCTTACCACCATTTTCCACACCGTTTCACAACATTCTCAAAACCAAGCGGTTTATATCGGCTGCCCTGTAACCCAGGGCACCGCCAGCACTGTAAGCCTTTTTAATGCCTGCCCTCTCATAGCCCTTTCTCGGCGGTCTAAGCCTGAAAACATTCTTTATCCCCAACTTGTGCAGCGTTGTCTTTTTCTCAACCAATGCCTTTGCCGCTGCTTCAAAGCCCTTGAATTTCATCTCCTGGAAAAACTTTGCATCTAATTTTTTGTCCCCCTGCAGCCTGCCTTTCCTTTCCAGCGCTAGGGCAAGCGTCTTTTCATCTACTTCCCCGAATGTAATGTACGCTCTAACCTTTTCCAGCATGCCCCTCTGCTCATCCCTAACAAGCGCCATGTGGTTTACCCTATGCAAGCCAAGCAGCCGCAGTGTTTTCCTCACTGCAGGGGCAATGTTCACGCTGCCCCTGACCCTAATTGCAGCATACATCTCCCAGTTTTCACCTCTCCGTTTTCCTGCTTATGCTGTCGGAAACCCGCATCTTCGTTGTTTTGCTCAGGGCATCGATTGCAGCTTTTATGAAATTCAGTTTTGTGTCAGTCGCGCCTTTGACCCGTGTCCAAACATCCCGAATTCCTGCCAAAACCAACACCTCTTTTATGGCAGAGCCCGCAACCAAGCCAACGCCCTTTGGTGCGGGCAGCAAAGTCACTCTGACACTGGCGCTCTTGCCAGTTACCTTAAACGGCACGCTGTGCATTGTTCCGCAGACGCATTCCCAGCTGCCGCAGCCCCTCCTCACCCCAACGAGGTTCATTTTAGCGTTCTTTGTGGCTTTTCTTATTGCAGGCCATTTCTCTGCATCCTTCGTGGTTGCAATGCCGACAAAGCCGTCCCTGTTTCCAACCAGAACCGTTACCCTGAAGGAAAAGCGCCGTCCGGCTGCAATAACCCTCGCGGTTTTTTTAACGTCAACCACTTTTTCCTCCAGTTCAACCAGCTTGTCCACTATCTCTGGCTCCAGAACCGGCATGTTGCTGTCAAACACCTGCTTTATGTCGGTAATTTCTCCGGCCATAACCTTTTTCCCAAGCTCTGTTTTTGGCACCCACTTGGCCAAGCGCTTTTCCCTCTCGCTCAGCTCCGCCATGGGCACCTTTGCCTCTTCCCCTCCACTTTTCCTCTTTTCAACCATTTCTAGCTACCTGCCTGTTTTGTTTTCAGGATTTTCTCCTTTGTTGCATTAAACAGCTTGCTCAATTGCTTTGCATCAACCCCTTGCTTGGCATAAGTGCTGAACCTTTCAGCGGGCTTTTCTCCAAGTAACGCCGCGAAGCGCTCAATGTGCTTGCCGCTGGCCCGCTCTTCGCTTGGCATTGCCTCTTCGCCTGCATTCACCTGCAAGCCGGCGTCAAGCGCGCCTTTCAGGACAGCTGACCAAAACGAGCCATGCACAGGCGTGCTGAACCCTATGTCCAAGACTGCTTTCTCAATCCTGCGTTGCTTTGCCTTCATGGCAGCGAGCAGCCCGGTTAAATAAGCAGCAGGCATGTTCTTCTTCCCGGCCTTCCAGCCCAGCGCTGCAAGCTGCTTGCTGTTAACGTGCACAAGCGTTTTATCCCCCTTCGGCGCGAATTCTACCAATTGAACAACGATGTATTTATTTGACTTCCTTGCAACCAGCCTTGGGAGATTGCTGCTCAACAGCGCTCGCCTTTTTTTGTAATTGGTTTTTCCCTGCCTTCTTCTCCTGAACTGGGTCGTGAAAGTGCTTTTTCCAGCCATAGGAATTCACCCTTTCTTGCCCTCAACGGCAGTGCGCAGATACTTCTTTCCTTTGAAAAGGTTTCCTTTAGCCATCCTGTACACCTTTCTGTAGCCTGCCTTTTTCACAGCATCTGGCTTCTTTTCCCTCAGCTGCCGCAGCATCCGCCTCTGGCTTCTGATGTTCCTCATCCATTGCTCTTTGCCCCTCTGCCTTGCCTTCCTCTTCCCCTTCCTCTTTCCATGCCCCCTTTTTCTGCCCCTCTTTTTCTTCGCTTTCAGCAGCCTCGCTCTTCCCCTGCTCTTGCTCTGCTTCTTCCTTTTCCTGATTGCCCCTTCGCTTATGAGGCCCCTTACGTCCTCCTTTGTCATGACAGACTGGATTTTCTCCAGCCGCTTGTAGTCAAACCAGACGTCTGAGTTTGCCGCCTTTAATATCCGGGCAGCCATCCTCCTAACCTTGTCAGCCTTCATTGCCTGCTCACCTGTTCAAAACAAAAACGCCGAGCTCTTCCGCTTTTTTCAATATCTCCTGCCTCTTCTTTCTCCCCACAGCTGCAGAGATTCTTGCTGCAACAGTTTCCTTCTTAGCAGCAAGTGCCTCGACCTCTGCGGCATTCCTAACAAGCGCTTCCCCAAAGCCGCTTGGGTGCACGAATCTAATGCTTTTTGGTGTCCTGTAGCCGGTGCCGGGAATCCTGCCGTCTTCCCGCTTGAAATAAATGTCAATCCCCCTTGGCATTCTCCACCTCTGCCACTTCCTTTTGCTTACGTTTCTGACGCTTCTCTTGCCGAACCTGCCCCTGAACAAGTATCTCTTCTTTTTCTTTACCAGCATTGCCAAGCGCTTAGCCTCTTTGCTTTTGCTTACGCGCTTTCTTTCTTCCTTTTCCCCTGCCTTTTTCCCAACTTGTTTTTTCTCTCCCTTCTCTACTGCCCCCCCTACTTTCTTGGCTTCCTTCTTTTCTTTTTCTGCGGTTTTCCCTTTTTCCTCTACTGCAGACTTTTCCCTCTTCGCAGGTCTGCCAGCCTCCCCCAGTTTCCCTTTTTTTGCTTCCTTCGGCTTTTTCGGCTTTTCCATTCCTTTAGCCTTCTTTCCAGCCATCAACGCTCACCCTTTCGCTCAAGTACTGCCCTTTCGGCTTTTTCCTCGGGTGCTGCCTGTTTTTCCTCTATTTCAACGGCAGCATGCTTTTCTCTTCCCCCAACTGCCGGCCTCTTGGCTTTTTGGACAACAAATATCCCGTCCTGATAAATTCTCCTGTCCTTTCCCTTGACCTTTGTCGCGTTCTCAAGGTTTGCAACAGTCTGCCCTGCAGCCTCTTTGTCAGCGCTGCTCACCGTAATCTCCTTGCCTTTGACCTGCACGCTTACATTTGGCAGGATTTTTGCATATCTTGGAAACTTTTCGCCTGTGAAATTGTTTATTTCAACAACGTTGCCTTTGACAGTGACGTTCATTGGGAAATGGCTGTAGACCACTGCAAGCTTGTACTGGAACTGCTGCTGCAGCCCAGCTGCCATGTTACCGATATGCGAGGCAATCGTTTGCAGCAATGCATTGATTCTGCGTGAAGCGGGCCTGCCTTCAAGCACAATGCTGCTGTTCTGCACCTTGAATGAAATGCCACTCGCCTTGAACTTTTTGGTTGTCTCACCTTTCGCTGACTTTAGCGTAATGCTGTTGTGCTCTGCCACAGCCGTGAATCCTTCAGGCAGGCTGATAACCCTCTGCATTTTTTCCCCTGTCATAAAAATCCCTTCAATAAACAAACGCCAGCAATCTTCCTCCAATGCCATTTTTCTTCGCTTCGCTGTGGGTCAAAACGCCTTTCGGGGTTGTGACAACCAAAATGCCGACATCCCGCGCTGGCAGGTAGCGCTTCTCGTACTTTTCGAATTCGTTGTTTTTCACCGCATACCTCGGCTTTATTGCCCTGCAGTTGTTGATTTTCCCAAGCAGCTCTATCCTGTAAGTGCCGTCCCTGCCGTCATCTATGAATTCAAAGCTGTTAACATAGCCCTGCTGCTGCATTACCCTCAAAATCTCCCCCAACAGTTTGCTCGCAGGCCTGAATAAACACTCTTTGTTGGCAGCGGCATCGCTGTTCTTTATTGCAACCAATGCATCTGCAATAGGATCCAAACCCATCAGTACTCCACCTTTTTAGTCGTATTTTTTGAAGCCGATTCTTTCAGCAATCTCCTTAAAGCATCTCCTGCAAACCTTCAAGCCATACTTCCTTACAACCGCCTTCCTTGTTCCGCAAACCCTGCACCTGCGCAGCCTTTTCTCTTCCCGCAGGTTGCGCTTTTCCTTGACCCTCTTTCCTGTCATTCCACCACTGCCCCGAATTTTTTTCTTACAAAATCAATGGCCTCCGGCTTTTCAATTACATGCATTTTGCCGACCGGTGTGCTCCTTCTCTTCCTTCTCTTTACCCTAAAACCAGGCCTCCGCAGTGTTACCAGGACATCGAAACCCCTGACGCCCAGGGCAGGGTCATACCTTACGCCGGGCAGGTCTATGTACTCGTGGATGCCGAAACCAAAGTTGCCCCTGTTGTCAAAGTTTTTGCTGCTCAGCGAATTTCCCTTTGCGCTTAAAGCCTTGCCCAAAAAGTCCTCGGCTTCCTTGTCCCTCAAAGTGACTTTCAAGCCGATTGCTAAGCCTGGCCTGATGTTCCACTTGGGCTGCTTTACCCTGCATTTGGTCTGGACAGCCTTCTTTTCAGTAATCCTTTCAATTATTTTCTGCGCAGTCTTTAGCGCATCAGGGTCTGGTCCCACCCCCATGTTCACGGTTACCTTTTCCAAGGCTATCTTCTTCATGCTGTTCTCATCTGACATTTTTTACCCACTCTTTACTGCAATTGCCGGTTTTTTATCCCCGACAATGAAAATATTGGCTGCGGTGGTCTGGAACTCCTTTCCATCAGCATCCAGCGTAACCAGTTTTGGTCTCCTCATCGTTCCGGGTATGATTTTTTTAATTGTTGCAAGCGTCCCAACGTTTCTCCCGCTTACAACAAGCGCAGTACTGCCAGGCACGAATTTAAAGTGCTGCAGGATCCTCTGCCCCGGCAGGGATATGAGCAAGCTGTCGCCCACCTTTGCAGCAGGCTTCTCCTCGCTGAATGTCCTTCCGTCATTTGTCTGCAGCTGCTGCCTGTCCTTGCCAAATGCAGTCTTTGAAACGATTTTGCACAGCTTTTCTTTCTTGCCTTGCTTCTCTTCCCTTGCAATCAGCTGCCCTTTTCTGTTAACAAGCATGCGGTAGAGCCCCTTTTCCGGCTTCGCTTCGAGCAAGTCAAACAACCCAACGGGAAACCTGCTGTCCTTCACTGTCCTGCCGTCAACCGAAACCAAACCCTTGTTCAGAATGTACTTTACTTCCCGCAGTGTGTTAGCCATGCCGAGCAGGTCCCTTACAACAAACCCAAGCGGAACAGCGCTTTTCCTATTATGCGGTCCTGCCGTTGGCTTAATCGCCCATGTTTTTTCCTTTCTGAGTAAAGCAGCAGCCTTGCCTGCTGCGAGCCTCTTCTCAGCCTTTCTTTCGCCCTTTCTAGCCACCTCTAAATCACCGCTTGCTCCTTTTTTCCTTTTTCGCCTTCTTTCCGCCTGCTTTTTCAGCCTGTTTCTTTTCTCCAGAACTTTCCCCAGTTTCCATCTTCCCTGGCTCTTTTTCTCCCTTTTCCTGCCTTTCTCCCTCGGCTTCTTTTTCCTTCTCCTCCGTCTTCTCATTCTTCTTTCTTTCCTTTTCCTGCGCATCTTTCCCGATTTCTTTCTCAACTTCCTTTTCCGCAGCCTTTCCTTTTTCCTTCTCTCCTGCTTTTTCAGGCTCTGGCATCTTCCCAGCCTTCTTTCTCCTGAACCTTCTTGCATCGCTTCTGTCAACATCAACAATCAGCAGGTTAGAAGCCCTTACCGGCAGCGCTATCTCTGTCCCATCTGCCTTCTTTCTTACCAGCTTCTCAATGAAAACAACCCCTCTTCTGTAGTCAACGCCCGTGACCTTGCCCTCGCTTCCTTTCTTGCTTCCCCTCAAAACCTTTACAGTGTCCCCTTTCCTAATCCGCAGGCTTCTCTTGCCAAGCTGCCCTGATAGCTTTTTGTTCAAATGCCCGGACAAGTCTTTCTGCTTCCTGTGCAATGCTTTGCTGTAAAGGTACTGCCTCTGCTTTTTCGGCTTGCTTGACTCAATAATATTCATACAAAAACACATTCCCTAGATTATCGCGCTGGCAATTCCTGCAATCTTTGGCCACCTTTCGCCAACCTCTTTTGCAATCACTCCCTTGATTTCACTCGCCTTTGGCAGGCCCTTTTCGTCAACCAACACAACCGCATTATCCTCGAATTTAACCCTCAGGCCATCCGGTCTCCTGAACTCTTTCCTAACCCTCACGACAACTGCCCTCTCCACCTTTTTTCTAATCTCCGGCTTTCCTTTTTTTACAACAACATTCACCATGTCTGCAATGCCTGCCTTTGGCATCATCCTCTTGTTTCCCTTGTGCCCGAACACGCTGATTATCTGCACCTCCTTGGCTCCGCTGTTGTCAGTGCAAACGCACCTGCTCTTGAGGCACAGCCCCTTTGTTGCAACCGAGCTTATTGCCCTCATTTCCCTTCGCTCCCTGCTTTTTCAGCCTGTTTCTTTTCTCCAGAACTTTCCCCAGTTTCCATCTTCCCTGGCTCTTTTTCTCCCTTTTCCTGCCTTTCTCCCTCAGTTTCTTTTTCCTTTGCTTCCGTCTTCTCAGCCTTTCCTTCGCCCTTTTCCTGCCTTCCCCTAGATTCTTTTCCCGTCTCCTCTGCCTTCTCAGCTTTCTTTCTTTCCTTTTCCTGCGCATCTTTCCCGATTTCTTTCTCAACTTCCTTTCCCGCAGCCTTCCCTTTTTCCTTCTCTTCCTCCGCAGCCTTCCCTTTTTCTCTCGTCTTCTCGGGCTCTTTTTTCTCCCCATCCTCTTTCTTCTCTAGCCATCCTTTTTCCTCCTCTTCCTCTCCTGCTTTCCCCTTTTTTATCCCCACTGCTTCCTCCTCTGCCTTTATTACCTTTTTCTTCCCAAGCACTGCAAGTACGACAAAGCTCTTTGTCTTGCTCAGCTTCCTTGTTTCACCAACCCTTACGATGTCGTTTTCCTTTGCGTTAATGCAGCCCGGGTTGTGTGCGTAAACCCGGCTCTTAATCTTCTTATACCTCTCGTACTTCGGCACGTACTGCACAACAGCTCTTTCAACCGTAACTGTCTTGTCGGGCTTTGCACTTACGACAACGCCCCTGAAGACAGCGCCGCGTATGCTAAGGCTGCCGTGAACCGCACAGCGTTTGTCATTGCACTCAGGCATTTGCTTTACCCCCATGCTTTACCCTGTCCTCTGGCCTGTACTGCCCCTTGCCGCAGTCCAGCAGAACATTCTCCTTGCCAATCTTCACAGCCAATTTCACTTCCCTCTTCGGCAAATTTTTTTCCCCTTTTTTTGTCTCAATCACAACCAAATTCTTGGTCTCATTAACTATCGTGCCTCTCAAACCAATCCTGCCCTTGTCTGTGCTCTCCTTAACAACTGCAGGCAGTCCAATCCATTCATGCACTGCCAAGTTTTCCTTAGTTATGCAGTATTTTTTTTTCTTAAGCATCTATTAACTCCTCTTTAAAGCCCTGCCCAAGCAAAATCGCCTTGACCTTGCTTTTGTGCTCGCCCTGCAAGATTATTTGGTCATGTTTCGCTGTGCCGCCGCAAGCCAGGCTTCTCTTCAAGTGCTTTGTCAGCTCCCCCACATTAACGTCGTTGCCAAGCCCGCTTACAACAGTTACAAGCTTGCCAAAGCTCCGCCTGTCAATCCTGATTTTTATCTTCTGCTGCTCCTTCGCTATTTGTTGGCAAATACAAAGATTTTTGGGCAGTCCGCATTTCGGGCAAACCTCATCCATTCCTCTTTATTCACCCCCCCTTTTTTTGCTCCCTTCCTTTTTTCCACTTTCTTTTTTCCCTGCCTTAACAGCTGTACTGCCTGCCTTTTCCTGTTTTCCGCCAACAGCGGTTTCCTGCGCCTTTCCCGCTGCTCCTGCAGCTTCCTTTTCCCCCATAACCGTAAGCAGCCTTGCAATCGTTTTCCGCAGCAGTCCAATCCTTCCGGGGTTTTCTGGCCTGGTGCCGCCCGCAATGACGGCTCTTTCCTTCGCCAGTTCGTCCCTCAACTGCCGCACTTGCTTTCGTGCCTCTTCCAGTGACATGCTCCGCATTTCACTCAGCCGCATCTGCCGTCACTTCTTTTCCATTTTCTTTTTTTACAGGCCTTTTGGCCTCTTTCTCTTCCGCCTTCTCACGCTTCTTTTTTTCCTGTCCCTTTCCCGGGGCTTCTTTTCCCTCTGCCTCTGTCTTCTCACGCTTCTTTTTTCCTTTTTCCCGTGCCTTTTCCCCAATCTGCTTTTTCGCTTCCTCTCCAGCCTTTTTCGCCCTGCCCTTCTTTTCCTTTTTTGCCTTCTTTCCGCTTGCTTTTTCAGCCTTCTTCTTTTCCCCTGCCTTCTTGGGCTCTTTTTTCTTCCCTTCCTCTTTCTTTCCCAGCCTTACTTTTTCCGCAGCCTTCCCTTTTTCTTTCTCTTCCATCTTCTCCTTCTTCTCTTTTTCCCCAGCTTCCTTTTCAGCCTTCTCCCCCGCAGGGTGTGCTTCTTTCGCCCCGGCCGTTGCCGGTTCCCGCGTCTCAGTCAATGCGCG
>CAZXIC010000016.1:0-24244 GCA_964640195.1 uncultured archaeon | reverse complement strand
CCCCTGTAATCAACACTTACATTGTTGTTCTGGTCTGAAAAATCAGCCCACTCAATAGTCTTCCAAGAAACCATAGAAGTGTTGGAATCAAAAATCCTGCTGTAATAATTGCTTTTCATCCAGCTGTTATAATCAGCCTGAATCTCGGTAGCACTCAAAGCCCTATTGTAGATTTTGGCTTCGTCTATCAAGCCGTCAAATTCCCAGCCCGGAGTACCATTATTATTGCCTGCCCCGACAACCAAAGCGCTTGTACCGGCGGGAGAACCGGATTGACCTGCAGAGTATTCTCGTATTCCGTCCAAGTACATGTTTACGGTTGTTCCATCCCAGGTCAGCGCCCCGTGATACCACCTTCCTGCTTGGATATTAGTAGTCCCCTTAATTATACTCCAAGATGCTGCCCCCACCCCGCCACCAAGAACAGTATTGAGCCCAAGGTAACTTCGGTTACCGGAGGCATCAATAGCTCCGACCATCATTCTGCCGCTAACAAGATCTGCATTAAACCAAGTTATTATCGTTCCCTGCACTGGCGGCAAGAGAGAGGTCTTAACATACACATCATTTACTGCCCCCAAATGCAATGCATTTGAATCCCACATTCCCCAGCCAGTGATGTCAGCGCCGTTCATTAAATTCCCATCGTAGTGGTTGTTTGTATCGTCAAAAATCCAGTTTCCGCCGCTGCCGCCGCTGTTCCTGTCGTTGAACTTGTAGTAGGTAATAAGGTTCTGGTCATAGTCGCTTGCTTGGCTGCCGCTCCAGGAGAGAGAGGGATATGTTTTCCAGACATTGAAGTCAAGCTCGCCGGTCGGCATCAGGTTGCCATCCATTGCCGCATAGCTCCAGTTAAAGTCAAGGCCAGTTCCAGAAGCATTGAAGTCTGTTGCAGTTGTTGAGAGCCAAGTGGGGGCTAAAGCAAAAGGAACAGCTAAAAGCACAGCAATCAACAGCGCAATCCAGCGAAACCGCATTGGAGAACCAGCTCCATATAGAGATATAACATTATATTAACCCTTTCATATTTTCGGGGAATTGGAGGGAAATACAAGAAAAAGGGTTTTAGAAATGTTTTTTTGTAAGTAGCACCGAAGCAAACCTTCATGCTGCTGAGGCATAGCATCACACCATTTTCAGGGCTGCTGGAAGAAGCCCCCACATTTTTGGCTTGAACAATATTTTCCTCATGAACGCACTTGGCTTGTCCATGTCGCCGTACTGTTCCAGGAAGCGCTCAATGCCCGCGTCCCTTGCTTTAATGAAAAGCCTGTCAAACTGCCCTGCCTGCAGCGAGTGGATGTATGAATAGATTCTCCAGTGCAGCAGCAGCTCCCTGTTCAGCTGCCCAATATTCTTTTCATAAGCCCTGAGGCTCTGTTGGTGCTTCAGGTTGTTTGCGATTGCCTCAGCGCAATGGCCTGCAGCCTTCAATCCAAACACTATGCCGCCGCCTGTTGTTGCCTTTGTCTGCATGGCAGCATCACCCACAAGCAGCGTGTTTCCATCCACAAGCCTCTTTGCAGGCGCAGCAAGCGGGATAAGCGCCCCGCTCTTGCCCAAGACCTTCACTTGAAGGTTTCGCTGCTGCAGGAATTTCTCAAGCTGCCCTGCAGCATTTTCCCCCAGCCTTGCACCCAGACCGATTCTTGCTGTTTTTTCCGATTCAGGGATAACCCAGGCGAAAAAGCCTGGCGCAAAAAAACCAAAATGCAGTTCAACCATGTCCCTGTCAAAGCTGCCCTCTGCCCTCACCTGATAGCCCTGGATGAAATTCTTTTCAGCAAGGCTGCCGAACGTGCTGTTCCTCACAACGCTGTTTGCCCCATCTGCTCCGACAATTATCTTGCTTCCCAGCATTTCCCCGTGCCCTTTGCTTTCCAGAAACAGCTTGCCGTTCCTCAGGTCAATCAGCCTGCTGCCCAACCTGATGTCGCAGCCGGCTTTTTTTGCCTTCCTGTAGAATAGTTGGTCAAACGCGAACCTGTCTATGACAAGCGCAACTGTTGCGCTTCTCTGCACCGTAATGCATTCTCCTCCAGGGGAGAAAATTTTAGCCCCTTTTACCTCGTTTACGGTGCATTCGCCGAGCTTTAGCCCAAGCTCTTCCACGCCGCTTTTGCTTACCAAGCCCGCGCACTGCACCGGCCTGCCGACAGTATTGTGCTCTTCAAAAACGCTTACGTCAAAGCCCTCTTCTGCAAGCAGGGAGGCTGTCTGCAGCCCTGCAGGTCCTCCTCCGACTACGCTCACTACGCTCATTGCCCAACCAGTAAAATAAGAAACCAAGCAGAATTAATATTTTTGCTTTTTGCGGAGTTGATTGCCCGCTTCGCTCAGTAAGAATTGCTATCGACAAAGAGCGAAAGATTGGCTGGATTTATAAGCCGAGCTGTTCAGGGAATACATTAAAAGGGCGGACTTGGCTTGGGCTACAAAAATGAGGGGGTTAAATAAACATATTGTATCAATTGATATACTGAGTGATTTGCCTAGAACTGCAAGATTTAAACCCCGCAATATTCTTCGCTATCCAAGGCTCGATACTGTGCTTATGGTTGAAGAGGCTATTCAAAAGGCTAAAGAGTATCCTACCAAGGCAAAGCTTTGGCGCAGCTTGCCCAAGAAGATGATGTACCAAACATTCAATCTGGTTCTTGATTATCTGGAGTATAGCGGAAAGATTTACATTGACGAGGATGGTGCGATAATCTGGGTTTGGAACCCAAAGCTTGTTGAGAAATACCTAAGCAGGCCCGATTTGAGTTGGGGGCCTGCAAAGTGAAGCTTCCGTCTAGAGTCGTGTTTGCTGACGAGAAAGTCAAGCAGGCTTTTGAAAAGTTGCTTGAGGGCAAAACCGAAGACAGGAAACTCTACGGCTTTATAGTAAGGGCTTTCGAAGACCTTGAAAAGAATGCTTTTTGTGGAATTCGAATTCCAAAAAAGCTCATCCCAAAGGAATACAAGAAAAAATACGGGATTGACAATTTATGGAAATACAACCTGCCCAATGCCTGGCGTTTGATTTATTCAGTTGGAAGAAAAGAACTTGTTGTTATAAGCATTATCCTTGAATGGCTCAGCCACAAAAGCTATGAAAGAAAATTTAAGTATTGATGGCAGGACAAAATATTTTTTCTTCAGCCCCTGTAGCCCCACCTTGGCTTCTGCCCTTCCTCTTCGCCACCGCCAAAGCCAGGGATTTTGCTGCCTATTCTCTCCAACAGCCCCTTCTCCCTGCCGATAGCAGCCAAGCCAAAGGGTCTTTCCCCGCGCCTGCCCTGCAGGTAGTTGAAGGCAAACAACGCAACCGCAATTACTATGATTGCTGCAACAACCCAAGCAATCCAGTTTATTGCATTGCCCAGGCTGAAGAAGCCCGTGCCTCCGGTGACTGCGGCAGCGCTGAAGTTCGCCTCATTCACAGAAGTGCTGCCCTGCAGCAGAATCGGCGGGGTGATGAATGACTCTATCGGCTCTGACGCAGCAATCGCATCAACCGCATCCCTGTCCAAGTTTTCCTTCAAAGCGTAGTTGATTTCCTTCTGCTCTCCTGGAGCAAGCACAAGGCTCCACTTGATTATTGGGTCGGCGACAATGACTGTGAAGTCCCTTGTCGCTGCAATCTTGTCCGCGTTGCCGGCAAACGCCTTCGGGATAACCTCAATCAGCTGCACTGTTTTGCTTTCGCCGCTGTTGTTTTTCACAACGAGCCTTATGATTGCCTTATAGTAAGTGTCATCCTGGTCTGAAACCTTCTTGAAGGCAGTGCTCCTGTTTATGCTGAAGTCGCCGAGCAGTGCCTCTGCCTCTGCAACCAGCCCGCTGTCCAGGCCAACGCCCTGCAGGAACAAAGCAAGCTGCTCCTGGTTGTAAACGTAAGCCTGCGCGCTGCCATAGTCGTCAATTGAGAACATGTCCTGTAGTTCCTCGAACTTCTCCTTTGCCTCTTCCGCCTTTTCCTCCGCGGCAGCAAAGTCGCCATCGGCAAGCAGTTCGTTTGCCTCCTGCAGCAGTTCCTCTGCTTCCTCAAGCAAATCGTTCACTTCATCGCTAGCCCCAATGCAGAAGCAATTCATTTCCTCAAACAAAACATCCACTTTCGCTTTCTCCTCATCAGCAGAATTACACGCTGCCTCGGCGTCACCTTCCTGGCCAATGGAAACAATTCCGTTGTCGGTTGTGACTGTTATTGTTTTAACCGTGGTGTCGTATTCCTCATCGCCACTCCTGTTCTTTGCAAGCGCTTTCAAGGTGTGCGTTCCGTCAACAACTGTTTCGCTGTTCCAGTCAATGCTGTACCTTTCGCTGACTGCGCTGTTATCTGTGTCAATCGGCACATCATCAACATAAAACTTGACAAACCGAATGCTACTTTCATCGTCATAGCTCTGCACTTTCAACTGCACAATGCCGCTGACAGTGCTGTCCACAGCAGGCAGCTCCCACCTAAGGTAAGGCTCTGTCGTGTCCATATCAGCGTCAATATCCATTGTGGAGAGCGCATCCGCCGGGTTGCTTGTTCCGCTGAAATTTCCAGCCCTGTCCTTTGCCTTTACCTTGTAGTAATACCTCGTTCCCTCGCTCAGGTTGTCTTCGTCGTCAGTGTAATCCGTGCTGCTGGTTGTGCTAATCTCGGTTCCAAGGCTAAAGCCGGAAGAGGTGCCCCTGTAGATGTAATAAATTATTCCCGCACTGCCGCCGCTGTCATTTGAGGAATCCCAGTCCAAGTAAATGTCGCCATCGCTTTCGCTGCTTGCAGTTAAGTCGTCCGGCTTGCTTGGGCTTGACGTGTCCAAATAGGTTGAATCACTTACAGGACTTGACCAGTTGCCTGCAGCATCTTTCAATATCAAATAAATCGCTACCGCGCCTTCGCCGCCGCTGCCCAGGCAGCCATAAGAGGCACTCCTTATATCAAAGTCGCTTACTGTGCTTGAATAGCTCTGCCAAGCCTTCCAATTGCCTTCCTCGCAGCTCAAAGCCATCTGGCTTGGGCTGCCGCTTACGCTGTTGAGAGTAATCGTTGGCGTAGTGTCATTTGTATAGTCCTCATTGTCTTCAATCGTAATGCTCCCAATAGTCGGTGCTTCTCCGTCAATTAGGAAATCCCAGTTTACATCTCCTGTATTATTTCCGAGATTGTCGGCAACACGCAACCCAACATATACTCTCTTGGCATTTGCCAAGTCGTAATCAAAAGCCCAAGAAACATGGTAGTTGCTCCCGAACTGTGTTTTCGTTGCCGCTCCAGCCATGCTATTTCCATCAATGAAAAGTGCCAAACTGCCGATGTTTACTCCGCTGCCGCTGTCGTTTATATCAAAAGAAACAGTCGGTCTTACAATGTTTACGTCAGTGCTCGGTTTCTTGTTATTGATTGTTGGCGCTTCGGGCGCATTCACTGTTATTGCCTCGCTGTCTTGGGCATTCACGTCTTGGTCATCGTTTGCGGTTAGTTTCGCTTGATACGTTGCCACACTGTAATAGGAATGCTGCTTGCTGAAATTGTAGGGCGAGGCAATAATTTCCCAATTCCCGTCGCCATAATCCAAGAGGCAGTAAGACAATGTCGTGTTTCCGTCCAAGTCCTCGCAGAAACCACTGAGAGTTACATCCAGGATGTGATAGCCGCTGGTAGGGCTTACATGCAAGACAGCGGTTGGGTTCTGGTTTTGTACGGTGACCTGTACTATTGTGTCATCGCTTTGCCCTGCGTTGTTAAGTGCAAACAAATTTACGTCATATGTTCCGCGTGTATGGTATATGTATGGTCCTGCAAGGCTGTTTAAATCCACAGCAGCATTTCCATCGCCCACTTTAATTGTACAGCTTACAATTGGAGATTCCATATTGTTGTCCGTGCAGCTACTGCCGGAGAAATCTACTGCTAAAGGGGAAGTTCCGCTAGAGGGGTTTGCGCTGAGAGCTGCTGTTGGCACAGCCCCCGCCCCCGCGCTTAAGAGAATCAGGAATAGTAACAAGAAGGCTGTTTTTTCTATCACTCCCGGACCCCCACGCACTCTTTCGCCACGTTTTGTTATGTATACTTGTTGTTAATGGCATCTGAGCTTTTTCCGTGTAATATATATCTGCACTCATTCTCTTTTTAAACTTTTTTCCTTTCCTAACTTAGAGCGCTCGTTCTCTGGTATCTGCATGGATATACATAATTTTCTCTACCTGGCCCTGCTCACCCTGTTGCCTGCCCTGGAACTGAGGGCAAGCATCCCCTACGGAATCCTTGTTGCGAAAATGAATTTCGTGGAAGTTTTTTTAGTTGCAGTAATAGTGAACATTGCCCTTGGGCTTGTTTTGTTCCTGCTGCTTGACAGGCTTGTCAGGGTTTTCACAAGGGTGCAATATATTAAAGAAATATACTATAAGGTTGTGGCA
The DNA here is from genome assembly GCA_964640195.1 of uncultured archaeon. Lineage (GTDB taxonomy): Archaea > Iainarchaeota > Iainarchaeia > Iainarchaeales > CAZXIC01. Next base: position 17,848 of record CAZXIC010000016.1, on the reverse strand, counting down.
AGGACGCAGAGGAAAGTGCAGCCGTATGTTGAGAAATACGGCACAATCGGCATCGCGCTTTTTATCGGCATTCCGCTGCCCGGCTCAGGTGTCTGGACAGGCGCGCTTGCTGCCTACCTTCTCGGCGTGCGGTTCAGGAAATTCGTTGTTGCAGACTGCGCCGGAGTGCTGATTGCAGCGCTTATTGTTACGGCTGTCTCGCTCGGCTTGCTGAACGGGATTTGAATTGTTGAATTAGCATATTTTTATTTTGAGAATGTGTTTACTTTCAGGAATTAACTGGACTTTTTCTCCCTTTTTCAATTTGTAGAACTTTGTCAGGTCCGTAGGAATCGTAACCGCAAGGCTTCTCCCTGTTGAAACAACGGGCCGTGTTACGCTGAAAGTGTTTAACTGTGCTTCAGTTTCCCGCATCTGCTGGCTTGTTATAAATTCCTTTTTGCATTTCCTGCATTTGTAGAACGGTTGTTCTTTTAGAATGACTTTGCCATCCAGCAACTTTATTTCCTCGTACTTAAGTTCGGCGTTTCCACCGCAAAAAACACATCTCACTTCTTTCTTTTCCATAATTCAACCTCTTTCTCCAGTCAGTCCTCTTCAACCTTTACTACCGCGCCCTCAATGTGCTTCTGGCACTGGCATTCGGCAAAAGAAATTTTTGGTATTGCCGCCAGCAGCAGCTTCTTCACGTTCTCAACATTGCGCTTGAAGACTTCCAGCACGGTTGCGATGTCAACAGCTTCTCCCAGCCTCCAGCAGTCATAGTCTGTCGCCATCGCTATAACCTGATAGCACATTCCCGCTTCCCTTGCAAGCACTACCTCCGGCACTGTCGACATGTTTATCACATCACCGCCAATTTTCCTGAACATGTGCGATTCAGCCCTTGTCGAGAACCTTGGCCCTTCAATTGTTACAACCGTCCCCTTTTCGTGGTGGGGCAGCTTCAGTTCCTTTGCCTTGCCAGCCAGCAGCCCACGCAGCTTTGGGCAGAAAGGCTCTGCCATCGGGATATGGCAGACCTGCTCCTTGTCAAAGAAAGTGCTGCTCCTCTTGCTTGTCCAGTCAATGAACTGGTCAGGGAAAACAAGCTGGCCAGGCATTATTTCTTCCCTGAGGCTGCCGCATGCAGTTGTTGCGAGCACCTGCCTGCAGCCCTGCTCTTTCAGGGCCCAGACGTTTGCCCTGAAATTCACGTTGGTTGGCATTATCTGGTGCTTTTTCCCGTGCCTTGAAATTATTGCAACCTTTTTCCCGGCAATCTCGCCAATCAAAAGCGACGAGCTGGGCTTTCCGTAAGGCGTTTCCACTTCAATTTCCTTTGCTCCCTTGATTATCTCCGGCTTTTCCAAGCCGCTGCCACCAATTATCCCAATCATTTTGGATGCCCCCTTCTTTGTAGGTTCCTTGATATTGCCATATAGTCCCGAAAATAATTTGCTGGTCTATAACCAGCAGCCAGGTAAAACTTGGATTCACTCATATGAATTCCCATATGCATGCTTTTTATACCTCTACTTATAAAATGGGAGTGGGCTTTTCCAAGTAGCTTGTGCCCACTCCTCTGCCCCGAAATTTTTCTGTAACTCCAATTTCATTGACATTTGCCTCCCTCATTTTTCCAATGGTTTCACTTAGCTGGCAGAACCCAACAATTTCCCCCTTATGCCAAGCCACAAAAACCTTCATCCCATCTAATTTCTCAGTAGGTTGCAAACCGCAACCAAACACTCTTTTTTCATGCATCTTCTCAATTGTATCTAAGTCACTTGGTTTAGCTGGCTTAATGACAACTTTCAATCTTGAAAGCCTTTTAGCCAAGCAGTTATCCCTCTTTGTTGTACTTAATCAGGGAGAATGTATCGTATCCTTTGAGTTTCTCCCTGCCTTTTAGGAAGGTCAGCTCTACCAAAAATGCTATGCCGTTGACCTTCCCACCAAGTTTTTCCACCAAGTCCACCGCGGCTCGGGCAGTCCCCGCGGTTGCAAGCAAGTCATCAACAATCAAAATGCTTTCCCCTTTTTCAATCGCATCCTCATGAATTTCAAACATGTCCTTGCCGTACTCTTTCTCAAACTCCTGTTTTACTGTCTTGTAAGGCAACTTTCCCGGCTTCCTCAGCGGGACAAAGCCTGCGTGGAACTCGTATGCAAGTACTGACCCAAGGATAAACCCGCGCGATTCCGCACTTACAACCTTGTCAAAGTGCGTGTCCTTTTTCATGAAATGCTCGACAAGGTCGTCAACCGCCTGCCTGAAGGCAGCAGCGTCCTGGAAGAGGCTCATTACATCATAGAAAAGGATGCCCTTCTTCGGGAAGTCTGGAATCTTGCGTATTTTCTTGTCCAAATCCATTGAAAATCACTTCCTTTTCCTCCTCAGGCAAACCAATTTTGCCTGAAAAAGAATTTAAATTGGTTGCTGCCACTGATTTCAGAGCTATTGTTTTGCCCTGAATCGCGGTTTGGTATGTTCACTTGCCCCCTTAGGCATTTCTTTTCCAAAGGCATTTTTCAGGATTTTTTGCGCAAAGGTTCTGTAGGCAAGGTTTTTGTTCTTTTTCCACATTGTGTAGAATTGTTTTGTTGTTTTAATCAATTCATCCTCTGTTGGAGGAAAATGCTCGCAGGCGTATTCAATTCCAAGCAAACCTGGACCAAGTTCATCATATATTTTTTTCAATTCGGGGTGAAGTCTTCTATAGTCCCGCTTTGGTAGCGGCCTGATTCCAACAAGCCTGAGGTCTCCCTTCAGCCAGCTGACTATTTGGGGCAGCTCATCCAAGTGCGTCCTCCTGAGAATTTTTCCGATCTTTGTAACGTACTGAGAAGGCTTTCGGTCTCTTGCGTCAAAATCTTCATGTGCTCCCTTTCTCATTGATCTCAACTTGCTTATTCTTATCGCTTTGCCCTCCTTTCCCACCCTGACTTGGGTGTGGAAAAGCCTTGAGTCCTTGTACACCCGCTTTATTTGAATCCCTTCCAGTCGGATATCGCTTTCTCAAACCTCTCAAAGTTGTCTGTCTGCAGGAACTGCCTTTTTCCCATGTCAACGCCATAGAGCCTGCCAGCCCTTGCGATTTGCGGGAAGGTTTCCTTTTCAATGCTCACTATTCTGCCCCTCGGAATGAGCTTGAATATTTCTGGGCTCAGGATGTAGGCGCCTGCATTAATCAATTTCTTGCCCCCCTTTTCGCCTTTTGGCTTCTCGCTGAACTCAGTTATCCTGCTGCCCTCTAACTTCACCACGCCGCCGCCCTTTTTGTAGGGAACAGTCGCAAGTGCAAGGGTCGCCATCGCATTGTTGCGCTGGTGCACTGCATTCATTTTCTTGAAGTCAATGTCCTTCAATTCATCGCCATTCATCATAATGAACTTCTTTTCGCGTCTGAAAGTGCGCTCGGCAATCTTGAGCGCGCCGGCAGTGCCCCTGTATTTCCTTTCAACGTTGTAGTGAATCCTCACGCCAAGCCTTTTTCCGTTTCCAAAATAGTGCTGAATCTGCCCGTGCTTGTAGCCGACTGCAAGCGTGATGTCCTTAACGCCAAACCTTTTTGCCAGCTCAATGTTCCACTGCAGCAGCGGTTTTCCCTGAATCGGCAGAATCAGCTTGCTCAGTTCATATGTAATTGGCCTCAGCCTTGTGCCCAGGCCTCCGGCAAGGATGAATGCCTTTCTTATTCCAACGTCCATGAAAGCCAAGTAATTTTAGGGCAATAAAGAATTTATACTATTTGTTAGTGAAATAATCTTCAGAATGGATTCTGCCAATAAACTGGTTTACATCGCTCTTGCGGTTATTTGCCTCTACCTGCTGCCTTTTTTCATACTTGGCGAGAACTCAGCGATTTTGATTCACGACACTTTGGACGACTGGGTTGTCAGGGTAAAAGTGCTTGCGGAAAGCGGGCAGGTTTTTGCGCCCCTGGATGCAACAGTTGAGCAGATAATGAACGGCATTCCCAGGAACACGCTGGCGTCAGAATTCAACCTTTTCCTGCTGCTGAACACCTTTTTCGGAACATTTAACGCTTACGTCATTCTGGTTGCGCTGATGCATTTCGTTGCATTTGCCGGGATGTACTTGCTGCTTAAAAACCACTTTTTGCGTGACAAGAAACACAGGCTGTTGGTTGTTGGCATTGCGTTGGCATTTGCACTGCTGCCATTCAATCTCAACAGGATGCTTGGAATTGCAGCACAGCCGCTTGCCTTGTACGCAATCCTGAACATTCGCGCCCAGCAATCCTCAAAAAAAGACTGGCTGATTGTACTGCTCTTTCCACTGCTGTCCTCCTTTACAAGGGCAAGCTTCTTTTTTCTGGCAGGCATAGCCCTGCTCTGGCTGTATGACACGTTCAAGGCAAGAAAAGTAAACTACAGGGTTTTCATTGCCTTGGCTTTGATGACGTTAATTTCCGTGCTTGTAGAGTACAGGCTGGTTTTCAACATGTTTCTTGATTCCAGTTATGTTTCCCACAGGGTAGAGTTCAAGGGATATCCAACAGATAGCATAAGGGTGCTTGGCAGGAGCGCCAGAACCTTCATTTTTGGGATTTACCACGCAGCCTCCCTGCACCATTACTTTGTAATCATTGCTGCTGGCATTGCACTTGCAGCCATTCATTTGAAAAAGTTGCAGCTGAGCTTGCTGACAAAGCTGCTTGCAATCGTTGTTGCAATATCGCTTTTCGTAGAATTCATCAGCGGCTGGGCCGTACTGGAGCCCCTGAAGGCACAATTCAGCCTGCTTAACACATTTGGTTTTGAGAGGTTTAACAGTCTATTTCCCTTGCTTTGGTATCTCATTTTTGCATTGTCCCTGGCGGTTATCTTTGACAATTTAAAGCACGGAAAGAAGATTGCGTTTGCCCTAATCATACTGCAGTGCGCTTTCCTTTTCTCTTACAGTGACGAGCTTGTCCAAAGCGGCGGCATTGGGCTGCTGCTGAACCAGGGCATGACCTACAATGAGTTCTTTTCCCCTGCTCTGTTTCAGGAGATAAAGGATTACATCGCGGTGCCTCAGAGCGATTATAGGGTTGTCAGCATTGGCATGCACCCACAAATCTCGCTTTATAATGGTTTCTATGCGCTTGATGCCTACCATGACAATTACCCGCTGCAGTACAAGTACAGCTTCAGGCGCATTATTGAAAAAGAGCTTGAAAAGAGTCCAGCGCATTTGAAGAGATATTTTGACACGTGGGGGAGCAGGTGCTATGTCTGGGTAGCGGACCTTAACGGCGGCTATTTCTACACAAAGGACAAGGGTGCAAAGGTAGACAACCTTGAGCTTAACACAGAAGCACTGAAGGAAATGGGCGGCGAATATATCCTTTCAGCTGTGGAGATAACAAATGCTGCTGAAAACGATTTGCAGCTGCTGCGCACTTTTGAGAACAGTGAATCGCCCTGGAAGATTTGGCTTTATGGGGTGCAGTAGCTTGCTTGGCTTGAGCAGCAGCTATTACGCGTTCAGGGGGAAGGGCATTTACGATTCAGTCAAAGCGGTTTTTGGCTTGGGCTTTGAGGCTGTTGAACTGGGCGCAGCGCACGGCTTTGAGGCAGACTCCTGGGAAACTGTGAAGCGGATAAAGCGCGATTTCCCGGGCAAGAGCTACACGATCCACAGCCTTTTTCCACCACCGAGGAAGCGCTTCTGGTTCAACCCCTCGCTTGGCATGTCAAAGCAGAACAAGCGCGTTGTTGACAACCTCTTTAAAGCCGCGGAGCTTACGGAAGCAGGCGTTGTTGGAATCCACCCCGGCTTCCTGAACGAGATGGGCTTTGCGTTTGACCCGACAAGGGGCTTTGATGTAATCGTGCCTAAAAAGCCGCTTGACAGAGGGAAGAGCATTGAGAACTTTTATGAACTGCTCCACTATGCCCTTCGGCTTGCGGGCAATGCAGGCGTGAGGCTTGCCGTTGAGAACATCCACGCGAGGGAGGCAATGCCACTTGTTTTCACTATAGGGGAATTCCAACACATGTTTGCCGCTTTCCCAGAGCTGGGGCTGCTGTTTGATTACGGTCATGCATTGTTTGAGGACATGGCAGCTGAACTGCTTGAAAGTTTCTCTTCCCGCATAGCAGGGGTGCACATGCACTGGACAGAAAAACAGAGTGAAGAATGCCAGCTGGACAGGCATGCGGCTGTTTCTTCCCAAGGGCAGATTGAATTATTCAGGAATGTTGCCCAAATTAAAAAAATTCCAATAGTTTTCGAGCACGGAGTGAACGTAAGCGAGGGGGAAATCAAGAAAGAGAAGGAATTGGTTGAGGCATTTTTGAAGGGGTTTTGAAGTACTACAACAGTGCCCTCGCTTTCTCTAAGTCCGCCTTTGTATTCACATTCAAATAGAGCCCCTGAAAGGGGTATCCGTACAGCATGCCTCTTTCCGCCAGCTTGGGGAAAAGGTCTTTCTCCAGGTTGCTCATGCTCCTGCCAATGTACCTGAATACTCCTGGCTCAAACAGGAAAATGCCTGCGTTGATTAGAAAGGAGTGCGCTTCCTTTCTGGGCTTCTGCTCGAATTCCGTTATCCTGTTTCCCTGCAGCATTGCAACGCCGTACTGCCCTGGGTTGCTCACTGTTGTAAGGGCGATGGTTGCAATGCTGTGGTTCTTCCTGTGGAAGCCCAGCATGTCATTCAAGTTGAGGTTTGTTACGGTGTCTCCGTACGCAACCAAAAAAGTGTCCTCCAGTCGCTTCTTTGCCATCAGCAAGGGCTCTATCGTTCCGCTCGGCTTTTTTCCAACAAGGAAGTTTACATTGTAGGGCAGCCTGCTCCCCCCAACTGCCTGCATTATCTGCTCTGCCCCTGTGTCAACGTACACAATGAAATTGTTTATGTGGAACTCGCTTATCCGAGCCATAACCCTTTGCAGCAGAGTTGAGCCGTTAACGTCAGCCAAAAACCTGTTGCTGTTCTGCACGGTTATATCCTTCTTCCTGCCTCCCGCAAGTATCAGGGCATTCCTTATCCTGTAATCGGATAAGAACTTGCTTAACAGGAATTCAACTGCCTGGCTTCTGCTCCTTATGTTCAATCCATCCACAAGCCTGTCTACCTGCTGCAGCAGGTCTTCCCTGATTGTTATTGTAACCCTTTCCCTGCCCACTTTTTTCACCTTTTTACTGCCTTGACTATCACGCTCAGTGGTGTTGTTTTTCTGATAAAGAGAACCCGCATGCCTGCTTCGCGCAGCATTTGCTGCAATCCCTTTTTGCTGAACAGCTTTATCCTAAAGCCATGGGTTAAATGGAACAAAGCGTAAAATAGCCCTTGCACTGATTTGGGCGGGGCGATTAAAACAAGGGCGCCGTTTTTCTTCAGCGCCTTTGCGCTGTTCTTTATCGCTGCCCTTGGGTTGACGCAGAATTCAAGGCTGCCTGCGAACAGTGCCTTGTCGAATCGCTGCTTGTAGGAAATAACCTCCAAATTGCCCACAACAGCGTTTACCCCAGAAGCTTTTGCCTTTGCAACCATTTTTGGGCTGATGTCAACGCCAAAAACCCTGCCGCCCCTTTTGATTATCTCCAGGCTGTAAAACCCTGTTCCGCAGCCTGCATCCAAAACAAGTTCGCCCCTCTTGACGTCCAAAGCGCCAATGACAGCCTGCTTCTCTGCTTCTTTCAGCAACTGCAGCCGCTTCCTCCTTTTCTCGTATATGGATGCAACGCTGTCAAAGTATTCCTTTACCCCAGCAAGCGGCAAGTGACTTACCTCATACTTTTTCATACAATATATGATTCAATCATATATTTAAAGGCTTCTGTTCTCATTAAGGTTAACCGATTTTTTGCTGGCTGACCGGAAATGAAGATAAGCGTGGTTGGTTCGGGGTATGTCGGCCTGGTTGCAGGCGCGTGCTTCGCGGATATGGGAAATGATGTAATCTGCCAGGACATTGACAGCAAGAAGATAAGAGTTCTGAACAGCGGCAAGGTTCCTATTTTTGAACCAGCCCTGAGGAAGCTGATTGAAAAGAACGCCAATGCAAGGAGGCTGCGCTTTACAGCAGACTTTGGGAAAGCAGTGAATCATGCCGACGTGATATTCATTGCCGTGGGAACCCCACCAAGAACTGACGGGGGCGCTGACCTGAGTTACATTGAGAATGTTACAAGAGGAATTGCCGCAATAGCAAAGGAACCGAAGATTGTTGTTGAGAAGAGCACAGTTCCTGTGCTCACAGGCGAGAAGATTGAGCAGATTCTGCGCTGCAGCAACGGCAATGCAGCTAAAGGCAAGTGCATCCCGCACATGGTTGTGAGCAACCCTGAATTCCTAAGGGAAGGCAGCGCGGTAAAGGACTTCTTGGAACCGGATAGGATTGTTATCGGGACAAACAGCGAAAAGGCAAGGGCTGTGATGCGCAAGCTGTACGCTCCGCTAAAGGCAAAAATGGTTTTCACCGACATAAAGAGCGCTGAAATAATAAAGCACGCTTCAAACAGCTTTCTTGCAACAAAAATCAGTTTCATAAATGCGATTGCAAACATCTGCGAGAAAACAGGGGCAAATGTTGAAGAGGTTGCCCAAGGAATGGGCCTGGATAAAAGGATTCGCCCAAACTTTTTGAGTGCCGGGCTTGGTTATGGTGGATTCTGCTTCCCAAAGGACGTTGACGCATTCATCTGGATTGCCCAGAGGAGCGGCTATGATTTTGCTTTGCTCAGGGAGGTGCAGAAAATAAACCAGCTGCAGAGGCAGATATTTGTCAAGAAAGTTGAAGATGCCTTGTGGGTTTTGAGGGACAAGAAAATAGGCGTCTTGGGGCTTGCCTTCAAGCCGAACACCGATGACATGCGCTTCGCACCGAGCATTGACATAATAAATGCGCTGCAGTTAGAAGGGGCAAAGGTTAGGGTATATGACCCGCAGGCAATGGAGAGGGCCAAGGGCATTCTGCAGAATGTTGAGTACTGCAATAACACGTATGATGCTGCAAAAGATGCTGATGCGCTGCTCTTCCTGACAGAATGGGACGAGTTCAGGAAAATAGATTTGCAAAAAGTGAAAAGGCTGATGCGGCAGCCCGTTGTGTGCGATGGTAGAAACATTTTCAATCCAAAGCAGTTGAGGCAGTTTGGGTTTAACTACATCAGCATAGGCAGGCTGTAGTTGTGAGGCGGAAAATGGAAATCATAATTCCGGCGGCGGGGTATGCAACAAGGCTGTACCCACTTACAAAGGACAGGCCCAAGGCGTTGTTGCGCGTAAAGGGCAAGCTGATTCTGGAGCATATAATCCGCAAACTGGAAGAACTGCCTGGCGCGGAAAATGTTTTTATTGTGACAAATGCAAAATTTTACAAGAACTTCACTGAATGGCTCCTGGGCTTTAAGGCAAAAACCAAACTTAAAATCAAAATAATCAACGACGGCACTAGCAGCAATGAAAACCGCTTGGGCCAGGTTGGCGACATCCAATTTGTTATTGAAAGGGAGAAAATTGACGATGACATGCTGGTGGTCGCAGGAGACAACCTTTATAACTTTTCACTGCTGCCTGTTTACAATTTTTTCAGGAAGAAAAAGACAGTTGTAAACGCGCTGTGGGACAGCAAAAGCCTTGAGGCTGCGAGGGAGCTAGGCATTGCAGTAACAGATGAAAGCAGCAAGTTCGTTGAATTCCAGGAAAAGGACAAAAACCCAAAGAGCACCCTCACCTCGCTTGGAATTTACTTCTTCCCAAAAGAACAAGTAAGGTTGTTGAAGCGCTTTATTGACGAAGGGAACAACACTGATAAGATGGGCTACTTCATGATTTGGCTGATTGAAAACAGCGTGGTTTATGGCTACACTTATCATGAGAAATGGTTTGACATCGGCTGGTCAAGCGCGCTTCGCAAAGCGAGGAAAGAGTTTGTGCCCTGAAACGCCGTGTGCCGGCTCCTGTTTTCTGAAGCCGTTTCCCTGCGCCGGCGGCCAGTTTTATTTTTGTACCAATTTTCTTGCCAAGAGAACAATTAAAAAACGTTTTATGTCAAAACTTTTTCCAAGGTGAATTAGTCTTGCGTTCCTTGATTTCGGTTGTTGTCCCGGCTTACAATGAAGAGGAAAACATAGCTGTTCTGTACAAGCAGCTTGTAGATACCTTCAGCAAAATGGCTGTAAAGGACTTTGAACTGGTTTTTGTGGACGACGGCAGCACTGACGGAACGCTGAAGCAGCTAGCCCTGTTGCGCGCTAGAGACAAGAGGGTTAGGGCTATCTCCTTCAACAAAAACCAGGGCAAGAGTGCCGCGCTCTCAGCAGGTTTCACAGCTGCAAAGGGCAAAACAATTATCACAATGGATGCTGATTTGCAGGACAAGCCAAGCGAGATTCCGAAATTGCTTGGTGCGCTTGGCACGCACAACGACTTGGTAGTAGGCTGGCGGCGCAAGAGAAAGGACAGCCTGGGAAAGAGGCTGCCCTCACTACTGTTCAATTTCCTTGCATCAAAGCTCACAGGCTTGCCTTTGCATGACTTCAACTGCTGCTTCAAGACAATGCGGAAAGAGGTTACTCAAAAGGTCAGATTGTACGGGGAAATGCACAGATACCTGCCAGCTCTTGCGTACTGGAAGGGCTTCAGGGTTGCTGAAGTGGAGGTTGAGCACGCTGAAAGAAAATTCGGGAAAAGCAAGTACGGCTTTACAAGGCTTTTCACTGGCTTGATGGACCTTATAACAGTAAAGTTCCTGATGACATACACAAAGAGACCACTGCACTTCTTCGGCTTGGCAGGAGTTCTCTCCTTTGCGCTCGGCTTCCTTTTCGGGCTTTACCTCTTGTGGGAAAAGCTGCACGGTGCACTGATTGGCGACAGACCATTGCTTATATTGAGCGTTCTATTAATGGTCATTGGAGTGCAGTTCGTTTCCCTCGGCTTGGTTGCAGAGCTGATAGTTAGCCAGCAGAGGGAAGTAGTTGAGGAAACCGTTATCGCAAAAGAGTTGTAGTGAATTTTTTATGGACCTTGACAAGGCAATCAAGGAAAGGCGCAGCATTAGAAGCTTTACAGGTAAAAAGCCGAGCAAAGCCCAGCTGCTTGAATTAGTAGATGCAGCAATCCACGCGCCCTCAGGCTGCGACATCCAGGGCTGGCGCTTTGTCGCAATTGATGACAAGAATGTGCTGAACCAGCTGGTTGAACGGGGTGCTGCAACATTTCTGCGCAAAGCACCCTGTGCAATCCTATTGTTCTACGACAACAGGACAGATAACATTGAGTACAGGGATGACGTGCAGAGCGCTTCCGCTGCTGTGCAGAACCTTTTGCTTAAAGCCCATTCCATAGGCTTGGGAGCCTGCTGGGTCAACCATCTGCCTAAGAAAAAGGAGTTGCAGGGAATTTTTTCTGCACCAAAGTACTTTGAGCCAATGGCTCTTGTTGCCTTGGGCTTTCCGGCAGCAAAGCCAAAGCCAGTTCAAAGAAAGGCTTCTGCCGAGGCTTTGCTTGCATTCAACTGCTTTGAGTTCAAGGCCAAGGCAGGGCATGAAAGGAAAATGCTGTTGCTGCGGAGGGTTTTAAGAAAAGTCTACTACCTGCTCCCATTCAGGCAGCATTTCAAGCCTGTTGCGGAAAGGTTTGAGAAAAAGTTCGATTGAGGGTAATGCCATGGCAACGCCGTCAAAAGATATTTACCTGCGAGAAGTGCTGTGCCAGGTTCCAAGGCTGCTTGGCCTGCTTGACAGGAACGTTCTTTCAAGCACTTATGGCTGCTTTGACAGGAACTACTGGCATTACAGCACATCTGATTTTGCCAATGCAAGAAAGCAGGAAGCTGTTCTTTCGCTTGCACTGCTTTACAGCACAAGGCACAAGGGCAATCCTTACTGTGGAAAGAAGAGCATGCTTGAATTGATTAACGCCTCGCTCAAATTCTGGCACAGCATACAGCACGGCAACGGCAGCTTCAGCGAATGGTATCCAAACGAGCACAGCTTTGTTGCAACCGCTTTTTCCGGTTACGCTGTCTCGGAAACACTGCTGCTGTTAAAGAATGGAATCGAAGAAAGGGAAGGGATAATCAAAGGGCTTGAGAAAGTAGCGGATTTTGTTGCAAAGCATTTTGAAAGCAGGGCGTGCAACCAGGAAACAGGCTCAATCGCTTTCCTCTACAACCTTTTCTTGCTTACTGGGAAGAAAAAGTACAAGGTAGCCGCAAAAGAAAAGCTCAAGCTGTTTTTGCTTAACCAAAGCCAAGAGGGCTGGTTCAGCGAGTACGGCGGCTTTGACTCAGGGTATCACTCGCTCGCAATAGATTACCTCGCAAAATACTATGCAAGAAGCGATGATAAAAGGGTTCTGCCGGCATTACGCAGGGCAGTGGATTTCCTCTGCTTTTTTGCCCAGCCAGACGGCTCTTTTGGCGGTGCTTACTGCAGCAGGAACACTGAATACGTTGTTCCACATGGCCTGGAACTGCTCGCTGGCAAGATTACAAATGCAGCCCTATTGGCAAAGCAGGTTCGGAAGTCAATTGCAGGGCACGCAATGGTTTCACTTGCGAGCCTTGACGACAACTATCTCTGCTACAACGCCTACACTTATTTGCAGGCTTTTAGGTATGGGAAAGAAAAATTACAGGCAAAAGGCATGCTTCCTTTCAAGCATGACTTTGAACGCATTTTCCCGGAATCGGGCATTTTTGTAAAAAGCACTGCAGCCTATTACCTTGTTGCCAGCATTTTCAAGGGCGGGGCATTCAAGCTCTGCCTTGCAGATAAGAGCCAAGACGATTTCGGGCTGCTGGTTGAAACAGCTGTTGGGAAAAGGCTTTTCTCCTCTGCATTCAACAGGGCAAACGAGTTTAGGGCAGAGCCTGGCTGCCTCAAGGTGCATGGCTTCCTTGCCTTTGTCCCAAACAAAGTCCTTTCGCCAGCAAAGAACATCTTGCTCCGAACTTACCAGCTCAGCGCAGGCAGGCACCAGAAAATCTCTGCTGCAACCAAGGAGCTTTTGAGGGACAAGCTTATAACAAAACAAAGGCTTTCAACAATTGCATTTTCCAGGGAAATTTCTTTTACCGGGAAAAGAGTTTCAGTTTCTGATTCTCTTCAAAGAGCACACGAACTGAAAAATGTTTTTATCGGGCACAGTGGCATGCACATCTATGTCCCTTCCTCAAACTATTTTTTCCCCAGGAAAGCAGATTCCACCACCAAAAGGCTGAGCTGGGAGAAAATCCGGAGCAAAACGAGCGAGGGTGTGTTTAATTTAAAAAGAAATTTATGTTAAAACTTTCCAGGTAGATTGGATGAACATTGTTGTAAGCGGCGGCGCTGGCTTCATCGGCGCACACCTGTGTGAAAGATTGTTGAAAGAGAACAACAGGGTTATCTGCGTTGACAGCCTTGTCACAGGTAGGAAAAAGAACTTGCTGGAACTGGAGCAAGACAAGAATTTTTCCCTGCTGCAACAAGACATAACAGTGCCCCTTGAGATTGATGAAAAGGTTGACCAGGTGTACAACCTTGCATCGCCCGCTTCCCCAGTTGATTTCCCGAGGATGCCGATTGAAATCCTGCTGACAAATTCCGTTGGAACAAAGAACATGCTTGAATTCGCATTGGGGAAAGAAGCAAGGTTTCTGCAGGCTTCAACAAGTGAGGTTTACGGGAACCCGCTGCAGCATCCCCAAAGGGAAGCCTATTTTGGAAACGTTAACCCAATTGGCATCAGGAGCTGCTACGACGAATCAAAGCGCTTTGCAGAAGCCCTTACAATGGCTTTCAACAGGGAGAAACACCTGGAGACGAGAATTGCAAGGATCTTCAACACTTACGGACCAAAAATGCGGAAAGACGACGGCAGGGCTGTTCCAACATTTATCAATGCTGCCTTGCAAAACAAGCCCTTAACTGTTTTCGGAAAAGGGAAGCAGACGCGCTCCTTCTGCTACGTAAGCGACTTGGTTGACGGCTTGCTCAAGCTGATAAACAGCGGCTACGCCCAGCCGGTTAACATCGGCAATCCGAGGGAAATCACAATTCTGGAGCTTGCGGAGAAGATAAAAAAAATTTCCGGCAGCAAGTCAAAAATGGTTTTCAAGCCATTGCCGGAGAACGACCCGGCAAAAAGAAAGCCGGACATTGCTGTTGCAAGGAAGCTGCTTGGCTGGCAGCCAAAAGTGCAGCTTGAAGACGGCTTGCGCAAGACGATTGAATGGTTCAGACAAAAACCAATTTAAAAACTTGCTCTTCCTCTAAAATACTGTTCCAGCATGCAGCCTGTGAGATACCTTGGCGTAATCGGCTTAATCCTTTTCTTCTGTATAATCTGGTTGATTGGCCCTGAGAGCATACTTGCAAACCTGCTGTTGTTGGACCCGCTGGTTTTCGCTGCATCCCTGCTTGTAATAGTGCCCGGCGTTATAACAAAGGCCTACAAGCAGTGCCTGCTTGTCAACGCTTTTGCTGTAAGGCTTCCTCTGGCTGATTCAGCAAAAATCTGGACGGCGGGCTACTTTCATGGCAGTGTCAGCCCAGGCAGGGCAGGCGACATGCTGAGGTGCATCTACCTTTCAAGGGCAAGCAATGCCACAACAGGCAAGTGCCTTACAGCGGTTGCGCTTGAGAGAATTTTTGATGTTGCAATGCTATTCGTTTTTTCAATACTTGGCTTGCTTTTCTTCTCCCTCTATTTCTTTGAGGGACAGCCGTTTGTCTTGCCCCTTGTCTTGCTATTTGCCCTGTTTGTAATTGCTGTGCTGCTTTTCAGCAAGAAGGGCATTGTTTCAATGCTTCTCAAGCCTTTCTTCAAGCTTCTTGTGCCATCAGCCGCAAAGGAAAAGCTGAGGAGCAGCTTCCATGAATTCTACAGTGGCTTGGTGATTTACAGGGAAAAGAAGGCATTGTTAAGCAGGGTTATTCTTTGGACTGCCTTCAGCTGGCTCATTGTATTCTTCCAATACTACCTCATTGCCTTGGCGCTTAGGATTGACATAAGCTACTTTTTTGTTAGCGCAATAATGCCCATTGTCCTGCTTTTGAGCACCCTGCCAATCGCCTTCAGCGGCATAGGCACGAGAGACGCGGCACTCGTATTTTTCCTTTCGTTTCTTGGGATAAGCCCTGATGCGGCTGTGTCGTTCTCCCTTGCAATCCTGTTAAGCAACTTGCTGTTAGCAGCGGTTGGCCTTGTTTTCTTCCACCAGAGGCCCAGAGAAAAAGCCAGCCTGTTAATCCAACAAGCCGCCAAAAAATCTCTTAAATAAATTTTTTCTTCTCCTTATAATCTCCCGCTCCATTTTTAGCGACTGCCTGTTTAAGAGAACGCTTGCCAGGCTTTTCACTACTCTGACTGGATGGTAAACGGTTTTGTATAACAGGAACCTGAAATACAGTTCCTTGATGTAGGATTCAACAGCAGCATGGTTTGGGTACCAGGCTGGAACCGCGCCTATAATCAGGTCGTCAATTCCCTTCGTGTTTTCATCAAAGTACCGCTTCCTGATTTCTGTGTTGGGATACGGCATGCACGGGAATATGCCTGCCTCATCCAACCCAAGCTTGGCAAGCCTCTTGATGTAAGCCCTTGTTTTTTCCCTGTCCTCTTCTGTTTCAACAGGCAGCCCCACAACAAAGAATGCCGTTGTCTTTATGCCGAGGCTGCTGCAGTCTTTGACAACACTTGCAATGTTTTCCAGGTCAATCCGCTTGTTGTACACTTCCCTCAGAATCCTCTGGCTGCCTGACTCCGGCGCAAGCACCAGCAAAACGCAGCCGCTCCTCTGCATTAGGGCAAGTGTTTCCCTGTCCAGGTTCTCTGGCCTGACACCGTTCGGCGTGGTCCAAGTGATGTTTAGCTTTTTTTCCCCTATTAAGTTAAAGATTTTTTTTGCCCTGCCGATGTCAAGCGTAAGGTTGTCATCCTCTATCTCAAACTCCGTTATCCCGTATTTTTCAACGCATTCCTGCATTTCCTTAACAAAGTTTTCCGGGCTTCTTGCTGTCCAGTGCCTTCCCCAGAAAACGCTGCTTGAGCAGTAACTGCAGTTAAAGGGGCAGCCTCTTGAGGAAATAATGGGAGTGAACCTTTTGTTCACTGGACCGTGGCTGCATTTTGCCTTCCAGTAGTTTTCAAGGGGAAACAAATGCCTGGCTGGAAAAGGCAGCTCATCCAAATTTTTGATAAAGCTTTTTTTCGGGTTGCACACTGTTTTTCCATTTTTCGTGTACGCAATGCCGTCAATGCTGCCGAGTGCATCGGAGCCTTTTTTTTCAATTGCCGCCCTTAAAACTTTTAGCAATGAAACCTCAGTTTCCCCTATCACAACGTAGTCAGCACCCTCCTGCAGATAGCGCTCGTAGTTGGCTGTTGCCTCGTTGCCGCCCAAAACTATTTTCTTCTCCGGGAAAGCGTTTTTTAACCCTGCTATCATGGCAAGGTACACGCTGTGCTGGGGCGTGAAATTTGCGGAAATGCAGATAAAATCGCTTTCCTTGGGAATGCTTGCAATAACTTCCTCGACCGTAAGCCCCCTCAGCCTGGTTCCGTGCTTCCAGTCGCTGCTCTTGTCTATCGCCAAGCCCAACGCATCAATGAGCTTGACATTCAAGCCATTTTTAATCAGGTAGGCTGCGATGTAGGCAAGGCCGAGTGGAATCGTTGTTACAAATATCTGGCTTTTTGGAATCTCGGCAACCGGCGGGTTAATTAAAACTATTGGCTTTTTGTATTGCATTTTTTGTGCACTGTTAATATCGCCCTGCAAAAGGGTTTAATTTCTTATTGCAGCTTATTTCCTTGCATGCGTTCGCTGCTTTTAACATTCGACATAGAGCGGTTCATTCTGGGCGAGGATTTTGTCAAAGGCATCAGCAAAGAGCAATCAACACAGATTGCACTTAGCGGCTTGGATAACTTGGTTTCTTTCCTTGAGGATTGCAACGTAAAGGCAACGTTTTTTGTCTCATCTGATTTTTCCAGCTGCTGCAGAAAGCAGCTGCTGCAGCTTGCCAAGCAGGGCAACGAGATTGCCTTGCATGGCTATGGTCACAGCAACACCTATGCAGCAATGCCGAAGAGGAAAGCGGTTGAAAGAATCAGCTCTGCGAAGAAAAAACTGGAGAAGGATTTCTCAACAAAGGTTAGGGGCTTCAGGGCGCCGAGGATGCGGCGGGTTGACAGCAGCATTCTGCGGGAATGCGGCTTATCCTATGACAGCTCCCTGCATCCAACCTATTTGCCTGGCAGCTACAACAACTTCCGGAAGCCAAGAAACCTTTTCAGCGAAAACAGCGTGACAGTAGTGCCTGTATCAGTTGTGCCGTTGCTGAGGCTGCCTTTTTCATGGGTCTTTTTCAGGAACTTTGGCACAGGGTATGCAAAGCTGTGCAGCAGGCTTGCTTTGCTTGGCACAAACTTCCTTAACCTATACTTCCACAACTGGGAGTTCGCTGAATTGAAAAGAGAGCAATTTCCGCAAATTCCCTGGCTTTTCATGAGGAGCATGGGAGATAAGCTGGGCAGAATGCTCATCAACTACACTGCATGGTGCAGGAGCAAAGGAATTGAAATCCAGACAATCAGCGAATTCCTGCATCTGGAGTGATTTTTCAGAGCTTACTTGGCTTGAGGGTTGACAAGTCCCCCCACAACCTTCTTGTCTTCAATAACCGTATCCCCTTTAAAAAGCTTGCGACATCACTGAGTGGTTTTACTGTACTTTGGTCAAAGCCATAGCTGCCTGTTATCGGAATCTCCACAATCCTAAAGCCAAGCCATTGCCCAATCATCAGCACTTCGGTGTCCCAAAACCACTTTTGGTCTCGTACGTGGGGAAGGATTTTTTTTATTACTCTCCTCTTGAAGCATTTGAGGCCGGCTTGGTGTCCCCTTAGCTT
>CAZXIC010000015.1:0-24704 GCA_964640195.1 uncultured archaeon | reverse complement strand
GTGCAATGCTTTTATCTGCCTTTCAGCCGTTAGACCGGTAATCCAAGTGCTGTTCATTTTTCATCCTCTTGCTTATCAAAAGTTTGGGCAGCAGCCCTCGCCTCTTTTTTCTGTTCCCTGCCTTTTTGTGGCAAGGTCTTTAATCCACGCCCTCATAACACGCGCCTCCATATATTAACCCTTACAAGCGGATTAATAAGAATTTTTGATGATTTACAGAACTAAAGGAAATATTTATAATATTTTTTTTACAATTGTTAATATATGTATAAGTTGGATTTGATTGACAGGAAATTGCTGGTTGAACTGGATAAGAACTCAAGACAGCCTGTTGCTGATTTGGCTAGGAAAGTTCGCTTGTCGAAGCAGGCGGTAAAACAGAGGCTTGAAAAGCTTGAAAGCAGCAAGGTAATCCTCGGCTACTATGCTGTAATTGATGTATTCAAACTGCAGAGGCAAAGCGCAAGGCTGTGGATAAAACTGCAGGGCAGTTACAACGAGGATGAAATCGTCAAATTTGCCCTGCAAATGCAGGACGTTGGCTGGGTTCTTAGGCTTGACGGCGCATACGACCTTGCGATAATCCTGTGGTCAAAGGACATGCTCGATTTTGACAACGCAGTAAAGCAACTAAAGTTCAGGTTTGGCGAGTTTCTTAAGGCAGTGGACGTTTCCTTTATTGTAAGGGCGCACCACATTAGCCACAGATACCTCACAAAAGAAAAAATCTTGAATGAGCTGATAATGGAGCAAAAGTTCTCGCGTTTTGAAATAGACGCTGTTGACAGCAAAATCCTCAGCGTCCTGGCAAAAAACAGCAGGGCATCGCTTGTTGAAATAGCCAGGCAGCTGAGCATATCAGACAAGGCAGTGAAGTACAGGATAAAAAGGCTTGAAAAAAACAAGGTTATCCTGGGGTACATGGTTGTTTTGGACTATGCGAAAATCGGCTATACCTGGCACAAGGTCTTTATGCGACTGCAAAACCTTTCAGTTGAAAAGTACCGGCAATTGATTTCTTTCCTCAAAAGCAAAACAAATGTAATGTTCGTAACAGAGGCAATCGGCATCAGTGACCTGGAATTTGAGGCAATGCTCCCAGCGCCGAAGGATTTCCATGAATTAATGAGGGAGATAAGGCTAACGTTTCCCGACATACTAAAAGAATTCAGCTGGATAACCATCTTCAAAACGGAAAAAATTTATTACGCGCCACAAGCGTAGTATGAAAGAGCCGCATAACAAACCAATGGCTCTTAGCCCCGGTGAGAGTATCACAGTCCTCCGACTATTGCCTGGAATCTCTCCTTTGTCTCTACTACTAAAGGTCTAACTGCTTCTGCTTTTTTTCCAAGATTCAGCATCAATGAATTGGTTTTTATCCAAGAATTAAAGGCGTACTCTATCACCAAGCAATTCATTACCAGAGCCTCCAGAAAAACACTTGAACAAAAAGTTACTGTCAGCCGATGGCTCTTTATTTGCTTATAGATATCCTCTTCCCTGCTAACCCTCGCGTTCTTCAGCCCCAGCTCTTTAATATACTTCTGGAATTCATTGTCTCTGTTCTCTCCTTGGTGTGGGCGGATGGTTATAAAGAAATCCTTGCCTACTTCACTTATGTCTCGCAGCGTTCTCTCAATCCAACTGGGCATCTCGGCAGCGCTTACAATGAGTATGCTTCGCTCCCAATCAAAACACGGCTTCTTCTCTAACATTTAATCCGCTCCTACTTCGCTTTTCACCTTCGTTTTTTCTTTATATAATTCCAATAGATTGGTTGCATCATCATCAAGGTCTGATTCCATGGGAACTCCAGATAAAACATCACAATCTGCACACGCTTTAATTTTTTTTCTTTCACCTTTTAAATGAAGTAGTCTAAATTGTCGTAATCTCTTTCCATTCCAAATGTCAATCAGGCTCGTCTTTTTTACATCCCCTATCAAAGCTGCAAAACTCCAGTCAGCACAGCATATGGATACTAATCCATTGAAATTGACTGCCATTGTATAAAATAAGTCAGGGCACACTTTCCTGTTCTTTTTTGCAGGAGAATTTTTATAACTTGTAGTAGTAACTGAAGAGCCGAGTCCCAAAGTGAAATCATGTCCCTGCGTATTGTTCCATCCTGTTAGCGGGTTGATGTTTATAGTGTCTGAAATTGGTCCAAAGTCTCCAATGAATTTCTTTTTTTCAAAATCTGACAAGCCAATATCATTTATTTTGGCATGAATACTCAAACCGCTTTCTCTTTTCTCTTTTTCATTATATAGAAATTCCACGTTTCTTCTAATGACATTGTACTTGGCGGGGGTTCTTGTAATCTTTTTGTAGCCTTCATCATTAACGTGTTCAACTGAGATTCTTATGGAGTCGAGTCCTGCCTCAATAATTTCTATGGCCTTATCTTTATTGATTAAAGACCCATTGGTGGTTATGTGGATATTTTTACCAACGTCTTTGCTTTTGGCGTAGGCAATCATCTTACCTATGTTTTTATTTAGGAACGGTTCTCCGTCTTTATACAAATTAATTTTCTCTATCTTCTTGTCAAATTCCAGTAAATCGTCAATCACCTTGCAGAATAAGTCAAATTCCATCATTCCCCGGGGCCTGGAAACCTTTTTGAGCAATTTCGGGTAACCAGTTGGACAAAAGGAACATTTAAAGTTGCAAATGTTGCAGGGGTCTATCATAATAGAAAAGGGGGTGCTTAGTGGAAGCATTTTTGACAATGGCCTAAAAGTACACGGTTCTTTGAGTTTTTTTATTTCTTGCGGCAATTCAATTCCCCCTTTTACTACTTGCCTCTGCAGGTTTTAAAGGAGCAGAAATTCTTGGGTTATACCTTAAAGGATAGTTTTCAGGCAAACTTGACATCTTTCTCTTTTCTTTAAGATAGTTTTTGCATTTTTCCAAGAATTTCATCAAATCCTCTTCTGTTAGTTTGTGTGGCTTAAAAAAGGGTCTTTGCATGTCTAAGTACTCTCTTTTAAAATCGTAAGAGCTTTCGTGGTTGTAATGTAACAAGCCATGCTCTTTGCAATAGCGATATAGTTCAGTTCCAGGGTAGGGTGTTGCCAGACTAAAGCTAATTCTATCGACGGGAAGTTTTGTTATCATCTCATACGTTTCCCTAAGGGTTTCATGGGTTTCTTGGGGCATACCTATGATAAAATAAGCGCTTATGTATAAATTGCTGTGTTTGGCACAGTAGTTAAATACCTCGTATATTTTTTCTGTCTTTAGGTTTTTTCTAATAACGTCGTTTCTTATATATTCTGAACCGTTCTCGGGCGAAAGATTTATTTTAACTAATCCGGCTGCAACCATTGCATCTATGATTTCTTCATCTAACGATTTTATTGCCACTCCGTTTGGGGTGTCAAACTGAATGTTTAAATCCCTTTTGGTAATCTCATTGCAGATTTCCAATATTCTTTTCTTGTTAAAAGTTAAATTATCATCTACAAACGAAAAATAACGAGCTCCATAGCGCGTATATAAATCTTGTATTTCGTCTACGACCTTTTTTGGCGACCTGAATCTTATCCTTGGCCCATGCACGAGCCACATGCTACAAAAAGAACATCTGTTTGGGCAACTTCTGCTTGAAAGGATTGGAAATGGCAGACCAACTTTCATTTTTTTTGGAGAAAACCAGTTGGATGTGTCGAATTCATAATTTTTTATGTTTAGGAGGCTAAAATCAACAAAGGGCAGTTCGTCTAAATTCTCTATAAACTTTGTTTTGCTGTTTTTTATTATATTTCCGTTTTTTCTAAATGCGATGCCGTCTATTGAATCAATAGATTTTTCACTGTTGTTAGTCAAACATTTAACTAATTCAAGAAAGGAGGTTTCTCCTTCCCCTATGATGACATAGTCAATATAACTTTGGTTTTTTAGTATCTGTGTAGGGAAAAGGGTTGCGTGTATTCCCCCTATAACAATGGGAATGTCTGGCAGTAATTCTTTTGCTTTTCTTGCAATTATTTTTACGCCTTCAAACGCTCCTGTGAATACGCAACCTATTCCAATTACGTCTGGTTTAAAATCTTCAAAATTTTTGTGAAGGTTTTCTTCAACATAGCCCTCTACGCTTGGGAATCGCTTTAATTGCTTTTTTTGATTGATTAATTGTGCATAGTATAAGTTGCTCAGGTCTATTATTTTCACTTCTATGCCATTTTTTTTAAGTGTAGAACCCAGGTAAAGTAATCCTAAAGGAAAATGGTATATCTGGTCATAGTTATCTAATTTAACACTCTCCCTTACTAGGGAATTAATAAGCATGACTCTAGTTTTCGTCGCCATTTTTCTTCACGCTACTTTTTTTCTCCGCCCCTTTTTTATAAAAATATGTATTTGAGTACTCTGTTTCCCCTCTAAGTCTCATTAACCCAGATTAGCCCCGGTGAGAGTCGAACTCACGTCCCAGGCTCTCCTCGCTTTTGAAGCGCCAAAGGCCTGTATCCTTGGCCACTAGACGACGGGGCTATTTATATATAATCTACAGGAATCAGTTAATAAAAACTTATTAATTCATAACTTGGGATATGCGCCCTCAATTGTTTTACACCAAGCTTGCAAAATACTACGATAAAATCTACCATTATGTGGACTTCAAGAAGCAGGTGGAATTTTTTATTAAAGTGATTAAAGAGTTCAATGAATCTGGGAACAACAAGATTCTTGATGTTGCTTGTGGCACTGGCACACACGCAAACCTGCTCAATAAGGCGGGTTTTGAGGTAACTGGTCTTGACAGCAGCGAGGAGATGCTCAAGGAAGCAAAGAAGAAAAACCCAGGTGCGAGGTTCATCCTGGACAGTATGAGGGAATTTAAATTGGGGGAAAAGTTTGGCATAGTGATTTGTTTCTTTAACTCGATTTTGTACAACAAAAACAAGGCAGAAATGCAAAGGGCGCTTTCAAACTTTTATTCCTGCTTGGAAAGAGGCGGTATCCTGATTTTTGATGCCGTGGACAAGAGCGCAGGTGTGAATTCAAAGAAAGAAAGGTACGAATATAATGATGGCAAAACGAAAATTGTGTTCGAACCACAATGGATTTACAACAAGGAGAGTGGCGTATTAGACTTGGGGATTGATTTTACAATAAACAACAAAAAACTGCATGACCGCCACCTGATGGGGGCATTCAGCTTTGAGGGGCTGGAGGAACTGCTGCACAAAGCAGGATTTGAAATTGTTAAGCAAGAAAGGCGTGACGAAAAGACAGCGATTTTTGTTTGCAGGAAACTGCGCGGTTGAAAAGCTTTTAAAGGCCATCAACCGCTAATTGAATAGTTTTAAAACCGTTTATTTGAACAATTTCTTTGTTGGATGAGTAGCACAGTGGTCTAGTGCACCCGGCTGATAAATTCCATTCGGAGACCGGGAGGTCCCAGGTTCAAATCCTGGCTCATCCATCCCACTAATTTTTATATCCCCTTGAACGCAATCTTATTATGGCGCTGTTTTGGGTTAAGCTTTCGGTTGTTGCAGTTTTTTTGGTAGTGCACGGCCTTGCTTCCTGGAAGAAATGGTATTACAGCAGGCCGGAAATTGACATGCTCACGCACTTTTTGGGCGGGTTGGCGCTCGGGGCATTCGTAAAGGATTGGAGCGTTGGCTTTGCGCTGATTATTGCCTGGGAAGCGCTGGAAGTGCTGTTAATCAGGGAGAACAGGAGAGCCTTCAGGGAGCACCCCCTGAACAAGGCAAGGGACGTGCTGATTGGCTCGCTCGGGTTCCTGTTCGGTGTTGACCTCATTTAAAAAATTAGGGTGGCAAGCTGCAAAAAAAGCTGCTGCCCTTACTGCGGATTCAGCTCTTCCCACATCGCAACAAAGCCGTCAACCATCTCGTCAAGGAAGCTCCTCTTGTAGCTCCTCAGCAGCTCTGCGGTCCTTTCAGGCTCAATGATGTAGAAGAAGGTTTTTCTTCCAACCCTGCGCTTTTCGACAATGCCTGCTTCAACAAGCTTCAGCATGTGCCAGCTCACCGTGCTGGGGCTCAAGCCAACAACCGCAGCGATTTTCTCGTTGTTCGCCCTTTTCTTTGTGAGCAGGAAGAGCATTATTTTCCTGAGGCTTTCCTGCCTCAGCAGGTTCATGATAGGCTGCAGCTCGCCCAACTGCCTGCCCCTCACGCTGTAGTAGCGAACAAACTTGCCTTGCCTGTCTGCCCTGACCAGGTGCCTTTTCTGCAGGAACTCCAGGTGATACTGCAGGCTGCCTGTTGCAACTTTGCTCCTCCTCTGCAGTTCCCTGAAATGCAGCCCGGGATTCTTGCTAATGGCTCTGTAAATCTTGTTCCTGACGTCAAGTGCCAGGGCTTCATCTAGTTGCTCGTCCTGCATTCTGCCAACTCCCCAAACAACAGGTTATTTTTTGAATATCGCGATGAACAGCGAAGCGAGGATAAGCAACTCGCACAGGTTTTCCGCAGCCCTGTGGAAGAACTCCCCTGGGCTAACGAACGAGTCGGCTATCTTCAAAGCCCACTTCACTGCAAACAGGAAGAATGCGATTGTCACAAATGCGAATTTGCCGCTTTTGCTCCGCCTGAATGCAAGCAAGCTGACTGCAAAAATTGCAACCGACAGAACGAAGACGATTATCCTCGTGTACAAATCGATTTCCACTGCCTGCTGTGTAAGCGGTCTCAGAAAATCCCAGAACGCCATATTACAAAACCTCCAGCTTGTTATACTACAATAAATAAAAAAGGTTTAAAAAAGGTAGAAAAATAGAAAAAGGCAACCAATCGTGAGGTGAAACCAGCACAAAAATAATTGATTGCCTTCCAGTCGGGGGTGATTCAAACCATAGGAGGTATGGTTTCCTGTACCAATTGATGATTGCGCTTTATAAAGGGGTTTTGGTACAACAGCGCAATAGTACAAAAATCGAAGCAGGGGAAAAGAGAGGCGAAAAACAGCGGCGATAAAGGAATTGGGGAAACAAGAGCTATTTGATTAAAACAATTACCTTCCTGCTTCTCGGGCCGTCAAATTCACAAAAGTACAAACCCTCCCAAGTGCCCAGTACTAATCTCCCAGCTTTAATTAACAGCGTCCTGCTGTTCCCAATTATTGCACTCTTAATGTGCGCATCTGCATTCCCTTCCATGTGCGAGTAGCCTGCTCCAGCAGGAACCAGTTCATTCAGCTTTCTGATTATGTCTGCCTGGACACTCGGGTCGGCGTTCTCGTTTATTGTGACTGCCGCTGTCGTGTGCGGACAGTAGACAACGCACAAGCCCTCTTTAACTTTGCTTTTTGCTACAATGCCCTGCACAGCATCAGTAATGTCAATCAATTCAATTCTTTTGCTTGAGCGGATTGCTATTTCCTCAATCAAGTTAACCACCTTTAATCTTACGCTCGATAATCTTCTGCACTGTTCTCGGCTCTGCCTTTGCCTTTGTCAAGCGCATCACCTGGCCAACCAGGAAATGCAGGCTTTTTTGCTTTCCTGCTTTGAGGTCTGCAACCGCCTGCTTGTGTTTTGCAAGCACCTGGGCAACCGCCCTTTCCAGTTCCCCTTCGCCCACATCTTTTGCAAGACTGTATTTCTCAACGAATGCTGTTGGCTTTGTTCCTTTCGTCATATAGGTGATTATTGCTTCCTTTGCAACCTTTTCGGTTATTTTTCCGCCCAAAAACAGTCGCAAAAGCGAGGAGATTTCCCCTGCCTCAAGCGCAAGGGCATCAAGGTCAAGACCGCTTCTGTTGACAACAGCCATCAGTTCCCTGGTCAAAAACTTTGCAGCTATCCTTGCGTCAATGTCTCCTTTTGCTATGTCATCAAACAGGTCGCCCAAGGTTGCATTCCTTGCTAAAACATTGGCGGTATACTCATCAAGCGTGTATTGTTCTTGCCAGCGCCTGGCTTTTGCTTCATGCAGCTCAGGCAGGGCTTTCCTTATTTTTTCAATTTCCTCTTCGCTTAACTGAAAGGCAGTCAGGTCTGGCTCAAAGATGTAACCGTAGTCCTCTTCTGTCTCCTTGGTACGCAGGCTTTTGGTTGTCATTGTTTTTTCATCAAAGCTGCGTGTTTCCCTGGCAATCTCCTTCTCCTGCAACAGCAGGTTACGCTGCCTTGCAATCTCAAAGCCAAGAGCCTTTTCAACGCCCTTTTTTCCTGTAACGTTTTTCACTTCAACCCTCGCATGACCGTAAACGCTTATGTTTGTGTCTGCCTTGAGCGTTCCAGTGGAAAGGGAGTAAACCCTGAGGTAACTCAGAATTGTGGTCAGCTGGTCCAAGAAGTTGCGAGCTTCCTGCGGGCTGCCCAAATCGGGCTCTGTCACCACTTCCACCAGAGGAATGCCGCTCCTGTTGTAGTCAACCATACAGCAATTGCTTTCCCCGACGCCTGCCTCATGCACCAGGGCAGCAGGGTCTTCCTCAAGGTGGACTCTCTTAATCCTGATTTTCTTCCCGCTGCCCAAATTGACATATCCGTTTAAGCCAATCGGAATCTCGTACTGCGTTATCTGGAAGTTCTTTGCCATGTCTGGGTAAAAGTATGTTTTCCTTGAGAAGAAGAATTCCCTGTTCACAGTGCAGTTTAACGCAAGCGCAACCTTTAGGGCGTACTGCAGCGCCTTTTCGTTCAGAACAGGCTTTGAGCCGGGATGCCCCAAACAGATGGGGCAGCAGGCGCTGTTCGGCTCTTCTGCCCTTGTCTTGCAGCCGCAGAACAGCTTGCTTTCGGTATTCAGCTGCACGTGGCACTCCAAGCCAATCATTGTCTTGGCGGCACTGATATCAACTTCGGTGTAATTGTCAAGTACCTCCAGCAGGTCTTTCAATCTTATTATTATCCCTGCTGTTGCGATTCCTGCGTTAAAAGAAACCTCTTCATTTTGCAGCAGGTTTTCATCAACAACTTTTTTAATTCCGGGGATTGTCGGCGGAACCAGCCCAACAACACAGCCTGTGTAGCTCTTCACCTCAACAGGGGCAGCAAACCGCAGCAGCTTTGCGCCAACAGCCTTTCTTAGTTTTGCTTCATCAATGTCCTTGTCGCCTGGCAAAATTGCAAGCAGCGGCGTATTGTCAGCAATGTAGACCAGTGCCTTGGCAATCTGCCGCAGCTCAACGCCCCTGACTCTTGCGCTGTCAACAGGCCTTGTAACGGCTTCGTGCTCAACAAATTTGAAGGGGGTTTTTCTTTTCTCCAAGAAATCCTTCACCCATGCCTTGCCCTCAACAACTTCGCCCATTTTAGACACTCACCTGCATCAGGTCTTTTGCAACGTAAATCCTGCCCTTGAATTTTTTTCTTGCAAGCGCCTTAAGGTCTGCTTTTTCCGCATCTGGACCGAGATGACCCAAAAGAACAGACTTGGCGCCGGCTTCGCTTGCTATTTCACCGCATTCAGTTGCATTCAAATGCAGTTCGGTTTTTTTGTAAGCGGAAGAGCAGTCCAGGACAAGCAGGTCTGCTTTTCTGCCCAAGTCAATTATTTCCTGGCAGTAGGCTGTATCGCCGCTGTAGGCAATTGCTCTGCCCTCTGATTCTATCCTGTAACCAAGTGAATTTTTAACATGCTTAACCGGCTTTGACCTGATAGTAAACTCAAACAGTTTCTTTTCACCATAATCCATTTCCTCTACCTTCACCTTGAACGGCAATGGCCTGAAAAGCGGAAAAAGCTGCAGCAACTTGCCGAAGAAATCGTTCATTCCCTTCGGCCCAACAATATTCACCTGCTCTTTTCCAACGCCCTTGTTCCTGCTAATAGCCTGCCTGTCGTCCATGAAAGCAAGCAAATCTACCACGTGGTCTGGATGAGCAACATGGCTGAAAAGCAAGCAATTGACATCCTCGGTTTTAACCAATTTTTTTAAATTCATGAAAGCACCATAGCCTAAATCCATTACAAGGGCATTTTTGTTTCCCTCAATCAAGTAAGCTGTCCTTGCCCTGTCGCCGCCCGCGAAAACGCTCCCGCTCCCCAAGACAGTAAGCCGCATCTTATCTGCCCCCCATGACTTTTACCAGCTTGTCGTGGAAAACCCCGCTTGAGGCAATGTATTTTATTTCGCTGAATGACATCTTTTCGCCTTCAAATGTCGTGAGCCTTCCGCCGGCTTCTTCCACCAGCAGCCACCCTGCGGCAAAATCAGACGGCCTATCGTGGAATTCAATTGTGGCATCAATTCCTCCTGAAGCAACCTTTGCAAGGGCAAAGTTGGATGAACCCAAAACCCTTGTGTCGAAGACCATTGAAGACAACTCTTTTTCCAGATTGGCCCTTTCAGGCTCTTCCCACAGATGGCAACATATATTGATTGCAGCCTCCTCCATTTTCCTGCTTGAAACCGCGACGCGCTTTCCATTCAGAAAGGCGCCCTTGTCCCTTTCCACAGTGTAAACCTCTTCCAATAGGGGCAGCACTATCACGCCGCACTGGATTACGCCTGCTTTTTCAAGCGCAATTGAAACTCCAAAAATTGGAATGCCCCAGACAAAATTGTGCGTCCCGTCAAGCGGGTCAATAATCCACCTGAAATCGCTTTCCTTTTGCACTGAACCTGACTCTTCGGCCAAAATGCTGTAATCAGGGAACTCTTTCTGCAGTATTGAAATAATCTTTTTTTCAGATTCAACATCAAATTTTGTGACAAGCTCTTTTGCTGATTTTTTTGCCGGCGTTATGGCTTTGTTAAAGTCACGCCTGAGGATTTGGGCAGCAGCCTCCGCAGCCTTGACCGCGACCTGCAACTCTTTGCTCATGCGCATGCCTCCTCAACGGCAAGCGCTGCCTGCAGCATTTTTTTCTCCTGCAGATGGTCTGCTGTGAGCATCAATCCGACGGGCATTTTTTTGTGAGTGCCGACTGGAACGGAAACATGCGGCAGCCCTGCAAGGTTTGCAGGAACGGTGCAAAGGTCCATCGCGTACTGCTGTAAGGGTGAAAGCTTGCTGATTTCCTCAAATGTTGGGGCAACGAGCGGCATTGTCGGGTTTGCAAGCAGGTCAAAGCGCTTGAAAGCAGACTTGAATTCGTTAATCAGCTTTGTCCTTGCCTTCATTGCCCTGAGGTAGTAAGCATCCCTGAAGCCTGCCATCCTTGCAAAGGTGCCAAGCAGAATCCTTCTCTTGGCTTCTTCGCCGAAGTTGCCCGAGCGCACTTTTGCAAAGTATTCGTTGAAGTTTCCCTCAAGCATTTCATGCTGCCCGTAGCGCATCCCGCAGTAGCGCGCCAGGTTTGTGCTGGCTTCCGCTGTTGAAATAAGGTAATAGGCTGCTATGCCGTACTTTGCGTTCAGGGGTAAGGAAACCTCTTCCAGTGCAGCGCCTCCCTTTTGCAGTTTGTCAAGCGCATTCCTGCATTCCTTCTGCACTGCCCTGTCGCAGCCCTCAAAGAATTCCTTTACAATCCCGATTTTCAGCTTGCCGTCTTTTTCAATTTTTGAAAACAGCTCTTTTTCCTCAGGCAGCGAGGTGCTGTCATTAGGGTCATAGCCTGAAATTACTTCAAGAAGCAGCGCGGCATCTTCAACTGTCTTACCCATGCTGCCGATTTTATCGCAAGAATTAGCAAAATCAATCAAGCCATGCCTTGAAACTCTGGCATAGGTTGGAGTCAAGCCGACAACGCCGCAGAAGCTTGCCGGGCAGGCGATGCTGCCGCCGGTTGACTCTGCAATGCTTGCATGGGGGTAATTTGTTAAAGCAGTGAAGCCGGCACTGCCGCCGCTGCTTCCCCCGCACGCGCGCTTTACGTCATGCGGGTTTCTCGGCAGAGCAAAGCCAAGCCCTGTGTTCGCGCTGAACGTGCCGAAGCCGAACTCGTCCTGTGATGTTTTTCCAATTATGATGGCGCCCTCTGCTTTCGCTTTTTCAACAACCGTTGCATCAAACAGGGGAAAATACCCTGAGAGGATTTTGCTGCCTGCCCTGCTCTCAATACCCTTGACGCAGATGCAGTCTTTTACGCTTATCGGGACGCCGAGCAGCTTTCCCCTGTGCCTGCCTGTTTTTATTGCTGCATCAATTTCCTCGGCCTGTTTCAGCGCTTGCCCTTTTGCAATCAGGTTGAAATGGTGGAAGCGCGGATTGCCCTTCTCTGTCTCGGCCAGAATGCTCTCAGTGTGCTCTCTCACAGAGATGTTTCCCTTCCTGGCTTCTGTGACAAACCGGTGTATTGTTAATTGCTCTGCCATATTTCACACAACCCTTGGACCGAGGAAATAGCCCTGCTTCATGTGCTTTGTGTTCCTAAGTGCTTCCCCCTGGCTTAGGCACTTCTCAACTTGGTCAGCGCGCATTACATTGCTCAGCTTGATGGGCTGGAAGCTCGGCTGCTCCCTGCTTACATCCAGCTCGTCCAGCTTGCTGAATGCTTCAAGTATTTCCTGCAGCTGGGGCAGGAATTTTTTTGTCTCCTGTTCGTTCAGGTTGAGCCTTGCGTTGAGTGCAACACGCAGAAGAAGCTGTTTGTCAACGCTCTGCTTTGCCGCTAGCTCTTTTCCCGAGGATTTTTTACCCTGCAAAAGAGGCTTTGGCATGTCAGATCCCTGAATATTAAATAGTAAAAGGAATTTAAAGGATTTTACTAGCAATAAAAAACTGCCTGCCTTTCAGGGCGTTATCCTGTCAGGGTCTCTGGGCAGCAAAACAGCTTCCCTGATGTTGTCAAAGCGGAACAGGCTTTGCACGAGCCTGTCCAATCCGAAGCCCACGCCGCCGTGCGGCGGCGCGCCGTATTTGAAGAGTTCAGCGTAAAAGCCCATCTGGTCAAGGTTTACGCCCTTGTCTGCTGCCTGCTTTTTCAAGACATCATAGCGGTGTTCCCTTTGCCCACCTGTCGCAATCTCAATGCCGTTCCACAAAAGGTCAAATGCGTCTGTTGTCTTCCCGTCACTTGAATAGAAGTGGTAAAAGGGCCTCTTCCCGATTGGATAGTTTGTCACAAAGACAAACTCCTCGTTGTATTTTTTCTTTGCAAGCTCGCCGACCATTTTCTCTGCTTCTGCGTCAAAGTCCTCGTCTTCCGGAATTTTCTTGCCCTTGGCGGCGAGCCATTCCTTGACCTCAGGCATCTTTAAGCGGGGAATCTTTTTTGGGACCTTTATTTCAACGTTCCAGAGGAGCAGCTCTTCTTTGCACTCTTCTTTGATTCTTTTCAGCACGTATTTTATCATGTCCTCAATTACGTCCATTACATCTCCTGTGTCCTTGATGAATCCCATCTCAAAGTCAACGCCGGTGAACTCTGTCTGGTGCCTCGGCGTGTTGCTGTTCTCAGCCCTGAAAACAGGCGCAATCTCGTAAACCCTTTCAAAGCCAGCGCAGACCATCATCTGCTTGTACAGCTGCGGGCTCTGGGCAAGAAAGCCTGACTTGTCAAAATAGACAACCGGGAAAAGCCCTGCGCCTGACTCAAGTCCTGCTGCCGTAATCTTCGGCGTGTTTATGCAGGTAAACCCCCTGCCGTCAAAGAATTCAACCAAAGCCTTGTACATTTTTGACCTGACCTTGAAAATGGCAAGCCTTTTCTCGTTCCTTAAATCCAGAAAGCGGTAATCCAGCCTCTTGCTCAGGTCAGTCTTTATCTTGCCTGAAGTGTCAATCGGGGTTGGGGTGCTTGCAAGGCTCAATACCTCAAGCTTTTCAGGGACAAGCTCAAAGCCGCCTGGAGCCTGCTTTGCCTTTTTCACAGTGCCGAGAATTGAAACAACGCTTTCCTTGGTCAGCGAATCAGCTGCATTCATTGCCTGCTCCGAGACTTTACCTTTTGGCATTGCAATCTGCACTGAGCCGCTCTTATCTTTAAGGATAATGAACTTAAGCTTTCCCAAGTCCCTTGTTTCGTGGACCCAGCCTGAAAGCAGCACCTTTTTGCCTGCGTGCTTTGGAACAGCTGCTGCAAACACCCTCTGCATCTCAAATCACGGGAAGTAATTAGAATCTGCTGAAAAACGGTTATAAAGCTAATTGTTGCCCCTGGCGAAGAGGCACCATTTACGCAAAAAGCATTCACCGCACAACGGCTTTTTCCTGCAGTACCGCTTGCCGTGCTCAACCAAGAGGGCGTGGAATTCGCTGAGCAGCGGGACAGAAGCAGGCAGCTGACGCTCAAAAAACCACTTGACTTCTACATAACCCAGCTCCTCTTTTCCGTAAAACCTCCCGGTAAAGCGCGTTGTGTAGGCGTCAACAACAAATGCCGGCTTTTCCGCAGCGTACAAAATCATGTCATCCGCTGTTTCATGGCCAACACCGTGCAGTGAAAGCAGCTCTTCGCGGAGCACAGGCAACTGCTTTGCGAATATCTTGTTCACGCTGCAATCGTGATTCTTTTGAAGGTGCCTGCAGAACAGCAGCAGCTTTTTCGCCTTCTGGTTGAAGTAGCCGCTTGGCTTCACAAGCTGCGCGATTGTCGGCTGCCTTGCGTTTGCTATTTTCGCGCAGGAAAGCATCCCTGCCCTGTTCAGGTTCTCCAGCGCCTTCATCACGTTGAGCCAGTCAGTGTTCTGCGTCAGGATTGCGCCAATGCAGATTTCTAGCCTCTGGTTTTCTGTCAGCTGCTTCCGCTTTTTGTAAGTAGGCCTTGTCTCCCCTTCTTCTGTTACTGGCCACCACAACTGTTCGCCGTAATGGGAGAGCATCGCCTTGTACAATTCAATCGGCTTCATTTGTTAGGAAAAGGCTGTGGAAATAATTTTAAGCAAATTCCCGCAGCGTTTTCTGGCGGTGCATTCCAAGGGGCTTTGCTGCAATGCCTGCGCGCCTTTGGACATAGGAAGCGAATTCCCTCTCAAAGCCGTGCATTGTGAGAACGAGTTTTGGGTTTGCTTCCTGAACGTACTGCATCAGTTGGCTGAAGTCAGCGTGGTCGCTCAGCTGGAATGTTTTTCCATAGCCCTTTCTCCCGCCCCAGCCTGTTGCCATGGCAGAGAAAACCCTTTTCCGCAGGGAATACTCAAGCACCTGTACCAGGTTGTGGTTCACAAGGCTGGGTGGAAGAATGAGGACGCTGCTGTCCTGCAGGTTGTGCTGCAGCTCAATGTATGAGCCAAGCCTTACTCCCTGCTTCCTGTAGACCTCATTGTTCCTGAAAACGGATTCGTGCACAAGTGGAACGATTCCGGCATAATCGTTGCAGATTGCTGTAAGCTCCTGCGCCTTTCCAAGCGCGTATCCTGCAAGGACAACAAAGCCCTGCTTGCTCCTTTCTTTCACCCAAGCACCTATTTCATTGTACAACCGCTCTCTTTCAGGGAACTGGTAGCAGGGCAGGCCAAAAGTGCTTTCAATGACAAGGATGTCGCAGGGCAGCACTTCAGCCCTCTTTTGAATCAGGCTGTCCTGCAGCTTGAAGTCGCTTGTTACTGCAACCGTTTGCTGTCCCTCAAGCAGGGCTTGCGCTGCACCCAAGATGTGCCCTGAGTTGTGCAGGCTCAGCATTGCATTGTCCAGCTGCAGCTTTTCCTTGAAGCGCAGGGCAGTGCTTTTTTCCGGCTGCTGGAAGCGGCTTTCGATTATTGCCTTTGTCTTGTGGGAGAAGAGGTAATGCACGCCGTTCCTCAGCGAAACATGGTCTGCATGCCCGTGGGTAATAAGGGCGGTTGCGGCAGAAAAATTGTTTCCCGGGTCAATTGCAATGCTGCCGACAAAAAGGCCTTTGTTCGAGTAAATCTGCATCGGTAATAATATGGCGTTGGGAAATAAAAAACTTGGGTTGGCAAAGAATTAAAATCAAGTTTGCAGTAATTATAACAAGAGGCTGGTTGTTTGGAGGCAGGGGAAAGCGTTTTGCTGATTGGCAGGGCAATTGATGAACTGCACAACAACCTCAGAGGCCAGCCATGGGAAAGGCTGCACAGGGCTGCTTTTGTGGCTGCCCTGGAAAAGGCGGGCGATGGGCTGCAGAGCATATACGATTTTTTCAGCAAGGCATCTGAGCAAATTGAACGAGAGCCCAGGGAGGGAAAGCCTGAGCTGCAGCCGTTTCTGAAAGAGCTGCAAAAGCTGCAGCAGGTGCTTGAAAAGAACCTGCGCCTTGAAAAAGAGAAGAAGAGCCACGCGAAGGAAGTAAACGTTCTGGAAAAGGAGGAAACTCCGGAACTGTATGCTGATTTGGAGCAGAGGCTTCTTGCGATTCTGCTGAAGGCGCGCTATGCCCTTGAAAGGCTAAGCATTTTCCTCAGGAAAGAAGGAATGAAGCCCATTACTGACAAAAGCACTGCAAAGCAGGTGATGGAGGTCCTGAGGAGAAAAGAGGATGAGCTGCAGGATTTGAAGGAGAGGTATGAAGAAGTTAGGAAGAAGAGCTATTTGGGATACTTTGAAGAGGGAACAACCGCAGACCTTGAGCAGCAGCTGGCTGGGCTCGGCAAGAGCATGGCGCTTTCAGCCAATGAGCTGGGGAAAAACATCTCGCTTCATAGGAGCCAAATCGAGCACATTGAGAGCAGCTATGCGGGAATTAAGCAGAAGCTGGATGCGCTGGAGGAGCAGTTCAGCCAGTACAGCGAGAAGGCATCCGAGCTGATAAAGCTGCTGAAGAAGGAAAGGGATTATGCGAAGAAGGTTGTGCTTGAGATAGAGCATGAAACGCTGCAGTTGAGGACCGCTTACACCCAGGAAATGCTTAACCTGCAGGAAAGCAAGGTTGCTGCGAAAAGGGAGGCAGAGAGAAAGCATGCGGCTGGGCTGCAAAGGCTGCAGAAAGCTTTGCAGGAGCAGACCGATTTGGCAAAGCACTTCAGGAAAGTAGCAGAGGACAAGCTGAGGAAAGAGCAAGAGCTGGAGGAAAAGGTGAAGAGGCTGACGCTGTTGTGCAAAACAAAGGAAAAGCACGAGGCAGTGAAAAAACTCTTTAAAGAAAGGGGAAAAATGAGGAAAAAAAGGAAGAAGAAATAATTTTTTTCAGTTAAATCTCTTTTTCTTTTCCAATCAGCTCTTCCAGCGTCTGCCTTTCCCTGATTAGCCTGGCTTTGCCGTCAAGGACAAGGGCGCAGGCAGGCAGCAGCCTTGAGTTATAGCTTGAAGCCATTTCGAACCCGTAGGCGCCGGCGTCAAGGACTGCAAGGGTGTCCCCTTCCAGTGGGACAGGCAGTTCCCTCAGCGCAGACTTGCTTTCGTTGAACACGTCTGATGATTCGCAGAGGTTGCCTGCAACCATGAACTGCTTTTTCTCCCTTCCGTTCACGTTTTCGCACACAACGATTTCGTGGTAAGCGCCGTAAAACGCGGGTCTTATTAAGTCGTTGAACCCTGCATCCGCCCCAATCACCGGGACGTTCTTTTCCTCAACAGTGTTTATTTCGCAGAGCAGAATGCCCGCGTCTCCCACAATAAAACGCCCTGGCTCTACTGCAATCGCTGCTTTCAAGCCGCTTGCCCGCATCTTTTCAGCGATTCCCTTCGCGTATTTTTGCAGGGGGAACGCTGCCTGCTCTCTCCTGTACCTTATGCCAGGGCCGCCGCCGAAATCAACAAACTGCAGCCTTTTTCCCAGGATACTCTCTGCTTTCTTTGCAACATCAATTGTTTTGTCAACTGTTTGGAGGAAAAGGTCAACGTCTTTGCCAAGCCAGCCGCTGCCGATGTGCTGGTGCAGCCCGACAACGTTGAACCCAAAAGCCTTTGCCTGCATGAACGCTGCTTCCACCCTATCTTCCGGGATTCCGAACTTTATGAATTTCCCCGCTGTTATTGCATGCTCATGGAACCCTGCGCCTGCACCGGGATTCCACCTGATGCTCACATCGCCCTCATAGCCCAATTCATGCAATCGCCTCATCTGGGAAAGGCTGTCAATGTTCACTGTCACGCCCAGGCCAAGCGCTTCTTTCAAATCGCGGTTGCTTACGCTCGTTCCGGTAAACAGGATTTTGCTTTTCTCAAAACCGGCGCGCAGCGCAATTCTCACTTCACTGGGGGAAACAGCATCAATGAAAGCGCCTTCCCTCTGCAGCAGCTGCAAAATTGCGAGACGCGAGTTTGCCTTCATCGCGAAGTGGATGCGTGGCTTTGCCTTTTGTTCAGCGAATGCTTCCCGCACAGCGCGGAAATTTTCAAGCAGCCTATTGCCGTTGTAAACGTATAAAGGTGTCCCAAACTGCTTTGCAAGGGCTGACGCGCTAAATCCGCCTATGTAAAGCTGGTTGCCCCTTATCTCCAGATGCTTTTCCTGCTCCCACCACATTGCAGCATCACCAGCGCAGTTGACCGCTAAAAACCTTCTGCACTGCCCCCCTTAAAAATGCTTTTTGGTTGAGCTTTACCTCAAGAACGCCACCGGGCTGCTCAACGCTGACCCACTCTCTGCTCTGCAGAACGCCGGCGTTTATTCCAGCAACAACGGCTGCAACGCTCCCCGAGCCGCAGGCAGCTGTTTCGCATGCGCCCCTCTCGTGAACCCTCATCCTAACCTTCCTTGGGGAAAGCACGTTGACGAATTCAGTGTTCGTCCTCTGCGGCTGGAACGCCTTGTGCCATTCAAACGCATGTCCAATCTCCTCAACAGGGAAGTTCTGGACATTTCCTTTCAGGAAGACAACAGCATGGGGGTTGCCGACATCAACGCTGTAGTACTCAAAGCTTTTTCCACTGACTGACAGGTAAAATTTTCCCTTGAAGCTGCGCAGCCCGAGCAGCTGCAGTTCAACTGTCGCATTGTCTTTCTTCGCATCGGCAACCTTGGCCTCAACCATGCCCTGCGCTGTTTCAATTTTATGCCTGCTTTTCCTCCTCTTGCCGAGCAGGAAGCGCTCGAATGCAGCGCATCTCAGGCCGTTAACGCATGTTTCTGCCTCGCTTCCGTCAGGGTTGAAGATTCGCATCCTGAAATCGGCTTCCCTGCTTTTGGGCTTGCAAAGGAAGAGAATGCCATCTGCTCCAACAGCAACGCGCCTTTTGCAGTAGCGCCTTGCGAAAAATGGCTTGTCCCTCTCGCTGACATGCTCTTTGCGCAGTTCGTCCACCACAATGAAGTCGTTGCCGATGCCGTGGATTTTTGAAAAAGGAACAGTGGCTGCAGCAACCGCTTGCCAGGGTTTTGCTTCCTTCATTTCAACAGCCTCTCCGCAGCTTCCCTTGTTTTCTCAATCGGCTGCACTGCCGCAAACCTGACGAATTTTTCCCCTGGATTCACGCCATCAAAGCGGTGGGAAATTAAATTACCTGGAATGCTGTTTATACCCTTCTCAAGCAGCAGCCTTTGCGAGAACTGCATTGGCGTTTGATTTGCAGGAACCTGCGCCCAGAGGTAGAAAGTCCCGGCAGGTTTTTCAACGCTGCAGCCTATGCTTTGCAGCGCTGGAATCAGCGCATCCATTCTGGCACTGTACTCATGCCGCATTTTTTCACAGTGCCTTTCATCATTCAATGCCGCAACTGCCGTATCCTGAATGAATGTCGGAACGCCCTGCACGCTTTTCCTTGTAATTGAGGCAAGGGGCTTTAGCAGCAGCGGGTTCTTGCTTGCAAGGAAGCCTACAGCATAACCAGTCATCATGCTTCTCTTGCTCAGCGAGTTGAGAACAATTGCGCACTGGTCTGCCCCCGGCAGCTGCAAGATGCTCAGGGGCTTTTCCTTGAAGTACAATTCGCTGTAGCATTCGTCTGAGACGAGCACAATGTCGTTGTCGTTGCAGAAGTCAACCGCTTCCCCTAGCTTTTCCCTTCTGTAAATAACGCCTGTCGGGCTGTGCGGGCTGTTCAGGAAAAGGATTTTTGCGTTCCGGGCAGTTTTGCTGTCAATTGATTCAAACAGCGGAAGAAAGCTGTTTTGCTGCAACAAGTTCAGGTAGTGGGGCGTGCCGCCTGCAAGCAGCGTTCCGTCAGTATAGGGCGGATAGCCCGGGTTTGGGATAAGCGCGATTTCACCCCTGTTCGGGTTGAGGAAGTAGGAGGGGATGCGAAAGCAGGCATATTTTGCGCCGTATGTTGCAATAACCTCTTCAGGATTAAGGGAAACGCCGAAGCGCCTGCGCATCCAAGCGCAGACAGCGTTCCTGAACTGCCCATGGCCGATTGAGGCAGGGTAACCGCTTTTCTTCCTTGCGTCAACCGCTTTCTTGCACTGCTGCCTGAGCTGCTGCGGCGTCTCATCGCTCGGGTCGCCGACACCAAAATCAATCAAGTAGTCTTTCCCGAATTTTTCTATGGCTTTCTGCTTTGTTGCGTCAACCGCATCAAACGGATACGGCTCGCTGACAATTTTCAGCAGGTTCTTGTTCAGGTTCATGCAATGCACTGTAATGAAAGGGGTTGCTAAAGCATTTTAATAGTTAATCCCGTTATACGAAATTCGGCTTAAATGGTTATTTTTATATAATTTTTCGCACAGGGTTTTCCTGCGGGAAACAGATGGATATAGCCTTGGTTGGATACGGCAGGATGGGAAAAGTGGCGGAGCGCCTTGCAAAGGATAGGGGGCATAACATTGCAGCAATCATAGACCCTATTGCAGAGGGTGCGACAGCAAAGGAGATAAGCAAGGGTGCGCTGGGAATGGCAGATGTCTGCATTGATTTCACTGCACCAGAGGCAGTTATCGGGAATATAAAAAAGTACTGCCCTCTGGGAAAAAATGCGGTGATTGCAACAACCGGATGGCGGGACAAGGTTGGCGAGGTGAAGCGATTGGTTGAAAAAGCAGGCATCGGGTTGATTTACGCAAGCAATTTTTCCTTGGGGGTGAATGCGTTTTACAGGGTGTTGGAGGCTGCGGCAAAAACAATGGACAGCATGCCAGAATACGATGTTTTTTGCATTGAAATGCACCACAAGGGGAAGAAGGACAGCCCCAGCGGCACTGCGAAAGGCATTGAGAAAATTTTGCTTGAAAACATCCGCAGGAAAAAGAAGGCAGTTGAGGAAAGGCTTGGCAGGAAAATCGAGGAAGACGAAATGCACTTTGCCTCAGTCAGGGGCGGCTCTGTCCCCGGCACGCACGCTGTTTTCTTTGACAGCAGTGCTGACACAATCGAATTGAGGCACACGGCGAGGAGCAGGGAGGGCTTTGCCCTGGGAGCGGTGAAAGCAGCGGAATTCGTTAAGGGAAAAAAAGGTTTCTTCTCAATTGATGACTTGATGGAAGAGGTTGTTACCAAGTAAAAAAGAAGGGGGATGTGATATGGTGAAAAAAATTTCTGGCTGCTTTCCCGCATTGGTTACACCAATGCATGAAGACGGCAACCGCTTGAACCACGAAATCAATTTCGATGGCTTGCAGCAGCTGGTTGAATACGTCGTTAAAGGCGGCGTAACTGGAATTGTCCCAGCTGGCTGCACCGGGCACGCTGCTGCGCTCACAGCAGGGGAACAGGTAAGTGTTGTGGAAAAGGCACTGGACTTCGCAAAGGGCAGGGCTGAAGTGATAGCGGGTGACGGGAGCAACTGCACAAGGGAGGCCATCGCGCTAGCAAAGGCGATGCAGGACTTGGGCGTGAAAAGGCACCTGCAGATTTCGCCCTACCAAAACAAGCCGACGCAGGAGGGGCTTTTCCAGCACTATGCTGCAATTGCCCAGGCGATTGACGGCGAGATAATTGTCTACAACGTGCCGGGCAGGACGGGCAGAAACGTTGAGCCGGAAACTGTCGCAAGGCTTGCCAGGGAATTCAGCAATGTGATTGCAGTAAAGGAAGCCAGCGGCAACATTGAGCAGATACGCAAGGTTATTGAGCTCACAAAGGACTTTGAGTTTGACGTAATCAGCGGCGACGACGGCTTGACCCTTGAGATAATCAAAGCGGGGGGCACTGGCTGCATCAGTGTTGCTGCAAATGTTGCGCCGGAACAGACGTCAAAGTACATAGGGCTAGCGCTGCAGGGAAAATTCGAGGAAGCTGCAGAAATTGATGCAAAGCTGCAGCCGCTTTTCAAGGCTTTGTTCATTGAAACAAACCCTGGGCCAGCGCACTATGCCTTGAGAAAGCTTGGGATAGCCGCAGGAGTACCAAGGCTGCCGCTTGTTGACGTGATGCCTGAATCGGCAAAGCAGATTGACGCAGTGCTGCAGCAGCTCGGGCTTCTATAGGCAGTTTTTTGGAAGTTGTCGGTTTAAAAACATTTAAAGGCTATTCTTTACAACCTATGCAGGGCAAACTGCCGCCATGCGATTTAAGGGGGGAGTTCTTTCTCCAGATGAAGTTCTACTGGGCAAGGGAGCACCAGAGGGCCTCCCCACAGAAGCAGATGTTCACAGGCGGAATCTATACAGGCATTCAAAAGACAGGGGGCATGCAGCCGCTGTTCGTTGACTATGACTGGACAACCCTTGCAAAGGTAAGGAGGAGCGTGAAGCGGCTGCAGCGAAAATGGCGGCTGGGGGATGCATACGTTTACGCCTCGGTTAAAACAAGCCTGCATGTGAAGTTCTTCTATGACTGGTTTCCTTTCAAGAAAATAGTGCAAATCCTTGAATCAGACCCCGCAATTGACAAGGGCTACATTGCCATTGCAAAAAGGCAGCGCGGCTGTGTCCTGAGGACCTGTGCAAAGCCTAACAGACCTGCCCCAAAACCTGTTGCAGTAATCAAATCACTGCACCAGCAAAACAAGACGCAGAGGGAAGTGGACTGGGGCGATTTGCTGAAAATGGCAACCGATGCGCTGCTTGGCAACAGGCACTACTGGCTTAAGAGCTTCAGGAAGGGGCAGCTTCTCAAGCGAAAGGACTAGCTTCCTTCGGGCTTTCCTTCGGGCTGAATGAGCCTGGCTTGAACAGGAAATTGACTATAAATTCGCCCCACTTTGCAGCAAGCTTTTCCTTTTCCTCCTCCAACTGCAGTTCGTTAAGGTCCTGCACCTCTGACTCCTCTATCACCTTGACTATTTTTGCTTTTGTTTTCATTTCAAGGTCAATCAGCTTGCTCAGCAGCAGCTCGATTTTGAAGTCCTTTTCCTCGTACAAAACGAAGACAAAAATCAGGTCTGCCTCAGCTGCAACAGCAGAAACCCTTGCAGGAATGTCTTCAGGGAAGGGCACAAAAATTGTTTCTGCCTGCAAGTCAACAATTTTTTTGTGCAGCAGCTCCTCAAGCTGGGGGAAAAAGTTGATTCCGGTTTTGCTGTCTGAAACAAGAAACACGCGCATGGCAATAACAAACAACTTTGGGCTGCAAAAATTATTTAAGCGGCAACGCCAACACCAGCATAACCTTAAAAGCTTTGAAAAGGTTTTTAAATAACTTTAATTCTACTTATAGCGGAGCAACCAAAGGGGAATGACCGTATGGCAGGCTTTGAGAGATTTGAGGAGCCGACGCTGAGCACAGAGGAGATAGAGTTCGAGGCAGAGGGCATTTCTGGAAAGCTCGCCGGAGTCGCTGTGATTCTTAAAAGTAACCTCAAATACATAATTGCGGCTGCTGCGTTAATCGTTATTGCTTTCTTTGCATACAACTACTTCATTGGAAGCGTTGAAACTGTTACGCTCTCAATTGTAGACACGGAAGGCACGCTGCAAAAGGGAGGCATTAAACTGTACCCAGAAGGCGGCAGCGAAGCGTTTTTCAGCGAAAGCGGAGACTCAAGCTATGCTGTGCAGCTAAGGCACGGCAACTACCGGGCAGAGGTGAGGGTGAGCGGCTATGCACTTAAGACGGCAAGCATTGAAATTTCACCCGGAGAGAGGGAAAAGGAAATAGAGGTGCAGAAAAACCTAGACGTTGAAATACTAGAATTCGGGGCAGCCTTCCCCCAGCAGCTGTTTGTGGGGGAAACAAGGCAGGTTGAGGTTGAGTTGAAAAACAACGGCAGCGGCACTGTGCAGGCTGAGTTGGTTCCGGAAGGGGCGCTGAAAGACATGGCTGCTGAAACCGCTGTGACTCTAATGGGGAACGCGACGGAAACCGCAACTATCAACATAATAGTGCCCCAAACCGCGGAAGTCAAAAACACAAAAGAGGGCGACAGCAAAACCGCTTCGCTGAGGGTCAAGTATACGAGAGAGAGCGCAGACGCGACATTCACCCTTTTGCCTGACCCCCTGCCCAACATTGTGCTGGGGGACGCCAAATTCAGCGTGCAGGCGATTGAAGGCAAAAACAAGGACACGGATGACATAAAAGTGGACAACAAGAACAGCTTTCCGCTGCTTGACCTGCAGTTGAGCGTTGAAATAACAAGCAGCACAAACAACAGGCGGGAGGACGTGAAAAGCTGGTTCAAGTTCAGCGAGATAGCCGCACAGGAGCAGCCCTGGGCGATTGACATAAGCCGCGTTGAGGGCAAAAAAAGAATCGAAAAGGAACTGCAGATTGAGGTTCCGCTTACGGCAAAAAAAGAACTTGGCATAAAGGGAAACATTGTTTTAAGCGCCAGCTATTTCAAGGAACCCATCAGAAAAACGCTTACCTTGGA
Organism: uncultured archaeon; assembly: GCA_964640195.1. GTDB lineage: Archaea > Iainarchaeota > Iainarchaeia > Iainarchaeales > CAZXIC01. Next base: position 352 of record CAZXIC010000015.1, on the reverse strand, counting down.
CATCACAAAAGCGGCAGAGCACGGCATTGAACTGAGCCTCTCACCGCGAACGCCCTATGAAATCGAATGGGACAACACGCAGGGAAGGTATGGCGAGGAAATAATAGAATTGAAGGTGAAAAACAGCGGGCAGATTGATTTACAAAACATCGTTCTCTCAATCGACAACCACATCATTTGCAGCAGCGACTGGCTGATTTTCCTTGAGGACACGATTGACCTGCTGAAGGCAAGGGATGACACCGAATTGAGGCTGCGGGCAACAGCGCCTACATTTCAAAGGGGGCAAGAGAGCAAGAGCACAATGCACTGCAACATCAGGTACAGGTACGATGACCCGCTGCAGTTAGGC
>CAZXIC010000014.1:0-26475 GCA_964640195.1 uncultured archaeon | reverse complement strand
CTGTGGGATGAGCTGCTGTCAAGGGATGCAAAGATCCCAAGCTATGCGCATCCTGGAGACAGCGGCATGGACCTGTACGCAAATGAAAGCGTTGAATTGCAGCCGGGTGAAAGGAAGATTGTTGGGACAGGGATTAAAATAGCTGTGCCAAAAGGCTTTGAGGCACAGGTCAGGCCAAAAAGCGGCATTGCCCTGAAGGACGGCGTAACTGTCCTGAACACGCCTGGGACGATTGACAGCGGCTACAGGGGCGAGGTTGCGGTGATACTAATCAACCTTGGGAAAGAACCGTTCAAGGTTGAGAAAGGCAAGAAGATTGCACAGCTTGTTGTGTGCAGGGCCGAGGAAGCCAGCATTGAGCTTGTGGAAAAAGTGGGTGAAACAGCGAGGGGCAACGGCGGATTCGGTTCAACGGGCATAGATTGATGGTTGGTGGTGAAAGTGATACGGCAGCCGATTGTGACAGTGCTTGGGCATGTTGACCATGGGAAAACCAAGCTGCTGGACAAAATCAGGGGCACTGCAGTGGCGGAAAAGGAGGCAGGGGCAATAACCCAGCACATTGGCGCAACCATAATGCCGATTGAGTTGATTAAAAAAATTTCCGGAGAATTGATGCAAAAGTATGGTTTCGGGGTTTCGCTGCCAGGGCTGCTTTTCATTGACACGCCGGGCCATATGGCATTTACTTCCCTCAGGGAGAGGGGCGGCAGCATTGCCGACCTGGCTGTTCTGGTTGTGGACCTGACACAGGGCTTCCAAGAGCAGACTGCCGAAGCGCTAAACATTTTACGCGAATTCAAGACGCCGTTCGTTGTTGCTGCTAACAAAATTGATTTGCTTTTTGAGTGGGAAAGCAAGGAAGGGGAGTTCAGCACAAACCTCTTGCAGCAAAGCGAGAAGGGCAAAAAGGCGCTGGATGAAAAGATTTACTTGATTGTAGGAAAGCTGCATGAAGCCGGCTTCCAGAGCGAAAGGTTTGACAGGTGCAGTGATTTCACGAAGCAGGTGCCGATAGTTCCGATGAGTGCAAAAACAGGCGAAGGGATGCCGGAGATACTGATGCTGCTGGCTGGCTTGAGCCAGCGGTTTTTAAAGCACAGGCTGAACATTGACGAGCATGAAGCAGGAAAGGGAACAATCCTCGAGGTCAAGGAAGAACGCGGATTGGGCAAAACAGTTGACGTGATTTTGTACAGCGGAATGCTTTCAGTGAATGACAGGGTTGTTTTGGGTGGAAAGCAAGGGGTGATTGAAACAAAGGTGAGGGCATTGCTGATGCCGCTGCCCCTGCAGGAAATGAGGGCGCACAGTGCTGACAGGTTTTTGAACGTTAAGACTGTGCATGCTGCTGTTGGCGTTAAAATTGCTGCGCCTGCTTTGGGTGAAGCGCTGGCAGGCTCGCCGATTTTGGCTGTAAAGAAGGGCAGTGAGGCGCAGCTGGTTGAAAAGGAGATTGCCTCTGTCAAGGTTGAGACAAATGCTGTTGGCCCTATTTTGAAGGCTGACACCCTCGGCTCTTTGGAGGCATTGGTTGTGCTGCTGGGCAGGGAAGCAAAGCTGCAGCCGAAAAGAGCGGATGTTGGCGATGTAACGAGAAAGGATGTGGTTGAAGCGGTTGCAGTAAAGGAAAACGAGCAACTTAAGGCAGTAGTCTTTGCATTTAATGTGAAGGTTGAGGATGCTGCAGTCCAGGAAGCTGAAAAGAACCATGTCAGGGTTTTCCAGGGAAACGTTATTTACAAGCTGATTGAGGAATACAGCCAATGGGTTAAGGGGCAGGAGGAAGAGAAAAACAGGGAGAAACTTGCAAGGCTTACAATGCCTGCAAAGGTGCGCTTTTTGTCCGGATTTGTTTTCAGGCACAGCAAGCCCGCAATAATCGGCGTTAAGGTCTTGGAGGGAAGGCTGAGGCCGAAAATCAGGCTGTTTAATGAGAAGGGCAGGGTTGTCGGCAGGGTTTCTGCAATCCAGAGTGAAGGAAAAAGCGTTGAGCAGGCTCCAAAAGGCAAAGAGGTCGCAATTTCAATTGACAATGGCGTTGTTGGAAGGAACCTGCATGAAGGGAATGTGCTTTACAGTTTGATTCCAAGGAAGCAGTTTGCAGAGCTGCTTGCTTCTGGCAGGCATTTTAATGCCGATGAAACCGAATTGATTGAGGAGATACGGCAGTTGCAGAAAAAAATTGCAAAAGGCGAAGGGGCAGAAAAATGACTCGGGTTATAGCGCACAGGAAAAAACAGGAAATGGGAAAGGAGGCTGTTTAAAATGAATCTTGTCATAGCAGACCCAAAAAGCAAAAAGGCTTTTAACAAAAAAACAGAGAAGCCTGTTTTCGTTAACAGGCGAATTGGCGAGGAGGTTGATTTGGGCGGCATTGGCCTGGCTGGCTTCAAGGCAAGGATAACCGGCGGCAGCGACAAGCAGGGTTTCCCGATGAAGCCGACGCTTGCCGGTCAAGCAAGGAAGAAGATTCTGCTGAAGCAGGGTGTTGGATTCAGGAGTGAGAGGAAAGGAATGATTAGGAGGAAGAGCGTTAGAGGCAATACGGTGGGAGCGGAGATAGCGCAGCTTAATCTGGCGATAACGCAGTACGGCGAGAAGAAGCTTCCAGAGCTGCTGACAGGCGGTGCAGAGAAAAAGGGAGAAAAGAAGGAAACAGTAAAGGATAGGATGGTCAAGGAAAGCCTTGAGGCTGTTGGAAAAGTTGAATTGGCCGAGGAGGCAAAGAAAATCAAGGGAAAGGTCAGGAGATAAATAGAAAGGAGATTAAGGCGGTTTGGCTTGAAGAAAAAAGGGAAAAAGGAAAGAGAGAAGCAGCCTGATGGAAAGGCTGCTGGGCAGGGGAAGCCAGAGCAGGCTTCAATAAACATCGGCATGGTTGGACACGTAGACCACGGCAAAACCAGCTTGACCCAGGCACTGACAGGCAAATGGACCGACACGCACAGCGAGGAATTGAAGAGGGGCATTTCAATAAGGCTTGGGTATGCGGATGTCACTTTTTTCAAGTGCAGCCACTGCGGGGGCAGCCAGGCTTATTCAAACAAGCAAGTGTGCCCAAACTGCGGCAAAAAGGCAGAAAAGATGAGGAGGGTTTCTTTTGTTGACGCCCCGGGGCATGAAACGTTGATGACAACGATGCTGAGCGGCGCTGCATTGATGCATGGCGCTGTACTGGTCATTGCTGCAAACGAGCCGTGCCCGCAGCCCCAGACAGAAGAGCACCTGATGGCGTTAAGAATCTCCGGCATACGCAACATTGTTGTAGCGCAGAACAAGGTTGATTTGGTTGGGAGGGATGCTGCGATAGGAAACAAGCGGCAGATTGAGGAATTTTTGCTCAAAAAAGGCTATAAAGATGTTCCAATAATCCCGATTGCAGCAAACTTTTCAACAAACGTTGATTTGCTGATTGAGGCAATAGAGCAGCGGATTCCAACACCGAAATTTGATTTGCATAAGCCGCTGGTAATGTACTGCGCAAGAAGCTTTGATGTAAACACGCCTGGGACAAAGCCGGGGCAAATAAAGGGCGGCGTGGTTGGTGGAACAGTGGTACAAGGAAAAGCAGCATTAGGAGACAAGATTGTCGTTGCTCCAGGCGTGTCAGGAAAAGAGCTGCACGCTTCGGTTGAAAGCCTGAACTGCACTGCGGGAATGCTGCAGCAAGCGTTGCCAGGCGGGTTGATTGCAATCGGCACAGGCCTTGACCCCTACTTGGCGCAGAACGACAGGTTGAGGGGCCAGGTTATAGCACACGAAGGAGCGCTGCCTGCCCTCACTGGCAGGCTGCAGGTGCAAATCAATTACATTGAGAGGCTTGTTGAAAGGATTGAAGGCAGGATAAAAATAAACGACCCTGTTGTTTTGACAATTGGAACCATGACCTTGCTTGCAAGCGTTGAACAGTTGCAGGACAGCAGGGCAACGCTTTCCTTGAAGGGCCACGCTGTTGTTATGCCTGGTCAAAAAATTGCAATCAGCAAGAAAGAGGCGGGGAGGTGGCGCTTGGTTGCCTACGCCGTTGCATCATAGGCTGAAGGGCATTGCGCTTGACACAAACATGCTGATTGCCATCGAAAGAAAGCGCGTTGATGTTTTTTCTCTGGCGAGGCAGCTGGCTGGGGAAAGGGTTGTGTTTGTTGTAACAGAGGAGGTTAAGCGCGAACTTCAAGAATTGCAGGCCAAGGGAAAGGCAATGCGCAGGGCTGTGATTGTTGCGCTCAGGGTTTTGGAAAAGGAAAGGACGCATGTACTTGAAACAAAGGCAGGGAGCGCTGACGCCTCATTGGTGGAAGCGGCAAAACAGGGGTTCTGGGTTGCGACACTTGACAGGGCACTGAGAAAAAGAATAAAAGAAGTTGGTGGGTCGGTTATTTATCTGAAGCAGAACAGGTTGTTGAAAGAAGCTTAGGGGGATAGCAGATGTATGGCTTGGTAAGGGTAAAAGAGAAGGTCAGGGTTCCGCCGAAGCAGTTAGGCGGAAAATTGGAAAACGCAATCAAGGAAATAGTCCAGCAGGAATACGAAGGCTTGGTTGACGAGGACGTTGGCTTGGTGATAGCGGTAACGAAAGTGGAAAACGTAGGCGAGGGCAAGATTGTTTTGGGTGATGGAGCCGCTTACTATGACGCTGAGATTGAAATGCTTGTTTACAAGCCAGTGCTGCATGAGCTGGTTGAGGGGAACATAACTGAGATAACAGAGTTCGGTGCATTTGTCAGGATAAGCCCGATTGAGGGGCTTATTCACGTGAGCCAGGTGATGGATGACTACATAAACTACGATGCAAAAATGCCTGGCTTTATTGGGAAGAAAACCAAGAAGAAGCTAACAGTAGAGGACAATGTTCTTGCAAGGATTGTAACTGTTTCCCTGAAGGGAAACATCCAGAACAGCAAGATTGGCTTGACAATGAGGCAGCCTTTCCTTGGAAAGGAGGAATGGGTTAGGATGGACGAAAAGATGGAAAAGAAAGGGCTGCCAGCCAAGGGAAAGGAAAAGGTAGCTGGAAAAAAGCCGGCAAAGAAGGAGGAAAAAAAGCGGTAGTTTTGACGCGCGGGGTTTTTTTATGGTGAAGGAGAAGGCATGCAGGAATTGCAGGATGGTAGTGCTGGAGGAAAAAGAGTGCCCCAACTGCGGTGGAACCGCGTTCACCACATTCTGGAGGGGCTATGTTGTAATCATGGACCCAGAGAAAAGCGAGATCGCGAAGAAGATGGGAATCAACAGGCAGGGAAAGTTTGCGCTGAGGTTAAGCAGGTAAGCAGTGGAAAGCGGTTGGAAGTGAGTTGAAATGGATATTGAGATAAGCAGCAAAAGGGAAAACAGGTTGTTGGACAGGCTTGAGCTGCAGCTCATGGTGAGAGGCTGCAGGGTTACGCCGAGCAGAAAAGAGCTTAGGGGCAAACTGGCTGCACTGCTTGACAGCAAAGAGCAGTTGACTGTTGTGGACAGGATAAAACAAGCCTTTGGCTCAAGCAGCGTTTCTGCCACAGCACGGGTTTACAGGGATGCTGCTACAATGCAGCGCCTGGAGCCGGAATACCTTATTGCAAGGAACGAGGGCAGGAGGAAAAAGAAGGCGGAAGAGGAAAAGCCGAAAGAAGCGCCTGGGGAAAAGGCTGTTGCTGAAAAAGGGAAAGAAGCTGGAAAGGGCAGAGCAGCCGGCGGGGGAGAAAAAGCGGGTGCTGAAACGAAAGAAGGCAAGGTAGGGGAAAAAGCTGGAAAGGGTGAGGAGAAAAAAAGTGGAAGAGAGGCCGGAGAAGGGGAGAAAAAATTTGAAAAAGGTGAGGAGAAAAAAAAGGATGAAAAGGCTGGAAAAGAAGAAAAGGGAAAGGCAGAGGAAAAAGCCAAAGGCGGAAGAGAAGGAGAAAAAGAGAGCGAAACAGCTGCGAAGGCAGGGGAAAAAACTGCAGGGGCAGACAAACAGGGAGAGAAGGGAGAGCAGAAAAGGGGCTGATGAGCGATGCCGAGGAAGGTAAAGGAAAGGAAGGGAAAAAGGCAGAGGAAAAAGCATCCAAAGCACCCAAAATCACAGCTGTACGTTCTGAAGGGGGAAGCGATTGAAAGGAAGAACAGGTTCTGCCCGAAGTGCGGTCCTGGGGTGTTCATGGCCCAGCATAAGGGAAGGCTTACGTGCGGCAAGTGCGGTTACACTGAACTGCTTGGCAGAGAGCAGGCAGCGGAAGGGCAGGGCGAAAAGAAAAAAGAGGAAACAGCAGGAGAAGAACCGCAAGAAAAACAGGAAAAGGGAGCTGGAAAGGTAAGCTGATGTCTGCAACTTTTCTCCCAAATTTGCTGATTGATTTTTTTCTGATTGCGCTTCCGTTTATTTTCATTTCTCTGGAAAACGCAAGGCAGAGGCAGAAAACCTCTTTTAAGAGCGCTGCAAAAGAACTTGGCTTTTCACTGATTTCCGGAAAAGCGCTTGCTAAAAAAACCATCCTGCTGTTTGCAGGGCTTGTGTGTACAGCGATTGCACTGGATTTCCTCCTAACAGCTGCCGCTGTAAATGACACCTACAGGGTTGCGGAAGCGGTTGCAGGAATGAGGCTGTTACCTGCTTTCCTTGCATATCTTTTGGTTGTGAGGGGCATTGCAGAGGAGGTATTTTTTCGCGGCTTGCTGGCAAAGCGCCTTGGCGTCCTTCTCTCCTCCGTGTTTTTTGCAGCAATGCATGTGTTATACGGAAGCTTTGCAGAGGTGCTCGGCGCGTTTGTTTTGGGGCTGATTCTTGCAAAGGCGTTCCAATTAAATAAAAATTTGTACCCAAATATATTTGCCCACGTTGCATACAACGCGGTTGCGATTGGATTGTTTTACTGGTAGGGGAAAGAAATGGCTATCTTGTTAAAGCTGTTCAAGGGAAACGAAGAAAGAGTAGTGGAAAAGGCGGTAAGGATTCTGCAGAAAGGCGGCACAATCATTTTCCCGACTGAATCAAGCTACGGCCTGGGGGCAGATGCAGGCAACGCAAATGCTGTTAGGAAGGTATGGGCAATAAAGCGGCAGCCGCCCACAAAACAGATTTCAATAATCGTTGCAGACTTGCAGCAGGCTGCAAAATTCGGCAGGCTCAGCGAAGATGCAAAGAAGCTCGCTGGGAAGCTGATGCCTGGGCCCTTAACGCTCGTGGTGGAAAAGCAAGCAAGTGTTCCAAGCGAACTGAGCGAGAAAACGGTTGCGTTCAGGATTTCATCGCATCCTATTGCAAGGGCGCTGTGCAGAGGGCTGGATTCTGCAGTTACTGCGACAAGCGCAAACATGCACAACAGGCCGAGCATTTACTCAGCCAAGGAGATAATAAAGCAGTTCAACAACAAGGCTGATTTGATAATTGACGCAGGGGAGCTGCCGCACAATCCGCCGAGCACAATCTATGACTTGGCGGCAGGGCGGATACTGCGTCATGGGCCAATCGACGAGGCGCTGATTAGGAAGGTGCTGGAGGAAGCGGAAGTTTGAAGGGATTGGATGGAGCCTTTGACACTGCTCTTTGTCTTTTTCGTTGGTGTTTTTGCAAGCTTTATAGGAACCAACGTTGGCAGCGGCGGCCTGATAGCGATTCCCGCGCTGATTTTCTTTGGCCTGCCGCCACAGGCAGCGATTGCAACCAATAAATTTGGCTCGCTCGGGATGGTGACAACCGGTTTCTACAAGTTCCACAAGGCAAAAAAGATTGACTACAGGATTGGAATTCCCACAGCGGCTTTTGCCTTAATTGGCGCCTATATCGGCGCAAACACCCTGCTGCTATTTCCAAACGAATTGCTTGAGAAGTTGGTTGGGGCGTTCATTCTGGCAATCCTGGTTTTTGTTCTTTTAAACAGGGACATCGGCCTGAAAAAGGCACGCCAAACCAATCCGCTGTTGCGGTACGCTGGCTATTTATCGTTCCTTTTGATAGGGTTTTGGGGCGGCTTTTTTGGCGGTGGAACCGCAACCTTTGCCACCTATGCCCTAATTCTCTTGTTTGGGCAAACGTTTTTGGAAAGCGCTGGAACAAGGAAAATCGCGGCATTGGGAATCTCAATAGTGCCGATTATCGTATTTGCTTTGGCTGGAATCATTAATTGGGTTTACGGCACAAGTCTGATTCTCGGGATGGCTGTCGGCTCATACTTTGGCGCGAGCTATGGAATCAAAAAAGGGGACAAATGGGTAAGGTTGTTGTTTGCAATAATTGTTGTGGCATCTGCTGTAAAGCTGCTTCTGTAATCAAAGGAATTAATTAAATTGTTTAACAGCAAAAAATAGATACCAGGGAATGTAAAAATGCAGCACAAAAAAGAAGGGCTAACCTGCCTCGGTATCGAGAGCACCGCACTCTAGAAAATTCTAGGCGGATATACTTTCGGTGTCGCAATAGTTAGCGACAGCCACGGAAAGTGCAGCATCCTTGCAAACGAGAAGGACAGTGTAGCGACAAAGGAAGGCGGCTTGATTCCGAGAGAACTTGCAAGGCACCACTACGGCTGCGCAAAGCAGGTGATTGAAAGGACTTTGCAGAAGGCAAGGCTGCAGATTGGAGATGTTGATTTAATTGCGTTCAGCATGGGCCCTGGGATAGGCCCAGCATTGAAGGTCGGCGCGATTGCAGCGAGAACGCTTGCGCTTGCAAACAGCAAGCCCTTGCTCGGCGTGAACCACTGCGTTGGCCACATTGAAATCGGAAAGGCCCTGACTGGCGCAAGCGACCCAATTATTGTTTACGTAAGCGGTGCAAACACGCAAATAATCGGCTATGAGAAAGGAAGGTACAGGGTCTATGGCGAAACGCTTGACATCGGATTGGGGAATCTGCTGGACTCGTTTGGAAGGAAACTCGGCCTGGGTTTCCCAGCAGGGCCTGTGTTGGACAAAATGTATTTCAAGAAAAAGCGCTATGTTGAACTGCCTTACACTGTAAAGGGGATGGACCTGGCTTTTTCAGGCCTGCAGACAGCGGCAGAACAGAAAATCGGGAAAGAGAAAAAAGAGGATTTGGCACATTCACTTCTACATAATGCGTTTGCCATGGTTGCAGAGGTAAGCGAAAGGGCACTGGCGCACACGGAAAAAAAAGATTTATTGCTCACGGGCGGCGTTGCAGCAAGCAAAGCCCTGCGGCAAATGCTGCAGATAATGTGCGCAGCCCGCAACTGCAAATTCTTTGTCCCAGCATTTGAGGCGTGCGTTGACTCAGGGCTCCTGCCAGGATGGCTTGGCATAGTTGAGCACAGGGCTGGCGTTAGAATGAAGCTAGAGGAAACCGCTGTTGACCAGAGGCAGAGGACTGACTCTGTTGAAGTGAAGTGGCTTTAGCCTAATCTTTTGAAATGTTTTAAAAAACAACAGGGAGTTAATTTTTTGCATGAGGGCTGAAAAAACCCTGCTTGTTTTGGCTGCGCTGCTTGCAGCCTATGCCCTCGGCTTGGTTACCGCTTCCTATTTTGAGCAGCCTGGAGGAGCGCAGGTTATTTTAAGGCAGCTGCCTGCTGAAAAGCTTGAGGCCTCGATTGACATCGTTGCAGTGAAGCAGCAGGGTGAAGCAGGGGTTGTAAGCAGGGCTGTTGCAGAAATAGCGCAGGGGAAGGGCAGGGTGCTTTTTTCACTCAATCCATTTGTTGAGCCTGACACGCAGCAGAGCGCTGAGACAGCTGCCGCTGTTGCACAGCAATTCACTGGCAAGAGCCTGGCTGACAGGGACGTGATTTACAGCATTGAGAACACTGAGGCACAGCTTGTCGGCGGGCCCAGTGCTGGCGCTGCGCTTACGGTTGCAACAATTGCCGCACTTGAGGGAAAGGAATTGAGGGCTGATGCTGCAATAACCGGAACGATTCTCCCAGACGGAACAATCGGCACTATCGGCGGCGTTATTGAGAAGGCGGCTGCCTGCGCAGATGCAAACAAGACGCTTTTCCTGGTGCCCAAAGGGCAGAGTGTTCTGACCTATTATGAGCAGCAGGTGCAGGAGGAGAAAAGGGGCTTTCTTACAATCCAGAGGGTCACTTACATCCCGAAAAAGCTTGATTTGAACGATTACGCTGCAGAGCAGGGATGGCAGCTGCAGGTGCTGGAAGTTAGCAACATAGAGGAAGCCGCCGGTTACCTGCTGGCTTAGGTTGCAAATTACAGGGAATCCGCTGAAAATTCTGTGTTTTGGGCGCAAAGGGGCATTATATATTATATATAGGGCTTGGGCCAAAAAAAGGCAAAAAACGGGGCTATCTTCAATAAAAAGGCATTTATGGGCATTTAAATTGGTTTATTTGCTCTTTTATGCCATATTTTTGCCTGCTGCATGCGGTTATTTTGCTTATTTTGGCTATTGTTTGGCTGGGCTTGCGGAAGCCGGAGTCCTGAAACGCTTCCTGAATGCGAAATAGAAGGGAATCGCAACAAGGAACGCAGCTGAGCTGAAGGCAGCTATTTCCAGGGAAAAAGAGAAAAGCATGTAGGCGCAGGTAAGAGCGCCAAGCAATGCCGTTACCGGAAACCTGCCGATGCTAAGCGGTATTCTGAAGGGCCTCTCTGCTTCCGGCTCCCTGTAGCGCAGGAATATGACTGCAATGTTTACAGTGAAAAAGATTGCGAAAATGCCGAAGTCTGTGACGAATGCAACCGCAGAAATGTTTTCCGACATGGCAAAGACCATTGCAAGCACCATTGTAACAAAAACAGCGTAATGCGGCGTCCTTGTTTTTGCGTGAATCTTGTGCAGGAAGTTGGGCAGGCAGTGCTCCATGCTCACCCCGTACAGGCGCCTGCTTTCAGCAATCAGGATTATAAGGACTGTGTTGAAGGTTGAAACCAGCGCAATTAATGCCAGCGCAAGCGCAACGTTTGAGCCGAAAACAGACTCTGCAACAAGAGCCAAGGGTGCGGGGCTTTCCGCCAGCTGCTGCCATGGCACAACGCTTACAACGCTCAATGCGACAAGGACATAGAGAACGGTTGAGATTGCAAGCGAGAGAAGCACAGCCCTTGGAATAGTTTTTGCTGCAGCCTTTGTTTCCTCTGTGATGTTCGCAAGCTGCTCAAAGCCGATGAATGCAAAGAAGATAAGGGTTGTGGCAACAGTTATCGGCGAGATAAATGAAAGGAGGGATGTAACGTTGCCCTGTATTGAAAGATAGTCAACGCTCCCAAGGAAAGGCAGCCCTATGAAGATTATTATAAGCAGCCCGCCCAGCTCCACAAGCGTTGCAACGGAATTGAACCTCACTGATTCCTTTATGCCAAAGAAATTTATGAGGGAAACTACGGCAATAAGGGCAAGCGCCCCAACAGCAATCGGCACAGGCAGGAAATAGCTGAGGTAGCCTGCAAAGCCGATTGCAACCGCGGCAGCTGAAACAAACCCTATTATTATCGCAACCCAGGCAATGAAGAATGCAAGTAACTCGCGCCTGAAAGCCTTCTTGACGTAAACAAACTCGGCACTCTCCTTCGGGAACATGCTGCTAAGTTCAGCGTAACTCAATGCAGTAAAAGAGGCAATGACACCGGAAAAAACGAACGCAAGCCAGAGCGAGTTGCCTGCAATCCCTGCAGCCTTCCCAATCAAGGCATAGATGCCAGCGCCGAGAATTACGCCTACGCCGTAAAGTGTTGCCTCCAAAAGCGAAACGCTCCTCTCAAGCGTTGCGCTTCCCCCTGTGTTCATGAATCAGCCCTTCCTGTACCATGCGGTGTAGCGGTAAACCCAGTAAAAGAGGACAATGACTACAACTGCAACTATCGCGTTCAGGGCTGTTGTGAGCGGCGGCCCAACGCCTGCCTTGCTCCAGGGGATAAATTCAATTTCCGGGCTGAAAAAAGCATAAGCGGCAAGCACTACCACTACTACAAACATCAGCTCAACCAGCAGCAGGGCAACAGCCCTCTGCTCCTTTGCCTTCCTCGCCTTTTCCCCCAAAGCTTCCCTTATGGTTGCCGACATCTTCTCCTGCGCGGAGAAAAGCCTTGGCTGGCTGCGCTTCACCCGCAGGTAAATCAAGGCAAGCAACGCTATGATTAAGGCAAGCAGGATGTAGTCGCCTGGGCTGCTGCTCAGTGAAAACTTGACAAGCCGCTCCGAGAAAAACACTCTCAGCCCAACTACCTGCAGCAGCTGGTACACTGCAAGGATTAACAGAACCAGCTGGGCAAAGATGTATGAGATTGCCTTCCACTGCTTCTTGACAGTACTCTTCCTTACCCTAATCATTCTACAAAAGAAACAGCATTCAGGTATAAAAATTTGATGGCACTGCAGTGCTGTTAACTTGTTGGACCTAGTTTAAAATTAATTGATTAACAACTTCGTAGAAGCCAGCGTACCTAATATTAGCCGCTCGCCTGCCGCCTCGCGAATTTGGGTGTTTTTGGCCGCCCTTTTTTCTTCAATTCGCCCTGCAGTTTTTTTATTTTAGTATCCAATCCAGCAATTATTTTATCTCTGGTGCTTCGTGGCACTTTCTTTCCGTTAAGCTTTCCCGTTTTAAGCACCTCTTGCAACTGAGTTCTAAGCGCTTGAAGCTTGCTCATCCTACTTGAAACCACATCACCTAGGTGCCTGCTTCTTCTTGCAGCCTTTGGAACCTGCGTTGTATGGGGCTGAATGTCACGAAGAATAACCCTTAAAAATTTTTGCTGGGAAAACTGGATGTGTGCAGTTTTACGCAATCCACCCTCTCCAGTTACTTCAAAGCGCGGGATTTCGGCAGAGGTTCTTTTTCAAACCTGAACAACTGCAAACTTTCCGCTTACTTTTTTTATCGTCCCAGTATACCCTACATGCTCCCCACCGACAACGTGAACCGGCTGACCAGCCTGAAAGCGGACTTTTTTAGGCTTCTTGCGGGCATGCTCGCCTGTTGAACGCCTTCTTATTTTTGCCATTACTCTTCCACCCTTATCCCGAATTCCTCGTCGATTTCCCTTGCGATTTTCTTCATCCTCTGGAAGACTCTTTCTATGTCCTCCTCGACTTCCTCGATTGTCCTGAACATGCTGCTGCTCCTCGGCAAATAGAAGCGCCCCTGCCTCACAATCAAGCCGCTCTGCTGCAGCCTGTTAAGGTGGTTTATCACGCTGCCCCTGCTCATGTCAACGCGCTTTGCAAGCGCTGTTGACGTAAGGGGCTTCTTTTCCTCGCTTGCCCTCACCACTTCCTTGAAGATTGACGCAGCAGTCTTCTCCCTGTCAATCGGCTCAAAGAAGCCGAGGCACCTGCAAATCCAGTCAAGCTCCTTGTCAAGGCCTCTCGAAAAAGGCTTTTCCACTCTTCTGATGACTATTTTGAAGGAAGCTTTCCTTGTTTCGCCCTCCATAAAACAATAAGGAAACAGAAACAAATAAAAACTCTTTGTTTAAAGAATTATGTAAACGATTAAAGAATTTGGACAATTGTTGCTTGTGGTGGCTGAATTGCGGAAAGCAGTGGAGAAAAAAGCTGAGGAAATGGGAAAAGCTGCTGGGGGAAAGCCAGCGGAGAAAAAAGAGCCAGTGAAGAAAGGCAGCACAAAAAAGAGCGGGGAGAAGGAGCTGCAGCGGCAGATGCAGGAGCTGAAGGAAACCCTGCAAAGGGTCCAGGCAGATTTTGAGAACAGCTGCAAGAGGACGCAGAGGGAAAAGGAGGAATTCAGGGAGCATGCGAAGGCTGCGTTTGTAAAGGAACTTTTGCCATTGCTTGACAGCATGCAGGCTGCCGGCGAAAAACTTGAGAAGCAGGAGAATGTATCAAAAGATGACGCAGTAAAAGGGATTGGATTGCTGCACAGGCAATTGCTGGCGATGCTGCAATGCCACGGCCTGCATGAGATAAAGGCAGTTGGGGAGCAGTTTGACCCGATGCTGCACGAGGCGATGATGCAGGGAAGCGATGCAGGCAGGCAGGACGGAACAGTCTTGGAGGAATTCCAGAAAGGCTACATGCTTGGCGGAAGGGTTTTAAGGCATGCGAAAGTAAAGGTGAATAAAAGGAGTGGGAAGCGTGAAGAGGAAGCCAAATCCGCTTGATTTGCCGGATGAGCTTATTCCGGAAATGCCCTTTGAGGGCGCTTGATTTTTTTAGAGGCGATTGCAAAAAATGGCTGAAACAATCCAAGAGGAGGGATAGAAAAAATGGGAAAAACCATTGGGATAGACCTTGGAACATCAAACTCAGCTGCAGCATTCCTGGAAGCGGGAAAGCCGAGGATAATTCCCAGCGCAGAGGGGGCTTCAATTTACGGGAAAGCATTTCCCAGTTATGTTGCTTTCTCAAAAGATGGCCAGGTGCTTGTGGGCGAGCCAGCGAAAAGGCAGGCTGTAAGCAACCCAGAGGGCACTTTTACCGCGTTCAAGAGGAAGATGGGGACAAGCGAGAAATACAGGGCTGCAGGCAAGGAGTACACGCCGCAGCAGCTGAGCGCGTTCCTGCTGCAGAAAATCAAGAGGGATGCTGAAGAGTTTCTTGGGGAAAAGATAGAAAAGGCGGTTATAACCGTGCCTGCATACTTTGACGACAACCAGAGGCAGGCAACAAAAGATGCTGGAAAAATCGCCGGCCTGGACGTGATAAGGATTGTCAACGAGCCGACTGCTGCGTCGCTTGCATACGGCCTGGACAAGAAGGGAAAGGAGCAGAAAATCCTTGTTTTTGACTTCGGCGGCGGCACTTTGGATGTGACTGTAATGGAGTTTGGCGACGGCGTTTTTGAGGTAAAGTCAACTTCAGGAGATACGCAGCTCGGCGGGACAGACATGGACAAGGCACTGCTCGACCATGTCGCTGCTGAATTCAGGAAAGAGCAGGGCGTTGACCTGAAAGAGGACAGGATGGCGATGCAGAGGCTGCTGGAAGCAGTGGAAAAGGCGAAGATTGAGCTTTCAACAGTGCTTGAGACAGACATTAATTTGCCTTACATTACGGCTGACAAGGCAGGGCCAAAGCATTTGACTATGAAGGTAAAAAGGGCAAAGCTGGAGCAGTTGGTTGAGCCGATAATCAAGAGGTGCGAGCAGCCAGTGCAGCAGGCTTTGGCTGACGCAAACGTGCAGCCAGCAGACATACACAAGATAATCCTGGTTGGTGGCCCTACAAGGATGCCGGCTGTGCAGCGCTTTGTTGAAAGGATTGTAGGAACGAAGGTTGAACGAGGCGTCGACCCGATGGAATGCGTTGCAATGGGTGCAGCTGTCCAGGCAGGCGTGTTGAGCGGGGAAGTGAAGGACGTCCTGCTGCTTGACGTAACCCCTTTGACCCTTGGAATTGAGACTCTTGGCGGAATCAGGACACCGCTTATAGCAAGGAACACAACAATCCCTACGAAAAAGAGCCAGATTTTTTCAACTGCTGCAGACAACCAGCCGGCAGTGGATGTGCATGTCCTGCAGGGCGAAAGGGAAATGGCTGCAGGCAACAAAACTCTGGGAAGATTCCAGCTGGTCGGCATACCTCCAGCGCCGAGGGGCGTTCCGCAGATTGAGGTAACCTTTGACATTGACGCAAACGGCATCGTCCACGTTAAGGCAAAAGACCTTGGGACAGGAAAGGAACAGGGGATAAAGATTGTTGCGTCGCAGAAGCTGAACGAGGAGGAAATAGAGAAGATGAGGAAGGAGGCAGAAGCGCACGCTGCAGAGGACAGGAAGCGCAAGCAGGAGGTTGAAGCAGTCAACCAGGCTGATGCCCTTACCTACAGCACTGAAAAGATGCTTGCCGAGATGAAAGACAAGGTTGACAAGGGAAAGTTGGATGCTGTCAAGAAGAAAAACGACGAGCTGAAAGAGCTGCTGGGCAAGGAGCCGAAAGATGTTGCTGCAATCAAGGCAAAGATGGAAGAGCTGAACAAGGGAATGCAGCAGATTGGGACAGAGATTTACCAGAAAGCGGCACAGGAGGCAGCAAAGAAACAGCAGGGGGCGCAGGGAGAAACTGGCAAAGGAAAGGAAGGGAAGAAAGGCGGTACAGAGAAAGGCGGAAAGGTTGTTGATGCAGACTACGAAGTGAAGGGAGAGAAGAAGGACAAGGAAAAAAAGGAAAAGAAATAAAGCCCGCATTTTTTATTTGTTTTGCCCAGTTTCTTTTACGGTGCAACTAAATGCCTGAAAAGCGCGATTACTACGACGTGCTTGGGTTAAAGCACGGCGCATCAGTTGACGAAGTGAAAAAAGCGTACAAGGGCCTGGCAAAGAAATACCATCCTGATTTGAACAAAGAGCAAGGCAGCGAAGAGAAATTCAAGGAGATACTGGAAGCCTACCAGGTTCTTTCAGACCCGCAGAAGAAGGCAAACTACGACCAATTCGGGCATGCGTTTGAAGGCTTCCAGGGATTCCAGGGCTTCAGGGGCTCTGGAACCAGGGGCTTTGACTTCGACTTCTCGGACATATTCGAGGGCTTCAATGGATTGGGCGGTTTTGGAGACTTGTTCAAGGAAGCGTTTGGGACGACAAGGAATGAGCCAAGGCAGGGCAGGAACCTGCGGTTTGACCTGAACGTTTCCTTTGAGGAGGCAGCGTTCGGAACGGAGAAAACCGTTGCAGTGGAAAGGATTGAGGAATGCGATTCATGCAATGGAAAAGGCGGTACTGGCGAGGAAACATGCAGGCAGTGCCAGGGCAGGGGCTTTACAAGGAACACGCGCAGGACAATGTTCGGCGTGTTCTCAACACAGACAACCTGCGGAAAATGCAACGGCACTGGAAAAACAGTGAAAAACGTTTGCAGGAAATGCAGCGGGAAGGGTAGGATAAAGGCAAGGAGGAAGATAAGGGTGAAGGTTCCAGCAGGAATCAACACAGGCAACCACCTGAGGCTGCGCAACGAAGGAAATGCCGGAACAAGGGGTGGCAGGCCTGGCGACCTGTTTGTCGTGATTTTCGTTGGAGAACACGAGATATTCAAGAGGGATGGCAGTGACATTTTCGCGGAGGTTCCTATCAGCTTCAGCGAAGCCGCTCTTGGGACAAAGCTGGACGTGCCAACGCTAAAGGGCGAGGCAACAATCAAGGTCCCGGCAGCCACGCAGACTGGAACGATTTTCCGGCTGAAGGGCAAGGGCATAAAGGAGCTGGACGGGCAGGGTTACGGGGATGAATACGTGAAAGTTCTTGTGCAGACCCCTGGAAAAATGAGCAAGAGGCAGAGGCAGCTGTTTGAGGAAATCGCGAAAGAAGAGAGGCTGGCAAAAGAAAGAAGCAGCTTTTTTGAACGGGTCAGGAAGCGCTTCAAGGGGTAAAAAACTTTTTTACAATTGCCTTTTGCCTGTCTTCCTGAACGCGAGGAAGGAGTAAACAACCGATATTGCGGCTGCTGCAAGAACTGCTCCTATCAGCAGGGTAATTGAAAAGCCAAGCGCCAGCAGGCCCGTGAGGGATATAACGCCTGCTGCAATGAACAGCTTTCCCCCGAGCCTGTGCGTTTTCTCCCACACAATGTCGTTTGCAAGCGTCCAGGGGGTCCTGATGCCGACAAAAAAATTCCTCTTGAAAGAGGGCATCAGGATGCCAACTGCGATGAAAAGCATCGCGGCCAGCAGGACAAGGGGCTGCGAAACATTTGCCTGGAAGCCGTAGTTCGGCGCAAGCGTTATCGCATAAAACAAGGCGAAGAAAAGCAGTATGATTAAGCCAAGGGCCCAGTACTGCTTCTCAAAAGCCCCAAAATTTTCCTTGAACACCGCTATTTTCGGAATCAATGCGAACAGCAGCAGAACAAACGCCATCACCAAAGGCAGCAGAAGCGCACCGACCCAGCTCGGACCATAGGCATCAACCTCTCCGGCAGCGTTCCAGTGCGTTGGAACCCTTGCCGGCAGGGAAGGGTAAACAAGGAAGCCGGCTGCAACAGCCGCAATTACAAGCGCAACGCACGCTGCCTTGAACAGGTTCATCAAAAAGCCCTATATAGATTGAAAAAACTTGTTTTTATTCTTTTTCTTCCACACTCTTTTCCTATGGCACTGGATTTTCGGGCAACAGAGCGCAAATGGCGGAATTACTGGGAAAAGAACGGCATATACCGCTTTGATGCAAAAAGCAAGAAGCCTGTGTACAGCATTGACACCCCGCCGCCAACTGTCTCAGGAACAATGCACCTGGGGCACGCGTTTGCATTCGCGCAGCAGGATTTTATTGCAAGGTATAAAAAAATGGCAGGTTTCAATGTTTTCCACCCGTTTGGTTTTGACAACAATGGCCTGGCAACAGCGCTGATGGTTGAGAAAAAGCTCGGGGTGAAGCAGCGTAATTTCAGCAGGGCGGAATTCATAAAGCTCGTGCTCAAGCACACCAAGGAGCAGGAAAAGGCTATGGAGAGGGGCTTCAGGAGCCTTGGGCTGAGCGTTGACTGGAATCTGTTGTACAGGACGATTGACAGGCTTGCGAGGAAAACAGCGCAGTTCAGCTTCCTGGATTTGTATAGGCAGGGCAGGCTGTACCAAAAAGATGCGCCTGCAATGTGGTGCCCGAGCTGCGAGACAGCTGTTGCGCAGGCAGAGCTTGAAGACAGGGAGATTGAGAGCAATTTCAACGAGGTTGTATTCAAAACAGCTGAGGGCAGTGAAATAACCATTTCAACGACAAGGCCGGAGCTTCTGCCAGCGTGCGTTGCTGTTTTTGTGCATCCGACTGACAGGAGATACAGGCACCTTGTCGGAAAAAAGCTGCAGGTTCCGCTGTTTGACCTGCAAGTATCGGTGCTTGAGGATAGTAGGGCAGACCCGGAAAAGGGCACTGGAATTGTAATGTGCTGTACTTTCGGCGACCAGACAGACATGCAGTGGTATTTTGCACACAACCTGCCATTGAGGACTGTCTTGACAAGTGACGGGAAGATGAATGAACTGGCTGGGAAATACAGGGGCATGCGGATTAGCGAGGCAAGGGAGGCAATTGTTGCAGACCTGGAAAAAGCAGGGCTGCTGAAAGGAAGGAAGCCAATAAGGCATGTTGTGAATGTCCACGAGCGGTGCAAGACAGAGATGGAGATTCTGCCGAGCAGGCAGTGGTTTGTCCGCTACCTTGACCTGAAAGATGAGTACATCGTGAAGGCAGCTGCCTTGCAGTGGGTGCCGGAATACATGAGGTCAAGGTACGACAACTGGATTAAGGGCTTGCAGTGGGACTGGTGCATTTCAAGGCAGCGGTATTACGGGGTGCCGTTTCCTGTGTGGTACTGCAAGCACTGCAAGGGGGTTATTGTCGCAGAGGAAAGCCGGCTGCCGGTTGATCCATTGAAGGACAAGCCAAGGGGGAAATGCAAGTGCGGCAGCAGCGAGTTTATTGGGGAAGAGGACACTCTGGACACATGGTTTACGAGCAGCCTAACGCCGCAGATAAACGGAAAGTGGGCTGAGGGAGGCGCTTTGTTTAAGAAGATTTTCCCGATGACTTTGAGGCCGCAGGGGCATGACATAATTGCGTTGTGGGCTTTCAACACAATTGTCAAGGCACTGTTCCACCAGCAGCAGCTGCCCTGGAAAACAGTGATGATAAACGGCTGGGCTTTGGATCCGAGGGGGAAGAAGATGAGCAAGAGCCTCGGCAATGTCATAACCCCTGAGGAAATGATTGCAAAATACAGCTCTGATGTGCTGCGCTACTGGGCTGGCCTGCCAACGCTCGGCGAGGACATCCCGTTCATGGAAAAGGAGATGGTTGCAGGCAAAAAGTTTTTGGTGAAATTGTACAACGCCTCAAGGTTTGTTGCAGGCGCAACGAAAGGTTTGAAGGTAGGGAAGATTGATAAGAAAAAGTTATTGGAAGAGGACAGGATAATTTTAAGCAGGCTAAACAGCCTAATCAGGGATTCAACTGAAGCTTTTGAAAAATATGATTTCAGCAAGGCGCTGAATTGGACAAGGAACTTTTTCTGGCTCGAGTTTGCAGACTTCTACATTGAGGAAGTGAAAGGCAGGGTTTACAACAAGAAAGACAAGAGCGGGAAAATTGCTGCAGCTGTCCTGCAGGAGGTTGTCTGGAACTGCCTGCTGCTGCTTGCGCCGTTTTTGCCGCACATGACAGAGGAAATCGCCCACAGCATGTTCAGGAAGCGCCTGAAGGGAAAAAGCATTCACCTTGAAAAGTGGCCGGAAGCAAAGGAGGAATTTATTTACAAAGAGGCGGATGAAGAAGCCTTAATGATGTCGGGAATCATCTCATTGGGCAGGAAAAAGAAGACAGAGGCAATGAAACCCCTAAATGCCCCTGTGCAAAAGGCGATTATAACAATTGCTGAACCGGAAAAATTCAAATCTTTAGAGGAGACTGTCAAGCGAACTATGAGAATCAACAAGATAGAGGTTAGGAAAGGAAAAGAACTCTCTGTGGAATTGGAATTTTAACTGGCTGGTTTTCATGGAGCTGATAAGGCAGGGCGCTGAAGCAAAGCTGTTCAAAACAAGGCACCTTGGAAAAGACGCCTTGCTCAAGCAGAGGGTTGAAAAGCGTTACAGGTGCAAGGCTCTGGACATCGCGCTGCGTTCAGGCCGCACTGCACGCGAATCAAAACTTTTGGCAAAGGCAAGGGCTCTGGGAGTGAATACGCCGCTGGTTTACTCTGTTGATAGGGGAAAGAATGAGGTCCTGATGCAGTTCATCAGCGGACCGAGGGCAAAGGACATTCTGGGCAAAAAGAATTACGCAGAAACCTGCACTGCGATTGGGAAGGCTGTTGCCTTGATGCATGCAAGCAACCTGGTGCACGGTGACTTGACAACTTCAAACATCCTGCTGGAAGGCAAAAAGCTGTACTTCATTGACTTCGGCTTGGGCCAGCACAGCAGGAAGCGGGAGGACAAGGCAGTTGACCTGCTTGTCTTCAGGAAAACCTTTGAGGCAACGCACGTTGAGCTGATGCCCAAGGGCTGGGAGAAGATAATCGAGGGCTATCTAAGCGCAGGCGGGGAGAGAGCGGTCATAGAGCATATGGAAAAGGTGAGGAAAAGGGCAAGGTATTATTAGTTCATCTAATGCTAGCGTTAGCGAGCACATGACATCGAGCAAGCCGTAGGCTTGCGAAGATGGCATTCGCACTAGCCTTGCCGAGCTTCGCTCGGCTTTCCGTTGCCCGCAGGGCAACAAGGCGTGACGGCTTTTTAAACCTTTTGAGAGCCAATTTTATTTGCGATTTTTTGTATCGTCTTTCCCGTTCCTTTTTCGGGTGGGAAGGTAGCCAAGGGAACTTTGGTGATTTGGTTGGCAAGGCAAAGGAGAGAAAAGGAAAAGCCGGCGGGAGAAAAAGAAAAGCCCAGCGAAATGGAAGAAGCCGGGAAGAAGCCTGCAAGGAAGGCAAAGGAAACGCCTACTGGAAAGAAGGCCGGGGAAAGGCTGGTGAAGAAGGCAGTTGAAACCGCCGCTGCAAGGAAGATTAGGGTTGTCAGAGCCAAACGCATTGAAATCAGGGCAATTGCAAAGAAGGGTGAAAAGCCGCCCAGGGAGAAAAAGCCAGGGGTTCCAAGCTGGGTTGAGTTAAAGCCGCAGGAAGCGGTTGAGGCGATAGTCAATCTTGCAAATGCAGGGCACAGTGCAAGCGAAATCGGCATGCTGCTGCGCGACCAGTACGGCGTGCCGAACGTAAAGGCCCTTGCTGGAAAGAGCGTTAGCCGGATCTTGGCAGGGCAAAAACTGCTGCCGGAAGTGCCGGAAGACCTGATGAATTTGATTAGGAAAAGCGTTAACCTGCGGAGGCACCTGGAGCGAAACAAAAAGGATTTCAGTGCAAAGAGGGGCTTGCAGCTTGCGGTTGCGAAGATTAGGCGCCTTGTCAGCTACTACAAAAAGGAGGGCAGGCTGCCGCTGGATTGGCGGTACAGCGAGGAAACCGCTGCCTTGCTGGTGAAGTGATTTTGGATGAACGCGAACAAAGTGAGCACAGCCCATAGCGAACGGAGTGAGCGTATGGGCTTAATTCACACGCGGAATTTGCTGCGTTGCTGGTGAAGTGATTTTGGATGAGGTACAGCTTTGTTTTGAGCAGGCGGGGAAAGGAGATTGCAAGTGAAAAAGGAGACGAGAAACTGGAGAAAGTGCTTTCAGGGCTGGACGCGATAATTGCAAAGGAAAAGAAGGAAATTTTGGGCAGGGTTGGTAAGACGAAGGCAAGAAGTGATTTGTTATGGCGGTAGATAAGGAGAAACCAAAGCCCAGCAAGAAAACCAGGACTGTTGACAAGTGGAAGAGAAAGCAGTGGTTTGAGCTGGTTGCGCCAAAGGAGTTTGACGAAAGGCAGTTGGGCGAAACCGTTGCGGAAAAGGAAAAGAACCTTGCCAACAGGGTGCTAAAAGTCAATCTTGGCGACCTCACCGGCCAGAGGCAGAGGAGGCACATCACAGTTGCCTTCAAGGTTGCTGGCATTGAGGGCAAGAGGGCAAAGACCTTTGTACTCGGCCACAAGATGAGCCCTGGCTTTTTGAACAGGCTGGTCAGGAGAAGGATGAGCAAAGTCGAGGTAACGCAAATAGTTGAAACAGCAGACGGGAGGAAATTAAAGGTTAAAAGCATTGCCCTGTCATTGAGAAAGCTTGCAAGAAACCAGGAAACTGATTTGAGGAACGCGTTGAGGGAAAGGATGGGGAAGGGCTGCAGGAAGAAGCAGTTGACCCAATTGCAGCAGGAGCTGATTTTCGGCGTTGCGGCTAGCAAGCTGTTCAAGCAGTTGAAGAAAATCGCGCCCCTGCGGAGGGTTGAAGTGGTAGAAAGCAGGCTGAAGTGAAGGTAGGCAAATGGCAGAGCTACTGCAAGTGGCAATTGTTTTGGCAATCTTGTGCGTCTTTTCGCTTCTTAGCCATAAAAAGCGCAACCTGAACTTTGAGGGAATCCTGGTTGCAAACATCGTCGGCATAACAGTATTCCTGCTTGGGGACATAACACACTTCCTGCTTATTGTCTTCTTTTTTGTTATGGCGGAGACATTCACTGCCTATGCGAGGAAAACCCATGCGTCAAAGCATGAGATGAGGACAACAGGCAACATTCTCGGGAATTCGGGAACTGCAATCCTTGCATTGGCATTCGGCTTTCCCTTTGGTTTTTTTGCAGCGCTGTCAGCTGCCCTGGCTGATACGCTGAGCAGCGAGATTGGCTTGCTTTCAAAAAGGAAGCCTGTTCTCATAACAAGCCTGCAAGAGGTAAAACCAGGCACTGACGGCGGCGTGACACCGCTTGGAATGTATGCTGCACTGGGAGGGGCGTTTGCGATTGCCTTGATATATTCCTTCTTTGAGCACAACCTTTTCCTTGCCCTGGTCTTAATCCTCGCGGGATTCGCTGGAAGCACTGTTGACAGCTTTTTCGGCGCAGTGTTTGAGAGAAAGAACATGCTGAACAATGCAGAGGTTAACTTCTTGGGCAGCCTGGGCGGGGCAGCAACCGCTTTCTTTTTGGCTACGATTTGATTGCAGGCATGGTTTCTTCAAAAAAGCCCTGCCTCAAGCCAAGCCCGAACCTGTAGCCAGAACCTGCAAACAATTCAAAAAGGCTGATTTCCTTTTGCCCAAAATCAACGGTTGTAGGCTGTTCTACGCCAGCCAGCTCCGCTGCCTTGTTCACAGCATCCTGCTTTGTGCCAAGCTCGTCAATCAGGCCGATAGCCAATGCCTGCTCCCCTGACAAAACCCTGCCATCTGCCTTTTCATTGAATTCAGCTAAATCCAGCCTGCCTTCCCTGAATTGCTTTACGTCCCTCTTGAAGTGCTCAAACGCATTGCCCAAAATTTCCTGCAGCAGCGCAGCCTGCTCTGCGTTCAGGTCCTCAAAAATGTTTCCCATCCCCTTGTGCTTGCCTTCTCGCAGCACTTGCACCTCAACGCCCCAGTCCTGCAGCAGCTTTTGGACGTTTGCGACAACGCTTATAACGCCTATGCTGCCAGTCAAGCTGTCTTCATCTGCAATTATGTAATCGCACGCCGCTGCAACATAGTATGCCCCGCTCGTCCCGATATCGCCAATCCAGGCAACGACCTTTTTTTCTTCCCTGACGTCCTGGACAGCCGCGACAATCTGCTTTGTTGCAACAATGCTGCCGCCTGGGCTGTCTATGTCAAGAAGGACAGCAGCGATGCTTGGGTTTTGCTTTGCTTCCATAAGCCTTTGACTCACTTCGCTTGCGCTTAATTCGGCAACGAACTCCAGCTTTTCGCTTTCAATCGAGCCCTTTACCGGAATCACCGCAATCTGGTTCCTGAAAAGGCTGAAGCTTGGGGAAAAAACAACAAGCGTGCTCAGCAAAACAGCCAGGCTGATTAGGGCAAACAGCCCTAGCAGGATTGCAATTAAAACCCTTTTCATTTTAATTACCTTAAACGCCCCAGCCGGGTTATAAGCCCTGCTGGTGGATAGATTTAAATAAAATCAATATAAAAATCTAATCGAGAGGAACCAGATTGGATGCATTTGTTCAATTCATAGTAAGAGCCAGTCTGATGGCAATCCCGCTGTATTTATGCAACAGCATGGCACTGGTTTTTGGCGGCGGAAAGGCATTTGACTTTGGCAGGCGCTTTTTTGACGGCAGGAGGCTGCTTGGTGGGGGGAAAACGCTCAGGGGCACAGCGGCGGGCATAATTGTTGCAGCAGGCGCAGCATTCGCCTTAAGCATTATTTTCCCGGAAACAGCGCTTTTCCTCAGGGCAGACTACTTCACATACGGCATCTTGCTTGCACTGGGCGCTGTTGGAGGGGATTTCGCAGCCAGCTTTGCAAAGAGGCGCATGGGAATTGCTCGGGGAAAAAGCGTTTTCCTTCTGGACCAGCTTGACTTTGTTGTTGGCGGCTTGGCTGTTGGGATGCTTGCGGCTGCGCCAACAGCGCTTGAAGCGCTTTTCTTGCTTGCTTTCACAATGCTTGCACACGTAACAGGCAACTGGATTGCTTACGCTGCAAAAATAAAAAAGGTTCCATGGTAATTGCCGTGCCGGAAGAAGAAAATTTTGGGAAAAAGGCAGCTGTTTTCCTTATAAAATTTTTCCTGATTTACGGCGTTCTGCAGGCAGCGATCCTGCTTGCGCCCATAGGATGGCTAAAAGCCGGGATTGCATCGCTTGAAGCCTCTGCCTTGGGCTTGCAGAGCGAAGGCAGCACAATAGCCTACAACAGCCACTCCTTTGAAATCGCTGCAAACTGCACCGGGCTGATGAGCTCAGCTGTCCTTGCTGCAATCGTTTTCAGCCTGCGAAAGCCCGGCATCTGGAAAAAAATCCTGCTTGTTGCAGTTGGTTCAGCTGCATTGTTCCTGCTGAACTTGCTCAGGGTATATTTTGTCCTGCTTGCAGCAACAGCATTCAACCCGGCTGCTGCGGAAACGCTGCACACTGCAACCTGGTTTGCAGTCGCAGCCATTATTCTGCTGCTTTGGTACAAATTAACCGCAAGGATTGCAGGAACAAAGGCATTTGCGGAAATGCTGTGAAAAGAGGGTTAATGGCCCCGGCAGAGTTACTAAGTCTGGATTAGTAGTATGCGATGGGTCAGATGTTGTGGCAGGGCCTGGGTTAATGAGAAACCAAGGCAACCATCATCTCTGTTTCAGTGCCCCCCATAGATTACCCAGCGCTAGCAATACGAATATTATTGCAACACCGCCGCCTGAGAGGAGGTAGACAACCGTAAGCAACGCAAACCCACCTGTACTTACCCACAGGCTGCCTTTTATTCCTTTGACCAGTGCAATCACCGCTGCAATGACAATCGCCCCCCCGATGATGAATAGCGCGGCACTAACCCCAAAGGGAAGCAGCCCTCTATAAAACTCTGAAAGGTTTGAATCGGCGAGCATCGCAGTGCCTGTTAGAAAAACCCATATGCTGAAAAGTATATTTATCGCAATCAATAGTTTGTTCTTCATCAATTCACCTCGATTCCACAAATCCCCGGAAGGTTGTCACAGAAACCCTGACAGGTTATTGCGGTCTCTTTCGAGTATCCAAAAAGGTCCTTTAAGCTAACATTAATCCACCTTGTGTCCCATATTCCCGGCTCGTAACCTCCTTCGACATAGAATTCTCCTCCCTGCTCAATAACATCAATTGATTTGGGGGCTAGGAAAAGATTATCTGCATCTTGTTCTGCAACCTTTAGGGAGATGTCTGTAAGTTCAGCCTCGGAAATATTTTTTAAGACGATTTTAAAAACTCCATCGCTAAATTGGCTGGAAACAACCTCAAAGTATGTTAATGACGCTCTGCATTCGATATCTTGTTTGGGGAACTTGCTGGAAGTGGATGATATTCCTTGTTGTGTACACCCGCTCAGCACTATTGCACCAGCAAATAACCAAACTAGAAAAAACCCCCTCATTGCACTTAACAGAGGCAAAGTAGTATTTTAAATTTTCGTTGGAGAAGCCAGCACAGCCTACTCCCTGCCGATTACGACTTTCGCGATTTCTGCGAATGCGGGCCTTGCAATTAGGACGCCCAACAGGACGCCGATTGTTGTCGTTATTGCAAACCCTACAAGCCTGCCCAAGCCAAAGCCAATCAGGATTATTGGCAGCATTGTCGCAAGCGTTGTGCAGGC
>CAZXIC010000013.1:0-29860 GCA_964640195.1 uncultured archaeon | reverse complement strand
CCCCTGCGGAACACCCAACAATTTGGCGCATCGCTTGTAACCGAATGAGGGATTCTCTTGAATCAGCTTCTTATACTCTGCATATTTTTTGCAGGATAGCTGCTCATCCTGCGAATAAGTATTTATTATATTCTCTTCGTTAACCAACACTCTAACACCACAATTAGAATCCTCTTTTTTCCGTTTATAAATCGTTTTGGAAGAGTGGAGTTCCGGTGAACTTGGGGGAGGAATCAAAATTCTTTGAAAAACTCAAACTGGACCGCCTCCAAAAGTTTATGAAATTTTTTCTGGAGACATTCAGTGCATTGGAGGCATTAAACTTTTAGGCGAAACCGGCCTGCCGAAGGCAGGGAAAAGTTTAAGCCGACCAATGCGCAAGTCGTAAGAAAAAATTTCTTTATTGGAAGCGGTGAGGTTTTTCAGAAAAAATGGGGGATATGTTGACTAATTGAAAATCTTTGCAACTTCAAGTTTCACCAGTTTAATCAGGCTATCGTATTTGGAAATTTTATCTGCTTCTTTGTCTGCACCTGTAGTATTCACCTTATGCTCAGGCGTCACAGAGAGTGTTTTATCCTCAACCTTCAAGTCAATGAGTTCACCGTCAAATGGCTGCCTGTTAAGGGAAAGAATTCTGGCTAAAACAACCCTACCGCTTTTATAGCCCAGGGCGTAAATATTCTCTCTAGGGGGCAGCATTATTGCCTCATAGCCCTTATCATTCCTAATAACCTCTTTTCCATACTTCTCATACATTTCGCTCCAAATCTCTGCAAAAGGCTTCTCAATAAAGTGTTCGCCCTGCTGGATATACAAACTGTTGAAACCCATATGGCACTGAAGCGGGTCATGCCTAACATCACCAAGCAATGCCCCTGCCCTTGCGCCAGTCGCTTCAACGAACGGCGCTGTCTTTTTTCCAGTGTTGTCAACCAACATCTTTGGGGTTTTCCTTGCTTCCCTGGCTCTCATCTGGGTTCCCAGGGCAAAGCCAATCATCAGGAAGCCGCCCAAAATGAGCAGCGCTGCAAAGATGATGTCGCTGAACCAGCCCAGCTGCCAGAGTATTGCCGATAGGATAAACCAGCCAAGCGGCAGCAGCAGGCTGATCAGGCGCATGTTGTCCTCTTGCCTCTGGGCTTCAAGCCTTTCGTGCTGCAGGATCTGCTTTCCCTTCCCGGCTTTCACTGCCACAGCCTTTGGGTTGTTTGCGTCAGCAGGATTTGGGTAAATCAGAATATCGTGCAGCGCACTCACGGGCAGGATTTCAGCCATTGCCTGAGCCATCATGCTCTTGCCAGTTCCGGGCAAACCAGTGAGCAGCACGTTCCTCTTCTGCGCTGCAGCCTTTTTTATCAATTCAACGCCCTTTTCCTGCCCGATTACCTGCCCGGCAATCCTGCCAGGCACTGGAATCTCGGCAGTGCTCTTGTAGCGCTTCACCAGCGCAGCCAAATTAGAAGCATTGGGCATTATGGAATTAGGGCATTAAAAGGGTTAAAAAGGTTTGGAATTAATTAGCAGGAACCCTGGCATCAGAAAGAATTGCAAAACAATAAATAAACATTCCGCCAAAACAATTAATGCATGCCGATGAAACTTGTGGTACTTGGCACATCATGCAGCAACCCCACTGTCGAGAGGAACCTGACAGCGGTAGCGCTGCAGTTTCAGGGCAACTGGTTCCTGTTTGACTGCCCTGAGGGAACGCAGAGGCAGATGATGAAAAGTGGGGTGAGCTACATGAAGGTGCACAGCATTTTCCTTTCGCACTTTCATGCAGACCATGTTTTGGGATTGCCCGGGCTGCTTGCGACAATGGCAATGCACGGAAGGGATGAACCTCTGCATTTGTTTGGACCAAAGGGAGCGAAGAGGGAGGTTGCAAAAGTGCTGAACCTTGCGATGATGAGGTGCAACTTTGAGGTAAGGGTGAAAGAGTGCAGGAGCGGGAAGGTTTTGCAGGGCGAAAAGTATTCTGTTGAAGCGTTTCCATTAAAGCACGGCGTTCCCTGCCTTGGCTTTGCGTTCAAGGAGAAGGACAAGGAAGGGGAATTCCAGAGGGAGAAAGCAGTTAAGCTCGGCATTCCGGAGGGGCCTCTTTGGAGCAGGCTGCAGAAAGGGCAGGAAGTGAAGGCAAAGGGCAAAACATTCAAGCCGGCGCAGGTAATGGATTACACAAAGGGCAGGAAGGGAAAAAAGGTTTCAGTTGTGCTTGACACCCTGCCCAGCGACAGCTATTTCGATGCAATAGCGGGGAGTGATGTCCTGGTGCACGAGGCAAGCTTCCTGGAAAAGCACATCTCAAGAGCGAAGGAAACGAAGCACTGCACTGCGCTGCAGGCTGCCTGGGTTGCGGAGCAGACAAAAGCGAAAAAGCTTGTGCTTGTCCACATTTCGCCGCGTTATAAAAAGAACGAGGAAGTTGAGAACGAGGCAAGGCAGGGATTTGGAGATGTAATTGTACCCAAGGATTTGGAAGAAGTGGAAATTTAACTAAGAGGGTTTGTAATGGCTAAAATGCCCACAAGACAAAAGAAAACAGCTGCTAGAAAGAAAGTGGACAGCCTAGCCACCCGCACCGGCAAAGGGAGGGTTCGGATTCCAGGATATGTTTTGCCTAGAAACAAAAGGCGGTTCAAGCTGGATGTTGAGATTGGGAGATATTTGCTGGAGACGCCGGATGCGCTCTCAAGGGAGGAGATAATCAAATATTTTGGAATAGGCAGCAGGCAGTTTAACCAGAGGGCAAGAATGCTTGCCCCAATATTGAAAGCGGATGAAATTGAAAGGATAACCAAATTGCTTCTGGAGATGGGAAAACCAAGGAGGCGCAGATAAATGAAGGCAGTTGTTTTGGCAGCAGGGCAGGGCAAGAGGATGAAGCAGCTTACAAGTGACAAGCCGAAGGCGCTTGTTGAGCTGCGCGGGAAGCCGCTGCTCTGGCATGTTTTAATGTCGCTGGAAAAAGCCGGAATTGAGGAAGCTGTGATTGTAATCGGATTCAACGGGAAAAAAATCAGGGAAATGTTTGGCAAGCGCTTTGGCAAGATAAAGCTGCAATATGTCATGCAGAGGATTCCGATGGGGACCGCACATGCAGTGCTTAGTGCAAAGGGAAAAACAGGGAAGAGGTTTTTGGTCGGCTACACTGATGTTATCGTTGAGCCCGGGCTTTGGAAAAAGTTGATGGCAAAGGAGGGCTTTGATGCTGTTGTTGCCCTGCGGAAATGCAGCCATTCTGAAAAATTTGGGGTTGCCCTTGTTTCGGGCAAGAAGCTTGAGCAGGTTGTTGAGAAGCCCCTGAAAAGGGTTGAGAGCAATCTGGTGAATGTTGGGGCTTATCTTTTCACCGATATGATTTTCCCAGCACTTGAGAAAACGAAGGTAAGCGCCAGGGGCGAATTCGAGCTGACTGATTCTGTAAACGCACTTGCCGCCAAGGGCAGGGCAGGCTTTGTCTTGTACAGAGGAAAGTGCCTTGACATTGGGACGCTTGCAGATTTGAGGAGAGCGGAGAAAGCTTAATATATTTGTCCTCCGTTTTTTTATCATGCGGTTCTTTCAGGGTTTTTTTGCACTGCTCGCAATTGCAGCAGGACTCATATACGCTGCATTCAGTTTTGTGGTGCAGGAACTGCTGCATGTTGCAATGCTGGTTGGCGCTGCCCTGATAATCGCGCTCGATATTTTCGCTTTCCTCGTGTGGTTCGTGGACTGGCGCTACTACCCGGAAGAAAAATAGTTCTGCTTCTGCCCAGGCAACCGAAGTGAGCTCATCTTATCGGGCAACTGAAGGTTGCGAAGATAGTATTCGCACAAGCCGGGCGTGACGGCTATTTGAAGGAGAACTTCTGTCCCGGCTTGAGCACCACAACCTTTGTTTTGAGGATGCTCTTGTCAATCCGCTGCTTGAACTCTTTCGGATCTTGCTCAATCATTTTGAAGGTGTTGTAGTGCATCGGGACAGCGAACCTCGGCTTCATTGTCTTGACTGCCCTTACCGCATCCACGCAGTCCATTGTGAAGGTTCCTCCAATGGGCAGCAGGGCAACGTCCGGCCTGAGGGAAGAGAAGTCGTCAATCAAATCAGTATCTCCAGCATGGAAAACGCTTTTCCCGTTGTGTGAAACCATGAAGCCAAGCGGATAGAATGCCTGCGGATGGTGTGCCGGCACGGCTTTTATTTCAGTGCCCCGCAGTGTAATCGTTTCGTTCATCTTGATGGGATGCAGGAAGCGCTTTGAAAGGTTCAGCTGCTGCAGCAACGGCAGCGAGCCGACAACACAGCTGTTGTCCCTTGTAGCAATCTTTTCCACCAGCTCCTTGTCAAAGTGGTCAAAGTGCTCGTGGCTCAGCAGAATCAATGCGATGTCCCGCAAATCAGATTGCTTTGCGCTGCATTCGACAAGGCGCTTGAATGCTGGGTCAGAGCAGGCGCTTGAAACATACGGGTCGAACAGGATATTCCGCTCGGGAAAGCAGAGCTTGAAAAAGCTGTGCCCAAAAAACTGGATTGACGGCATTAGACCTCGCTGTAAATATTCATCCAAGGAAGGGAATTTAAATCAACCTTTTTTGGCAGAAATAAAACCATGTGGAGGGAAATGCCAAAGTAGAAAAAAATAATAAATGTAAGTCTGTTCTAATATAGGGGTAAAGGTTGCTTAAGGGGCATCTTTTAATCGCATTTGCCGTGCTGTTTTTTCTAGCCAACTGCAGCGCACAGTTTTACCAGCTCACAAACCACGTGATTGAAATAAACGTTGACTCCCAAGGAAACGCGCAGGTAGGTGAAAGGTTCTTTCTCCTGTTTCAGAACCAGCAGCAGGTTTTCGATTTCAGGCAGAAGGCAAGCGAAATCGGGGTAAGCCTTGACGGCTGGAAAGCATACGACCAAAGGCTGCACCCTTATATTGGCGGGGAACAGGAGATTGTCGTAAGCAAGGTTGCATTCGTTGAAAACGAGGCAACCTATCTGGAGATAACCTATGCGCTGAAAACACCGCTGATGCAAAAGAAAAGTGAGACAAGCAGGGTGATAGAGTATACGATAAAGCCGAGGGCGTTTGACCAGTTTCTCTCAGGAAGCTCCTGGATTATTCCTGAGAACACAGCCATCACAATCAACCTGCCCCCTGGAGCGGAACTGCAGCAGCCGATAGAGCCGGAAGCTGCTGCAACAAATAACAGCCTTACCTGGAACGGCTACAAGAACTCAAACCAGCTGACAGTAGACTACAAGCTGTTCAAGCAGATTGCCTCATTCGATTTCGGGGAAGCATTGCAGCAGCTGATGCAGAGCAACCTTTTCTGGGTTGTCGTCGTAATTATTTGCGCGGTTTCCTTCGCCCTCTTCTGGAAGAGAAAGCCAATCGCTGCGAGAATAGAAAACTACGTCATAGAGCACAGCGACTTGGGGGAAGAGGAAGAGGAATAAAACTCGGCGTTATTCTGATTTTCCCACCAGCAAAGTGAAAATCAGGAAAAATAACACGACAAAGCCTGCAGCAGAAAACAGGCTGCCGAACTGGCTCTCTATTCCAAACAGCATTCCTGCGACAAAGAGCAAGGCCATTATTGCAATCGCATAGCCTAACGCATCAAATGCCTTTCTCAAAGCACCCATTTCAGTAGCCTCCCGGAAGAGTGAGGTAAAATGTGTGGATGAATGTGGCAGTCATAATGAACAGTACAACGATTATTGTAAAGTTCCTCCTGGGCCAGCTCCCCTCAGGGAAGCAGAGGCCTATTAGAAGCTGGAAGGGAACCGCGATTATGAATGGCGTCAGAATCCAGCCAGTCAACCCAAGAAAGTCGCCGAATGCGTACAACAGTCCCACAAGGCACAAAAAGTTCCACACTGGGCAATGCCCTCTCTCCGCTATGAAGGTAAAGGCAGCGAAGGCAAACACCCAGTGCAGATTAGCGAGAATAAGCGCAGCTATCCATCCAAGGTCGAATGCGACCAGATGCGAAAGCGTTTCAATCAACATTTTTCTCGCCTGATTTTTCTATCACCATTTGCCGAATGAAAACGTCACGTCCAGAAAGATTGCAAACATGAAGGCAACGAAGCCAAGTTCGGTGTAGTACATGCCGCCAAAAATGCTGATGCCGTTGCTATGCAGCATGCCCATCGCTATGTAAAAAATGAAAAGGAACAGGATTAACTTCAGACTCCTTGTTACAAAGCCCATTTTTTATCCCACCAGGAAAAGGTTGTAGATTGCCATTAGCACGTATGCTGAGAGCCAGTTTATTACAAGCAAGTATTTTGAAAGCCTCGGGTCGTATGCTGAAAATGTCAAAAGGCTGACTTTCATGATATAATTCAGCGCGAGGAAGCCCCCAACAAAGAAGAGCCAGCCGCTCGTATCCGTGAAGTCGTAGAAAGCCCACGCAAGGCAGCAGAAGATGCAAAAGCTGATTACAACAGCCCTTGTTTTCCCCTCAAAGAAGAAGAAGCAGAGTGCAGCAAAAGCAAACAAATAGTGGAAATTGGCGAATAGAAGCCAGGCTAGCCAGTCCACGTCAAGCGTTAGCACTGCGTTGACGAACTCGAAGAACATCTGCCTTTACCTTAAATAAATAGGGGCAAAGGCAATATATAAATGTAACTATAGGCAGTGAATTAGTGAAATTATGCCTTTCCTTTTGCTTTTACGCTTTTAAGGGCAGTACCGCATATGGGGCACTGCAATGCAGGGGCATTGCCCTTTTTCCCCAGGGTTTTTTGCTTTGGCAAAAAAGGCTGTTTTTTGGCTTTTGAGCCCTTTCTCACTGTTTTCCCGCAGGCAGGGCAGAGCAGGGAAAAAGAGATTGTTTCCCTTATCCTGCCCCTGATTACGCCCTCAAAAGGAATCCCAAGCAGCTTGCAGAAGTTTTGCACGCTGTAGTCATCTGAAACAGCCCTGAATTTTTCCCTTTTCTTCTTTAAGTCAAGCGCCAGGGCAAGCAGTGAAACGTCTGGCTTGCTTAGCTTGCTGAAGCCCTTTTCTGCAATTTTGCCTTCAATTGCTTTCAGGCTGTTTGCGCTGGGCTCTGCAATGCGCAGCAGTCCGCGATGCAGCGCATTCTCTGCCAGGTGCCTTGAGCGCATGTCCTTGAATTCGTTGAAAACAAGTGATGTCGTGAGATAGCTGTGCGCTGGGCTGAACTGGAAGGCGAAGTCGTTCAGGACAGCGCTGCTGTCAAGCAGGTAAAGCATAATAAAAAGGGGTTGTTATAAATTATTAAAAGGAGTTTATAGTACTGGATAAGTTGCGGGTTTTGGAATGGATTTAAGCAAAACAGCGGAAAGCCTGAGCGAAATAGAGAGGAAAACCATAAATGCCTTGGATAAGCAGCGGTTTCTTTCAATCAAAGAGATTGGGGAAAATGCAGGGCTGCCTATTGACAGCGTCAGGAGAAGCGTGCAGTGGCTGCAGGAAAAGGGGCTTATTGAGCTGCAGGAAAAAAAGGGGGAAAAGCTGCAGCTCACTTCTGTTGGAAAAAGCAGCCTGCGCAATGGGCTGCCTGAGCGCCTGTTTGTTGAGGCACTGCAGGCTCTCGGCGGAAAAGCAGGCCTAGAGGAACTGCGGGAAAAAAGCCATTTGAACGCACCGGAATTCAACGTTGCAATGGGAATCGCGAAAAGGAACGCTTGGGTTGCAGTAAAAAAATCGGCTGAGAGGACAGAATTGGAATTGACTGGGTTGGAGAAGGGTTTGGTTGAAGGAAAATACTTGCTTGAGAAGGTTTTGAAAAAAATTGCAGGCAGTGAAGCGCTAGCTGCAGAGGAAAGCAAAGCACTGGCTGAAGCAATCAAAAGAGACCTGGCTGAAAAAAAAGAGGGAATGGAGAGGAGAGCGAGGCTTAATGAGCAGGGGGGAAGGGCAATTGCAATGATTGGAAAAGCGAAGGAACGGACATATGACATCCATGCCCCTGTGCCGAAAATATTCATCGGGAAAAGGCAGCCCTATGTGCAGTTTCTATGCCAGCTGAGAGAAAAGCTTGTTGGGCTCGGTTTTAAGGAAATGAAAGAACGCCTGATTGTGCAGGAGTTCTACAACTTTGACATGCTTTTCCAGCCACAGGACCACCCTGCAAGGGGCTGGACTGACACATACCAGTTGAAGCAGCCGAGGTTCGGAAAGCTTCCGAGCAAGAAAATTGTTGCAAGGGTAAAGGCAGCCCACGAAACAGGAGCTGGCACTGGCAGCAGGGGCTGGGGCTACAAGTGGAGCGAAAAGGTTGCGAGCAGGCTGATGCCAAACGCGCATGGAACAACCGCTGACGCAAGGCAGCTGGTTGAAGGCGTGGAAGTGCCGGGGAAATACTTTGTAATAAACAGATGCTACAGGCCAGACATTCCGGATGCGTCGCACCTGATTGAATTCAACCAGCTGGACGGGTTCATTGTTGGCAAGGAAATGAATTTCAGACATCTGCTTGGGATACTGAAACAGATTGCGGTTGAAATCGGCGGAGCAGAGGAAGTGAGGTTCCTGCCTGACTATTATCCTTTCACCGAGCCATCGGTTCAGCTTTCAGCAAAACACCCGAAGCTGGGCTGGGTTGAGCTGGCTGGCGCGGGAATTTTCAGGCCGGAAATGATTGAGCCATTGGGGATAAAGGCAAGGGCTATCGCCTGGGGTGTTGGGATTGACAGGCTCGCGGCATTCAAGCTTGGGATAAAGGATGTAAGATACCTGTTTGCGAAGGATTTGAACTGGCTACGGGAAAGCAAAATGGTTGGGGCTGACTAAGATGCCGAACGTAACGGTTGACCTTAAGGACATGCAGAGGCTGGTTGGAAAAAAGCTGTCGCTTGCTGAATTCAAGGAAGCCGTGTTGTACGCGAAAGGCGAAGTGGACGCTGTTGAAGGGAACAGTGTAACGGTTGACGTGAAGGAGACAAACAGGCCTGATTTGCTCAGCGCAGAGGGGATTGCAAGGGAAATCAGGGGCAGGCTTACAAAGGACAGGGGGGTTCCAAAGTATAAGGTTAGGAAGAGCGGCGTTGAACTCGTTGTTGACAAAAGCGTTCTGCCGGTTAGGCCAAAGATTGCTGCCGCGATTGTTAAGAATGTCAGGGTAACAGAGGAGTTTTTGGTTCAGATGATTCAATTGCAGGAAAAGGTTTGCATGACGTTTGGGAGGAAAAGGAAAGAGGCAGCAATCGGGTTGTATGATTGGAGCAAATTGAAAGCACCGCTACATTACACTGCGTACAGCCCAAAAGAGAAGAAGTTCATTCCACTTGAATACAAAACCGAAATGGATTTGGATGAAATTCTGCAGCAACATCCAAAAGGAAAGGAGTACGCGTACCTTTTGCATGGATACAAAAAATACCCTATATTGGAGGATGATAAGCAGGTTGTTGCCTCAATGCCTCCGATAATCAACTCACAGCTAACAGGAAAGGTAAGCGAGAAAACGAAGGAAGTGCTGGTGGAGGTAACAGGCTACAATCAAGAAACAGTGAATACAGCGCTGAACGTAATGGTGGCAGCGCTTGCTGAAAGAGGCTTTGCTGTTTACAGCGTTAAGGTGCGCTATCCGGGAAAAGCGATTGAAACACCGGACTTTACGCCGAGAAGAATCGGGGTAAAACTGGAAGATGTAAGGGAATTCAGCGGGCTGGATTTAAGCGCCAAGCAGGTAACGGAGCTTCTGGGGAAAGCAAGGTATGATGTGAAAGCAAAGGGCAAGGAAATTGAATGCCGTTATCCGGCTTACAGGCAGGACATACTACATCCAGTGGATGTGATTGAGGATATCTTGATTTCATATGGGTACAACCGCATTGAGCCAGAGCAGGTGAAGCTTGCAACCGTTGGCGGGAAAAGGGCTGAAACAAGTCAAGCTGACTTGGTCAGGGAAATCTGCATTGGATTGGGCTTGCAGGAAGTCCTTACATACACAATGACAAACAAGCGAAAGCAGGCTGAAATGATTGGGTTGGATGCTGAGAAAGAGCAGTTTGTTGAATTGGCAAACCCTGTGAGCACAAACTATACTGTCTTCAGGAAACAGCTGTTTCCAGAACTGCTGGAATTTCTTGCAGCAAACAAGCACAGGGCGTATCCGCAGAAGATTTTTGAAATCGGGAAAACCCTTGAACTGGATGCGAAAAGCGAAACAGGAGTGAGCGAGAAAAACAGGCTCTGCATTGCCCTGTGCGGAAAGGGTGCTGAGTTCACTGTAATAAAGAGCGTTATGCAGGCGCTTGCGCAGCACCTTGGAATGGATTACAGATTGCAGGAGCTGCAGAACAGCGCATTCGTTTCAGGGAGAAGCGCTGCTGTAAAAATCGGCGGAAAGAATGGCTTGCTTGGCGAACTGAGGAAAGAGGTGCTGCTTAACTTCGGCTTGGAGCAGCCTACAGCAGTGCTGGAAATGGAAATCTGAACAATCCAAACAAATCAGATGCTGCAGCTTCTCAGAACGGCAGGCTTGGCGGAGTTTCATTTTCAGTAGTGCCTTCAACTGTTGGCATCGGTGGGGCAGCACAGTCTGCAGGGCAGCTGTCAACCGTTTCGCCTGAATCGCACACGCTGTTTCCGCACGCCTCACTGCCTGCGGACTGCAGGCAGCCGCTGATTAAAACAACAAGCGCAAGCACTGCAATCAAAGCAACTAGTTTGCCCATTTTAACCTACCTCCGGCAAGGTTGGCATCGGCGGCGTCAGCGTAACACCCAATGAGCAGGCTTTTGTTGCATAAAGTGCAAAGGCCTTCCCAAGGTCGGCTGCACTTATATCTTTGTCCATTGCGTTCTGCCACTTTTTGCTGCTTGCATTGTAGAAGTACGCTGCCTTCAGGCCGCATTCGCTGCCGATATCCCTTATTTTGCTCCCAATCATGTCAACTGTAACAGGCACGAAATTCCAGCCTGCAACAAGCGGCTCTATCTGGCTCATTGGAACAGCGTCCCTTACAATCGCCCTCACGCTGCAGCTGCTGCCCGGGTTGTAAACCCAGTAAGCTACGCCAAGCTTGCCGCTTGTCACCCTGGCAAACCTTTTCTCCGCTGCAATGTACTCAAAAATCTTGAAATTGCTTGAATCGCATTCTTTTGACTCGATTATGTCAAGCTTTCCAGGAATGGAGAAGAGATTCCAGCCGTTTACAATTTCCAGGAACATTTTTTCTCCGCTGCCTTTTTTGGTTACAATGAACTCTGCCTGCTCATAGCCAATGCTCAAAACCTTTATCACGAAGTCGTTTACTTCAACGCTTTGCCCTTCAGACAGCGTGTAGGTGCTGAATGGCATTGGGGGAACAAGGACTTCAGACGTTTCGGCTGTTTCCTGCACAACTGCGCTGATTTTTTCCACAACGTTCCCGATGTAGTCGCTTGACGCAACAGCCTTTCCGGTTGCCTCATTCGAAAACAGGTAATTGCTCACGCTTATTTCAACAACCAACGGGCCAGCCTCGCACTCTGCTTCCTCTGAACCGCCAACCTCTTTTTCGCATTCCGTAAGTTGCGTGATGTTAAGCAGGTCAATCCTCATGTTTGCCTCCAGAACCCTTGCAGCCTGCCTAAGCTTCAGCTTGAACGGCTCGTTGACATGCACGTTTATTACGGGCCCAGTGCCCTTGGTTACAACAAACTTTGCGCTGCTGCTGCCCAAGCCGAGCAGGCTGATTTTCACGCCATACAGGTTTAAGCTTTCGCCCTCTTTTATTTGGTAAATGATTTGGTAAATGGCCGCCCCTGCACTGCCGCCTTCTTCATACAATTCTTTCCAGACGCTCACGCTTGCAAAGCTGCCGCCGATGCACTTTGTATCAGTGACGTCGCATTTTAGCATTTCAATTCCTTCAAGTTTAATATACAGGCTCTCTTCAACCACAAAAGCAGTCTGCTTCTGCTGCAGCTTGAATTCCTCGCCAAGCCTTACCTTAATGGTGTCTGGAACCGAAGACTTCCTTACAATGAAAACCGCGCTGTTGCCGGCAATATCAAGCAGCCTCAAAGAATAGCTGCCAATCATTCTTTCCTCGCCCTCCCTCAAAACAAGCAGGCTTGCTGTTGAGGCACACTCTGAGGTCTCTCCACCCCGGGATTCGCAGGTTGTGACAGGCAACTGCACCTCAACCTTGACAAAGGGCCTTGAATCGCAGATTATTTCTTTTTCTTGGGTGCCGGTTGCCGGCGCTTCGCACGAAGGCTGCGAAATCCCAAGCAGTTTTACCCTCATTGCCTCATTTGCAATGTTGCTGCTCCAGGCAATGTTGCTGTCCCAAGCTGTCCTGTCAAAAACTATTGCTGTTTGGTTCTCAATTAAATCAAACTTCTCATCAAGGTAAACTGTTTTTGGCTCAGGCACTGTTTCTTTGGTAACAGTGAAGTTTGCCATGTCTCTGCCAACACAATTGCTTGCACCAGAAGCACAGTTAGCAGCGGCAACGCTGTTGAAAACAATTGTATGGCCGTAAATCTGCTCCTTGCCCCCGACCCTTATCTTCACGTAAGGTTTGTAAACTGCATTCCCTTGCTCTGCTGAGACCTTGACAGATTCAACTATGGCAGCCTTTGCAGTTGCAGCAGCTTGCACTTGCACAGGCTGTTCTGTGACAGCCACGTGCAGTGCCATAGGCAATCCTACAAGCCCTGTTTTTGGAACGGTTGTGCCGGCAGAAGCGCCTGCACTGCCGGGTGTTGTGGCGCTGCCCTCAGAGGGTAGCACAGGCTCGGCAATTACCGGCTGCAAAACCGCCAGGACAGCAATCTCGCCGGACAATCTGACAAGCTTCAGCTGCAGCCTTGTTTCCTTTACAATCGCTTTTTGCCCCTTAATCAGGTCAAATGGCCGTCCAAGGTAGGCAATAACGACTTCAGGCCTGCTTATATCCTCAACACTCATTGTTGCAGTGTATTTCCCATCGGAGTAAGAGAGGTATCCAAGGTAGATTTTGTAGTTTTCAACCTCAGTGCTCTGGCCGGCTCTCAGGCTTATGTAATGCGCCCCACCGGAAGCAATGCTCAAACTGAACTGCGCGTATTCCCACAGACCTCCGCAGCCAGCAGTAGATGAGCCTGCCTGCGTAACTGCTGGGGAAGAGGTTGAGCCGCTGCTAGCGCCAGTTGCTGCCACTGAACCTCTATCGCCAGCACAGGCCGCTGCCTCGACAACACCTTCAAACTTTAGTTTCATTACTATTTCACTGTTCTTTTGAACAAGCGCTGTCTGCTGTTCAATAATGTCAAATTTCTCCCCAAGCCTGACTCTGATGAGTTCCGGCACTGTTTCCTTTTTCGCAACGAAAGTGGCATGGCTTGGCCCAATATCAAGATTGGCGATGGTTACGCCGAAAACTTTTGCGGATTGCCCCAAGACCAGGTAGAGGGTAGTGCCAGTGGTTATGCCGTTGGCAGTCTGCCTTACATCAACCTCAACAGAAGGCATGCCAGCAACGCATTTCTGTCCTTCCGGTCCTGGCTCGCATTTTGGATAATTAATCCTGCTCAGTTCTACATCAATTCCAATATAACTGCCATTTTCAAGCAGCATCGCTGTCTGCTTTTCCAGCAGTTTAAATTCGCGGCCAAGCTCAACTTTTATTGTTTCGGCTTTGCACTCGCCTTCGTAAGCAACCGCAACCTCTTCACAGGCAGCAACGCACTTGTTTGGATAGGTCCTGCCGTCAACGCCGCAAACCGGAGCATAAATGTTCGGGCAGATACAAGAAGCGCTGCAATTGCAGGGAGTGCCATCCTTGCATTTGGCACTTTTAATCATCTGGTTTACCTTAAACTCCATTGCCAGGGTGTTGTTTTCCTCGTTCGATTCCACGACCTGCCCTAAAGCGTCTGCTTTTGCTGTTATCTTTATTGGTCCTGCTTCAATAGGGTTGAAGTAATCATGGTATTCGGCTATTTCACCTGGGGCAATGGTGTCAACGCCGTAAGCGCTTGGAGTGGGCGAAGTGCTACCGTTATAGCACAGGTAGTATTCTCCAGAATTGATTGCTTGTGGCTGGGAAGGCGAAACATTTGTTTCCAAGTAAGAGAGCTTTGCAATCGCAGTGCCAATGTTTTTTACATATACTTTATAAGTGTAGCCTTGGCTGTAATTGCCTGTACCTTCAACGAGCTCGATTTTTTCAACTATCAAATCAGGCTTGCCGCCAGCAGAAACGCAAGCCCCTTCACTGCAGCTTTCTTGGCAGTAGTATGTTTCGGAATAAAAGTAGCCATCCATGCAGCTGTATTCAAAAAGCGCGTTTTTCAGATTTTCCTGAATTTCCGGGGGGGATTGCTGGTAAATTGAGGAATCTTTCGCGCAGATGTCCACGGCTTCGTTATAGCTTCCTGACCTGCTCAAGTCAGGATGCCATATGCCGGCGGTTTTTCCTTCTACAGAGTAGTTCCTCCCACCGTCTGAGTCTTTACATTCTACATTTTGGCAGTCAGCAGGGCAGTTGCAGTAGTCTTCTAAACCTGCAGAGCATTGTCCGTCTCCACATGGCGCGCAAACCGGCCAGGCTCCAACAATTTGGCTGCAAACCCCGCCAGCCGAAACTGGCGCGCCAGGCTGCTCAATGGAAACAAGCCCTTCACAGCAATCGTGCCCAGGGAGCAGTTGCTCGCCGGATTTGGCACAGGGCAGTTCCTTTACATATGCCGCGCCGCACTCGCCCCTGTAGAACGCCCACTGCCCACAGCTGTTTCCGTCAGGAAAAACGCAATTATCACCGTCAACAGCATAACCCATTTCAGTGCAATAAACCGGGGCAGGGTTTGGTATGGCATAAGCAGAACCGGCAAAAAAAGCAAGGGCAACAAAAATCCAGATAAGAGAGCTCTTCACAAGCATGCCTCCAAAATTTTACAATTCCGTCTTGCCTTTTATTTCTTTTATTTATTGCTTTTCCCCTTTTTATAGCTTCTGCTGCAATGCTCCTTAGACCACTTTGTGACAGAAAGCCGTTTAAACAAAGCGATATCCTTAGGTTAAAGCCTAAATCCAGAAAACCGCGAATTCTCTGAATCAGAAGTGCTTTGTCCGCCCTTCCGTTTCCTCAAATTGCTTTAATGAGTTCTCTTCAAGAGGCTGCAGGGGCTTTCTCTTGGCAGATAGCTCCTTTTGCCTTAATTGCCTTGCTTCCTCAAATATTTTCTTGACCTTCTTTGTCTCGGGCTTTGAGGCAAGCAGGAAGGCAATCTCCCCTTCGTCCAAATCAAACTGCGCTGAAAGCCTTGCCGCAAGAATCTTGTCTTTAAACAGCATTTGCAGGTAGGGCAGGTCAGAATAAACAACAGCTCTGCTGCTTGAATGCAGCTGCTTGCCCAGCTTCTTGCCCAGCTGGGTACGGAGGGAGCGTGCAGACTTGCTGCTGCTCAGCTTCCGCAGCAGCGAAGGAAACTGGTAGTGAATCCAGCCATGGTACTCATTCTGCCTCGAAAGGGCAACACCTGCTGTCATAAGCTCTGAGCTGTACCTCAGGAAGCCGTAATGCTGCCTGTTCATTATCCTCCCATTGAAGACGTCAGCCCTGCTCAGGCGCTCGAACGCTGCTACAGTATCTTTTCCCTGCGTGAAATGCCTTGGGATGTTTTCCTCTATCCAGCGCAGCAGCATTTCATTGCCTACATCGCTCTGGAACCTCGCTTTTCTTATTTCACCCACGCTGCTTCCCCTGAAAATCCCCTCAATTGTTTTGAACACATCGTATTGCCGTTCCCTGTAGCCGAGAGACTGTACAGCCTGCATATCAATTTTCCCGCAAAGGGAAAGGGTCTGCAGGTCAAGCAATGCAGAGCGGAAATCGCCAGCGCAGTTTTTTGCAAGCGCTGTCACTGCCTCAGGGTCAAACTCAGCATCCTCTTCTTCAAGAATCTCCCTCAGGCACTTGGCAATGCTCAGATAATTTATTTTCTTGAAATGCAGCAGCTTGCACGCGCTTCTTATCGGCAAAAGCTTCTGGTCGCTGTAAATATCGTTTGCAGTCAGGATAACTGGATTGAGGGGGTGCTTGAGGATGCGTACAATCGCGGCAGTGCCTCCCCTGTCTGCCCTTCCCTGTAACCCGTCAACCTCGTCAAGCAGCACAAGCCTCGGCTTGCCGCTGAAT
Source organism: uncultured archaeon (assembly GCA_964640195.1). Taxonomy (GTDB): domain Archaea; phylum Iainarchaeota; class Iainarchaeia; order Iainarchaeales; genus CAZXIC01. Next base: position 13,780 of record CAZXIC010000013.1, on the reverse strand, counting down.
GAAGCCCCCTGGGAAGCCGCGCCTGCAACCCTGTCAATAACCTCTTTTGTGCGGAAATCACTAGCATTTAATTCAAACAGCTGCCATTGGTGCACTTTTGCAACGAGCATGGCGAGGCAGGTTTTCCCTATTCCAGTCGGGCCAAAAAAAAGCAGGGGCTGCTGCTTTTTTCCCTTCTCCCAGCCGGCAGCCCAGCGCTTGACAGATTCAAGCACTTCGCTGTTTCCGACGAATTTGTCAAACGACTGCGGGAAAAACCGCTCTGTCCACAGTAGTGTCATTTTGCCATTCCCCCAGTTGCCACTTAAATCCTTTGCCCAATTAGGTTTTTATTACAATTCACACCCAAGGTTTTCGCATGCAGGTTGGGATTGTCGGCGGCACTAACACGGGAAAAACGACCTTTTTCAGCGCTGCAACCCTGGTTGACGCGGAAATCAGCAACAGACCATTTGTGACAATAAAACCAAACCAGGGAACAGGGTATGCCACAACAGAGTGCGTTCACAAGGAATTCGGCAGGCAGTGCCAGCCGAGGAACAGCCGATGCGAAAACGGTATCAGGGAAATCCCAGTAACGTTGCTTGACGTTGCAGGGCTGATTGAGGGAGCCTGGCAAGGCAAGGGATTGGGCAACCAGTTCATGAACGACCTGATGCAGGCCTCTGCTTTAATACATGTGCTTGACGCAAGCGGGACAACCGATGCGGAGGGAAAGCAAACACAGGGCTACGACCCTGCAAACAGCGTGAGGTTTTTGGAACGCGAGATTGACTGCTGGGTGAAAGGGGTTCTCACGAAAAACTGGGCGAAGATAAGCAAGAGCGCCACTGCTTCAGGCAAGCCCTGGGAGGCAATTGCAGCGCAGTTAAGCGGCTTGGGGATGGGTGAAGAGGGGGTGAAACTTGTCTTTGAAAAGGGCGGCTTCAGCGAAAAGCCGAGCGAGTGGAGCGAAGAGGAGGTGCTCAGGTTTGCTTCCGCAGTAAGGGAAAAAAGCAAGCCTATGCTGATTGCGTGCAACAAGATTGACCTGGAGGGAGCGAAGGAAAATTTTGAGAGGTTAAAGAAACTGTTTCCTGAAAAGATTTTTGTGCCGTGCTGCGCTGAGGCAGAGCTCGCATTAAGGAAGGCTGCAAAAGCCGGGTTGATCGAGTATGTGCCGGGAGCAAGCGATTTCAAGGAAAAGGGTGAAATGCCGGAAAAGCAAAAAAAGGCACTGCGCTTTATCAGGGAACATGTGCTTGCAGGGTGGGGAAATACGGGCATACAGCAGGCAGTTAACAAAACAGTGTTTGAACTGCTGCGCTTGATTGTCGTCTACCCTGTTGAAGACGCCAATAAGCTGACAGACAGCAAAAAAAACACGCTGCCTGACGCCTATCTGCTGCCCCGGGGCTCAACGGCAATTGACTTGGCTGGCACAATACACAGCGATTTCGTGAAAAGGTTCGTTGCAGCAGTTGACTGCAGAACGCACCAGAAGCTGGGGAAAGAGCACCAGCTCAAGGACAGGGATGTCGTGAAGATACAGCTGAGCCATTGAGTTGTTTAGGCGCTTAGAAATTCGGGGGAGAGAAAATTACCCCCCTTCCTCTTATTCCTCTTTGCGCGGCTTTTGGCTGGGCTCTTCCTTTTCCGCTGCTTCCGTTTCCTCTTCTTCCTCTTCGCTTGGCTCTTCCTTGTCCTCTTCTTCCTCTTCGTCCTGCTTGTCACTGCGCTCTTCTTCGCCAGACTCCTTCTCACTGTTTTCTTCCTCGCCCTGCTCCTTCTCGCCCTTTTCCTCTTCTTTGCCTGGCTCCGGAATCAGCTCCTCCTTGGTTTCCTCAGCCATTCCCTTTTCTTCCTCTTCAACAACCCTCTGCATTGCCTTCAATTCCTTTTCCTTGTTTTCAATCCTGCGCAGGGCGTAGAAGTAGGCGTTGATTACCGCATCCAGGTCAACCTTGCGCTTGACGCTCTGCCTTGCAATGTCCTCAAAGTACATTTTTACAAGCCTGTAGGCAACCTCCTCATCAGGCATGCCCGCAGCTCTCTTGTAAACTGTTTTCGCAATGGTTTTCTTCTTAGCCACTTAATCGCCGCTTAAAAATTAACGCCTAGATAATGTTTTTATTTCTTTTTAACAGCAGTGTCCAGCCTGCTTTTTGGGAAAGCAAGGGAAAGCATTACAGTCATGCCCCTCTTGCCTTTTTTTGCTTGCTCTGAATTGACCAGATGCATCCTCTCAAGGTTTGAGCGCAGGGTCCTGAAGTGCCTCTGTGAAAAAGGCTTGCGCCCTGACTTTGCATATGCTTTGTACAAGTCGCCGGATGCAATCGCCTTGTTTGCAGGAATCAACCGCAGTATTGCAAGCTCTGCATCATTCAGGTAAGAGATGGCTTTGTCCAATGCAGCGGAATCAATCGCAGGGAAGACCCTGCGCAGGTGCTGAACAGTTACTTTCTCGCTGTTCTCTTTTTCTGCCTCCCTCCCAGACCTGAGGAGGCACTCTATTGCTATGCGCGCGTCGCCGCCGAATTTCGCCGCGTGCGCTGCAGCAACATTGATAACCTCGCTGTCAAGCGCATTTGAGTGGAAAGCGTACTCAGTCCTTGCCCTGAGAATGTCTTTCAGCTGCTGCGGCGAATACGGCTCAAAGCAGATTGTTTGCTCTGCAAGGCTGCTCCTCACCCTGTCATCCAGCCGCGCAGGAAACTCTGCCGCATTGCTGATGAAAATAATGCCAAAGCCCTTTCTCTGCTGCTCTGCAACCCTAAGCAAATCATAGAATAGTTTGCTGGCTTCGCTGTGGTGCGCCAGCTGGTCTGCTTCGTCCAGAACAATGACAGGAATGAATTGAACGCTTTGCAGTGCTTTAAGCATCTGCGCATATGTCTCATCAGTGCCAACGCCCCGCCTTGGGGTCGGCATGCCCAGAAAATTCGCTGCCTGGGTTAGAACCGCATGCCTTGTGTTGAACTGAAAGCAGTTTATGTAAAGCCCCTTTGCCCTGTCGCTGTACTGCTGCAGCTCATTTAGCACAAACCTGACTGTTGCCGTTTTCCCTGTCCCGCTCTTCCCAAAAACAAAAACGTTCTGCGGCTTCTTGCCCTGCAGGACAGGCCTCAGGGCACAAACAAGGGCGTCAATTTCTGCGTCCCTGTGGGGCAAACGCTCCGGCACGTAGTCAGGGTACAGGAACCTTTCATCCTTGAACAAATCATGCACTTTCCGAGCTCTTGCAAAAACGTTTTCGGGCATAAAATAACAGGCCCTCGAAATGAATAGGCAGCAAATCAATTAAATTACTATTGAATGAAAGAGGTTAATTTTATTCTGCTAGCTTTTTTGCGACGATTAGGAACGGGAGGCCTCGCCCACTAAAACGCCAACTTCGTGTTTCAGGGCTGCCATATTCAAGAGATAAACTGCCCTGCCCCCACTGCCTTGGCTTTCCAACCTTGAAACCTGCAGCAGAAAGCTCTTGCACTGCCAACTCTGTCTTGTCTGTCGTTAGGGTGAAACTGCCACCAGACTTTAGGGCTCTAAAAACCCCTGAAAAAAGCCTTTGTCTGTAGCTTAGATTCTGCGGCAAGAATTTTCCATAATCAAAATATGGGAAATTGTCCATATTAATAACAGTTTTTGAGTTGGGTTCCAAAAGCTTTAGAGCATCAAGAGCGTCAGCCCTAACAAAAAACAGGTTTGGAAAACTCTTCAGATGCGCTTTTCCAACTTTGTTTAGATTCCTTACGTTAACACCTACAAAAACCTTGTTTGGATTTTCCTTGGCATATTTGGCTATGCGGGAAAGCGAACTTCCGCAGCCAACATCGATTGCAAATGCCTTGTCAAGCTTTTCTTTGGCTTTGCGAGCTTTTTCTCCTTTTAGCCGCCCTTCATGCCTGTCAATTCTCATCTTTACATGCCTTTCCCACCAAGTAAATTTCGCTCGACCCTGTTCAGCTTCTGAACGGCGGGGCATGTTGACAAAATCCCAAGAGGCTCTTAAGTCTCTAAAAAATTTCTTAGCCCTCTTTAAAACCATAAAAATACTTATTAAACAAAACAATTAAAGCAGTTTTAGCTCTTATTTTAATCAGCAAGATGGCTATACAAAAAATGCTTTTCGGCACAGCAGGCGTTCCCCACTCGGCAAAGGCGAGAGACAGCATTAGCGGCATAGAGCGGATAATGCAGCTTGGCTTGGGCGCGATGGAGCTTGAGTTTGTCAGGGGCGTTAACATGAGCGAGGCGACGGCAAGGGAAGTAAGGAAAGCTGCTGAAAAGAACAATGTGCTGTTGCGGGTTCATGCGCCCTACTTTATAAACCTCAACAGCGCTGAGAAAAGCAAGCTGGCTGCAAGCAGGAAAAGGATAATGGATTCGGCAAGGATTGGCGAAGCGTGCGGCGCAAAAATAGTTACTTTCCACCCTGCTTACTTCCAGGGGCAGGACAAAAAGGAAGTGCTTGAGAGGGTTGTTGGTGTTATAGCAGGGCTTGCGGAAGAGGTTGAGAAGAAGGGCTGGAAAATAAGGCTGGCGCCTGAAACAACAGGGAAGGGAACACAGGTAGGCTCGCTGCAGGAAACGCTTGAGATGTGCAGGAAAGTGAAGGGGCTGCTGCCAATGGTTGACTTCTCACATTTGCATGCAAGGGACAATGGAAGGTTCAGGAAAAAGGATGATTTTTTGGATGCAATTGAAGAAATTCCCCGCAAGTTCCTGCGCGATTTGCAGATGCATGCAAGCGGAATTAACTTCAGCGCAAAGGGTGAAAGAAACCACCTAAACATGCAAGACGCTGGGAATACGTTCAACTACAGGTGGCTGCTTGCTGCGCTGGGGAAGAAAGGGATAAGTGGGTGTATCATTAGCGAGAGCCCAAATTTGGAGGGGGACGCGCTGTTGATGCAACGCTATTGGGGCAAGCTGTAACTGCTTTCCCAGTTAAGCCTTCGTGCCAAGGAAGAGGCTCACTGCCAAGCCGGTTATCAACGCAACCAGGCTGGTTGTTTTGAAGTATGCAACGGAAAGCAGCTCTCCCACTGGAATCTCTATCCAGATGTGGCCAAGTAACACTGACAGGGCAAAGCCAAAGGTCAGGGCAATAAACAGGTGCTTCATCCCAGTCAGGTAGTGGTGGTAGGTGCTTTTGATAAAGACAAGCGCTGCGATGAGGAAAAGCGTGAAGAAGATAACCCCGACTGTTTCGTTTGGCGCCCCCACTGTTATGCCACTGAATACGCCGAATTCCGCAACAACCATGTAGGAGAGTACGGCAAGCAGGCTCCTGTCGTGGAATGAGGCGAGGATGTTTCTGGGCAAAAGAGCCTGCTTTGACAGCATTGCAGGCTGCCGCAGTTGCGTTGGGCTTATCGCAGGCGTTGCCTCAACTGTTGCGCTCTTTTCAACCTCTTTCTCGAATTCTTCTGCTGCCGCTTCCCTCATCATCTTCTTCAATTCGGTTATCTTTTGCTTTTTCGGCTTCTGCAGTTCGCGATTGATTGAGAGGACAGATATTGTCAGGGCAATCAGTGCAAACACGAGGCCAAGAACGCCTACTACGGCAAGCAGCAGGTCAGGCTGCTCTGCAAAGATTTTGTCCTTGAAGGAGAAGAAGAAAAACAGCATGGAAACCGTTATGAGCAGGAACAGGAAGAAGCGCTTTATTAGCCCTACTACCCAGGCAGCAAGCTGCACTATTAAAATCAATGCAATGAACAGAACTATGAAAGCAATGCCAATCATTGCAATTACGCTGACGTCGCCCTCCATCGCCTTTGGAAAAACCTCGTTTGCCAAGTAATTGACTGCACTGCCGACGAAGGAATTGGCATCAGGCAGGGTATTGAAATCGAACTGCATCTATTGAATTAGCCTTTAGGAGTATATAAATAATTAGCCTAAAGAAAATGAAACCTATTTAAAGGAATTCAGACAAAGGTTTAGTTATGGCTGAGGCCAACGCAGAGGCAGCTAGCGGATTGCAAGGAACGGACAAGTGGTATAACAAGCTTGCAGCATATTTAAGCAGCAAGATAAGCGCATTTGTTGCGTTTTTGTTCTTCCTGTTCGCAGCGGGCGCGTTTTATGGCACGTATGTTGTTGCAAGGCTGCCGCATTTTGAAATCTACCTCTTGCTGGCGCCCCTTGCACTGGGTCTGCTTGCATACTACAGCAGGGGCTTTGCAACTGTTGCATTCATCTTCCTGTTGCTGTTTGTGTTTGTTTTGTGATTGCGCATGGACAAAACCGTTACGCTGTCAAGCAGCCAATTCAGGGCTCTTGCGAGTGAAACAAGGGCAGGGATAATAAAGCTGCTGCAGCAGAGAAACCATACGCTGAGCGAGTTGAGCAAAAAACTGAGCATGGCGGCACCGACCATAAAACAGCACCTTGCGGTCTTGCAGGGCGCGGAGCTGGTGCACGGTATTGAGGAGGGCAGGAAATGGAAGTACTACGCCCTGACAAGAAAGGGGAGGAACATATTCGCAGCAGAAAGCCCTACAAACATCCTTATCGTCCTAGGCGTAACAGCCGTTGCCATGGCAGCTATGCTTTACTGGTTTGTTTTAATGCTTGGAGCGCAAACAGCGATGCAGCCGATGCTCGGAAACGGCTTTGCCAAGATTGCGCCAGCAGCTGAAGGGACTGTTGCAGGGGCGGAAACCACGGCAGTACCTGCAGGCGTGGAAACTACTGCAGCACCAGCAGATGCGGAGGCTGCGGCAGCAGATGCTGTTCCGATGCCTTCGGTTCAGTTAATTGCCCTGCTGACCGCAATAGTTGCCGCTGCCTTGGTTGCGGGCTTCCTGCTAGGAGAGCTTAAACGGTAACATGCCTGCCTTGCTCATTTCAATCAAATAGTTTGAGCTATGCGGCTTGCTGTAGAGTATTATTCTGCTGATTGTTTCCTGGGTTCCGGGCATCAGATAAATTCTCCTCAAAAAATCAAAAAATTGGGAAACGCTTTTCACCCTTACAATCGCCATCAAGTCATAGCCGGTGAGCAACTGGTTTAATTCATGCACTTCTGGCATTTTAAGCAGGCTTTGGACGACATGGTGAAGTTTGCCGTCTGTGGTGTTGATGAAGACCATTGCTTTTAGTGCAATGCCCAGCTGCTCGTAAATCTCTGGGTTCAAAACAGGGGTTTTTTTGAGCAGTATTCTTTCCAACCAAAGCATTCTCCAGCGCTTGCCGACAGTGTTCCGGTGCAGCGAATGTTTTTTCGCTATCTCTCCCAGTTCCATGTCAGGGTTCAGCATCTTGTAATTCAGTATGTTAAAATCAATTGCATCCAGCTTGTTACACGGCTCTGTTTCGCCCAGGATAATGTTGTGGGTTTTATACATTCTGGTGCTGAACAGTACAGTCGGTGACTCAAGCATGCCGCTGAATTCCTTGCTCAGCTGCAAAACAAAGTTATTCACTGCCAGGGCATCTTTTTCAAATATCTTCAGGGCAACATCCTGAATGCCTGTCGTGTAGGAGGCGACATGCACTTGCGGGAATGAGAGCAGCTTGTCCAGCAGCTCTGTTCCGATGGACAGTGAGCTATCACTCCCGCCAAAGCCTGCCTTGAGTTTAAGCAGGACCCAGGCAGCAGCAGGAAAGCCGAGCTTGTGGTAGTTCAGCCTGTACCTGTACCTGAGGATTGTGCGCTCCCTGCGCATCTTTTTTAGGGAGTATGTAACAGTGCTTGGCTTCAAGCGGAGCTGCCTTGCAATCTCGGCATCACGCAGCTGAATGCCGTTTTCGAGCGCAAACCTGAGCACCTTCAAATCTATTTTGCTTAAGCCCAATAAAACCCCCATATATACATAATAATAGCAAATTTATTAAAATTTTTACCAAAATGCACAGTTTTTATGGCAAAAAAGGGGTTTTCCAAAAAAAAATATTTTATAGTTGTTTTTTCTTTCAATCTAATGGCTGGGTCTCTCATGCCAGGGGTTGAGCAAGATGGGCAACAAATACGACGCCTTGAAGGCACTGGGGGTAGTCACCACGGCATTCTCCTTCTACAGGGTCGCGGCTGAATCGATTCCCATAGAGGACGTAATAATCATACTGACCGCATCCCTCCTATTCATTGCAGTTGCCGGGGAATTTGAAAAGGCACGGCAAAAGGCAGACAGGGCAGCCGAAAGGGGGGAAAACAAGCTCGCAACTGAACTACGCAAGCAGGTTGGCGCACTGGAAAAAAGCGTTGAGGAAGAGCTGGGAAAAGGCATTGCAGCAACCTAGCGGCATTTCGTTGAACAACGCAACCACCAAATCGTTTAAATCCCTTTCCCCGCAGGGGAACTTCCTGATGCTGGGGGTAAGAGGGTGAACTGCAAGGGCTTGTTCTGCTTCCTTATAGTGCTTGCGTTTGCAGGCATGCAGCTGCAGTTCCTCAACCAAAGCGCTGCAGCCAAACAGGAACTTGAAAGAGCCGAAGCAATTGCAATAGAAGCAGAACAGCTGAATCTGATAAAAACAGGGATTGAAATAAATGTTGACAGCCTTGTAAGGCAAACACTGCGCGATAACTTGCTGCAAAACAAAGAGCCTGAGCAGATTAAGAGCAGCGTGAACGGGAAATTATTGCGGTTCTTCAAAGCCATAGCTGAAGGATACGCAGGCACTGCAGAAATAACTTTTTTTCCTGGCAAGGGTGCGCTGTCCCTGCTGTTTCTGAATGAAAACAGCAAAGTCAATGTGGTCAAGTACGGCAGGCACGTAATTGCGGCAGAATACACTTTTACCGGCGGCCTGCTCAGGGACAAGGAAGTGGCTGCAGAGGTCAGGGGCCAGCGCACAACCCAGTTCTTCAAAATGCCCGCCGGCTACACGATAAGGGCAACGGTGGCAGGATGATGCACAGGGGCCAGCTGCAGCTGGAGGCGATAGTTTGCCTTGCATGTTTTTTTGCATTGCTCGGCACGGCTCTGCACGGCCTTAACCACCTGAAACTGCAGGGCATGGCATCTGCTGCCTCGGTTGCTGCAAAGAGCAACAGCCTGCTTTGTGCAACGCTGATTGACTCGATGTACAGCAACAGTGTTGACAGCCTTGCCGATGAAAAGCTTCCTTGCATTGCAGAAGACGGAGAAGCCAAAAGCAGTGTTGAAGGCAGGGAGAAGAGCACTGCATTCATTCCAGAAAACGTCAAGGTTGTGCAGGCAGGCGACAGAACAACAGTATATGTGGAACTGAATGAGCACTACAGGTAACAGGGGCTTTGTCTTCAGCTTTGATTTGGCTATCGCATTCATTGCAGTGCTGCTAATGCTGTCGCTTGCTTTAATGCAAAGCAGCCATGCCGCAAAAGAGCAGGCTGCTGCGCTGGGGGAGTTTGCAAGCATGCAAAAAACGGTTTTCCTCCTGGACAGCATGGTGAAGAACAGCAATGCAGCAGAACCCCTGCTCGGCTCTGCAATTTTCAACCCTGAAACTCGCAGGGTTGAAAGCAATGTGCTGGACCCGCGGCTTCTGCTTTCCGCCAAAGGAATCAAGGACAAGGGAGTTTTGGTTAGCAGGGTGGCGTTCAAAGCGATGTCAAGCGGAGCGGAGCAAACCGTTTTTGAAGAACATACGGCAAGCAGAAGCTGCTTTGCCCTGAGCAGATTTGTCTTGATTGGCGGGGAAAAAGCGGTTTTGGAGATGAAGGCATGCGAATGAAAGGGTTCTATTTGAGCACTGAGGCAATCCTATCGCTGGCGCTGCTTTCAGCCCTGCTAATCGCGCAGCCTCCCCTGCAAGCACCTGCGGATGCAGGGCTTGAAGAGCTGCATGTTTTGCAGAGGGAAAACGACTTGCTTAAGGTATGGCTCATGGAAGCGTCCTTTGACGAAAAGGAGATGCGGCATGATTTCATGTTCGCGTTTCCGGGCAACAGCGGGAAAATCGCTGTGGACGGCGTTGAAACAGTGGTTGGGGAAGAAGGAAAAGAGGGCATCGCAAGCAGCCTGCTGTTCTTTGACAGCGAAATGCAAGAACACAGAATTAGGTTAACTGTATTCGATTAGTACCTCGCTGTCTGATTTTTTAATAAGAAAATCCCTGCTTTCAGAGAAGGAGCGGGGCTGCAACCTCACCGCGTTGGGAAATGGGGCAACAAAGCGCTTTTCCGCAGCCAGCTGGCTGTCTTTTACGACAACGGTAAAGCTTTTGCCCTCGGCATAAACCGTCCAGGGAATGGACGGATATGCTGTTATCGTCTTAGCACTGCCGTCTGCAAGAAAGCGCATCTGCGCAACCGCGGCATCCACTGATTGGACAAAGCGTCCTGCGTTCGCTGAATCAAAGCCGAACAGCGCCAGATGGTAAACATGATTCAAGAGGGGAAGCAGAAAGGCGAAAACAGCCATTACCGCCAGCAACAGCAGGAGGTATTCAATGCTAAGCTGCCCCCGCTGCCCCGGCATCCGAAACGCGCCTGCCTAAATTTTCTCAATTTCCTTAAAGATTTCCTTGCTTTTCTTTTCAATGGCCTTTGCGCCTTCGCTGCTTGTCTGCTGCAGCTGGCTTACAAGCAGCAGCACAACAGCAACGACTGCTGTGAGCACTATTATCAGTTCAACTGAAATCTGCGCATGCTCTTCAGCCAGGCAATCGGACACTCCAAAAAACCCGCCAAGCATAAAAAAATCGCTGCTGTGCGAATCTATAAAAAGCTAATCTTTGGTTCGGCGAAAAACGAAGAATGCGCAATTTGCTTTTTAATTCTTTTCAACAAAAGATTATCCTGCATGAACGCAAGGGAAAGAAACGATTTTGTTATAAGTTGGCTGGTGCTGAGCATTGCATTTGCGCTAGCCCTCAGTGGAGGGTTTTTGGGTCTAACAAACTTTCCCCAAGCTTTCCCCCTTGCTTTGGTTGGCGTTGGAACCGCCTTTGTTTTACATGAGATGGCCCACAGGAACACAGCAAGAAAATTTGGATTCCACTCAGAATACAGAGCCTGGCAGCCAGGACTCATTTTTGCAGTTTTTTTATCATTGGTTGGATTTGTATTCGCAATGCCTGGCGCAACATATATTTTTGGAACGCCGAACAGGAGGCAGAACGGCATAATCTCAGTTTCTGGTGCGGCAGTAAATGTGATATTGGGCGCTATTTTTACATTTTTCAGATTGTTAAATCTCGGCACCTGGCCCAACACAATATTCTATTTTGCGGCATTCATCAATTTCTTCCTTGCAATGTTCAACATGCTGCCTTTCTGGGTGCTTGACGGCAAAAAAGTCATGGCGTGGAACCCTGCTGTCTGGGCGCTGGTCTTTTTCTCGGCACTTATAGGCTGGATTGCCCTGTGAGGGCTTCAACCAACATAGCTCGGCCTGAATTCAGAGTAGTGTTCCCGGAATTCGTCGTATGCTTCCTCAACCTTTGTTGAAATGCTGGGCTTTATCTTTGCAAGCGCAGCATCAAAGTGCTTGCCCTCAATCGGCTTTGCCTTCATTTTGTTCTCCTTCAAGGAGATGAGTGCTGCCTCTCTCACCAAGCCCTCAATGTCTGCCCCGCTGAATCCGGCTGTTTTCTTTGCCAGCTCTTGCAAAGAAACCCTGCCTGAAAGCAAAATGTCTTTTGTGTGCACTTTGAAGATAGCAAGCCTGCCATTTTCATCAGGCGCATCAACCTTGACCAGTTTGTCTATCCTGCCAGGTCTGAGCAGGCCCTTGTCCAACAAGTCAGGCCTGTTTGTTGCAGCAACAAAAACAACGTTCCTGTTCTGCTCTATCCCGTCCAGCTCGGTTAGCAGCTGGTTCACAACCCTCTCAGTAACGTGCGAGTCAGCGCTTGCGCCCCTTTTGCTCGCAATGCTGTCAATTTCATCAAAGAAAACAATGCAGGGGGCAACCTGCCTTGCCCTCCTGAAAACCTTTCTGATGCCCTTTTCACTCTCGCCAACCCACATTGAAAGCAGTTCCGGGCCCTTGACCGAGATGAAGTTTGCCTCGCTCTCAGATGCAACGGCCTTTGCAAGCAGTGTTTTGCCGCAGCCGGGCGGGCCGAACAAAAGAACGCCTGCCGGTGGCCTTACTCCTATCTTCTTGAAGGAGTCAGGATGCCTCAGGGGCCATTCCACTGCCTGCTGCAGCTCCTCTTTGGCGCTCTCAAGGTTTCCGATGTCAGCCCACTTGACGTTTGGAATCTCGATTGTAACCTCGCGCAGCGCACTGGGCTGCACATCCTTCAAGCCGTTGACAAAGTCCCTTCTGTTTACCTCCATTTTCTCAATGATTTCCGGCGGAATCCTTTCCTCCTGCAAATCTATTTTCGGCAGGTAACGCCTCAAAGCCTTCATCGCAGCTTCCTTTGCAAGGGCAGCAAGGTCTGCACCAACAAAGCCGTGGGTTATGCTGGCAAAATACCCGAGGTCAACGTCCTTTGCCAGGGGCATGCCCCTGGTGTGGATTGCAAGGATTTCCTTTCTTGCAGCCCTGTCCGGCACGGGGAACTCTATCTCCCTGTCAAACCTTCCGGGCCTGCGCAGGGCTTCGTCAATGCTGTTCACCCTGTTTGTTGCAGCAATGACAATAACGTTTCCCCTTGCCTCTAAGCCGTCCATCAGGGCAAGGATCTGCGCAACAACCCTCCTTTCCACCTCTCCAATTACTTCCTCCCTCTTCGGCGCGATTGCGTCAATCTCGTCTATGAAAATTATGCTCGGGGCATTGTCCTCTGCTTCCTTGAACATCTGCCTGATTCTTTCCTCTGCTTCGCCGACAAATTTGCTCATCACTTCAGGCGCGTTGACGGAGATAAAGTTCGCCTGGGTTTCATTTGCAACAGCCTTTGCAAGCAGTGTTTTTCCAGTTCCTGGAGGACCGTGCAGCAAAACGCCCTTGGGCGGAACGATGCCGAGCTTTCTGAACAGTTCGGGGTGCTTCATCGGCAGTTCAACCATCTCCCTGACCTTCTGTATCTGCTCGTCCAAGCCGCCGATGTCTTCATACGCAACCCTTGGGATTGCCTCAAGCTCCCCCTTCACCGGCTTTTCCTTCAGGACAAACTGCGTGAAATCAGTTACCTTTGTAATGCCCCGCGGGTTTGTGTCAATTACCCTGTAAACGAACCCGCTGCCAAAAACGCTTATCCAGACGCTGTCGCCGATTGTGAGTGGTCTGCCGAGGAAATTCTTTTTGAGGATGCGCTCAAAGCCGCTTGCAACAATCCTGACCTCCTGCGTCGGAGCAAGCGTAACCTTCTTCGCATCCTTCGGCTCTACCCTTGCAACAGCGACCTTTTCACCCAGGCCGATGCCCGCATTTCCCCTTATGAAATTGTCCATTCTGATAAGGCGCTTGCCCTCGTCTTCTGCCCTTGCAGGCCAGACGATTGCGGCTGTTTTCTTCGCTCCCTCTATTTCAATTATGTCGCCGCTTGTTATGCCAAGCTGCTGCTTGGTCGCCCTGTCAAGCGTGACTATGTTCCTGCCAACATGAGTCGGGTCAGGGTCGGCTACTTTCAACTCAACTTTGTTTGCAGGCATTTTTTCCACTTGAAAAATCCAATAAATTAATTCTTGCGAAAAAACAATTAAAAGCGTTCCCCTAGCGCAATGCCACTGCCAGGCAGACACGCAATCACATCGTCAAGCGGAACGCGCAATTTCTTTCCGGTTCTCTTTTCAAAAAACGAAACTATTTCCTTTGCTGCGCTGCTTTTCAGCCCGCTGCCCTGGGCAATGCCAACCCAGGCGATTGAGCTGCTCTTGACAGCAGCAGGCGGGCCGCCAACTACGCTGAACGCATCCTTTTCTTTCAGCAAGCCAAGTGCAAACCGCAGCGGCGTTTACCTGAAC
>CAZXIC010000012.1:0-30138 GCA_964640195.1 uncultured archaeon | reverse complement strand
TTCCCTCACCGTGCGCAACAGGCATCCTTATCTCATCAATGCCCCTGGTGAAAACACACTTCTTTGACTGGTTTTTTAACGAGACCCACCTGCACTCGTACCTTGCAGAATTGTTCGGCGCCAGGGCAACGCTTCTCTCCCCGTATTTTTGGCCGATGCCTGGGAGCAGCCCCAAGTTTGCAATCACCTGGAAGCCGTTGCAGATTCCGATTACAAGGTTTCCGGCATCAATGAACCGCATCAACTCACCCCAAAGGTTTGCCCTTATCTTGTTTGCCAAAGCGTTTCCGCTGCCTGTCTCATCCCCATATGAGAAGCCGCCTGGGAACGCAAAAACCTGGAAAGAGCGCAGCAGCTTCGGCTGCTTAATCAAATCATTTACATGCAGGATTTTGGCAGTTGCGCCAGCCAGCTCAAAGGCAAAGGCTGTTTCCTCATCGCAGTTAATGCCGTAGCCTGTCAAGACCAAAGCATTTGCAGCCATCAGTAATCCCCCAAAGTTTTCTTGTATGCATGCTCCAAATCCGGAACCTTTGAATTGATTATTTTTTCTCCGCCCAAACCAATCACCTCAAGGTTTCCTGTGGAGAGCTCCCCAACACAGGCAAAGGCGTTGCCCTGCATTATTCTCTCAAACTCAGCCATGTTCTCTTTTGCAACAGTTACAACAAACCTGCTCTGTGATTCGGAAAAAAGCAGGTAATCGGAACGACGCACATCGCTTGCTCTCGGCACCTTTTTCAAGTCAACCATGGCACCGAGCCTTCCTGCAATGCACTTTTTTGCAATCGCAACTGCCAAGCCGCCAAGCCCAACTGGCTGCACTGAGGCAGCCAACCCTTTATCAATCGCGCTGCTCAAGGCAGAGTAGAGCCTTTTTGCCTTCACTGCATCAACTGTTGAAACACTGTTTCCAACAAAGCCCTTCTCTGCAAAATACTCGCTCGCACCCAACTCGTTCCGCGTTTTGCCGAGGACAAAGAGAAGGTCACCAGCTATTTTTGCATCCATTGAAACTGCCTTTTCAGCGTCTTCCATTCCTGCAAGCGAGGAAATAAGCAATGTTGGCGGCACTGAAATTTTTACCGCCCTGCCGCCAGAATCAAAGCCTGTGAAGTCGTTGAACATGCTGTCCTTTCCGGAAATAAAGGGCGTTCCGTAGCTTACCGCATAATCAAAACAGGCCTGCACAGCCTGTTTCAGCTGCCACAGCCTTTCGGGTTCATAGCTGCTGCACCAGCAGAAATTGTCAAGCAGGGCGATGTTCCCAAGCTTTGCACCAACAGCAACCAGGTTCTTTATTGCACTGTCAACAGCGCATGCAGCCATGTCATATGTTGAGATGTCGCCGTATTTTGGGTACAGGGCCTGCGAAACAGCAACAGCCCTTCTGCTTGACAGAACAGGCCTTACAACGCTTGTTTCCGCGTTCACCCTGCCTCTGCCCTGCAGCGGTTTGAGCACGCTGCCAGCCTGCACTTCATGGTCGTACTGCACTGAAACGAATTCCCTGCTGCAGATGTTCAGGCGCGAGAGCATCTGCTCCAACAGCCTGTTGTAGTCCGCAGGCTCGCGCAGCTTCGGCTCTTCGTGCTGCTGCAGCAGCTTCCTTGTCTTCAGCCGCTTTTTTGGCAAGCCCTCATGCAGGAAACGCAGGTCAAGGTCCATTATCTTTTTGCCATTGAATTCCACAACGCACTTTCCCGACTTAGTGAATTCGCCAATTGCGGTTGCCTCCACGCCCCTGCTTTTCATCAAACCAATGAATCTTTTCACGTTCTTTTTCGGAATGGCAAGTGTCATCCTCTCCTGGCTTTCGCTTACCCAAACCTGCCACGGCTGGATTCCGGGATACTTCACCGGCACTTTTTGCAACTCAACAATGCAGCCGTTGCATTCCCTGGCCATTTCAGCAACACTGCAGCTCAGGCCTCCGGCACCATTATCCGTAATGCTGTTGTACAGCGCCATGTCCCTGGCCTCCTTTACTATTGCGTCGCTGAGCTTCTTCTGCGTTATCGGGTCGCCAATTTGGACTGCAGTTGCGGGACTGCCGCTGCTCAAAGCCTCAGAGCTGAATGTTGCACCATGGATTCCGTCCAAGCCAACCCTGTTCCCAACCATTACAATGGCATCGCCTGGCATTGCCTTCTTTTCAGCGCCATTCCTTTTCCCGATTTTGCGCGGGATTAAGCCAAGTGTCCCGACAAAAACAAGCGGCTTGCCCTTGTACCTCTCGTCAAAGTACATAAAGCCCTGCGGCGTAGGGATGCCGCTGCAGTTGCCCCCAACGTTCACTCCCTCAATAACGCCGAGCATTATCCTCTCAGCCGAGAGCATTGCATTCTGCTTCCCTTTTGCCCTGTAAAGCAGCCTTAAGTCTCTCGGGTTGGCAAAACAGAACCCATACCTGTTGATAACGGGCTTTGCCCCCAAGCCAAAGCCAATGGCATCCCGGTTCACGCCAACAATGCCTGTTACTGCACCACCAAATGGGTTCAACGCGCTGGGGCTGTTGTGTGTTTCCACCTTGTCGCTTATGAGGAAATCTTCCCCAAAGAGAACTGCCCCGCTGTTGTCCTTGAAAACCGAGGCGCAGATGTCTTTCTTCCCCTTTTTCTTTCTCACCAGCTCTGTTGCTTTCTTGATTTTTTGCTTGAACAACCCTTGCTTTATCTCATCCAGCTCTGCGGCAAAAATCGTGTGCTTGCAGTGCTCGCTCCAGGTCTGTGCCAGTGACTCCAATTCAATGTCGTTTGGCTTCCTCCCAAGGGAGGAAAAATGCTTTTTTATTGCCTTCATGCTCTCAAGGTCGAGGGCAAGCGGCCCCCGCCTTGTTCCATCGGCATTTGCAATGCCTTTTTTCCCAATCCGCTGCAGCTCGGCATCCTCTACAGCCAAATCAACTGCATCTGTCCTTGGCTCTTGTTCCAGCTTGACCCTTGGAACAACGACACTCATGCCGTTGTCCCGCAAAAACTGCTCTTTGCTTTTTATGTGGATTCTCTCAACCAGCTTATTTGCAAAGCCGCCTGCAATTGCTTCTGCTGCCTGCTGTGAAACATCGCCCTGCAGGAAAAGGAGGCATGAGCTGAAAACCTCGGCATCTTTAGCCTTTTCCCTGAAAAAATCACGGATAATCTCCCTGGCTGTGTTTCCCGCATTGTCGGTAACCCCTGGGAGAAAGCCTATTTCTACTGCAAAAGAGAAGTCTTTTGGCTTGAAAGGCCTTGCAACCGCAAAGCCCTGCGTTACAGGGTTTGACAACAAGGCAGCGCACTGCCGCAGGTCTTTTTCCCGCAGCTTCTGCGAAGAAACAGTGTAAACGTCAACAAATTGCAGCCCTTTGACCTCTTTGAAGCCTGCTGCATGGATTTTCCGCAGCCTGCTCAAAGCTCTTGCGTCAGCAACCTTTGAGAAGACCTCAATCCTTGCGTTCAAAAAAACCAGCTCTTGCACTTTAGGCCTGGCAAAAGGATTCAACAAAGAAACGTTTTTTAATTGAATTCCCGTCTGATTTAAACATGAAGCAACTGCTCAGGCTGCAGCACATGCAGAAGCGGAACAGCCTCACAAAAAGGCAGCTTAGCGAGAAAAGCAAAAGAATCGCTGATTCTTTCCTGCAACTGCCGGAAACACGGAAAGCGAAAATGATTCTTCTTTATGTTGGGGTAGGCAGCGAGGTGCAGACCGCCGGCTTGATTGAACGACTGCTGCAGCAGGGCAAGCGCCTTGTTGTGCCATTAACAGATTTCAAAAAAAAGCAGATTAAGTTAAGCGAAATCAGGGGCTTGCACGAATTGGAGGAGAAAAAATTCGGCTTGATGGAGCCAAGGAAGGAAATACTGCGGGAAGTAAAGCCAAGCCTGCTGCAGTTGGCGGTTGTTCCGGGCATTGCCTTTGACACCCAGGGCAGCAGGCTTGGGACAGGCTACGGCTTTTACGACAAGCTGCTGAGGAAAATCAGCACAGCTGTTCCTTTGGTTGGGCTTTGCTTTGAGGAAAACCTTGAGGAGAGGCTGCCTGCAGAAAGCCACGACGTGAAAATGAATATAATTGTAACGGACAAGCAGGTTATCAGGTGCAAGCGGTGAAGGACTTCCAGCCCCAAAAAGCAGCAGGCAGTTAATCCAGGTGTTGTGATGCGCGTTCTGGTTGTTGGAAAGGGCGGCAGGGAACATACAATTGCCTGGAAAATAGCGCAAAGCAATTCTGTGAAAAAAGTTTTCACTGCACCTGGGAACGCAGGCACAGCGCTTGCCGGGAAAAACATTCCAATTGACGCAAACGATTTTGTGAAGCTGGCTGAATTCGCTGAAAAGGAAAAAATCAGCTTGACTGTTGTTGGGCCAGAACAGCCGCTTGTTGATGGCATAGTTGACTTCTTCCAGGAACGCGGGCTCGGCGTTTTCGGGCCGAGCAAGGACGCTGCGGTAATCGAGGGCAGCAAGGTTTTCTGCAGGGAACTGCTGCACAAATACAACATTCCCTCAGCAGAGTATAAAACATTTGATTCAGCAGTAGCGGCAAAGCAGTACTTGAAGGAAAAGGGGGCACCAATCGTTGTAAAGGCAGACGGCTTGGCAGCTGGAAAGGGCGTTATTGTTTGCAGCAGCGTTCCGGAAGCGGAAAGGGCAATAGACAAGATAATGGTTGAAAAGGCGTTCGGGGAAGCAGGCAGCAGAATAATCCTGGAGGAAAAGCTTGTTGGAGAAGAGTGCAGTTACATTGTTTTCACTGACGGTAAGGACATAAAGCCTATGGTCAGCTCGCAGGACCACAAGCCGATTTACGACAATGACAGAGGACCAAACACCGGCGGGATGGGCGCTTACAGCCCCGCACCTATTGTAACAGAGGAAATGGAGGAAGAGATTCTTGAAAGGATTATGAAGCCGGCAATTAATGCAATGAAGCAAGAGGGCAAGGAATATAAGGGCGTGCTGTACGCTGGCTTGATGATTACAGAGTACGGCCCAAAGGTGTTGGAATTCAACTGCAGGTTCGGAGATCCGGAAACGCAGGCAATCCTCCCAAGGCTTGAAAGCGATTTGGTGCCAGTCCTGCAGGGCTGCATGGATGGCACACTTGCAGGGCAGGAAACAAGGTGGAGCAGCAGGGCGTGCTGCTGCGTTGTAATGGCTTCAGGCGGCTATCCGGGAAAGTACGAGAAGGGAAAGCAGATTTATGGGTTGGAAAAAGCGGCAAAGCTGCCCGAAACTGTTGTCTTCCACGCTGGAACAAGGCAGGAAAACGGTAAAACAGTTTCAGACGGCGGCAGGGTGCTTGGCGTAACTGCAGTTGGCAGCACGATAAAGGAAAGCATTGGCAACGCTTACAAGGCGGTTGAGCTGATAAAATTCGAAAAGGCATATTACAGGAAAGATATTGGCCAGAAGGCGCTGGAGAGGTTGAAGGCTTAAAGTAGTCTTCTAGTTCGTCCAACCCGTTTCCCTACGAATTTCTCAAGAAGCCCAAAACTCAGCACATTTCCAAAGCTTCTAAACCGTATCTGCTTGTCAAGTATTGGCAAAATGCTTTTTGCAGCATCAAATCGGCTTGTGTCATAGGCTGTTGGGTTGGCAATAATTTGTTTAGCTGCATTACGTCGCTTTTTCAATTCGGTTAAAGTTTCCAATTGCCCTGCTGCCATTGCTAAAACCTTAATAAAAGTAGTGTCTTCACCATTTAAATTTCTTTTGCTCCTTTTTATTTCTTGTTGGTGTTTTGCCCGAAAAGATTCCTTTGGTAAGGCTTCCAGGCAATGTTGAGATCCCTGTCCTTGGGCTGGGGACATGGTTGTTGACTGGCGAGAAATGCATCGAAACAGTAAAGCTCGCTTTGCAGCTCGGCTACAGGCACATTGACACAGCCGAGATGTATGGAAACCAGAGGGAAATAGGTATGGCAATACAGGGGTTTGACAGGAAAAAGCTGTTCATTGTAAGCAAGGTTTGGACAAACCATCTCTGCTATAAAGACGTGCTGAAGGCATGCGATGAAACACTGCGGGAACTGAATACTAGATACCTAGACCTCTACCTGATTCACGGGCCAAGCACGGATGTGCCAGTGCAGGAAACGCTGAAGGCGCTGGATGAATTGAAGGAACAGGGAAAAATAAGGGGGCTTGGGGTCAGCAATTTCAATGAGGCACAGCTGCAGGAAGCGCTTTCAACAGGCAGCGTAATTGCAACAAACCAGGTTGAATTCCATCCGCTGCTTTACCAAAAAGAACTGCTGCAATTCTGCAGCAGCAAAAAGGTTCCAATAACAGCTTACTGCCCGATAGCAAGGGGCAGGGTTCTGCAAAACAAGACAATCCAGCGCATTGCGGAAAAGCATGGGAAAAGCCCTGCACAGGTTTCACTGAAATGGCTGCTGCACAAAGGGCTTATCGCAATCCCGAAAGCAAGCAGCAGGCAGCACCTGCGTGAAAACATTGACTTGTTCGGCTGGCAGCTGGGCAATGAAGAACTTGGGGAAATTGACGCAATAAAAGAGCAACTGCGCCTGGTTCAACGGTTCCTTTCTTACGTTGGGCGCTTGGGGGCAAGAAGCAGGTTTAATGCCTGAAGTGCCTGACGCCTGTGAAAACCATCGCGATTTTGTGCTCGTCTGCTGCCCTTATTATCTCTTTGTCCCTGACGCTGCCCCCTGGCTGGATTATTGCAGTGATGCCTGCCTTTGCTGCCTTGTCCACGTTGTCCCTGAAGGGGAAGAAAGCGTCTGATGCAAGCGCGCTTCCCCTGCATTTCCCAGCTGACTTTTTGATTGCAATTTCGGTTGCGTCAATCCTCGACATCTGCCCTGCGCCAATGCCGACAGTTGCCTTGTTCTTTGTGAGCACGATTGCGTTGCTTTTCGCATACTTTGCAACGCTCCAGGCAAACAGCAAATCACCCATCTCGTTCTGCGAGGGCTTCCGCCTTGAAACAACCTTGCAGTCGTGCCTGCCGAGCCTGTGCGCGTCAAGCGTCTGCACAAGGGCACCGCCTTCCACTGCCCTGAAATCAATCCCGCGCAATTTGTGCGGCATGTCAATCCCGGGCAGCAGCAGAACGCGCAGGTTTGGCTTTTTCCCCAGAATCTCAAGTGCCTTTTTGTCAAAAGCCGGCGCGATTACCGCTTCATTAAAAAAAGACGCAATCTGCCCCGCTGTCTTTGCGTCGCAGCGCCTGTTCAATGCAATGATGCTGCCAAAAGCGCTTGTCTTGTCGCAGGCAAAAGCCATTCTGAAGGCAGACGAGATTCCAGCGTCAGAGGCAACGCCGCAGGGGTTTGCATGCTTTATCAATGCTACTGTCGGCTCCTTGAACTCTTTCACCAGTTCAATTGCGGCATTCGCATCGTTGATGTTGTTGAAGCTCAGCTCTTTTCCCTGCAGCTGCTTTGCGGCAGCAACGCTTGCCTTCCTTGAAAGCGGTTCCCTGTAAAAGGCTGCCTTCTGGTGCCAGTTCTCGCCGTATCTTAAATCCTGGATTTTTTCAAAAGTGAGGCTTAACCTCTCTGGGAAGTGCCTTTTCCCGAAAAACCTGTTGTGCAGGAAATGGCTTATGGTTGAATCATATGCTGCAGTGAGCTCAAAGGCTTTTGCAGCCAGCCTCTCCCTGCTGTGCAGTGAAATGCAGCAGTTGTTCCTCCTCAGCTCGTCAATGATTGAAGCATACTGTTCCGGGGATGTGGCGATTGCAACGCTTGCATAATTCTTTGCCGCTGCCCTGACCATTGCCGGGCCTCCGATGTCAATGCCCTCAATTGCTTCCTCAATCGGAACCCTGCTTTTCCCAGCCGTTTCCATGAACCTGTAAAGGTTCACAACAACCAAATCAATAGGCTTTATGCCGTGCTTCCTCAGGGTCTGCATGTGCTCCCTGTTGCTCTTGTCTGCAAGAATCGCCGCGTGAACGCGCGGGTGCAGCGTTTTGACCCTGCCGCCAAGCATTTCAGGAAAGCGCGTAATGCTTTCAATTTTCTTTACCGGAACCTTTGCTTCCCTGATTTTGCTGGAAGTTCCGCCGCTTGCAACCAGCTCAATGCCCAAGCCGTGCAGCTGCCTGGCAAACTGCTGTAATCCCTGCTTATCTGTTACGCTCAGCAGCGCTGTCCTTATTTTCAGGTTATCCAATGATATGCACCTTTTTTCCATCAACTTTTATTTTTCCAGCTGCAAAAAGCCTTACAGCCTCAAGGATTATTTCCTGCTCCGCTTTTTGCACCTTTTCCTTCAGGCTGTCAACGGTTTCATCCTCCGCAACAGCAACAGCCTTCTGCCCTATTATCGGCCCTGCGTCTGGCTCGGCACTGACAAAGAACAAGGTGCAGCCTGAAACCTTGCATCCCGTATCAAGCACTTCCTGGTGCACATTTTTGTCCCAGCCCTTGAATGCCGGCAGCAGGCTTGGGTGTATGTTCATTGCCCTGTTCTTAAACGCACGCAGGAAGGGTTCGCTCAAAAACTTGTTGTATCCAATCAAAAGAACGAGCTGTACTTTCCTTTCATTCAGCAGCTTTACAAGCTGCTCATCGAATGCTTCCTTTGAATCAAACCCTTTCGGGTCAAGGAAAATCGCTTCAATGCTGTGTTTTCTTGCCCTTTCAAGGGCAAACGCCTCTTTTTTGTTGCTTATAACGCACGCAATCCTTGCATCCAGCCGCTTTTGCCCAATTGCGTCAATCAAGCCTTCCATGTCTGTTCCTCTGGTGCTTGCAAGAATGCCCAGAACCAGCTCAGCCAACGAAGCCCACCATATTGTTATTTGATTGGACAATTTATTAAATAGTTTTCGCTATTCCAATTGGCTATGGCTGTAATTGTTTATTCCATGCCGAATTGCCCGAAGTGCGCTGCTGCAAAGGCTGTACTGCGCAGGCATAATGTTCCCTTTGAGGAATACAATGTTGTTGAGGACAAGGAAAGGGCAAGGGAGATGGTTGAAAAAAGGAGAAGCATAAGGCAGGAGGGAAGCAGGGAAGTCATGATTCCATTGGTTGACATTGAAGGGGCAATAATAGAGGGCTTTGACAGGCAGCGGATAGAGCAGGCGCTTAAAGAGAAAGGGCTTTTAAAATAAGGGGGGCAAGGAAGCGACGCATGTGATGCCACGCTAACATACTGCTTGGTTTCCAGTTGAAGAAAAATAAGGGGCGGATATCAACACTGGACGAAATAATTAAGTAATACTTTGCCCTATTAGGGTTATGGTTCCAGGTTTTTGGCACAAGCACTCAACAAAGGCCTTCGTTTTGTTGTTTATTTTGCTTGCTGTCCTGATTCTTTTTTTGGACATAGAAGCCAGCGGGGTTTTTGGCTTCACATTTGAAGAAGAGATTCTTTTCCCTGCAATCGGAATCCTTTTTTTGGCATCCGGGCTGCTTGTTTTGAAGAAAAGAGTTGCCGGCAAATCAGACATGCTTGCTGAATGGCGTAAGATGGGAACGGCTTCAAAATTTTTTGGTCTGCTCTCATTCTTTTTTATCGCAGTGTCATTTATCTTGGCGATTTTCCAAGACCTTTTCTCCCCCAATCCCAGCATCCTAATCATCACGGAAGAGCGGGTTGTTGCAATCGTAATGCTTGCATCAATCCTGGTTTTCATATACATTCGCTCAAATGAAATTCTGGCAGTGGAATAAAATGGCTGACATCTTGCTTCTGTTCTTTGTTGTGATTCTGGCGACATTTGTCTTTGGGGAAGTCTTCTCTAAACTAAAGTTCCCAAAAATCGTTGGGCAAATCATTGCTGGCCTGTTCCTTGGCCTGCCCCTATTTGCATGGCTTTTTCCTGCTGAAACCAGGCCGAGCCTGCTTTTACTTTCCGGGCTGGGAATAATCTTCCTTTTGATGCTGACAGGCCTGGAAATAGACCTGAAAAAAATAAAAAAGAGTTCAAAGGATGTAGTGGCAATCGCGTTCTCATCTGTCCTGTTTTCTTTTTGCTTGGGCTTTGCATTTGCGCTCATAATGGGGTGGCAGCTTATAGTGGCCTTTGTCCTCGGCGCATGCCTCTCCCTGACCTCGGAGGCAACAAAGTCAATTGCACTAATGCAGAAAAACGCCCTAAAGACAAAGCTAGGGGAAATAATGATTATAGCAGGAACAGCTGACGACGTTTTTGAACTGCTGTTTTTGGCTCTCTTGCTTGTCCTGGTTAGTAGAGGTGGCGTACAAGCGCTTATCATGCTTCCGCTTGAAATAATCGGGTTCTTTGCAGTGGTTTTCATTGCCCTGAAGTTTATTCCCCGCTTTGTCGGACTGTTCAAGGGCGGCAGCAGCGAGAAATATTTCACCTTAACCATAATCCTCGGGCTTGGAATCGCACTCTTGTCAAGCAGCCTCTCGCTGGGACCCATTATCGGCGCGCTTATTGCCGGGCTCCTGCTTCAAAAGGCGTTCAAATCACAAAAAGTAGAGCACGCTGTTGAAAGCAACCTAAAGATAGTTACATTTGGGCTGGTTATCCCCTTCTTCTACTTGCAGATAGGCCTAAACTTCAACCTGCAGGCATTTGGCCTCTATCCCCTACTGATTTTAACGGTCGTGCTGCTTGGATTCATAGGAAAGATGCTGGGCACCCTGGCAGCAAAGCCCTTCACCAAACTCAAAACAAACCAGCTGATGCTTGTCGGCTGGGGAATGAATTCAAGGGGCGTAATCGAGCTTGTTATAGCAGAAGTTGCAAGGCAAAACATCCCAAACTTCCCAATCGAACTGTACACTGCAATCGTCGCCATGTCACTGATAACAACCTTCGCATTCCCAATCGCCCTGCAATACTATCTGAAAAAATACCCCAAAATAATGGAAGAATGAAAAAAGAAGCGGAAGCATGGCAGCTGGCTAGTATTGATGCCTGGCTCAAACACGAAAAAGAATAATGTTAGGCTAACTGTCTTACTGGCTTTTGTCAGCCTAAAAATGACAGACTACTGTTTCGGCGGGTAATAGAGGCCCACTATCAGGAACTTGTTGAACCTGGATTCTGTTCCTACAATGAAGTGAAGATTTTTCTTTTCCTTCATTTCATCAAAGAATTTTTGTTTTATTTTTTTCCACAAAACTTGCTCGGTTGGATACTTCTTTTTCCAGGAGCGCCATGACTCCAGCAGCTCCCAGTCCTCGCACATTATGGAGTGGCCCGAACAATCGGAATCCTTGCATTTGAAAACGTAAGAAAATTTCCATGGAATCTTATCCAAGGGAGACTTGTAAATCCCAGAAAGTGTTTTTTGCGTGCCCTCAATCAAATCCTTTTCCCAGTCACGGCACTCATCAATGGAAGTCAAAGTAAAATCCATTAGCTCAGCGGGCTTAATCAAGCCAAGGGAAACTTTCTTGGTTTTCTTCAACACTTCAAGTTCTTCAAGAGACTTGTTTGCAAGAGGCAGCAAAAGCTTGTTCCTTTCCTTCCAATCCCTGTTTGCACCGGTTCCAACATTGCCCAAAACTTTTATGGAATCAGCGTCAACCTTGTAAGACTCTTTTCGCTGCAGCTTCTCCTTCGTGTTCTTTGTGGTGTCAGCCTCAATCCAGTCAAACTTCTTGAAACGCTGGTTGAAAGGCAGCTTCCTGAAGGGAACAGGGTAAAGGCGTCTCCACTCTCCCTTGTCAGTAATGCCTGCAACGCAGACTGTTTCAACATACTTCCTGCTAAGGTTTGGATATGTCTTTGTCAGAATGAGAATTTTTTCCTTCAAATGTGAACAACCTCTTCCCCTAAAAAGTCGCTTAAGACACCGCGATGGCAAAAATTCTTGTCAGCTTCAAAACACATCAAAGAAACCTTATTCTCTTTTCCTAACTTCTTAAGCTCTTCAATTTTTTCCTTTTTAGAAGGCAAGGTTTTCCTATACGCCCTAAACAGCGCCTTATAGTCAGCCTTGGAATCCAAGTCTTTCCTTTTCCCGGCTTCAATGCCAAGCTCGGGAACATGCAGGTAACCAATCCCGGCCTTCTCCAGATAATAATTCAATTGGTTCTTGGAAAAGCCCTTCTTCATGCTAAAAGCATTTCTCCTAACATCAACAAGCAGGGAAACATTATGCTGGGTTAACTCATTCAAAAAAGCATCAATGGTCTTGCCCTCATAGCCAATCGAACAAATGCCCCGCTCCCTCACAGGCTTCTTCTTCAAGGAAGTGCTGCGAACGGTAAACTCAGGATAATTTTCATAAACAAAAGACCTGATTTTAAAAGTGCTGGGAAAATCAGAAAGAACCCTATTTAATTCAGAGGCAACCTCTTCGCTTTCATCCAAAGAGCCAACAAACCTTTTCCCTTTCCCAGTCAAGCACAACGCATCCTTATCAAACAGGCCCTCTTCCTCAAGCGCGTCAAAGTCCTCATAAATCACGTTCGAAAAAGGCCCGTACTTGTAAGGAAAAAAATCATAGCCGACGCTTTCAAAGCCAAGCCTCTGCCTCAACAAGAACATGGCCTTCACTAAATAAGTCCTGGACGAAATACCCTTCTCGGACAAAGCCTTAACTACTCGCAGCAAAAGCTTCTGCCTATTGTATATCATGATACTACCTACTACCAAATACAAGGCAAAAAGTCATTAATAAACTATTCGGGAGAGTGTATTTCCGGTGAAGCAAAAAACCGATAATTTTAAGCAATCATTACCATACGATGT
The DNA here is from genome assembly GCA_964640195.1 of uncultured archaeon. Lineage (GTDB taxonomy): Archaea > Iainarchaeota > Iainarchaeia > Iainarchaeales > CAZXIC01. The sequence continues at coordinate 17,500 of CAZXIC010000012.1, read as the reverse complement.
GTAAGGCAATGATGAGGTTAACACCCACTGTTTTGCGGCAATGCCGATGAACCAACCTTTTCCAGTTGCTGCAACCGCTTTAAACCTTTTTGCATTTTATTTTCGTTTGCATGCCAAACAAGACAGCCTTATACGAGGTGCACAGGAAGCTGGGTGCAACAATGGCTGATTTCCACGGCTGGCTGCTGCCCCTTTACTATACTACGCCAGTTGCAGAGCACAACGCAGTGCGGGAAAAATGCGGCTTGTTTGATGTCTCGCACATGGGCGAAATCATGGTTGAGGGAAAGGACGCGAAGCAATTGATACAGCGAGTTGTTGTAAGGGACATTGCTGGAATGCAGCAAGGAGAAATGCGCCTGGCTGTGATGTGCAACGAAAACGGCGGCATCCTGGATGACTTGACTGTTTACAAATTCTCTGCGGAAAAGTTCTGGCTTGTTGTTAATGCAGCGCCCTATGAAAACGACCTGCGCTGGGTGCAGAAGCACGGGAAGGGGATGAATGTGAGGGTGAGGGGCTTGAGGAAGCATACAGCAAAGCTTGATTTGCAGGGCCCGAAGGCAGAAGCGGTTCTGCAGCAGCTGTCTGGAAAGGATTTGCGTGAAATCAGTTATTATAATTTCGGGGAAATAAAAGTTGCTGAGGCTGAATGCGTTGCAAGCAGGAGCGGCTACACAGGAGAAGACGGGTTTGAACTGTATTTTGACGCGGGCAACGCTGAAAAGGTCTGGAGCGGGCTGGCTGAAGCTGGAAAGCGCTTTGGGCTTGTTCCCTGCGGCCTTGCTGCAAGGGACACTTTGAGGCTGGAGGCTGGGGTGCTTTTGTACGGGCAGGACATTGACTCAGGGCATAGCATTCTCCAATGCCCTTACGAAAAAATCGTTTCATGGGGAAAGGAATTTGTGGGCAAGAAAGAGCTGTTGAAGCAGAGGCAGGCTGGCATTAAAGAGAAGCTGGTTGGCTTCGAGCTTATTGGAAGGGGCATTGCAAGGCACGGGAGCAAAATCCTGTGCAATGGCAAGAATGCAGGGGTTGTGACATCCGGCAGCTTTGCACCAACATTAAAAAAAAGTATCGGGTTTTGTTATATTAGCGCTGCTTTGGGTGCGGCTGGAGCAGAATTTGAGGTTGACATTAGGGGGAGGAAAGTGAGGGCAAAGGTTGTTGAGATGCCGTTTTACAGGAGGTGCATTGATTAATGGCAAGCCCTGGGGACAGGAGATACACAAAAGAGCACGAATGGTGCAAGGTTGAGGCAGGAACTGCAACTGTCGGCATAACAGAGTATGCGCAGCACTCGCTGACTGACATTGTTTTCGTTGAATTGCCAAAGCAAGGCGCGGCAGTCCAGCAGAACAAGCCGATGTGCGTGGTTGAGAGCGTCAAGAGCGTCAGCGATGTCTTTGCCCCGGTTTCAGGCGAAGTTGTTGCTGTCAACAAAGCGCTTGAGTCAAAGCCGGAGCTGCTTAACACCAAGCCCTTTGGGGAGGGCTGGATTGCAAAAATCAGGTTAAGCGATGAAAAGGAGCTGGGCAAATTAATGGACAGCAGGGCATACGATGCGTTTGTCGGAGAAGAGGAAAGGAAAAAATAACCTTTTGTTTTTAGGGGGGCTTTTTGTGCAGTTTATTCCGCATAGCCGGGAAGAGAAAAGCGCGATGCTTAAAGAGGCAGGCGTTAAATCTGCTGCAGAGCTGTTTGCAGACGTGCCCAAACAGGCTTTGCTTAAAAAGCCGCTGAAGCTGCCAACTGCCCTGCATGAGCGCGACTTGGGGAAGGAAATTGAAGAAATTGCGGCAAAGAACAAGACGGCAAAGCAGCTCAACCTGTTTCTTGGCGCAGGCTGCTACAACCATTTCGTTCCTGCTGCAGTGCGGGCAATTACCGGCAGGAGCGAGTTCTACACTGCTTACACGCCATACCAGGCAGAAATAAGCCAGGGAATGCTACAGGCAATATTCGAATGGCAGACATACATCTGCATGCTCACAGGAATGGATGTTGCGAACGCAAGCATGTACGACGGCCCTAGTGCCTGCGCTGAAGCAATGATTATGGCGAAAAACGCTACCGGAAGGAGAAAAGTGCTGATAGCAAAAAGCGTGAATTCGGAATACAAGGCTGTTGTCGCAACTTATGCAAATGCTGTTAATTTGCAATTAAAAGAAATTGAAATAGAAAACCTGGGTGCAGCAATTGACAATGAGACAGCCTGCTGCATAGTGCAGCACCCGGATTTCTTCGGCTGCCCCGCAAAGCTTGGGCAGATTGAAAAAACATTGCATGCAAAAAACGCGTTGCTGGTAGTTGCTGTTGCCGAGGCGCTATCCCTTGCTTTCTTCGGCAAGGCGAAGGAAGCCGATATCGTTGCAGCAGAAGCCCGGAGCTTTGGCAATCCAATGGGCTTCGGCGGGCATTCTGCAGGGGCAATTGCCTGCAGGCAGCGCTTCATGCGGCACATTCCGGGCAGGCTGGCTGGCAAAACAACCGACAGCGAAGGCAAGCCTGGATTTGTTTTGACGCTGCAGGCAAGGGAGCAGCACATCAGGAGGGAAAAGGCAGGCAGCAACATCTGCTCAAACCAGGCGCTGTGCGCCCTTGCAGCAACGGTTTACCTTGCGGTTGTTGGGGAGAAAGGGCTTAGGGAGATTGCGGAAGAAAACCACCGCAACGCAGAATATCTTGCGGAAAAGTTAGAGAGACTTGGCTTTAGCTTCCCTTTTGGAAAGGATTTCTTCAACGAATTCGTTGTGAAGAGGAGGGGTGCAGGGGAATTGCAGAGTAAACTTCTTGCAAAGGGAATCGTTTTCGGTTACTCGCTTGGGGAAAAATTCCCAGAACTGCAGGACTGCCTGCTCGTTGCAGCAACTGAAATGAACAGCAGGGAGGAAATTGACAGCCTCGCCATGGCATTAGGTGAAGTGCAATGAAACTGGTTTTTGAAAAGGGAATGAACCTCAGCGAACCAGAAGTGATAAGACACTACACCGCGCTGAGCAGGCAAAACTTCGGGGTTGACAACGGCTTCTATCCTCTGGGGAGCTGCACCATGAAGTACAACCCGAAAATAAGCGAGGAAATTGCAAAACTTGAGGGGTTTTCCCTGCTGCATCCCCTGCAGCCTTTAGAAACAGTGCAAGGAGCGCTGCAGCTGCTGTTCGAACTTGAGAAAATGCTCTGCGAAATCACTGGCTTTGCCAGGTTTAGCCTGCAGCCTGCTGCCGGGGCCCAGGGCGAACTGCTGGGGATGATGGTGATGCGGGCGCACTTCAAAAAGAGGCGTGAAAACAGGACAAAGGTGCTTGTGCCTGACAGTGCGCATGGAACAAACCCTGCAAGCGTTAATATGTGCGGCTTTGAAGCAATTGAGGTCAAATCAGATGAAAAGGGGAACATTGATTTGCAGGGTTTGCGGGAAAAGATTGATGAAAGCGTTGCAGGGATTATGGTTACAAACCCAAACACTCTTGGCTTGTTTGAGCAGAACATACTGCAGGTGTGTAAAGTAGTGCACAGCAAGGGCGGCCTGGTTTACTGCGACGGGGCAAACATGAACGCACTGCTTGGAGTGTGCAAGCCCGCTGAACTTGGGATTGATATAATGCAGCTGAACCTGCACAAGACCTTTTCAGCGCCGCACGGCAGCGGAGGCCCCGGCAGCGGACCGCTTGGCGTGGCGGAAGAACTTGTTGGGTTTCTGCCGAGACCGCTTGTTGAAAGGAAGGGCAGCGCTTACCAATTGGATTACAGCGGGGAAAGCAGCGTTGGAAAGATGCGCAGCTTTTACGGAAACTTCGGCGTAATGGTAAAGGCTTACGCTTACCTGAGGGCAATTGGAGCAGAAGGCTTGCGGGACGTTGCCGAGAACGCAGTCCTGAATGCAAACTATTTGCTCGCGAAACTGAAAAAGCATTATCAAGTGCCGTACGAGAGGCGGTGCATGCACGAGTTTGTCCTCTCAGACAAGGGAATGCCGAACGGTGTTACAACAAATGATGTTGCAAAAAGGCTTCTTGACTACGGCTTTCATCCGCCAACCATTTATTTCCCCCTGATAGTGCAGGGCGCAATGATGGTTGAGCCAACGGAAACGGAAAGCAAGCATATACTTGACGCGTTTGCTGAAGCGATGATTAAAATCAAAGAAGAGGCGGAAAAACACCCGCAAAAGGTTAAAAGCGCCCCGCACAACATGCCGGTTAAAAGGCTAAACCTTGTTAAGGCTGCGAGGCAGCCTGTGCTGAGGTGGAAGCCTTGAAGTTCTACAGCACGAACAGAAAGGCTGGCATTGTTTCGTTCAAGGAAGCCCTGCTGCAGGGGCTTGCGCCGGACAGTGGCCTTTTCATGCCTGAGAAGATTCCTGCAATTCCCGCTGGGGAAATTTCTGCGATGAAGGAAAAGAGTTATGCCAAGATTGCATTTGAGGCAACAAAACGGTTTCTCTCTGCCGAAATCCCGGAAGAAGAGCTTCTGAAAATCTGCACTGATGCCTACAACTTCCCTGTGCCTGTTGAGCATGTGTTTGGCAGGAAGTACGTGCTGCGGCTGGACAGGGGGCCGACTGCCTCATTCAAGGATTTTGCCGCAAGAATGATGTCAAGGCTGATGCAGTTTTTCCTGCAGCAGGAGGAAAAGCAATTTACAATCCTCACTGCAACAAGCGGTGATACAGGCAGCGCGGTTGCAAACGCCTTTTTCGGGCAGCGCAACATCAACATGGTTGTGCTGTTTCCAGGAGAAGAGGTAAGTGACAGGCAGCGCAGACAGATGACGACACTGCAAGGAAATGTTACTGCAATAGCAATTGCCGGGAAGTTTGATGACTGCCAAGCGATGGTAAAGCAGGCTTTTGTTGACAAACAACTGCAGCGCTTGAACCTGAGCAGCGCAAACAGCATAAGTTTGGGCAGGTTGTTGCCCCAGGCAGCGTACTACTTCTATGGTTATTCAAAAACCTTTGGGGATACCGGGGAAAAGGTTGTGTTTTCGGTGCCGAGCGGAAATTTCGGGAACTTTTGCGGCGGCCTGATTGCGAAGAGGATGGGCTTGCCTGTTGAAAAATTCGTTGTGGCAGTAAACGGAAACGACGAGTTTCCAAGATTCCTTGAAACTGGAAAATACGAGAAGGTTATTCCCTCACGCAAGTGCCTGAGCAACGCAATGAATGTCGGTCATCCAAGCAACCTTGCAAGGGTTGTAGAGCTTTACAGCGGCAGGATGGATGAGACAGGCAAAATAACTGGACAGCCGAACATGCAGAAAATGCGTCAAGAAATCTTCTCCCTCAGCGTCAGCGACGAGCAGACAAAACAGGCGATAAGGGGGGCATATAGGCGGCATGGTGCAGTGCTTGAGCCGCACGGCGCGGTTGCCTGGTTTGCGCTGCAGCGCTTCCTGGAAAGGAATAGGGCAGATGCCTGCGTTTCAATTGAGACAGCGCATCCCGCAAAATTTCCAGAGACAATAAGGGAGGCAATCGGCATTGAGCCAGAACTGCCCCTAAGCATTGCAGGGCTTGAAAAGAAGAGGGAAAAATTTGAAAAAATGCCGAATGATTACAACCTGTTCAGGGAATTCCTTATAGGAAAGTTTTTGGAGTGAACGCGGATGCCAAAACCTGTTTGGTTGAAAGTGAAAATTGCAGCAGGCAGTGGATTCAAGAATGTGAGAGATGCCCTGCATGCAAATGAACTGCACACTGTGTGCGAGGAAGCGAAGTGCCCCAACATTGCGGAGTGCTGGAATTCAGGAACCGCAACCTTTATGGTTCTTGGCAGGGTATGCACGCGGAATTGCCTGTTTTGCGGCGTTGAAAGCGCAAGGCAGGGGCAGCAGGTGGAAAGCAGAGAGCCGGAAAAAATCGCTGCTGCTGTGAAAAAATTCGGCTTGGGCTATGCTGTGCTCACATCAGTTGACAGGGATGACCTGCCTGATTTTGGCGCCGACCACTTTGCCAGGTGCGTTAGGGCGGTAAAGGCATCCTGTGCAAGGGTTGAAGCCCTCATCCCTGACTTCCAGGGAAGCCTTGGGTGCCTGCGCAAAGTAATTATGGCAGAGCCTGACGTGGTTGGTCACAACATTGAGGTTGTTGAAAGACTGCAGGCAATTGCAAGGGATGCAAGGTCTTCGTATAGGCAGTCCCTGGCTGTGCTGCGCAATGCAAAGAAATTAAGTGGAAAAATTTTCACAAAAAGCTCTGTTATGCTCGGCCTGGGTGAAGAAAAGCAGGAAGTGCTGCAGGCAATAGATGATTTGCTTGCTGCAGGGGTTGACTTCCTGACCATTGGGCAGTACCTGCAGCCAGGCAAGCGCAATTTGCCTGTTGTTGAATTCGTTAAGCCAGAGCAGTTTGCGCAATACAGGAAAATAGCACTGCGCAGGGGCTTCAGGGGTGTAGTTGCAGGGCCTCTGGTGAGAAGCAGCTACAGGGCAGCAGAACTGCTTGCAATGCGGGAAAGCCACAAGACAGGTGAATTGCCTGAAGGGCGGAAAAGCAGGGGGGCAAGTGCATTAGTTGAAAGGCAGGGGCGCTGCAGGGCAGGTGAACTGCTTGAAGGGCAGCTCGGTTTATAAGGTGCAGAATGGAAAACTGCTCAGGGTTTCAGTGCAGGAAGATAATGGAAGAATCGCGGGCATAAAGGTTTCCGGTGACTTCTTCCTGCACCCGGAAGAGGGGATTGCAGTGCTGGAAAAGGAGTTGCAGGGAGAGGCATTGGATGAAGAGAAACTGCGGGAAAAAATCAGCGAGATTGTTGAGAGAAATTCAATTCAGTTGTTCGGCTTCGCTGCAGCAGACCTTGCGAAAGCGATAATGATGGCGGTGAAAGGCTGATGCAGTTCAGGCTGCTTGAAACAGGTGAAAACAAGGCTGCAAAAAACATGGCGATTGACGAGGCAATAATGAGGGAGTGCCCAAGGCTTGGCATGCCGACAGTGCGTTTTTACTGCTGGCTGCCGCCGGCGATTTCAATCGGCTACTTCCAGTCTATTGCCGACGAGGTTGACTTGCAGCGCTGCAAACAACTTGGCGTTGACGTTGTAAGGCGCATCACAGGCGGCGGGGCTGTTTTCCATGACAGGGAGCTTACGTACAGCTTTGTCTGCACAGAGCAAAGCGCGGTTGTGCCGAAAAACATCCTCCAAAGCTATCAAAAAATCTGCAATTCCCTGGTTATCGGCTTCAAGGAACTTGGATTGGAAGCGCGATTCGCCCCCCTGAATGACATTATAGTAAATGGCAGGAAAATCAGCGGCAACGCGCAAACGCGGAGAAACGGGGTTGTGCTGCAGCATGGGACTGTTTTGGTTAAGGTGGATGTGGAAAAAATGTTCTCCCTCTTGAGGGTGCCGGATGAAAAGCTGAGGGGAAAGATGATTGAAAGCGTGAAGCAGAGGGTTACCTCAATCGAGCAGCAGTTGGGCAAAGAGGTTTATTTCCAGGAGGTCGCTGATGCAATGCGCACAGGCTTTGAGCGCAATTTCAATGCGGAACTGGCAAAGGGCGCTCTCAGCATTGGGGAAAAGGCGCTTGCGGAGAAAATTGAAAAAGAAAGGTTTGCCGCAAAAGAATGGAACTACCTGCGCTGAAGCTGCGCTGCCTTCACAATATTGTACATAAGGCATGCGACAGTCATTGGTCCAACGCCGCCTGGGACAGGAGTAAGATAACCTGCAACTTTTTTCACGCTGTTGAAGTCAACGTCTCCAAGTATTTTGCCGTCTTTTTTCGCAATGCCGGCATCAATCACGAAAGCACCTTTTTTGACCATTTTTCCCTTTATCAGTCCGGGCACACCGGCTGCTGTTATCAGAACGTCGGCTTTTTTTGTGAAGCCTGAAAGGTTTTTTGTGAACTTGTGGCAGACAGTAACAGTTGCATTCCTGTTCAGCAATAGCTGCGCAAGAGGCCTGCCGACAACAACGCTGTGGTTTATGATGCAGCAGTTCTTTCCCTCAAGATTGATTCTCTCGCTTTCAAGGATATTCAGTATGCCGAGGGGAGTGCAGCTAACCATCTCCTCAATACCAAGCGCAAGCAAGCCCTCGTTCATTGGCGCAAAGCCGTCGACATCCTTCAGAGGGTCTATCGCCCTCAGCACACTGTTGCTGTCAATGCCTTTGGGAAGAGGCAGCTGAACCAGTATTCCGCTGACATCCCTGTCATTGTTCAGTTCAGTTACTTTCCGGATTATTTCCTGCCCTGAAGCACTTTTCGGAAAAGCAAAAAGCCTGAAGCCGATTCCGAGCTGCGCACACGCCTCCTCTTTCTTCTTGACATAAAGCTTTGAGGCATCATTACTGCCAGCAAGTATGACCGCAAGCGTTGGCTGGCTGCCCAGCCCCTGCACAGCCTGCCTGGCTTTAGCAAGAAGCCTTTTTGCGAGCGCGCTGCCGTCAATTATTTTGGCTGGCATTCAGAACACTAAAAATAGTGGGGAAAGGATTTTTTAACGCTATTGCAACACAAGCACGCATTCTTATTTGTAGAACGGAAAGCCTGAGCAGAATCCCTTCACAGCGGACTTTATTTTGCCAAGCGTGGCTTCGTCGCTTGCGCTGTCAAGCGCTTTAACAATAAAAGCGGCAACTTCTTTCATGTCCTTTTCCTTCATCCCCCTCGTGGTAAGCACAGGCGTTCCAATCCTGATGCCGCTCGGGTCCCAAGGGCTTCTCGTGTCAAACGGAATCGTGTTCTTGTTGCAGTAGATTCCTGCGAGCTCCAGTGCATGTTCAGCCTGCTTGCCTGTAAGCCCTTTGCTCTTGAAGACATCAACAAGCATCAGGTGAGTGTCTGTTCCCCCAGATACAAGCCTGAGGCCAAGTGCCATAAGCTCGGAAGCCATCGTCTTTGCGTTCTTGACTATCTGCCTTGCATACTGCTTGAATTCCGGCTTGAGGGCTTCCTTGAATGCAACTGCCTTTGCGGCAATTATGTGCTCGTGCGGGCCGCCCTGCAAGCCTGGGAAGACAGCCTTGTCAATTTTTTCAGCGAACTCTTCCCTGCACATTATCACCGCGCTCCTTGGGCCCCTAAGCGTCTTGTGCGTTGTAGTTGTGACAACATCAAAATAAGGCACAGGATTCTCGTGCACGCCGGCAGCGCACAACCCGGCAATGTGCGCAATGTCTGCCATGCAGACAGCGCCAACAGCATCACAGATTTCCCTGAAGCGCTTGAAGTCAATTTTCCTCGGGTAAGCGGTGTAGCCGCTTAGAATCAGCTTTGGCTTAACTTCCCTGGCCTGCTTCAGAATTGCGTCGTAATCAAGCATCTCCGTTTCCCTGTCAACACCGTACTGGACGCAGTTGTAAACCCTGCCGCTGAAATTCACTGGATGGCCGTGCGACAAATGGCCCCCTTCAGTCAGCTTCATCCCCATGAACGTGTCATGGAATTCCATCAAGGCATAGTAAACAGCCATGTTTGCCGGGCTGCCGCTTAAGGGCTGGACATTGACATGTTGTGCGCCAAACAGCTTCTTGCACCTCTCAATCGCAAGGTTTTCAATTACGTCAATCACTTTGTTGCCGCCGTAATACCTCTTTCCGGGATAGCCCTCTGAGTACTTGTTGTTCGGCACGCTGCCCATTGCTTCAAGCACTGCCTGGCTTACAAGGTTCTCGCTTGGAATCAGTTCAATGCCCTGCATCTGCCTTTCCTTTTCTGCAACAATCGCATTGTAAATCTCCCGGTCCTGCTTGCGCAGGAAATCCAGGTGCATCTCGTACCTTGCCTTCATCCACAACACCCGCACAAAAAAGGCAATAAGATTATCCATTAATTAATTAAAAAGGGTATTGTTGATTTGACTCACTTGCCCTTGAGCCATCGCACCCCAACATAGCAGAAGGGCGTATCGCACAATGCGAAAAGCACCTTGACAATCCAGTAGGGAATTACCAGCGCAAAGGTGTAGGCGACATCAAATTTCGGCAAGCCGTAGAACGCAATGAACATGAACAGCGTCGTGTCCAGGAACTGAGAAACGATTGTTGAGGCATTGTTCCTCAGCCAAAGGAATTTGCCTTTTGTCGCGTTCTTCCAGAAGTTAAATGCCCAGACGTCGTGCATCTGGCTGAAGAAAAAGCCAATTATCGATGCAATGAAAATCCGCAGCGTTGTCCCGAAAATCTTTGAATACTCTGCATCTGAAACAAAGCTTCTAGAAGCTGCGGGCAGCAAGACTGCCAGGGCAGTGATGAACAGGACAATTACAAGCGCAGCCAGGCCGATGTAAACGAATTCCTTTGCCTTCTGCTTTCCGTGCACTTCCTCAACGATGTCTGTAATCAGGAAGAGAACAGGAAAAACGAGGATGCCGACGCTTGCCTCAAACAGGTAGAAGGAAGCAACTTTCAAGCCGATGAGGTTTGCTGTTACAAGGCAGGCAACAAACAGGCCAAGCAAAAAATTGGTTTTGTTTTCCAGAGAAAGCGAAAAAGGCATTACAGAATCTGCGCTCATATTTTTAAAAAGCTTACCACTGCAGAAGCACCGCATTTAAGAATGACTGCGCCCTGTTTTAAAGAGGGGCAGCGCCTCGCCGACAACGAAGAGGCTGCCGCAGACCAGGACAACGCCTTTCTTTCCTGCAATGGCTATTGCCTTCTTCGTTGCCTCCTTTACGGGCAAAACAGTTTCGGATTCAAGCCCATGCCTTTCAAACTCGTTTTTTATTAAGCCTGCGGGCATTGCCCTGTAGCTTGCCTCTGTTGCAATAACCCTGCGCGCAATGGCTGCAAGCGCTGACGCCATCGCCCTGATTTTCTTGTCATTGCTGACACCGATGAGCAGCACAGCCTTCTTTTTCTGAAAATGCTGCTTGAATGCCTCCGCCAGGACAAACGCCCCGCTCGGGTTGTGACAGCAGTCCAATACAACTGTTGGCTTTCCCTGGACGATTTCAAACCTTCCTGGCCAGCGCACTGCTGACAAGCCATGCTTGACCGCCTTGCTGTCCACTGCAAAGCCCAGCAGCTGCAGTTCTTTAACTGCGGCAACCGCTGCTGCTGCATTCCATTGCTGGAAGAGCCCAAGCAAAGGCAGCTTTCCCGGAAAAGGTTTCCTTACAACAACAAGCTTTGAATTTTTTTCCCTGCATTTTTTTCTGAAGATACCCAAGACTGGCTTTTTCCACTCCGCTGTCACAACAGCTGTGCAGCGCTTTATTATTCCCGCTTTCTCGCGCGCAATTTTTCCAATCGTCCTGCCCAGGAAGCGCTCGTGCTCTTTTTCAATGTTTGTAATAATGCTAACCTCCGGCACTATGACGTTTGTTGCGTCAAGCCTTCCGCCCATTCCAACCTCGATTACGGCAAACTCAACCTTGCACCTGGCGAAGTGCACGAACGCAAGAGCTGTAACGAACTCAAAATGCGTCAAGGGAATTTTCTCCCTTTCCTTCATCGCCCTTAATTCTGCAACAAGCCCTGCCAGTTTTTTGTCTGATATTTGCCTGCCGTTGACCTGAATCCTCTCATTGAGCCTAAGCAGGTGGGGGCTGCTGTAAAGCGCTGTCCTGCAGCCTGCTTTTCTCAGGATTGATTCAATCATCGCAGCTGTGCTGCCCTTCCCGTTCGTTCCTGCGATATGAATAGCCTTGAACTGCTTTTCCGGGCTGCCCAAAAGGCGCAAAAATCGCCTGATTCTGCCCAAGCCAAGGACTATGCCCTTACTTTCCAGCTCAGCCAGATAAGCGAAAGCCAGTTGCTTGTCCATAAAAACGAATTCAGGCTGCAATATGTTTAAATTATTCATCCAAACGGCTTGCACCGAAATTCGCATTCCACGATATCTTTAAATTGCCTTTAGCTATTCCAATCTTTTAGGGGTTTCCTTTTGGGCGATGTCTTGGTTGTATTTGGTAGCAGGAGCGACAGACCAGTTTACAGCGGAATAATGAAAGGGCTGAAGGAAAGGAAAATAAGCGCACAACTGAGGGTGTGCTCCGCGCACAGGACCCCAAAGCAGCTGGATTCAATAATTGAAAAAAGCGAGGCAAAGCTGGTTATTGCCGGTGCAGGGCTTAGCGCAGCGCTGCCAGGCGCGATTGCAAGCAAGACGCTAAAACCAGTAATCGGCGTTCCTGTTTCTGCAAACTATGCTGGATTGGACTCACTGTTAAGCATTGCACAGATGCCAGTGGGCTTTCCAGTTATCGCAACCGGCGTTGGGGCTGCTGAAAGCGCCGTGACCGGGGCGCAGCTTGCTTTGCAGGAGCACAGCCTGGTAAAGGTCATGGGAAGCAGGTACAACGAAGCGATTAAAGAAAGGGTTGACAATGGAACTGCGATTGCTACAAAACTGGGCTTGCACTTTGAATTCGTTGAATCTGTTGACAAAAAAACAGTTGACCCCAAGCAGGAAATTCTAATCAATGCAATTGAATTCCCTGCTTTTCGTCCGCTAAAAATAGGGAATGCGCTGGTTTTGAACGTGCCTGTCCTGCGGGAAAGCGCCACACCGGAAGCACTGGAGTTCTTTGAAAAAAGCAGCGAAGGACTCTGGCTCGGGCTGAACAAGGTTGACAATGCGCTGATAGCAGCAGCACAGCTGCTCAGCATTCCAGACGGAAAATTCAACAGAAAGCTGCTGCTATTCAGGCAAGGGCTCGAAAGGAAAACACTTGAGGCAGATGCAGAAGAGGGGAAAAAATTCGGGTGAGCAAAATGGGGAGCGTAAAAGACCTTATTGTAAAAAAGCCTGCTACAGAAAGCAAAACCGGCATCGGCGTTTTCCACTTTACAGACGACTACAGCGTTTTTGACTATGGAAAGATGCCTGATGTTATTCCGGGCAAGGGGGAGGCGCTGTGCAGGATGGCTGCATACAACTTCCAACAGCTGCAGAAACTGGGAATAAAATCGCACTTCAGGAAGCTGCTGAGCGGCAACGAAATGGAAGTTGATTTGGTCAGGGTGCTGTATCCGCAGAAGGGCGAACTAAAGGAGGGCATGAGCAATTACTTGGTTCCACTGGAAGTAATTTTCAGGAACAGCCTGCCGGCAGGGAGCAGCATTTTCAAGAGGCTGGCGAAAGGCCAGACAACAGCAAAGCAACTTGGCTTGAAAAAAGCGCCGCTGCCAGGCGAAAGGCTTGCCCAGCCGGTAATGGATGTAAGCACGAAGCTGGAGCCGAGTGACAGATACTTGTGTTGGGAGGAGGCAGGGCAGATAGGCTGCCTGTCTGCAGAGGAAGTCGGCGAATTGAAGGAAAAGGCGCTTGTCGTGAACAGCTACCTGAATGAAAAGGCTGCCTCCCTTGGATTAGAGCATGCAGACGGGAAAGTGGAGTTCGCGGTAAACCCGAAAAGGCAGCTTGTCTTGGTTGATGTCTGCGGAACCCTTGACGAGAACAGGTTTCTGTTTAACAGCATGCACTTGAGCAAGCAGGTGCTCAGGGATTATTACAAGACAACGCCCTGGTATGAGGTAATTGAGAGGGAAAAGGCAGCTGGAAAGGGGCACGGGCAGTTCACTGCACCGCCAAAGCTTCCCCCCAAACTTGTTGAATTGGCCAGCGACATGTACAAGGCTGTAACAGTCGCATGGACCGGGGAGAAAACCTGGGATGTCCCAGAAATAAGCGAAGTGGTCTGGCAATACAAACAGTTTTTGAAGGAAGGCAGGAAGTGACTTGGTTTGCACAGGTTTGAAAACATTTCACCGCTTGACAGCAGGTACAGGGACGAACGCTTTGCTGAATTCCTGAGCGAGGAAGCAAGGGTCCGCTATCAGGCAATGGTTGAGGCAGCCTTGGCAAAAGCGCTTGCGAAGCAGGGGATTTGCAGCAAAAAAGCCGCAAGGGAGATTGCAAGGGCTGCTGAAAGGGTCAGGGCAGATGAGGTCTACGCTGAGGAGAAAGTAACAAGGCACGATGTAAGGGCACTGGCAAACTGCATCAGGAAAAAGGTGAGCAAAGAAGCAAAGCCCTTCGTGCACTTTGGCGCAACCAGTTACGACATTGTTGACACTGCCTCAGTCCTGCAATACAAGGACGCGACACAAAAGCTGTTATTGCCTGTTCTGCTGCAGTTAGAGAAAACCCTCCTAAAGCTTGCCCTGCGCTACAGGAAGACAGTGCAGATTGGCAGAACACACGGGCAGCACGCTGAGCCCATAACCTTTGGCTTTGCCCTCTCTTACTATGTTGACAGGCTCGGGAACAGAATAAAGGCGATTGAACAGGCAAAAGACAAGCTCAGGGGAAAGTTTTCCGGCGCGGTCGGCGCCTACAACGCCTCATCCCTTCTGGTAAAAAACCCGCTCCTGTTTGAGAAGGATGTCATGCACCAACTTGGGCTGCTGCCGAGCATTGCCTCAACGCAGATTGTTGCGCCAGAAGCCCGCACTGACTTAATGCACGCCATGGTGAGCTGTTTTGGCGTTCTCGCAAACTTCAGCGATGACATGCGCAACCTGCAGAGGAGCGAAATAAGCGAGGTTGCCGAGGCCTTTGGAAAGCGGCAGGTCGGCAGCTCAACAATGCCGCACAAGCGCAATCCGATAAACTTTGAGAACGTCAAGAGCTTCTACAAGCAGTTCCTGCCCAGAATGCTCACTGTTTACCTTGACCAGATAAGCGAGCACCAGAGGGACTTGACGAACAGCGCGTCGCAGCGCTTTGTTCCAGAGCTGTTCGCAGCCCTTGCCCTCAGCGCGGAAAGGCTGCAAAAGGTCTGCGGCAAGCTAGTTGTCGACAAGGAGGCCATGCAAAGGAATTTCAGCATGAACAAGGGAATGGTTGTTGCAGAGCCGTTGTACATCCTGCTTGCCTTCCACGGCCATGCAAACGCCCATGAGGCAGTAAGGCAGCTTACGATGAAGGCTGAAAAAGAGGGGAAACCGCTACTTGAGCTGGCTGAAAAAAGCAGGGAACTGCAGCCTTTCCTGCGGAGATTCACGGCAAGGCAGAGGGCACTTCTCGCAAAGCCAGAGAAGTACACTGGGATTGCGGCAGAGAAAACAGCAAAAACCTGCTCGTATTGGAAAAAGGAACTGGGAATCTGATTTTTCAGGGAGGCAGCGGCAATGCACTCTGCCGCCTGAACAGATTCTTTTATATTGTTTTAAATCTAATTAATCCTACTGATTGCGATGCTGAGGCTCTTTAATACAATGGGCAGGAAAAAAGAGCTGTTCAAGCCGCTGCACAAAGGGAATGCTGGCATCTACCTGTGCGGCCCAACTGTCTATGGACCAGCGCACATCGGGCATGCAAGGACGTACATTGCGTTTGACATAATCAGGAAATACCTTGAATACAGGGGCTTCAAGGTAAAGTACGTTGTCAACCTGACCGACATCCACGATGACATGATTAAGAAAGCAAATGAGCAGGGCATCACAATCTTCCAGCTTGCTGAAAAAAACATTGCACTGTTCTTCCAGGACATGGAAGAACTGGGGGTTAAAAAAGCAGATGTTCACCCGAGGGTAACGGAGCACATAAAGGAGATAATTGATTTCGTGCAGAAACTGCAGAGGAATGGATTTGCTTACGAAACCGCTGACGGCGTATACTACGACATAAGCAAATTTCCTGATTACGGGAGGCTCAGCGGCATAAGGGTAAGGGAGCAAAAAACCGGAACGAGGGTAGATACAGACAAGTATGAGAAAGACAAGACGCAGGATTTTGCGCTGTGGAAGAAGCAAAAGCCTAATGAACCTGCCTGGCCAAGCCCCTGGGGAAAGGGCAGGCCTGGCTGGCACATTGAATGCAGCGTAATGAGCACAAAATATTTGGGGGAAAGGTTTGACATCCACGCTGGGGCAGTTGACCTGGTCTTCCCGCACCATGAAAACGAAATCGCGCAGAGCGAGGCAGCAACAGGCAAGAAGCCTTTTGTCCGCTATTGGCTGCACGCCGGCTTCTTGAATGTCGAGGGGCAAAAAATGAGCAAAAGCCTTGGCAACTTTGTGACTGTCCCTGAGCTGCTTGGAAGGTATGATGCAAAGGCTTTCAGGTTCTTCATCGGGCAGCTGCACTACAGGAGCGGGGTGAATTACACCGAGAAGGGCGTAGTGAAAGCAGAGAAAACATTGCAGCGGTGGAACCGCTTTATCCAGAGGCTGCTGGAGGCAAAGGGGGAAGGTGAAAACAAAGGGGTTGCCAAGCTGATAGCGCAGACAAGGAAAAAATTCACTGCGGCAATGGATGACGACTTCAACGCCCCAAATGCCTGGGCACAGCTGCAGCGCTTTGAAACAGCAGCGAACAGGCTGATGAACGGCAAAAAATTTGGCAAGAAAGATGCAAAAAAGTCGCTGCGCTTTTTGAGGGAGATTGACTCTATTTTCGGGGTTTTCTCTTTTGGCAGGGAGAAGGCTGCCATAAGCAGAGAGGACCTGGGGCTGATTAAGGAAAGGGAGAAACTAAGGCAAGAAAAGCGCTGGAAAGAGGCTGATGCGATAAGGGAAAAGCTGCTTGGAAAAGGCATAACGCTGGACGACACAGCACAGGGGACGAAATGGAAAAAGGCGGAATGAGGCTGCCGCTTATTTAAGGCACAGCACTGTGTTCCTTATTGTTTTTTCCACAGCATAAACAGGACAGCTGCCAGCAGCAAGGGCACAAATACGAAACTGGTTTCCGGCACTGTTGCAACGTCTGCTGTTGTTATTGTGAAGGTTTTTTTTGCAGTGCATTCTGTTCCAGTTTCTGTTTCTATCGCTTCTCCCTCTATGGTATAATTCCCTGTTTCCAGTGCTGTGGCGTTTATCCAGAGGCGGAATTCGCCTGTAATTCTCCCTGGGTTGTCCTGCGTTATGTTTTCAAGTGTTTCTGAGAATTGCGAGTGCGTCACTGGTGATTCGCCTGTTTCCCTGTCTTTCAGGGTTGCTGTTACTGTTACGCTTATCGTGTCTGCGCCAGGGTTTGAAACGATTATTTCTGCCTTATCAAAATCCTTTCCTTGCGGGATTGTGGACGGTTCTAGCACTATTGAAAACTCCATTGGCGGGGCAGTGGTAACCTCGATTGTTTCAGTCACTTCGTCAATTGCGCCAAATATCTTGTCAGTAGCAGTCAAGGTCACAGTGTATGTTATAACCTCGGCATATTGGTGTTTCATGCCACTCTCGAAATCTTGTGCTGTTGTTCCGTCTCCGAAGTCAATTATGCAGGTTTCAATGCCAGTATCAGTGTCAGTGCAACCGCCCCCAAAAGTAATGTCCTTGTCAACAATGGCTTTTTCGGGGGCTATAATCTCCGCGGTTGGCTCTTGGTTGCATATATCCTCGTTGACGCACTCGAATGTTCCTGGCAATGCCCCCTGCTCGCATTTCTGCCATGTTTCGCATTCTGTCTCTAGTTCAACTGTCTCTTTTTCTTCGCCAGTACAATCAGGGCCATCCCCAGGACAATACTTTGTTATTGTCTTTTTCTGCACGTCACCATCACACTCAGTGGTGGAGCACAGCATTTCCGTTGTGGTTTCGCCACAGGGGGTCCCAGCTGGCTTGAACATTCCCGCATCACAGCACTCCCCCAAAG
>CAZXIC010000011.1:0-33979 GCA_964640195.1 uncultured archaeon | reverse complement strand
ACAGCGGGCTGAATGTAATAGTCGGCTCAATAAAGGACGCAAGCTATGACAAGGCTGTTGAGGACGGCTTTGAGGTATTGCCGATAGCGGAAGCAGCGCAGAAAGCTGACGTTATACAAATACTCCTTCCTGATGAGGTGCAGGGAGGCGTTTACAAGAAAGAGATAGCTCCGCACATGCGCGCTGGAAAAATTTTGTGCTGCTCCCACGGCTTCAGCATTGTTTTCAGGCAGATTGTCCCGCCAAAAGATGTTGATGTGATAATGGTTGCCCCAAAAAGCCCAGGAAGCGAGGAAAGGAAGGAATACAAAAGGGGCTTCGGTGTTCCTGGGTTAATTGCAATTTACCAGAACCCGAGCGGAAAAGCAAGAGATTACGCCCTTGCATACGCAAAGGGAATGGGCTACACGCGCGCGGGCGTAATTGAGTGCACTTTCCAGCAGGAAACATACAGTGACCTTTTCGGCGAGCAGAGCGTTCTCTGCGGCGGTGTAACAGAGCTTATCAAAGCAGGCTTTGAAACGCTGGTGAAAGCAGGCTATCCGCCGGAAATAGCTTACTTTGAATGCCTGAATGAGCTGAAATTGATTGTTGATTTGGTTTACGAAGGCGGGCTTGAACTCATGTGGAAGAGGGTTTCAAACACAGCAGAGTACGGCGGAAGGACAAGGGGAAAGCTTGTCATCGGAAAGGAGAGCAGGAAGGCAATGCAGAAATTGCTGCGCGATGTTGAGGCGGGGAAATTCGCAAAAGAGTGGGTTGCGGAGTTCAAAAACGGCCTGCCGAAGCTGAAAAAGCTCAGGGAGCAGCAGTCAAGGGAGCAGATTGAAGTAGTCGGCAAGGAAATAAGAGCCTTGTTTGAGAAGAAGTAATGTATTTTTATGCGTCAGGAGGAAATAAAGCGCCTGCCTGCAGCAGAAGCACTGCTGTATGCAGACGGAGTAAAAGCGGCTGAAATGGACAAGCCTTTCATAGCCATAGCTAACAGCTTCAACGAGATAACGCCCGGGCACATCCATCTGAACAGGCTTTCTGCAGCCGTGAAAAAAGGCGTTAGGGAAGCAGGTGCCGTGCCGTTTGAATTCAACACGATTTCAGTATGCGACGGCATTGCGATGGGCCATGCTGGAATGAAATACTCCTTGCCCAGCAGGGAAACGATTGCAGACAGCGTTGAGGAAATGGTCAGGGCACACGGCGTTTTTTCTGGCATTGTCTTTATTGCAGGCTGCGACAAGAACATTCCGGGAAACCTGAAGGCAGCAGCACGCCTTGACATGCCGAGCGTTTTCGTTTCAGCAGGGCCAATGGCAGCCGGCGTTTACAACGGAAAAAAAATCGGGGTAAAGGCAGCCTTTGAGGCAAAGGCACAGCTTGAGAATAAAAAAATTTCAAAAGAGGAATACCAGCAGATTGTCTGCTCTGCATGCCCTGGCGCAGGCACCTGCGCAGGCTTGTACACTGCAAACAGCATGGCGTGCGTAACTGAAGCGCTTGGTTTGAGCCTGCCCATGTGCGCAACTACTGCAGCGCTTGACCCTGCAAAGGAAAAGATTGCAGAGGAAAGCGGCAGGCTTGCTGTGCGGCTTGCGGAAAAGGGTATTACCGCCAGAAAGATAATGAGCGAGAATGCATTTGAAAATGCCCTGAGGGTTGACATGGCAATCGGTGCAAGCACAAACACGATTCTGCACGTGCCGGATATCGCAGCCGAGGCCGGGTTCAAATTTGACCTGCGCAGGATAAACAGGCTGAGCGAAACAACCCCGAACTTGGTGAAGCTGAACCCTTCCTCTGATTACTTCATGGACGATTTGCACAATGCTGGAGGCATCCCTGCTGTGATGGCCGAACTAAAGCTCAAAGGGCTTATACATAATGCAACAGCTGTTGAGGGCAAAATCTTCGACAGGCTGCTCAGCGCACAGGTAAAGAACAATGACGTAATACGCCCCATTGAAAACCCCTACAGCAGCAATGGCGGAATCGCAGTGCTGTATGGAAATATTGCTGAACAGGGAAGCGTTGTGAAGACAAGCGGAATCAGCCATGGCTTCCCGAAAGTGTTTGAGGGCAGGGCAGCTACGTTTGATTCAGAGGAGGAAGCAAATGAATTCATTGCAAAAGGGAAGGTTGAGAAAGGCAGCGTTCTGGTGATAAGATACGAGGGCCCTGTCGGAGGACCAGGTATGAGGGAGATGCTGTATCCAACTGCAGGCATATCAGGGCTTGGCATGGACAACGACGTTGCCCTGGTTACGGATGGAAGGTTCAGCGGCGCAACCAAGGGGGCATGCATTGGTCATGTTCAGCCTGAGGCAGCCCTGGGCGGCAACATTGCGCTTGTGAAAAACGGCGACAAAATCAGGATTGACCTTAACAAGAAGAAAATTGACTTGCTTGTAAGCAGCGCAGAGCTCAAGAAAAGGAAAGCAGCGTGGAAAAAAGCCTTCAGGCTCAGCAAGCTGCCGGAAGGAGTTTTAAAGAATTACAGGGGGAGGTTATTATGAGTAATAAGCCCAGTAAGAATAAATTTTTTTACAAACCAAATCAAAAGTCGTTTATGCCGTCAAGAGGCATACCCCCTCATAAACAATCTTTTGTCAAGCAGATATGCGAGAATTATGGGGTCTCAATTGGTGATTTGCCGGCAAATATTCTTAGGGAGACACCAGCTGTAATAACATTTTATGTTAAAAAACTTTCACAACGAAAGAAATGATTTTTATGCCACAGACAATAACGGAAAAAATCCTTGCAGGCCACTGCGGCAAGCCCAGCGTAAGCCCCAGCGAGTTCATAGAAGCGCAGGTTGACCTCTGCTTCGGCAATGACATTACTGCGCCGATTGCGATAGAGGAATTCAGAAAAGCAGGCATCGCCAGGGTTTTTGACAAAAGCAAGATTCTTATTCTCCCTGACCACTTCACGCCGAACAAGGACATAAAGACAGCGGAGCAGACAAAAATGATGAGGCAGTTTGCAAAAGAGCAGGGCTTAACCAACTACTTTGAGGTAGGGAGGGTTGGAATAGAACATGTTTTCCTGCACGAGCAGGGATTCGCAAGGCCGGGCATGGTTATTGTAGGAGCGGATTCGCACAGCTGCACTTACGGTGCATTGGGGGCATTTGCAACAGGCATTGGTTCAACTGACCTTGCTGCCGCAATGGCCCTTGGCAGACTTTGGTTCAAGGTTCCTGAAAGCATGCTGTTCAATTTCAGCGGGAAGCCGGGGCAGCATGTCTATGGCAAAGACCTTATTTTGCACACAATCGGGCAGATTGGCGTAAGCGGCGCGCTTTACAAGGCAATGGAATTTACAGGCAGTGCCATAAAATCGCTTTCAATGGACGGAAGGTTCAGCATCTGCAACATGGCGGTTGAGGCAGGCGCAAAGAGCGGAATAATCGCGCCTGACGCAAAAACAACCGCTTATGTAAAAAGTGTCACAAAAAAGCCGTTCAAGGTTTACAGCAGCGACAAAGCTGCGCATTACAGTGAAAAAATAGATATTAACGCTGCAAAGATTGAGCCAATTGTTTCCTTCCCGCATCTGCCGAGCAATGCAAAGCCTGTAAGCGAGGCAGCAGGAATTGAAATAGACCAGGCAGTAATCGGAAGCTGCACCAACGGCAGGATGGAGGACATGCGGGCAGCCGCCAAAATAATGAAAGGAAGGAAAGCCCATCCGAACGTTCGATGTGTCATTCTCCCCGGAACACAGCAGATTTATTTGCAATGCATCAAGGAAGGGCTCGTACAGATTTTTGTCAGCGCAGGCTGTAGTTTCAGCACCCCAACATGCGGCCCCTGCCTCGGCGGCCATATGGGAGTGCTTGCAGAGGGAGAAAAAGCAATCAGCACCACCAACAGGAACTTTGTGGGCAGGATGGGGCATCCCAAAAGCGAGGTTTACCTCAGCAATCCTGCAGTTGCGGCAGCCAGCGCAATCGCAGGCAAAATAATCCATCCAAAGGAGCTGAAGAAAAAATGAAGCTTGCGGGAAAAGCCTGGAAATTCACGGACAACGTGAACACTGACGTGATTATTCCGGCACGCTACCTCAACACTTCTGACCCAAAAGAGCTTGCCGAGCACTGCATGGAGGACATTGACCCCAATTTCACAAAAAAAACCTCAAAAGGAGACATTATTGTTGCAGGAAAGAACTTTGGTTGCGGAAGCAGCAGGGAGCATGCCCCCATTGCAATAAAAAGCACCGGCATTTCAGCCGTTATCGCGGAGAGCTTTGCGAGGATTTTCTACAGGAACAGCATTAATATGGGGCTGCCAATTTTTGAAAGCAGGGAGGCAACCCAGAAAATCTCGCAGGGCGACGAGATTGAGGTTAATGCAGATTCTGGTGAGATTAAAAACCTGACGAGAAACGAAACATACAAGGCTGCGGCAATGCCAAGTTTCATCCGTAAGATACTCACCATTGGCGGGCTGATGGAGTACGTGAAGCAGGAAGTGAAAAGGTAATGGCAAAGAAGTTCAAAATAGCGGTTTTGCCTGGCGATGGCATTGGCCCAGAGATAATGGAACAGGGCTTGAAGGTTCTAAAAGCAGTTGGCGAGAAATTTGGTCACAGCTTTGAGACAACCAATGCTTTGTTTGGCGGCATCGCAGTCGACAAGAGAGGTGACCCTCTGCCAAAGGAAACAATTGAGGTGTGCAAGCAGAGTGATGCCATCCTTGCAGGGGCAGTAGGCGGGTCCAAGTGGGACAACTTGGCACAGGACATTAGGCCAGAGGCAGGGCTGCTTAGGTTGAGAAAAGAGTTCGGCTTGTACGCAAACCTCAGGCCAGTAAAGCTTTACCCTGCGCTGATTGACAATTCTTCTCTTAAAAAAGAGGTAATTGAGGGAATGAACATACTGATTGTGAGAGAGCTCACTGGCGGCATATACTTTGGGCAGCCGAAGGGAATAATGGAATCAGGGACAAAGGGCGTTAATACAATGGTTTACACAGTTGCTGAGATTGAGAGGGTTGCAAAAACCGCTTTTGAGATTGCAATGAAGAGAAACAAGAGGCTCTGTTCGGTTGACAAGGCAAATGTGCTTGAGGTATCAAGGCTGTGGAGGGACACAGTGGAAAAGGTTGCAAAGCAGTATCCGGCTGTCCAGCTTTCCCACATGTACGTTGACAACGCTGCAATGCAGTTGGTGAGAAACCCAAGGCAGTTTGATGTAATCCTAACCTGCAACATGTTTGGCGACATTTTAAGCGATGAGGCATCAATGCTTTCCGGTTCCTTGGGAATGCTGCCAAGTGCAGCGCTTGGTGGGAAAATTGGCTTCTTTGAACCAGTTCACGGCTCAGCTCCGGATATTGCTGGGCAGGACAAGGCAAACCCTTGTGCCATGGTCTGCAGTGTTGGGATGATGCTGCAGTATGCCTTTGATTTGCCTCAGGAGCACAAGGCAGTTGACAATGCGGTTAGCGCTGCCTTGGCAAAAGGCTACAGGTGCGCAGACATTGCAAAAAAAGGTGAAAAGGCAGTTGGCACAAAAGAAATGGGCGAAGCAATTTTAAAAGAGCTTAAATAATCTCCACTCCCTTTCCCTTGACTATTTTCCCGATTACGTACGCTTCTTCCTTCAGCTTGCCCAATTCACCCAGAATTTTTTTCTCATGCCTTCCATCAGCAATCAGGACCATTCCAGCGCCCATATTGAATGCCCTGTGCATCTCGCTCTCAGGGACCATGCCCTTCTCCTTAATCAGCGCAAAAATTGGCTGTGGCCTCAGCTTCCCCTTTATTATTTCAGCGCCAAGCCCTTCAGGCAAAAGCCTTGCAATATTGTCAATCAAGCCTCCGCCAGTGATGTGCGCGATTCCGCTTACCAGCGATTTTTTAACCAGCGGCAGAACTGCCTTCACATAGCTTTTGTGAGGTAGCAGCAGCTCATCTCCCAGAGAACAGCCAAGCCCTTCCGCTGTTTCGTTTAAATCCAGTTTCGCCCCTTCCAGCAGAACCTTCCTCGCAAGGCTGTAGCCGTTTGTGTGCAGGCCATTGCTCTGCAGCGCAATCAAAACATTGCCCTTCCTTATCCTGCTTCCGTCAACCATCCTGATTTTTTCCGCTATTCCAGTAATGCAGCCGACAATGTCCGCTTCCCCTTCAAGGTAAACACCAGGCATTTCAGCTGTTTCACCGCCAATGAGAGAAACGCTGTTTTCCCTGCAGGCAGCAGCCATTCCCTTGACAATCTGCTCAACTTTTTCCGGCTCAAGCCTGCTGCTCGCCAGGTAATCCAGAAAGAACCAGGGCTCTGCCCCGCATGCAAGGATGTCGTTGCAGCCGTGGTTAACAATGTCAATGCCGATTGTGTCCCACTTGTTCAGTTTTGCAGCTATCTTTGTTTTTGTCCCGACACCGTCAATGCTGCTGATTAAAACAGGCTCTTTGAATTTCTTCAGCCTCTTTGCGCTTACCGCCCCGCCAAAAGAGCCGATGCCAAGCAGCACGTCTTTTGAAAAAGTGCTTTTCACGTGCTTTTTAATCATCTGGACAGCTTTGTTCCCGGCTTCAATGTCAACCCCTGCGTCCTTGTAGGTTACGGGCATACGAATCCAATAGAATTAGCATGGCAATATTTTTAATTGCTATTTGCCCCTTTTTCCGCTGCCCCTCGCCCGCAAGCCCCTGTCCGCGTATAATTCTGCCGCGCTGCCTGTTATAAATTTCTTACGGGTGAGTTTCTGCCTAACCTTCCACTTGAGCTTTCTTCTTTCGGGCTTCCAGCTGCGAAGGTCCAGTGAGTATTCAACCTCAGGCCCCTCCTTCCTTAGAGAATATTGCAAGCTTTGGTTTCTACTATGTGCCGGTGTTCTGGGCTTTGGTTTCGGCATGCTCTCACTGAAATAATTGCGCCTCTCTCCTTAAAATATCTTTCCCCTTCAAACAGCTTCAGACCTTAGCCTGGCTGGCTTTGAGCAAAGTAGATATATTTATAAAAAAATCAAGGCAGAAACTAATGCAAGGGGCTGAAAAAGGCTTTGCGGGAGATGCTTAAGCAGTGCCTTTCCGTAGAGGCTTTTCACAACTGCGCTGAGGGAACTATATGGCATTGGATGAAGCTGAGAAGAAGAGGCTGCAGAAGATTGCCAGCAATGTCAGGTGCGAGATTCTTGCAATGATAACACACACAGGGAGCGGGCATCCAGGGGGGTCGCTCAGTGCTGCGGAAGTGGTTGTCGCATTGTATTTCCATAAGATGAGGCACAAGCCAGACAACCCAAAATGGGATGGCAGGGACAGGTTTGTGTTAAGCAAGGGGCACGCCTGCCCCCTGGCTTACGCCTGCCTGGCTGAAGCAGGCTATTTCCCGAAATCAGAGCTTCAGAACCTGCGAAAAATCAACAGCATGCTGCAAGGTCATCCTGACATGAACAAAACGCCAGGGATTGAGGCAAGCACAGGCAGCCTTGGGCAGGGCTTAAGCATTGCAAACGGCATGGCGCTCGCGCTCAGGCTTGACAAGAAAGAGAACCGTGTTTATGTGTTGCTTGGCGATGGCGAATTGCAGGAAGGGGAAGTATGGGAGGCAGCGATGTTTGCAGCCCACAACAAGCTTGACAACCTTACTGCAATAGTAGACAAGAATGGATTGCAGATTGACGGCGAAACAAAAGACATAATGAACGTTGAGCCGATTGCCGATAAATTCAAAGCGTTCAACTGGAACGTGATTGAAATAGACGGGCATGACTTTGCCCAGATAATCAATGCATTGGAAGAAGCAGAGAAGGTGAAGGGCAAGCCGACCATGATAGTTGCTGACACCGTGAAGGGCAAGGACGTAAGCTTCATGGAGAACGTATGCGATTTCCACGGCAAGGCGCTTAACGAGGAGCAGCTTGGCAAGGCATTGAAGGAGCTGGAGGCGAAGGGAAGTGGCTGATGAGGTTGCGACAAGGGAAGCGTATGGCACAACGCTTGCAGAACTCGGCGTTAAAAACAGGAATATTGTCGTTTTGGACGCTGATTTGAGCAAGAGCACAAAGAGCTGCAAGTTTGCTGAGCGCTTTCCTGAAAGGTTTTTCAACGTGGGGATTGCCGAGCAGAATTTAATAGGCACGGCAGCAGGGCTTGCTGCAGCAGGAAAGGTCGTGTTTGCAGGCAGCTTCGCCGTATTCTCGACAGGCAGGTGCTATGACCAGATAAGGGTTGGCGTTGCCTATCAGAACCTGAACGTTACTGTTGTCGGCTCGCACGGCGGGCTTGCTACTGGAGAGGACGGGGTTTCGCACCAGGCAACAGAGGACATTGCCCTGATGCGCGCGCTTCCGAACATGAAGGTTGCTGTTCCTGCTGACGCGACTGAAACAACCAAGGTTGTTGAGGCCCTTGCCCAGGGAAAAGGTCCGTGCTACCTGCGCCTCTGCAGGCTAAAGACGCCTGTTTTTTTTGACAATTCGCATAAATTTGAGTTCGGCAAGGCTGTTGTTGTTGAGGATGGCAAGGATGCAGCAATCCTTGCCTGCGGCATTACCCTCTTCCATGCGCTTGACGCCAGGGCAGAGCTGAAAAAGCAGGGGATTGACGCAAGCGTTGTAAATGTTCCATCAGTAAAGCCCATTGACAAGGAGGCAATTCTGAGGGAAGCGAAGAAGGCTGCAATCGTTTCGGTTGAGGACCACCAGATAATGGGGGGGATTGGCAGCGCAATAGCCGAGGTAATAGCAGAGAACGGCTGCAGCTGCAGCTTCAGGAGGCTTGGGCTTGACAACAGGTTTGCAGAGTCTGGAAAGCCTGCCGAGCTGTTCGCAAAGTACGGCATTGACGCCAAATCAATTGTTAAGGCAGTTAAAGAAACGGTTTCCAAGGGGCAACCCAAACGTTTTTAAACATCTTCAGCTATAAATTATTCTTGTTATGAGGTTCGCAACAGCGTTCTATACCTTCAACAGCAGGGACTTTTTGCGAGACCTCTGTAGCTATTTTTGGTTCTTTTATTTCAAGTAAGGCCCCGAGCCATACACATCTTTTTTTGGCTGGAGGTGCCTGTAACGAAAAAATACAGATAAGACTATAAAAGGAGGAAAAAATTCAAAAAAAAGGCGGGATTTGAAAATGATTGGAAAGAAAATCAGGATGGAAAGGATTGTGGACAGAAACACGGGCAGGACAGTGATAATCCCAATGGACCACGGCTTCACTGTAGGGCCGATAGCTGGCTTGGAGAACATGAGTGAAACCGTCGGCAAGGTCGTGGAAGGCGGCGCAAACGCAATTGTCCTGCATAAGGGCATCGTTACAGCAGGATACAGAGGAACAGGCAAAGATGTCGGACTGATAGTGCACCTGAGCGGCTCAACATCTGCTGGCCCCGACCCAAACAGGAAAATAAAGGTCTGCACGGTTGAGGAAGCGCTGCGGTTGGGTGCAGACGCTGTTTCAGTGCACGTCAACATTGGGGCAGATGCAGAGCCGGAGATGCTGGCTGGAATGGCTGAAACAGCAAGGAAATGCAATGAGTGGAATGTTCCACTGCTTGCAATGATGTACCCAAGGGGCCCAAAAGTAAAGGACGAGTGCGGCTTGGAAGAGGTAAAGCTTGCTGCAAGGGTCGGCGCAGAGCTTGGCGCAGACATAGTGAAGACAAACTACACTGGAAGCGTTGACAGCTTCAGGCAAGTGGTAAAAAGCTGTCCTGTTCCAGTAATCATTGCAGGCGGCAGCAAGGGCAAAGAGCTTGACTGCCTGAAGAAGATTGAGGAAAGCATTAAGGCAGGCGGTGCCGGCGTTGCAATGGGCAGGAACAGCTTCCAGCACAGCAATCCTGCTGCATTTGTGAGAGCGGTGTGCAGGGTTGTGCATCAGGGTGCAAGCGCAGAGGAGGCTGCAAAAGCGCTGAAGTGAGTAAGTCAAGCAGTATTGCTGGTTTGCCCTCTTTGCGCAGCGCACAAAAGGGTTAAAATAACTTAAATTGCAATCAATTAATCTATGGGGTTTTTTGATGAAATTATTCTGGGTAAGGCTGAATAAATGGAACAAGAAGGTTGTTACAACCGCCCTGGAGCAGGGAGCAGATGCCATAGTCGTGCCGAAGGGAATGAATGAAAGAGTGAAGGAACTTGGCGTTATTGCGACTGTTGCACTGGACAGCCCTGGCATGCGGCTTGGCAGGGATGTAGTTGAAGTGGAGATAAACAGCAAGGAAGACGAGGTTAAAGCAGCAAAGCTTGCAGGCAAAAAGGCAGTGATTGTAAAAACAAGCGACTGGAGCATTATTCCCTTGGAGAACCTGGTTGCGCAGGCAGGCAACGTGATTGCAGAAGTCAAGAATGCAGCTGAAGCCAAGACAGCCCTGGAAGTGCTGGAGAAGGGCGTGAGCGGGGTGTTGCTGAATTCAACGAGCATGCAGCAGATAATTGACACGGCAAAGCTTGTCAAGGGCAAGAGCGAAAGGCTGCGCCTGGCGAAAATAGCGATAACAGATATACGTGCTGTCGGCAGCGGCGACAGGGCCTGCGTTGACACATGCACCAACATGTCTTTGGGTCAGGGCATGCTGGTTGGAAACAGCAGCTCTGGCTTCTTCCTTGTCCACAGCGAGAGCATTGAAAACCCCTATGTTGAGCCAAGACCATTTAGGGTTAATGCCGGCGCAGTGCACGCTTACGTGAGAAACCTTGAGGGGAAAACCAATTACTTGGGGGAATTGAAGGCAGGCCAAGCTGTCCTTGTTGTTGACGCAAAGGGAAACACGGAAGCAGCGGTAATTGGCAGAGTAAAGGTGGAAAGGCGGCCATTGATGCTGGTTGAGGGCAAGGCTGACGGCGCAAGCGTTTCGCTTGTTTTGCAGAATGCGGAAACCATCAGGCTTGTAAAGCCCAACGGGAAGCCTGTTTCGGTTGTCAAATTGAGGAAAGGCGATGTTGTCCTCGGCTTTGTTGAGGAGGCAGGCAGGCATTTCGGCATGAAGGTAAAGGAAAAAATAACCGAGAAGTGATTTCTCTTGCATTTGGATAAAATAAGGAAGCGTATTGATGCAGTTGACGATAAAATACTCTCGCTGCTGCAGCAGAGGCTGCATCTTGCTGAGGCAATTGGAAGGGAGAAGAAAGCGAACAGCAAGCTTGTTTTTGTCCCTGCAAGAGAAGCTATAGTATTGGACAGGCTGCTTAAAAAGAGGGGAAAGCTGCCGGCTGCCTCACTAAAAGGCATTTTCAGTGAGATTATCGCTGCGTGCAGGGCTGCAGAAAAGCCCTTGGTGGTTTCATACCTTGGACCGAAGACAACCTTTACGCACATGGCAGCATTAAAGAAATTCGGTTCAACAGTGCAGCTCGCTGCACGTGACAGCATAGAATCTGTTTTCAGCTCTGTTGAGAAGGGCGAGGCAGACTACGGCGTTGTTCCGGTAGAGAACAGCATCGAAGGCACAGTAAGCCATACGCTTGACATGTTCATGGACAGCAGCCTGAACATTGTTTCTGAGATAGTAACTGACGTAAGGCACCACCTGCTTTCACGCAGTTCCCTGCAAAAGATAAAGACTGTTTACTCGCATCCGCAGGCTCTTGCGCAATGCAGGCGATGGCTGGCAAAGAACCTGCCAAAAGCAGAGTTTGTTGAGGCAAGCAGCACTGCAAGGGCAGCAGAGCTTGCCGCACTGCACAGGAACAGCGCGGCTGTTGCATCAGGGCTTGCGGCAAAGGAATTCAACCTGGGTATTGTTGCAAGGAATCTTGAGGATGCTGCAGCCAATGTTACGCGCTTCCTTGTAATCGGCAAAGAGCAGAATAGCATGAGTGGAAAGGACAAGACAAGCATAATGTTCAGCGTAAAGCACAGGGCAGGCGCGTTGTTCAGGGCACTGCAGCCTTTTGAAAGGCACGGAATCAACATGACCAAGATTGAGTCAAGACCGAGCAGGAAGAAGCTGTGGGAGGTTATTTTCTTTGTTGACTTCGAGGGCTTTAAGGAAGATGAAAAAGTGAAAAAAGCACTGGCTGAACTGGAACAGCACTGCCTGTTCGTAAAGGTCCTGGGCAGCTATCCGGAAGAGGTTTCAGTAAGCGGGTGAGCGGCTGGCAGCTAGGCTGTGTTGTGCAAAAGCAGCTGCCCCTACAGCAGCCAAATTAAGCCAGTGCAGCCAATGGACGGACGTGGGCAAAATGATTGAAATAAGGCCTGTTAAGCAGCTTAACGCTTCTGTTGAGGCACCGCCATCAAAGGCGCACACGCTAAGGGCTCTGTTTATTGCAGCGCTTGCAGATGGAAAAAGCGAAAT
This sequence comes from uncultured archaeon, assembly GCA_964640195.1. Taxonomy (GTDB): domain Archaea; phylum Iainarchaeota; class Iainarchaeia; order Iainarchaeales; genus CAZXIC01. The sequence continues at coordinate 21,726 of CAZXIC010000011.1, read as the reverse complement.
TGCCAAGCCCCTGCTTGCAGAGGATCAGCTGGTTACAGTGGATGCCCTGGCAGTGCTTGGCGCTGTTTTTGATGTTAAGAAGGAGAGGGTGGCTGTTGAAGGCACGGCCGGAAAGCTGCAGCTCCCAAAAAAAAAGCTTTTTGCAGGAAACAGTGGCGTTGCCGCGCGTTTCCTGCTGCCTATTGCAGCCCTTTGCCCGCCGGGAAAGGTTACGGTTACCGGCAGCAAGAGGGTTGGTGAAAGGCCTGTCAATGACCTTGTTGATGCATTGAAAATGCTTGGCGTTGCCCTGGAGCCTGTTAACAAAGGCAGCAGCTTCCCGATTTCTGTTTCAGGTGGAACCTTCAGGGGAGGGAAAGCCGTTCTTAAAGGCAGCACAAGCAGCCAGTACTTCAGTTCAATTCTTTTGTCAGCGCCGTATGCAAAAGAGAACGTTGAAATCGAGGCAGCAGGCGCAGTGAGAAGCCGGCCCTATATTGACATTACGCTTGACATGATGCAGCAGTTTGGCGTGAAGGCAGAGAACAGGAATTACAAGCGGTTTTTCGTTGCAGCAGGGCAGGGCTACAAGGGAAAGCGCTACAGGGTTGAGGGTGATTACAGCAATGCAGCCTATTTCTTTGCAGCCGCGGCTGCAACAGGCGGCAAGGTAAAAGTGAAGAACCTCAGGCATGATTCAAAGCAGGCTGACACTGTTTTTGTTGACCTGCTTGAAAGAATGGGCTGCAAAGTCAAGAGAAGCAGTGGTGCTGTTGTTGTAGAGGGGGCCTCCCTAAAGGCAGTTGAGGCAGACTTAAGCGACAGCCCCGATATTGTTCCGGTGCTTGCGGTTGTTGCAGCGTTTGCAGATGGAAAGACAAAGATAAAGAACATAGGGCACCTGCGCTACAAAGAATGTGACAGGCTTAACGCAACAGTTGCTGAGCTGCGCAGAATCGGCGCTGATGCCAAGGTTGGAGGCGATTCCCTGGAAGTGGAGGGAAGCGCTGGCGCGCTGCACGGCGCAGAGGTTGAAACATACAACGACCATAGGATGGCTATGAGCTTTGCTGTTGCAGGGCTTGTCGTTCCCGGCATAAAAATCAAGGGGCAGGAATGCGTTGGAAAGAGCTTCCCTGATTTCTTTGAAAGGCTGAACAGCTTGGGGGGATTGGCTTGAACATATTCTTGATTGGCTACAGGGGAACCGGCAAGAACGCTGTAGGTAGGGCGCTTGCAGAAAGGCTTGGCATGCAGTTCATTGACACAGATAGGCTGATAGAGGAAAAGGCAGGCATGCCCATCCAGGAAATATTTGAAAAACATGGCGAGCCGCGTTTCAGGGCTATTGAATCAGAGGCTATAAAAGAAGCCTCTGCAAATGAAGGCCGTGTTGTTGCAACAGGCGGCGGCGCACCCATGCGGAAGGAGAACGCAGAGGCTTTGAAAGCTTCAGGCATTGTCGTATTGCTTGAGTGCAGCCCCGAAGTTATTTACAAAAGAATAAAAGGCGATAGGCATAGGCCTGCTTTGACAGGCATCGGCAGCGAGTTTGAGGAAATAAAATTCATGCTTGCCAAAAGGAATCCGACTTACAATTCTTTGGCTGACTTTGTTTCAGACACTACGTCAAAATCAATCAAGGAGAATGTTGATGAAATAATTTTATTCCTGAAAGGGAAAGGTGAGCTGAAATGATTGCTGTGCCTATAACTGCTGCAACGCTGGAAGAAGCGCTTAAGGACATTAAGGATGCGAACAAAAAGGCAGACTTTATTGAGTTAAGGCTTGATTTTCTGAAGGAAGTGAATGAAACAGTCCTGCGGGAGCTGATGCAGCATTGCAAAAAGCCTGTCATAGTTACATACAGGGACAAGAACTTCGGCGCAGCAGTAGAGCAAACAGAGAGGATGTTCCTGCTCAGGAAAGCGGTTGAGCTTGGCGCTGCTTTCATTGACCTTGACTTTGACTCAGACCGGGGCTTTATTGAGGATTTTTCCAGGAACAAGGGGAACACGAAGCTTATTGTTTCACATCACGACTTCGAGGAAACGCCTGCCCTGCAGCAACTCATGCAACTGCTTGCTGAAATGGCTGCCCTGCAGTGTGATGTGCTGAAAGTGGTAACCTTTGCAAACACACAGAGAGACAATGAGACAATCCTTGCACTGCTGCACGCTGCAAAGCCTTTGGGCAAGCCCATGATTGCGTTCTGCATGGGACCGAAAGGAATAAAAAGCAGGATTCGCTGCATTAAAGCAGGGGCAATGCTTACCTTCGCTTCCCTTGGGAAAGGGAAGGAAAGTGCGGAAGGGCAGCTTGGGGTTGAGGAAATGCGGAAGGGGCTGGCGAAATGATTGACGCAAAAACAAGGCTGTTCGCCCTTCTCGGGCATCCTGTGCAGCACAGCATGAGCCCCCAGATGCATAACGCAGTCTTCCAGGAACTCGGCATGAACTGCGTTTACCTTGCATTTGATGTAACTGACCTCAGGGCGGCAATTGCTGCAATGAAGGCAATGGGCTTCCGCGGATGCAGCGTAACGGTTCCGCACAAGCAGACCGTAATGAAGCACCTTGACAGGGTTGACAGGCTTGCAGCCAAGATTGGCGCAGTGAATACGGTTGTGCCGGAAAAGGGGTTGCTGGTAGGATACAACACTGATGCTGCAGCAGCGATAAAGTCGCTAAAGGCAAAAATTGATTTGAAAGGAAAAAAGGTTTCACTGGTTGGCGCTGGCGGGGTAGGCAGGGCAATCGCCTTTGCGCTGCAGGATGAAAAAGCAATTACAACCATCTTTGACCTGGATTTCAGGAGGGCAAAATCGCTTGCAGCCGCTGTTGGCTGCTCTTACGCCCAGCTGGAAAAGCTCGCTGACTCAAAGCCGCACGTTCTCATCAATGCAACGCCTGTCGGCATGCACCCCAAGGTGAACGCAAGCCCTGTTCCCAAGAGTATGTTAAAAAGCGGTTTGCTCGTTTTTGATGTAGTTTACAACCCGATTGAGACAATGCTGCTGAATGATGCGAAAAAGGCAGGCTGCGAAACAATAAGCGGGGTTGAAATGTTCGTGGAGCAGGGCGCGGAGCAGATCTGGCTCTGGACAGGGAAGCAGGCGCCGAAAGGGCTGATGCGCGAGGTTGTTTTAAGGGAGCTGGCAAAATGAGCGGAAATGTTTTCGGAAAATCCTTCCAGACAATCACCTTTGGCGAATCACACGGCAAGGCAGTTGGAGTAGTGATTGACGGAGTAAAGGTCGGTCTTAAGATAAGTGAAGCAGATATTCAGAAAGAATTGGACAGAAGAAAGCCTGGGCAGAGCAGAGTAACAACGACAAGAAAGGAAAAGGACAGGGTGCACATCCTGAGCGGAATTTTTCAGGGCAAAACGCTTGGAACCCCAATCTGCTTAATTGTCTGGAACAAGGACACAAAGCCAGGAGATTATGAAAAAATAAAGGGTTTGTTCAGGCCCGGCCAGGCCGACTATACTTACCTTAAGAAATACGGCATCAGGGATTATAGGGGCGGTGGCAGGGCTTCTGGGAGAGAAACACTGTCAAGGGTGGCGGCAGGGGCAATTGCGAAAAAGCTGCTGCACAAGAAAGGGATTAAGGTGCTTGCTTACACAAAGCAGGTTGCAGAGGTGGCTGCAAAGGAATTCGATGAAAAGCAAATTGAGAGGAATCCAATGAGATGCCCTGACAAGGCAGCGGCAAAAGAGATGGAAGCATTGGCGCTCAAAGCAAAGGCTGTGGGAAACAGCCTGGGCGGCATTGTTGAGGTAGTTGCAAAAAATGTTCCAGCCGGGCTTGGCGAACCGGTTTTCGGCAAGCTGGATGCAGAGATGGCAAAGGCTTTGATGAGCATCGGTGCAGTAAAAGGCGTTGAATTCGGCGCAGGTTTTGCAGCTGCGGGCATGACAGGAAAAGAGTGCAACGATGAAATGTTTTCTTCCAAGGGAAAAATCAAATTCAAGAGCAACAATGCTGGCGGCATCCTTGGCGGGATTTCAACAGGCCAGGATATTGTCGCAAGGATTGCTGTAAAGCCCACTGCGTCAATTGCGGTAGAGCAGAGCACTGTTGACGCAAAGGGGAAGAACAGGAAAATTAGGGTTAAGGGTAGGCACGATAGCTGCATCTGCCCGAGAATTGTGCCGGTCGCAGAAGCAATGGTTACTTTAGTGCTGGCGGACGCGATAGCTGTGCAAGAGGCAAGGAAGAAAAAGAGTTGAGCGGTTGCAACTAATGGCGTTGTGTGATTGAGAATGAGGAGAAAGGCAGGGAATGACTGGGAGCAGCGCTTTGAGGACTTCGGCGAGGAGCTTGAAGCACTCGGCAGGAGAATGGAGCACAAGGGAATGCATTGCAGGCTATGGTTTGACGCTGGTTTTGGTGTTATTGGGCCTGTGCTCTCAAGCATTCTCAGCCTGATAGTGCTTGTCCTTGTAATATGGCTGCTCAACTCTTTGGGTGTGTTGACAGGCTTCTTGTTCCTGCAGCGCATTGGCGCGTTTTTTGCTGAAAACCTTGCCTTGTTTTTCCTGCTTTTCCTTTTCTTTTCCGCTGCTTCTTATGTTGGAAGGTGCGCTCCTAGGCCTTACTTGCTGTTTCAGCCGCTTGTGAAAGCAATTGGCTTTGCCGTGTGGCTGTGGGTTTTTGCAAGCCTTGCCGGAATTGCGAACAGCAGCCTGCGGTTTTCATGGCTCGCCGGCTTGGTTTTGTTCATCAAAGCAAACCTCATCTTCCTCTTCCTGTTATTCCTTGCGCTTGGCTATCTTTTTTTGATTGCCCGCAGCGGAATTCGTGCTGCGGAAAAGGAGGTATTTCCAATGGTGAAAAGAAAAAGTCCTGCAAAAGCAAAAATCAAGAGGCTGTACAGAAGCGGAGAGGACAAGATTCTGGGCGGCGTGTGCGGCGGCATTGCAGAGTACCTGAACGTTGACCCGGTCATAATAAGGCTTTTGTGGGTTATCGCAGCCCTTTTCTGGGGCGCAGGAATCCTTGCGTACATCATCGCATGGATAATAATCCCGCGCAACCCGGCGCACAAGTGGAATTAGCTGAACCGGCGCATTGGTCAGCCGAACAGCGTGAATAGGACAGCAAGGCCTGCCAGCATTGCAATAAGGAAAACAGTCTGTTCCCACAGCCTGTGGTGCTTTCCCACAAGGCGCCAAATCAGCTCTTTCCCGAACAATTCAAAGAGAATGATGAAAGTAGCGAAAAGCGCAACGCCGCCAAAGTTTTTCAAGATGTTCCCTGAAACAAGCTCAAACGGTGTCAGCTTGACCAGGAAAAAAGAAAGCAGCGCCCAGTCAACGCTGAGCAGCGTATCCCTGACTTGGTGCAGCTCAATCATCATAAACAAAAGAAAAGCACGCACTTTTAAATCTTTGCTGATTGTACCAAAACCGCTTTATAAAGCTGGAATCATATCTTGTTTTGGGGTGAGCCGTCCTATTGCTTTCGGCGTAAGCCAAGTGTTTTTTGGCTAAAAGCACCTATAACATGCAAACGAGTGGTTTAATTGAAGAAAGTTAGGGTTATTGCAAGGCTTGACATCAAGGGTCCAAACGTGATTAAGGGCGTGCATTTGGAGTGCCTTAGAGTTGTCGGAAAGCCGGGTGAGTTAGCTGAAAAATACTATGCAGAAGGAGCGGATGAAATCGTTTACATGGACATTGTGGCAAGCCTTTACAGGAGGCAGAACCTTCTTGACATCGTGAACAATGCATCTGACAACCTCTTTATCCCGCTTACTGTTGGCGGCGGCGTAAGGACTATTGATGACATCAGGTGCTTCCTAAAGGCAGGCGCAGACAAGGTTGCGATGAACACTGCAATAACCAAGAACCCTGATTTTGTAAGGGAGGCTTCCAGGGTGTTCGGCTGCCAGTGCATCGTTGCGTCAATAGAGGCAAAGAAGCTCGGCGAGAAATGGGAAGCATATACAGACAACGGCAGGGAAAGGACAGGGCTTGACGCAATAGAGTGGGCGAAAAAGGCAGAAGAGCTTGGTGCGGGCGAGATTTTGCTTACCTCCATTGACACTGAGGGAACCCAAAAGGGCTTTGACCTTGAGCTGACAAAAAGCGTGGCAGAGGTTGTTTCAATCCCTGTGATAGCAAGCGGTGGCGCGGGCAGCGTCCAGGACATTGCAACCTGCTTTAAGGAAACAGGCGTTGATGCAGCTGCAGTTGCCTCAGTTCTCCACTACAACACGCTTTCAATCCGCGAGATTAAGTCAGGGCTCGCAGCGCAGGGTATTAAGGTGAGGCAGGATGCCTGAAAGCAAGTTTGCTGTTAGCATAATAGATTATGGCATAAACAACCTTAAGAGCATCAGCAAGGCTTTTGAGAAGATTGGCAGGACAAGCAAAATAGTTGATTCGCCTGGTGAAATACTTTCAGCCAGGTGCCTTGTACTGCCCGGAGTTGGCGCTTTCGGGGATGGCATGGCTGTGCTAAGGGAAAAAAAGCTTGTCAAGCCCATAAAGGAGAAGGTTGGAGAAGGAACGCTGCTTCTCGGCATCTGCCTCGGCATGCAGATGCTTTTCACTGAAAGTGAGGAATTCGGGCTGCACAAGGGCCTGGACCTGATAAAAGGAAGGGTTGTAAGGTTCAGGCAGCCCTCAGATGTGGGGATAAAGGGCTATGTTGTTCCGCACGTGGGCTGGAACGAGATAAGGCCGCCCAAAAACGCTTCTGCATGGAAGGATACACTGCTGGCTGACTCAAAGCCTTCATCAAATTTCTACTTTGTCCATTCCTTCCACCCTGTTGTGGAAAATCCGGAAAACGTTCTTGCTGTAACAGAGTACGGGAAACAGGAATTCTGTTCAGTTGCGCGGAAAGGCAGCGTTTGCGGAACGCAGTTCCACCCAGAAAAAAGCGGTCCAGCTGGCTTGAAAATCCTTAAAAAATTTTGTGAATTGAACAATGTATAAGAGGGAAACCATATGAAGACCAGGGTTGTGAAGACTCTTGACAGGCAGCTGCCGAAACTGCCAAAAAAAATAAAATTTTGCAGGCGTTGTGTCGTATCAAACCAAAGGCCCAGGATAGGGTTTGACAAGGAAGGCCTGTGCGGCGCCTGCAGGTTTACTGACATAAAGAACAGTGTTGACTGGAAGGAAAGGGACGAAGTGCTGAGGGAAGTCTGCGACAGGTTCAGGAGGAACGACGGCAGGTTTGACGTTGTTGTACCGTGCAGCGGCGGCAAGGACAGTGCAAGGGTTTCGTATGAGCTGAAGTACAACTACGGCATGCACCCCCTGACCGCCACTTGGGCGCCTTTTGAGTACACTGACATAGGCTACCAGAACTTCAGGAACTTCCTTAAGGTAGGCGGGTTCGGCAACATCATGGGCTGGGCAAACGCAAAGTTCCAGAGGAAGCTTGCAAGGGTTGCGTTTGAGGCTGTTGGCGATGCATGGCAAGCTTTTTCATACGGGCAGATGGTGTACGCGATTCATATTGCGAAAAACTTTGACATCCCGCTTGTTTTCTTCGGCGAGAACGGGGAAGCAGAGTACAGCGGGAACCCGGACGTGTTCAAGTTTAGCGGCATGCCATGGGACATCTGGGCAGAGCAGTACTTTAAGGGCGCAAACGTTGATGAGCTGATAAAGTATGGTCTGGAGGAAACAGACTTTTTCACTGAAAAGGATTTCGATGAAACAGACTTAACGTTTTACAGGCTGCCGCCGAAAGAAGAGCTTGAACAATCAGAAATAGAATTCCACTGGTTTTCGTTCTACAAGAAATGGATTCCACAGGAAAACTACTACTGTGCGACAAAGAATACCGGGTTCCAGGCAAACCTTTACGGCAGGTCGGAAGGAACCTACAGCAAGTATGCCAGCCTGGACGACAGGATGGACGGATTCCATTACTACCAGGCGTTCATAAAGTTTGGCATTGGCAGGGCAACCTCAGATGCAGCGCACGAGGTAAGGGACAGCCATATCACAAGGGAAGAAGGCGCTGCCCTGGTCAAAAGGTATGACGGCGAATTCCCAAAGCTGTATTTTAGGGATTTCCTGGAATACCTTGACATCACGGAAGGGCAGTTCTGGGACGTGATTGACAGATACAGGCAGCCGCATGTCTGGCACTTTGATAAAGATGAATGGAAGCTGGACAAGGCAGTGTACGACGAGTACGACTTCATGGACTGGGAGCCTGCCTACACGAAGAGCCTGCCAAAAAGCTATGCCCTGAGCAGCCCAAGAGCAAGGCTGGTCCAAAAGCATTAAAACAGGCGCAATCCTGCCGTAAAAACGGTTCAAGGTAGTCGTTTTTCAATTCAATTTTTTAACTTTATCCCCCCCTCTATTCTTTTGAATGGACGAATTGCATGAGAACTGCGGCCTTGCCGCAGTAAAACTTTTCAAACCCCTGCGCAAGTATCCTTTGGGTGGAGCAGCTTACTATTTATACAGGATGCTTCTGCAGCAGCAGAACAGGGGCCAGCTGAGCGCAGGAATTTCCACTTTTAATGCCTCAAGGGAACGGCTTATAATTACAAGGAAAGAGCGTGGCCTGGTGAACGACGTTTTCAGGGCAAATCACCCTGGGAAAAACAGGGCCATTTTGCGAAACTTGGCAGGAAGCAGCGGAATCGGGCATACGCGCTATGCAACCTGCGGTCAGGACGGCATAGATTACGCGATGCCGTTTGAAAGGCCGCACGGCAGGAAATGGAAGTGGTTTTCTTTTGCATACAACGGAAACCTTTCGAACTACCTCCAGCTGAAAACAGAGCTTGAGAGGGCAAAGTACCATATAGTGAGGAATAGTGACAGCGAAGTCATAATGCCCCACATAGCGAAGCAGTTTGTCGGCGAGAGGAAGAGGGAGTACAGGGGGGTTTTTTCCAACCTGGCCAGGGTATTTGACGGCGCATACAATATGGTCTACATGAATGCAGATGAAATACTGCTCGGCATCAGGGACCCTATCGGCTTCAAGCCCATGAGCTATGCCAGCAACAGGGAAAAGGTGATGATTGCATCAGAGACAAGCGCTTACAACAACCTCGGGGCTGCTAACATTAAGAACGTGCGGCCGGGCGAAATGGTTGTGGTACAGGAGGGTGATGTTTCAGTCAAAAGGTTTGCAAAATCAAAGAGGACAGCCAGATGCATGTTTGAGTGGGTTTATTTTGCAAATGTGAGCAGCTCGCTTGACAGCAGGCCTGTTTACGATGTCAGGACTGCCTTGGGGAAACAACTTGCAAAGCTTGAGACAGAGAAGATTGGAAAAGACCACATAGTGGTGGGTGTTCCAGACACTGCAACGCCTGCTGCAGCAGGGCTTGCCTTCAGTCTGGGCGCGCCACTGAAGGAGGGCCTTATCAGAAACAGGTATGTCGGCAGGACATTCATTGAGGGCAATAACAGGGCTGACAAGGTAAGGGACAAGTACACGCTGATAAAATCTGTTTTGGAGGGAAAGAAGGTCATTCTGGTTGAGGACAGCATTGTGAGGGGGACAACAACCGCAGGCCTTGTTGAAAGATTAAAGCGCGAAGGGAAGGCAAAGGAAGTGCATGTGAGAGTCAGCTGCCCGCCAATACGCTATCCCTGCTTTTACGGCATTGACATGTCAACCCTGTCCGAGCTGATTATGCCAAAGCACAGCTCGTACAGGCAGCTGGATGTTGGCAACAAAGAGGTAACGGAAAAGGAAGCAAGTGCGGTCGCAAAAGAAATCGGCGCTGACTCACTGGTTTACCAGTCGATTCCAGGGCTTGTCAGGGCAACAGGCTTTAAGGAGAATGAATTGTGCCTTGCCTGCCTAAACGGCCGCTATCCCACAAAGTGCGGCAAAGCCCTGCTTTGCAAGGCAGTGCAGAACTTCAAAAAAAGGAAAGGAAAAAGGACTTACGAGTGATTACTCCTGTTCTATCCGCCTGAAAATGCTAGCAGCACTCATCTTTTCGGGGTTTTTCTCAGCCTGAAAAAGTTTTGTATCTTTTTTAGCCGTTGCCCAGTTCCAACAAAAAGGGACCTCTGTTTTTTCAGCGTTTTCGGCGAAGGCAGTCTATAAACCCAACGCGTTTCAGTCTTTATTTCCCCAAGCCTTCCCCCAAATTTTTTTCTTAGGTCTGCGGTCGCGCCAGTACGGATTCTGTCAAAGCAGGTTTCTTCAGATCCGCCAAAGAAAACAGGCTCGATTTTTTCATTTTTGCCAAGCTTCTTGGAAATCGCGTCAATTGCCTTCCCGAAATTTTTGCGATACGCGCCAAAGTCTACCTCAAAACTAACACCAGGTTGTGGAATGGTCCTAACCAGAAAAAAATTTGATAGGTGAACACGTGACCGCTTGGACAAAACCCTGATCTCGTTTTTTGAAAACGGCGCCCAGTCAAACACCATCAAAGCAGTTTTCTGTCCTTGCGCAAAACTTTTCCGCACAAATCGCCTAAATCTCCACCCCTTGTACTTTTCATGCAGATGGATTCCAATCAGCAGTTTCATATAGAGACTACAATGAACGTTGTTTAATTAACTTTCGCTGTTTCGATACTATTCCCACTCGACAAGCAAAAACATACGCGGAGCTGTAAGGGCATGTAATAAGAATTTGACTATTTGGGTGGCAAGCTCAACCAAAAGAATATTAAAAAGCAATTACTTACTATTAATTTAGTGATTAAATGGCATTGCCTGGCAGATCGACAAGGAAAGTGACATCAAGGAAACGCCGTGGAAAATCTGGCAGGGGGCAAAAGGGGGCAGTAAGAAATATAATGATAGAGCTATCGGCAGAAGACATTGTACCTGCCACTACTCAGAAAAGAGGGGGAATGACATATGTATTCACAAGATATTCAAGAGCCCCTAGAAAACAACGCTCGCGCGGGCCTGTTGCCGAAAGGGTCAGGGATATAGCCGAAGAGCTTCTTTTGTGGGAGCTAGAGGGTACAAGAGTAGTAGTGGATAATATAATGTTTGAGAGGAAGGAATTTGGGGTAAAGAGAAAGGGATGGGCAGTGAAAGGGAAAGTATGAGGCAAATTTCAAATACCGCTGTTACTTTTTTATTGGATTGATTATTTTCGTTTTTTGTTTGAAAGCGCTGGAATTAGCCTTTTCTTGGCTTAAACGGCTTTTTTTGTTCTGTTTTTTGCCGACAGCCGTGCTGTATCCACAGTTATTCCCACTCTATTGTTGCAGGCGGCTTGTGCGTTACATCAAAGAAAACAGCGCCAATGCCCTTCAAGCGCATTACCCTGCTCGCGATAGCGCGCAGTGCTTTTTCCGGCATCGGGTAAAAGCGGGCTGTCATCGCCTCTGTGCTTTCAACCGGGCGCAGCACAACTGCCTCACTGCCAGTGCCATTGACGGAAAGCGGCAGCAGGATTACTGGAAACTGCCAGATTTTGCGCATCAGCCCAGCTTTTTCTGTTTCCTGCATTGCGATTGCATCGGCTTCCTGCAAAAGAGAAATCCTTTTTCTGTCCAAATCCGCTTTCAAGATTTTTATTTCACTAATTTTCTCCGGCTTTACTGCAAAAACAACCCTGTTGATTTCCCCTATTTCGTTCGTGATTTCGGTGCTGCAGCGCTCAAGCCTCTTCCATCCAAGTGCGCCCTGCAGCAGGACAGTGTGGGCGTAGCTCCTCTCGTCTCCCTGCACGCCGACGCTCTTAACCGGAAGCAGTGTTGCACTGTAACCGAATTTTTTTGCAATCCTGCCAACCTTTTCCTGCAGGCCGGGCTTCTTTTCTTCCAGGCCATTGCTGCAGAGGCACCTTATCGCAAGCCCTGGCCCAGGGAAAGGGTGCCTCCAAACAAGATGCTTCGGCAGGCCAATCTTTTCCCCGAGTTCGCGCACCTCATCCTTGTACAATTCCGCAATCGGCTCAATCACTTTTCCTTCCTCAATCAGCTGCTTCACGCTTTCAACCCTGTTGTGGTGTGTCTTTATCCTAGCAGCATGCTTTGTGCCAGCTGTTTCAATAGTGTCAGGGTAAATTGTTCCCTGCCCCAGAATCCATTTTTCTGGGTCAAGGTTCAGCTTGTGCAGCTCCCTGTCCTGGATTTCAACAAAAAGCTTCCCAATTATTACCCTTTTCTTTTCCGGGTCAACAACGCCTGTAAGCTTTCCAAAGAATTTCCTGCCAGCATCAACCACATGCAGCATGGAAAAATCAAGCGCTTTCAGCGCCTTCTCCACTCCTAGTGTTTCATCCTTGCGCATGAAGCCGGTGTCAACATGCATGGCAAAAATCCTTTCACGGGGAAGAGCTTTGTTCAGCAGCGCCAGTGCGACAGTGCTGTCAACCCCACCGCTCACCAAGATGAAAACGTTCCTGCCGCTGACTTTTTTCTTTATATCGCGAACCTTGCTTTCAATGAAATTTTTTATTGTCCAGTCCTGCGTGCAGCCGCACACTTTCAAAACAAAATTCTCAAGAATGCACATTCCGTGCGGCGTATGTGTTACCTCAGGATGGAACTGCAGCCCGAAAAAGCGCCTGCGCAAATCAGCAACCGCCGCGTTCTCACAATCAGCGGTGCTCCCAATTGCCTCAAAGCCTGGCGGCAAGGTTTCCACTTTGTCACCGTGGCTCATCCATACTGTTTCTTTTTTCGCAAGACCGTTGAACAGTGGCTCTTTTTTCTTTACAGCGAGCTTTGCAAGCCCATATTCCCTAACGCTTCCCCTTGCTACCTTTCCGCCGAGCTGCTGTGCCATCAGCTGGTGCCCGTAGCACAATCCAAGGACAGGGATTCCCAAAGAAAAAATTTCCTTGTTGAAAGAAGGCGCATCCTTTGCGTAAACAGAAGCAGGCCCGCCGCTGAGGATAATTCCTTTTGCCTTCCGCAGTTCTTCAGAATGGGAGTCAGGTAGCATTATTTCGCTGTAAACATGCAGCTGCCTCACCCGCCTTGCAATAAGGTGCGCGTACTGTGCACCGAAATCCAGAACAGCGATTTTGCCTGCAGCCATAAAAGAAGCTGCATGAAAAAGCTTATCTTATTTTTCATTGGGCGCCGTTTATGTACTCCGCCCAATGCTTTACCTCCAGATTGCCAAGTTTCTTTTTTGCAAGGGCATTGACCAGCAGTTTTGCAAGCTGCCTGTTCGTGATAAGCGGTACACTAAAGTCAACCGCGTTTCTCCTCAAATCATACTCTGCTTCCAGTGCCTTCCTGTCAAACTCGTCTGGAATCGCTATCACCAAGTCCAGCTTTCCTTCCTTGAAGAAGTCCATCGTGTTTGGTCTCCTTTTTTCCTGGATTTTGTATAGAATCTTTGTTTTTATGCCCTGCTCCTTAAAGAACGCATGTGTTGTGTCCGTCGCGTACAAGCTAAACCCTTGCTTTTTGAGCAGTCGGATTTCGTCCAGTATGTCAAACCTGTTCTCGTCACCGCTTACGCTCACAAGAATGTTTTTCCTTGGCAGCTCAAAGCCCGTTGCAATCAGGCTCTTGAGGAACGCGTCCTCCAAATCGGTGCCCATGCATGCGACCTCCCCTGTAGAAGACATTTCAACTCCGAGCAGAGGGTCTGCGCCCTTCAACCTGCTGAAGCTGAACTGCGGCGCTTTCACGCCAACGTAGTCCAGATCAAAGGCGCTTTTCTCAACCCTTGCCACATTGCTGCCGCTGATTGATTTTGTTGCCAATTCAACAAAGTTTATCCCAGAAACCTTTGAGACGAAAGGGAAAGAGCGAGAAGCCCTCAGGTTGAGCTCTATTACTTTCACTTTATTGTCCTTTGCTATGAACTGCATGTTGAAAGGCCCTGTTATGTCCAGCTCTTTGCACAGGCTGTATGCGGCATCTTTTATCCTCCTCACAGTTTCCAAATAGGTTTTTTGTGGGGGAAACACCATTGTTGCATCCCCTGAATGAACCCCGGCATTCTCGATATGCTCGTTTACAGCGTAAACAACAATCTTCCCTTTGTTTGCAACTGCATCAATTTCAATCTCTCTTGCGTTTGTAATGAACTTGCTTATCACCACAGGATACTCCGGAGAGAGGGACGTTGCCTTATCAAGGTAATCTGCTAAATCCTTTGCCTTGAATGCAACGCTCATCGCCGCGCCGCTCAGAACATAGCTCGGTCTTACGAGAACAGGAAAGCCGGCTTTCTTTGCAAACCCGATTGCATCTTTTTTGCTTGTCAGCTCTTTCCACATTGGCTGGTCAACGCCGAGCCTGTCGCAGAGCTGAGAGAACCTGTGCCTGTTTTCTGCCCTGTCAATGCTTTTTGGCGATGTCCCGAGGATTTTTACGCCGCTGCCGAATAACTTCATTGCAAGGTTGTTTGGGATTTGGCCGCCCATGCTGATGAGGACCCCAAGTGGCTTTTCCTTGTCATAGATATCAAGAACCCTCTCCAGGGAAAGCTCTTCAAAATACAGCCTATCGCAGACATCGTAGTCTGTGCTTACTGTTTCTGGGTTAAAGTTCACCATTATAGTGCGGTAACCAAGCTCTTTCAGGGTGTTGTTTGCTGTCACGCCGCACCAGTCGAATTCAACGCTTGAGCCAATGCTGTAGGAGCCGGAGCCAAGCAGCATTACATGCTTGCTGTTTTTGAATTCCACATCATCTTCGCTTCCATTGTATGTAACGTACAGGTAATTTGTTTTTGCCGGGAATTCTGCTGCAAGAGTGTCAATCTGCTTTACAATCGGCAGGACTCCCAAGGCTTTTCTTTTCTTCCTTACCTTCAGTTCGTTTGTTTCGCCTGTTATGATTGCAATCTGTTTGTCGCTGAAGCCCGCTTTCTTCGCTTCAACCAAAAGCTGTTTTGGAACGCATTCAAGAGAGTAATTTCGCAGTTTTGCTTCAACCTCAACAACCTGGCGGAGCTTGAATAAGAACCACCTGTCAACGTGGCTCAGCTTGTAAATCCTTTCAATGGAATAGCCTTTCTTTATTGCTTCAATCAAATCAAAAATCCTTTTGTCTGTGGGGTGCTCCAGGCCATGTGCTATCTTTTTTATCTGCAGCTTGTTTCCAACCAAGCCATACATGCCAATGTTCAGCATCCTTATAGCTTTCTGCATTGCTTCCTCAAAGCTCCTGCCGATTGCCATTACTTCCCCCACTGATTTCATCTCCGTGCCAATCCTGTAGCTCACCCTCTGGAACTTCTGTAAATCCCAGCGAGGAATCTTCACAACGCAATAGTCAAGCGCTGGCTCAAAGCAGGCCTTTGTTTTCTTTGTTATCTTGTTTTGCAATTCAGTCAACGAATAGCCCAAAGCCAGCTTTGCAGCGATGAATGCAAGCGGATAGCCTGTTGCCTTTGATGCAAGAGCTGAGCTCCTGCTAAGCCTTGCGTTCACTTCAATCACCCTGTAATCATCGCTTTTTGGGTCCAAGGCAAACTGGATGTTGCATTCCCCAACAACCCCAAGGTGCTTTATTACCTTGATTGAAATCTCTCTCAACTTGTGGTACTCCTTGTTGCTCAGCGTTTGGCTTGGGGCAATCACAATGCTTTCCCCTGTGTGGATGCCAAGCGGGTCAAAGTTTTCCATGTTGCAGACAGTAATGCAATTGTCATGACAGTCGCGAACAACCTCATATTCCACCTCCTTCCAGCCCTCAAGATACTCTTCAACAAGCACCTGCGGTGCGTATGCGAATACCTGCTCTACAATGGTGCGTAACTCCTCTTCGCTTTTTGCGACACCGCTGCCCCTTCCGCCCAAAGCATAGGCAGCCCTTACTATAACAGGATACTTGATTTTCTTCGCTGCCAGCAGGGCGTCTTTTTTGTTTGTTACAGGAATGCTTTTCGGCACTTTTATGCTGATTGAGGCAAGCTCTTCGTTGAATTTTTCCCTGTCCTCTGTTGCTATGATTGCTTGGATTGGTGTTCCAAGAACCTTCACCTTATACTTTTTGAGAACGCCTTTCTCAAACAGTTCAACACCGCAGTTCAATGCTGTCTGGCCGCCAAAGCTGAGCAAAATGCCCTGCGGCTTTTCCCTTTCAATCACCCTTTCAACAAAGTGAGGGTTCACCGGGAGGAAGTAAATTTTGTCTGCAAAGTCCTTGCTTGTCTGTATTGTCGCAATGTTCGGGTTTAGCAGAACAACCTCAATGCCCTCTTCCTTCAAAGCCTTGATGCACTGGCTGCCGCTATAGTCAAACTCGCCGGCTTCTCCAATCTTCAGCGCGCCACTGCCCAGCACCAGAACCTTTTTCGGCGTCATTTCGCTGCCCCCTTGACCTTTTGCAAAAACTTGCCGAACAGGAATGCCGTGTCAACAGGGCCAGGCGCTGCCTCTGGATGAAACTGCACTGACATAAATGGCTTGCTCTTGTGCCTTATTCCCTCGTTGGTTCCATCGTTCAGGTTCCTGAACCAGGGCTGCCATCCTTTGGGTAAGGATTTTTCATCAACTGCATAGCCGTGGTTTTGCGAAGTGATGTAGCACTGTTTTGTTCCAACAACAGCGCAGGGCTGGTTCTGGCTCCTGTGACCGTACTTCAATTTATATGTGTCAGCGCCAGCTGCCAAGGCAAGGATTTGGTTGCCAAAGCAGATTCCAAAGGTTGGCAAGCCGTATTCAAGCGACTTCCGCACGGTTTCAATCGTTTCTTGTACGGTTTTTGGGTCGCCCGGACCGTTGCTTACCAAAACTGCGTCAAAGTCATGTTTTCCGTTGAATAAGTCATAGTTCCAGGGCACGCGCAGCACACTCACCTTTCTGCGCAGGAGCGAGATTGCGATGTTGTTTTTCGCTCCGCAATCAATCAGCGCGATTGTTTTCCTGCCGTTTTCATATAGTAGCGGCTCTGGACAGCTTACCTCTGCTGCAAGGTTTCTTTCATTCGGGTCATCAAACGGCAGCCCTTCTCCATTAAAAACGATTTTCCCAAGCATCACGCCTTTCTCCCTGAGTTTCTTGGTCAAGGCCCTGCAGTCAACGCCAGTCAGTGCAGGAACTTTTCCGATTTTGAGCCACTGCCCAAGGCTTTTACCCGCCTGCCAGTGGCTGTACTCATAAGAGTAATCTGCCACAACAAGGCCGCTTATTTGTATTTTTTCCGATTCAAAGTTTCGTTCAATCCCAAATTCCTTTCCGCTTTTTGGCACCCCATAGTTTCCAATCAAAGGGTATGTCAGCACCAGAATCTGCCCATTATAGCTCGGGTCTGTGAGGCTCTCAGGGTAGCCAACCATGCCTGTGTTGAAGACTACTTCGCCTGCAATGCTTTTTTCCGCGCCAAAGGAGATGCCGTCAAAAACGCTGTTGTCTTCCAGAATCAGTTTTGCTTTTTTGGGTTCGTTTTGGCTCAAAAAAGAACCCGCTATCTAAGAAGAAGCGACTTTTTTTTAAAGCTATCCCTGAATTTTCGCCTAACTGCTTATTCTCTGCTCTTCCTTGCAACAGCGTTCAGCATTTTTTCCGTTGCCTTCACGGCAGCCATTACCTGGTCTGAGTCAACACCGACTGTTGAAAAGCCTCTCTTGCTGTCGTCCAGCCAGGTGATTGTTGTCTCAACCAGCGCATCTGTCTTTCCGCCAGGGGGAATCCTCACCTCATAGTCAACCAGCTTGGGCAGCCCCAGCCCGGCTTTTTTAGCCATTTTTCTCAAGGCATTCATGAATGCGTCATAGCCTCCGTCGCCGACAGCGCTTTCGCTGTAATCTTTTCCGTTAACCTGCAATGTAAAAGACGCATTCGGTTTGATGCCAGAGCCGCTGCTCACAGCGCAGCCCTTGATTTTGACTTTTCGCTCCTCCGGCGTGTCAAGAACATCAGAAACAATGTAGGGTAGGTCTTCTGTTGTGACAACCTTCTTCATGTCTCCCAGTTCAACTATTCTCTGCAACACCCTTTCCTTGTCTGCCGGGCTCAGCTTGAGGCCAAGCTGCTGCAGGTTCTGCTCAAGGCTTGCCTTCCCGCTCAATTTTCCCAGGGCGTACTGCCTTTCCTTGCCGAACCTTTCAGGCTTCAGCGGGTTTTCGTACAGCCCTGCCTTCTTGTCTCCGTCTGCATGAATGCCTGCTGTCTGCGTGAAGACGTTGCTGCCTGTAATCGGCTTGTTTGCGGCAATCCTCTTGCCCGAAAAGGTTTCAACTATTTTGCTCACCTTTGCCAGGCTTTTCTCATCCACGCTGCACTTGAATGGCGTCTTGTCGTTCAGGACAGCGACTGTCTCGTCCAGTGCAGCGTTTCCAGCCCTCTCGCCCAGGCCGTTCACAGTAACGTGCACGCCCTTGCAGCCTGCCTTTATAGCAGCCAGGCTGTTCGCTACTGCCAAACCGTAATCATTGTGGGCGTGGAACTCAAAGCACATGTAAGGGAATCTTTCAGCCATTTCCCCTACAAACGCAGAGGTTTCATCAGGCGAAAGCACCCCAAGCGTATCCGGCAAGAAAACGCGCTTTACTGGCATCTTGCCCAGGACTTCAACCAACTGCATTACATAATCCTTGCTGTCCCTCATTCCGTTGCTCCAGTCCTCTAGGAAGACATTCACTGTAACGTTCTTGCCCTTCGCGTAATCAACGGTTTTCTTAATGTCTTCAAAATGCTGTTCAGGGCTTTTCCCTATCTGCTTTTCAAGGTGCAGCAGGCTTCCCTTCACAAGCAGGTTCATTGTCCTGCAGCCTGCATCCAGAATCCAGTCAACGCTCTTCTCTCCATCCACGTATCCCAGAACCTCAACCCTCTCAAGCATTTTGTTTTCTGCAGCCCATTTGGTGATTTTTCGCACAGCCAGGGCTTCGCCTGCGCTGACCCTCGCTGACGCAACTTCAACCCTGTCCACATTGACTTCCTGCAGCAGAATCTGCGCTATGCCCAGCTTCTCTTCAGGCGTAAAGGTAACACCCTGGCACTGCTCTCCATCACGAAGTGTAGTGTCCATTATTTCAATTAGCTCTTTGCCCATTGCATCCACGCTCCGGCGAGGCTGGTTTTTCCACTAAACAAATCGAAGAAGAACAGGAATTCAGTGTAGGATCCGTAGACCCCTTCTTTCTCCCATAATAACCCATATATTTGCCCATGTTTTTAAAGGTTGGTGTTACTGGCTTCTTAATCAAAACCCGAAGTGCTTTCTTTCCTCTGCGGCTTTCGCTTTCAGGTAGTTGAGGTACTCGGTTTCTAGGTTGACTATCCTGTACAATTTGCCTGTTTCAAGGAAGTCGCAGACGTTCCTCAGGAAAACATTGCTGCCGATGACGTGCGGCATGCAGACAAAGTCTGCGCCGTTCTTGTACAGCGCCAGAGCGTCCCTGTAATAGTGCGCCCTTGCAAACACCACTGTTTTCTTGTTCGCTTTCTTCGCCTTCTTGATGAGCTTTATTGCGTCATTCGTGTTCGGAATCGTTATGATAAGCAGTTTCGCGTTCTCAAGTGAAACCTTTTTCCATACGTCGTCATTGTCAGGGCTGCCGTAAATCGCGTGGTTGCCCTTTTCAATCAGGTTCATCACCACGTGTGGGTTGTGGTCCACTACAACAAAAGTGCCGTGGTGCTTCAGCAGGTTAATCAGGCCGCTGCCGAAAACGCCGGCGCCGACCAGTATGTTGTGCTTTTTCAGCTCTTTTTTCTTGGGCAGCTTTTCCAGCCTTTTCAGCCTCTGCCTGAGGTAAGCCCTCTTCGCTGGCGGCACAATCCTGTCCAGGGTGTGTTCAACGCCGTTGTACAGCTGGTTGCTGTTCTCTATGAGGTAAGGGGTTGTCATCATTGAGACAATTATCACAAGCAGTGCGACAGAATATGTCGGCTGGCTTATCTGGCCGAGCCGCAGCCCCTGGCTTGCGAGGATGAACGAGAACTCGCTTGCCTGCCCAAGGGCTACGCCTATGAGGAATGCAACTCTTCCGCCGTAGCCCGCAAATAGGCTTATGAGGAAGTATATCAGGGGGTTTAGGAAGTACACGACAGCGAGCATTATGAGCAGCAGCGCCAGGGGAAAGCCGCCGAAGCCGATGCCGATTTGCATGCCGAGGGAAACAAAGAATATCGTGGAGAAGAAGTCTCTGAGGCCGCGAATTTTGCTTGAAGCCTCCACATTGTAGGGCAGGCTGCTCAGGCTTATGCCCCCTATAAAAGCCCCGACTGCAATGGAGAAGTCAAACACAACTGAGAGGTAGATGAAGATAAAGCAGACCGAGACAATGATAAGGTAAAAGAGCTCAGCAGTATTTGCGAAGTATGCCAGCACCCTGGGTAGGACATACCGGTTTAGCAGGAAAGCCATTGCGAACAGGGAGAATATGCTAAGCAGAAAAGTCGCGGCAATGCTGAAGTGCATAATGGTTTCAGGCCTTGCAAGGACTGGCAAAAGAAGCACTGCCAATGCGTCCTGCACCACTGCAAAGCCTATAATCAGCCGCCCGTGCAGCGTGCTCACTTGGTTTTTGCTTGTAAGGATTTTTACCACTATCACGGTGCTGCTGAACGCGAGAATCAGCCCGAGGTAAACGCTTTCCATGAAAGGCAGCGAGAAAAACCGCATTATCGCGAACACAATGCTTGCCGTAACAAACACCTGTATCAGCGCACCGCCTATGACCGTGCCCTTCATCCTAACGAGCTTCGCGATGTCTGTCTCTATTCCTACTGCAAACAGCAGGAACGCAACGCCTAACTCCGAGAAGAGCAGTATGTCTGACGTGTTTGAAATCAGCTTGAGGCCCAGCGGCCCTATTATTAGCCCTGCGATGAGGTAAGAAACAAGCAGCGGCTGCTTCAAAAACCTTGCAATACAGCCCAGGGCAGTGCCAGCAAGGATAATTAAAATCAAGTCAATCAGAATGCTCGGTTCCATCTTGCTCAGCTAATAAAAAAAGCTTGTTGTATTTAAGGCTATCGCGACCAAGTTCCCTGTGTAAAAAATGCCAAATTTTAAGGATTAGTTACACAAAGCTGCAAAGGGTTTGTGTAAAAGGCAAAGAATTTTATGGGCGGATTTGTTTTTGGCACCTGGCTTTGCTTAAGCAGCAAAGCCCCTAAAGAAACTTATTTATTCTACTTTAAGGTTAGTATTAGTGAGCGAAAATGATAACCCGCAAATCAATGCCGCTTGTTCTTGCGCTATTTTTCATCATGTTCGCGGGGTTTTCTTCTGCATTGTGCTTTGACCACCCCATAGTAGACGCGGGCAGCGACAGAAGAATGAAGAGTGGCGAGAGCATTGAAATAGTCGGAACTTGCACTGCTACCTCTTGGCCCATTATTACATGTGGTTGGAGCGTGAGCCCTGCTGCATATAGCTACTGTAGCATATCGCAGATCCCAGAAGGAATCGGGACATATAAAGCTACCACCACTGTTACATTAAGCTGCAATTTGTCTGAGGCAGACCCTGATAGCGTACGCTTTGACCTAACTTTAGGGGGAAGAGATGAAGAGTGCGGCCTTATTCCAGGTCCTAATCCCACAGATACAATGTATTTGACTCTTGCGAAAAACGTGCCGCCGGAAGCAGACGCTTTCGCTGATGAGGAGGTGTCAAGAGGCACGTATTTTGTACATGGGGGAGAATGCGAAGACACTGACGGGGAATTAACAGCCTGCACATGGTCAATACCAATGAGCTATGACTGTGAAGTAAAATCGCGGACACACCAGCCCCTGAGTCCATCACACGAATTTTCGCATATAGGTGCGGTTTGCGATGAGCCGCCCGGCACTGAAATCCCGCTTACACTAACCGCATGGGACGATTCCGGGGCAAAAGGGGAAGATACTGCCGTGATGACAATGACGCCCCAGTGCACTTTGGGGGAGTGCTGTGA
>CAZXIC010000010.1:22354-34184 GCA_964640195.1 uncultured archaeon | reverse complement strand
ATACGAGACCACACCAGAGCAGTTTGGCTTCAAGCGGTGCAGGGAGCAAGACGTTGCAGCTGAAACAGCAGAGGAAAACGCGGAAATAATGCGCGCTATTTTGAGCGGAAAAGAAAAGGGGCCGAAGCAGGACATTGTTTTGCTGAATGCAGGCGCCGCGATTTACGCAAACGGAAAGGCGAAGGGCATAAAGGAAGGCATCGGGCTTGCACGCAAAAGCGTTGAGAGCGGCGCTGCAATGAAAAAGCTTGGACAGCTTATAGGGGAGAGCAACAGATGAAGCAGCCAAATGTTCTGAGGGAAATCCTGCTGTTCAAGGAGAAGGATATCGCTGCAAGGAAGAAGAAGGTTCCAATTGGAGAATTGAAAAAAAATCTGAACAGGTTTGAATTGCGGAATTTCAGGGATGCAATCAGCTCAAAGAAAAAGCCGATTAACCTCATTGCGGAAATAAAGCAGGCTTCCCCAAGCAATGGCTTGCTCAGGCAAAAATTTGATTTGCAGCAAATAACTGCAATTTACAGCAAGCACGCGCAGGCAATCAGCGTGCTGACAGACGAGCGCTTCTTCCAGGGAAGGCTTGAATACCTCCAAGAGGTTAGGGGGCAAAGCAGCCTGCCTGTGCTGCAGAAGGACTTTGTTTTGGATGAATACCAGCTGTACGAGGCAAGGGCTCACGGCGCTGACGCTGTTTTGCTGATTGCGGCAGCGCTTGCAAAAGACAGGCTGAGGAAATTGCATTCGGCTGCAAAAAACCTAGGCTTGCAGTGCCTTGTCGAAGTGCATTCAAGCGCCTGCATTGAGAAAGCCCTTGCCGCAAGGGCTGAAATAATTGGGATAAACAACCGCAACCTTGAGAGCCTGAAAGTGAGCTTGAATACGACAATCGGCTTGCGTTCAATGGTTCCAGAGGGTAGGGCAATCGTAAGCGAGAGCGGCTTTAATTCTGCAGCAGATGTTGAGATGGTTAAGGGGAAGGTTGACGCAGTGCTGATTGGCTCTGCCCTCATGAGGGCAGATGACATTGAGGCAAAGCTGTTCGAGCTGGGCTTTTGAAATGAATGGCCGCAGTTATTAGAGCAAGAAATGCTTTGGAAAGGTTTTTGAGATGGTGAAAGTGAAAATCTGCGGCATCACAAACCTTGAGGACGGGTTTGCTGCAATCAGCCACGGAGCAGATTACCTCGGCTTTGTTGTAGACGTGCAGGGAGCGGAAAGGTCAATTGACAGAAAAGAGGCAGTTGAATTTTTTGAGCAGCTTCACGGCAGTGTTCCGCTTGTTGCCCTAACAGATTTGACCAAGGGAAAGGACATCGCAGCCTTGTGCAAATCGCTTGGGGCAGACGCGGTGCAGCTGCTTGCAGAATTGCCGGAAGAAGAGATATTTGAATTCCGCTGCCTGCTGCCCAAAACCAGGATTTTCAAGGTCATTAGAGTGAAAAGCCGCAAGCAAATGGCTGAAGCAAAAAAATTTGAAAAATTCGTTGACTTCATCGTGCTTGACTCTGCGTCTGGAAAAAGGCTGGGTGGAACAGGAAAGAAAGCCGACTGGAAAGAGTGCAATGAGATAAGGAAGAATGCAAGGAGGCCTGTTTTCCTTGCCGGCGGGCTTACAGCAGAAAATGTTGCAGCCGCGATAAGGCAGGTCAAGCCTTTCGGCGTTGATGTCAGCAGCGGAGTGAAAATGCAAAGCAATAAAAGAAAAATTGATTTAAATAGATTAAAAAACTTCATTGAAAAGGCGAAAAAATGATTGGAAAGCCAAGGTTCGGGAAATACGGCGGCATCTACATACCTGAAACGCTGATGCCCGCGCTGCTTGAATTGCAGGAAGCATTCTACAGATACAAGAACGACAAAAGATTCAACAAGGAATTCAATAAGCTGCTGAGGGAATATGCCGGGAGGCCGACACCGCTTAGCTTTGCGCGCAACCTGAGCAAAAAACTTGGCTGCAAGGTTTACTTGAAGAGGGAAGACTTGGCGCACACCGGAGCCCACAAGATAAACAATGCACTGGGCCAAGCTCTGCTCGCAAAGTACATGGGAAAGAATAGGATTATCGCTGAAACAGGCGCTGGGCAGCACGGTGTTGCAACAGCAGTGGCAGCGGCAAAGCTCGGCTTAAAATGCGACATCTACATGGGCACAGTGGACATTGAAAGGCAGAGGCCAAACGTTTACAGGATGCAGCTGGCTGGCGCTAGGGTCATACCGGTTTCAAGCGGGGGCAAAACGCTGAAAGATGCAATAAACGAGTGCCTGAGGGACTGGACTGCTTCCTGCGAAAACACCTACTACCTCCTTGGCTCTGTTTTGGGGCCCCACCCCTATCCAACAATGATTGCCCACTTCCAGTCAGTTATCGGCAGGGAAACAAAGAGGCAAATTTTGAAGGCAGAGGGGAAAATGCCGAAGGCAATCATTGCATGCGTTGGCGGGGGCAGCAATGCGCTTGGCATCTTCAAATCATTCCTGCAGAACAAAAAAGTTGAATTGATTGGGGTTGAGGCAGGCGGTTTGGGCATTGCGTCAGGAAAGCACGCTGCAAGGTTTGCCGATAAGAAGAGGGGTCGCCTCGGAGTATTGCATGGCACGATGACATACGTACTGCAGGACAAATTCGGGCAGATTTACAACACACATTCAATCAGCGCCGGCTTGGATTACAGTGCTGTGGGGCCGGAACTGGTTTTATTGAAGGACTTGCAGAGGGTGAAGTATTTTTACGCAACTGACAAGGAAACGCTTAATGCATTCAGTCTGCTGAGCAAAGAAGAGGGCATCATCCCTGCCCTGGAGTCGGCGCATGCAGTTGCCTATCTCTTGAAATATGCGAAGAAATGCAAAAGGAAAGATGCCGTAATAATCAATTTGAGCGGCAGGGGAGACAAGGACTTGGACATCGCTGTAAAGGAGCTAAAAATGGGAAAATGAGGGGCAAGTGAGGCAAAAGATGGACAGGTTTAAGAAAAAATTCAAAGAACTGAAAGCTAAAAAGCAGGGCGCCTTCATCCCGTTCGTGGTGCTGGGCGACCCTAATTATGGGCTAAGCTTCAGGATAATCAAAACATTGATTGACAGCGGAGCGGATGCTCTGGAGCTTGGCATGGGCTTTTCCGACCCGATTGCTGACGGAAAAACCATTCAGGAGGCAGACCAGAGGGCCCTAGCGCAAGGAATGAATACCGACAGGTGCTTTGCTTTAATCAGAAAAATTCGTTCCTATGCCAAGGAAATCCCGATTTCGCTGCTCATTTACTACAACCTGATTTTCCAGAGGGGCGTTGAGAAATTCTATGCTGATGCAAGAAAAGCAGGGGCTGATGCAGTGCTTGCAGCAGACTGCCCTGTTGAAGAGGCAAAACCACTTTTGAAAGCAGCAGGAAAGCACGGCATCAAGCAGGTTTTTATTGTAAGCCCCACAACCACAAAGAACAGGCTGCTGAAACTGCTGCGCGTTTGCAAAGGCTACGTTTACCTTGTTTCGCTGCTCGGCGTTACTGGCGCGAGAAAGGAATTGCAACACAGAACGATTCACCTAATAAAAAGGGTAAGGCCTTTCACTAAGCTGCCTTTGTGCGTCGGCTTCGGGATAAGCAAGCCCCAGCACGTAAAGCAGGTAATTCTTGCTGGTGCAGACGGTGCAATAGTCGGCAGTGCAGTAATCAATTTAATTAAAAGAAACCTGCACAGCGAAAGGAAGATGCTGAAAGCGATTGAGAAATTTGCTGCTGCAATGAAGAAGGCAACAAAATAATTCTATTTAAATTTCTAATCGCCTGTTGATTATTTACTTGGGCCCTTAGTCCAATGGGAAGATGCGGCCTTCGCAAGTTTGCTGAAAGGC
Organism: uncultured archaeon; assembly: GCA_964640195.1. Lineage (GTDB taxonomy): Archaea > Iainarchaeota > Iainarchaeia > Iainarchaeales > CAZXIC01. The sequence goes on along the minus strand of CAZXIC010000010.1, from coordinate 30,334 downwards.
AAGCCGGCAAAGGCCGAGAAGCGGGTTCGATTCCCGCAGGGTCCATTTTTCATGCCTAATTTTCAGCATCCAATTTTCGCCAGCCTTTTTTCTAAAAGGCTGCCCGCAGGGTCCAATTTTCACCCCTGTAAAACCTTTGCTATTTCCCGGCCAAACTGCCTTGCCGAAGCAGGGCCGTCTGCCGTAATGATTTTCCCATCTACCGTAACACCTTGGCCGGTGTAGTTCGCGCCCTTGCTTTGGAGGTTTCCTGCCTCGCTGTTGAATGCCGTTGCATTCTTCCCCTGCAAAATGCCAGCGTTTGCAAGAATGCTTGGCGCGATGCAGATTGCTGCAAGCACTTTGCCTTTTGCAACAGCGTCTTTTGCAATCTGTTGGGCTGTGCTGTCATTGAAGTAAGCGCTTGAACCGCTTCCGCCGATGAAAACTACTGCATCGTAGTCAGCGGCATTCACTTTGCCCAATCCAACCTCAGCCTCTGCTGCCCCGCCGAGCATTCCAGTAATTGTTCCAGCCTGCTTGCTCGCAATTGTTGTTTCCGCGCCTGCCGCTTCCAACTCTGCCTTTGTGTCAAAAAGCTCTTCATCCCTGAAATTGCTTGGGGCAATTACCATCAAAACTTTTTTTCCTGCCGCGTCAGCCATAGCACCACCTCCTTCGCTTGGCTGCTGTGCGCACCCGCTAAAAACAAGCAGCGCAATTGCGCATGCGAAAAACAATTTCCTCATTTTAATCTATTGTAACTGTTACCCAAAAATCATTAAAAGAGGCTATTGCTTAAACCGCCTTCCAGAGGAGGAGAACTATTTTGTTTTCACTATGAGCCTTATCAGTTCCAATGCCGAAAAGCGTTTGCCGTACATCAGCAGTTCCGCCCTGAAAATCTTTGCGGTTGCAAGGATTATTGCAGCTATTGTAACAGCCATTATGCAAACGCTGGCAAGCGCTTCATGCATCGGCAGGCTGCGCAAAAAGATTCTAATCATTGCCGTGATTGGCGCCGTTAATGGGAACAGCGTCAAAGCACTTGCATAGGGAGTGGCGGCGTCCTGCGCCAAGAACATGGTGCTTATTGCGGGAATCAATGCGAAAACAGTTAACAGCGAGCCAATCTGCTGCGCTTCCCCCCTTGTTTCTGTCAATACCCCTATGGCTGCAAGCAGCGACGCGTACAGGATATAGCCCAGAAAGAAGAAAACAAGGTAGAGGAAAATTGTTTCAACTGCGATGAATTTTTCCAGTGCCCTCGCAAGGACCTCTGGGGCAGCGAAGGCAACAACCAAGGTGCCTGCTGTCACCCACGAGGAAAACTGAATCAGCCCGAGCAAAGCCAGCCCAAGGATTTTTCCGGTGAGCAACTGCCTGAAAGAAATCGAGCTGAGCAGCACCTCCATTATCCTGTTTTCTTTCTCTATTGCAATGCCCTGCAGCAAAAAGTTTGCGCTTAAAAAGATTGCAAGCGAGAAAACCATTGCAATTGTCGAGGGAAACGCAAAAAACCAATGGCTTTGCTGCATCTCCCTGAAATCCGTCAAAGTGAATTGGTTCCCGCCCAGAGAAAACAATGCCACAATAAGCAAGAGCCCCGCTGGCAAAACAAAGGCAAAGAAGATGTATTCCTTCCTCCTGCTGTTGACCCTGAACTCGTGCAGGGCAACCTTCAAACTTTTATCCATTTTTCCGCCCCCGCCAATTGGATGAATATCTGGTTCAGGCTCATTTCCCTTACATCAAATCTCCTTACATTCACGCTGTTTTCCACCAACTGCCGCAACAGCTGCTGCGGCGTTGTGTCAACACGCAGGTAAAGCTCAGCACTGTTCTTCCTTATGTTTCCCTTCTCAATCCCATCCAAAGCAGGCAACCGGCCGGTGAACTCAATGTAAACGCAGTTGCTTGCGTATCTTGCCTTTATGTCATCCAAGCTGCCGTACAATACCCTCCTGCCAAGATTAATCATCAAAATCCTGTCACACAACTCTTCAACCTCGTTCATCATATGGGTGCTTAAAACGATTGTTTTGCCCTGCCTTTTTTGCTCCAGGATGATTTTCTTGACTACTTCCCTGTTCGCAGGGTCAAGCCCAGAGAAGGGCTCGTCCAATATAAGCAGTCTCGGCTCATGAATCAGGGTGGCAATCAACTGCACCAACTGCTTCATTCCCTTGCTCAGCATCCCGAGCCTTTTATCGGCAAAGTCAGACAAAGAAACTTCCTTCAGCATCAGCAAAGCCCTCTTTCTTGCAGCAGCAGGTTGTGCGCCTTTCAGGGCTGCAAGATAGCGCAGGTTCTGCATGACTGTCAGCTCTTCGTACAGCCCCCTTTCCTCAGGCAGGTAGCCAATCCTTGACTTTGTTTCCTCGCTAAAATGCCTCCCAAAAATTTTTATGCTGCCCCTGTCAGGCTTTATTATGTCCAGCAGCATCCTGATTGCAGTGGTCTTTCCCGCGCCATTCGGCCCGAGCAGGCCGAACACCTCGCTGTCCTTGACGCTGAAGCCAATGTTCTTTACTGCCTCAACATCCTCATAGCTCTTGAATATCCCTTCCGCTTCAATGCAGTCCATCTTAAGGAATAGAATAATTAAACTTGTTTAAAAGCGCTTCGCTGTTTTGAAAAATTATTGGCCCAGGGCAAGCATCGCCAAGCCGACTACTATACCGGCTATGCCAACGTATTTGTATGCCTGAATTTCTTCTTTGAGGTAAAGCTTTGAGAGTATTGCTATGACTGCAGGCGAGGCTGCAATAAAGGTAGCGCTTATTGCCACGCCGATAAGGGATATAGCAAAGTTGTATGTTACCGCAGCAACTGTCAAAAGGACAGCCCTCACAAAAATGCCTTTTGCCGCATCAGCATTAAAAAGGATTTTCTGTTTTGTGGCAACTACAAAGGCAACCAGCAGCGCAAAAATCCCCGCTTCCGTATAAAAAGCCGCGTTGAACGGCCCCATCTCAGCAACAAGGGGTTTCAGCATCGCAAAAAACAGCCCCCAGCCAACAGCAGTCATGATGGAATAGCTTATACCCCTCTCAAGCCTCTTAATCCCCTGGCCCTCTGTTCCAACCGCAATCGCCGCTGCAATAACTACTGCCATGCCAGCCGCCTGCACTGCTGTCAGTACCTCGCCAAAAAAAGCCATTGAAACCGCGACTGTCACTATAACGCTTGTTTTTGCAACAGGCGCAACAATTGACAGTTCACCATCTTCCACGGCCTTGAAAAATGCAACTATCGCTATGGTTCCAACAAAAACCGTTGCAAGCAACAACAGTGCGATTTCAGGCGAAGGCAGGGCGAGTGAGCCAAAAACAAGAACAGAAGCAAATGTTAGGATTGAAGTAAAAAGGTAATTTGTCAAAATAGCGGGAAACACCCCAAGCCGCTGGACTGGCTTTTTAAGGAAAACAGCAGAGCCGCCAAAGCCAAGCAAGGAGACAACGGCAAACAAAAAGCCAAGCATTTAATCGCCTTTGAAGGCAAGTCGTTAAAAACACAAAATTAAGCCCTTTCACTCCTTCTGATGCAGTTCGTGCACTGCCCTCACAAAAAAGCCCGCGTTCCAGGCAAAAGGGCTTTCTGACCTGAGAAACAGGCTCCTTATTGGCTTTCCGTTCTGCCCGAACACCTCGTGCACTGTGCCGTTTTCGTTGATGAGCCCTGCGACGCCCTTCAACTCCCTTTTTGCATCATTTTTCCAGCCCACTTTTCGCAGCGCAATCGCGTTCAGGCAGCCGAGCCAAGGCCAGCTGCTGCCGTTGTGGTAATGGTACTCCATCAATGGCAGCAGCGTTGGTGGAATCCTCCACAGTGGATAGAGAGGATAGTTTGTCTGCAGGGGCACCTTATTCAGCTGGTGCTGTTTTATTTTGTTCAGAATCATCTGGCTCTGCTCCTTGTCGGCAATAGCCCAGTCGATTGCAAGCAGGTTGCCGTCGCATGCAAAGAAATCATGCCTCCTGAAGTCAATCCAGTCCAAGTAATAGTTACCCTGCCAGAACATTCCGTTGATTTTCTCTTTGGTTTTTGCAGCAAGCCGCCTGTACTTTGCAGCCAGGCTGTTTTCTTTCACCAACGAGCATAGTTCACCGGCAGACAGCAGCGCCTTGTAGTAGCAGCAGTTAGTGTACAGCACGTTGCCAAAGCGCAGCACGCTGTCAGCCCAGTTCGCAAAAACCCTTTCCTCAACCAGGAAATCGTTGTCCCTGTCCTTGGACCGCAGGAATTCAATCGCTTTCCTGACAGACAAAAAATTCTGCCTTGCAAACTGCATGTCCTGCGTCTCTTTCACGTATTCGTACAAAGCAACCACAAACAGGGCAGTGCTGTCGATGACGCTGCCGATCAGCAGCCTGTACCTCGGCTTGAGGTTCTGGCTTATCTGGTTTGGCAGCATGCCGTTTTTGTTCTGCAGCGACGCAAAAAGCTGCAGGTTGCGCTTGACCTGCTCGCTGTCCCCAGCCCTCAGCGCACCTAGGGAGGCGAAAAAGCTGTTTCTTGCCCAGTACTGCCTGTACCTCTTGCTTTTTCTCCCTGCAAGAATGCCTTTCTCAGTGTAGCATTTCCTCAAGTCATTTAACGCGATTTCGTAGGCATTCTTAACAATCGTGTTCAACCAAACCAACCCAAGCAGGCTATGCTGCCACCAATAGATTTTATGCTTTTCGTATTTAATAATTGATGCTTTTTTTATGCTGGAGCATAAGACCTCAAAGGCAGACCTGCTAAAACTGGCTAAGAGGAAGAAGAAAAGCCACAAGGGCGAAAACGGCGTTGTCCTGGTTGTTGCAGGCAGCAGGTTATACCACGGCGCAGCGATATTTGCGGGCTTGACTGCAAGCAGGCTGGTTGATTTGGTTTATTTTGCAACGGCAAAAGAAAATCTGCTCACAGTGAAAAAGGCTTCCCCTGAATTCATTGTTTTTGAGTTCAACCACATAAAAACAGTTCTGCCTTCCGTTGATTCAATTCTCATCGGGCCTGGGCTTGAGCACACTCAGAGGATGAGGGACCTGCTGCACAGCCTGATTTCAAAAAACAAAGGCAAGCGCTTTGTCTTGGATGCAACAGCCCTGCGATTGCTTGAGCCAAGGTGGCTGCACAGCAACTGCATTGTGACGCCGCATGCAAGCGAATTCAAACAGCTGTTCAAAATGCAGGCAAAAAAGCAAAACGTGCTCAGGGCTGCAAAAAAATTCAACTGCATTGTGATTCTGAAAGGTAAGACAGACTACATCAGCGATGGCAAGCAGATAATTGAAAACAGAACAGGCAACGCAGGAATGACGACAGGAGGAACAGGGGACATTTTGGCTGGGTTGGTGGCTGGCTTTGCGGCAAAGAACCCGCTGCTCCTTTCGGCAAAGGCTGCATGCTTCCTCAACGGAAAAGCCGCGGAGATGCTACTGAAAGAAAAAGGCAGCATGTGGAACGCGCATGATTTGATGAACAAGCTGCCCGAAGCGAAAAAGAAGCTGGAAAAGGGTTAGCTACTTCTTTCCGTGTAAGTATTCTAGCAGAATGCTGCCTGCTTCCCGCAGATTTTTGCCGAAGGAAATAAGCCCTTCCCGGTGCCCCGCGGTAACGATGATTTTTTTCTCTTTTACATCTGTTTCCCTAAACAGTCTGGATATTTCCGCAGCCAATTCCGGCGTGCCGTAGTCAGCGCCCTTCCCAGTTTCCGGAACCCTGCCAAGCATCCTTTTCCACAAGGCAAGGCTGTGGGCGTGAATAACCGCGCCTGCTTCCTTATCCCAGCGGTAGATGGCTGCATGGCTCAGGGATTCAGATGATGCCTTTACCTGCCCGATGCACTTTATCCAGCTTTTTTCCAAATCAAATTCAACGACCCTGCTATAATGCTGCTTTGTTAAAGATTCAATGCTGCCAGTTCCGCTGCCGCTGATTATAAACTGGCTTGATTTTCCAATCCTTGCACTAATGTTTCCAAAGCCAATGCCGTTTTCAGACACGCCAATCAACCCAGCCCTGTACATCCTGTTTCTCCAGGCATTGAGCTCAGCGAAGTTTTCAATGGCAATCGGCTTCTTTTCCCAATCATAGCTGAATTTTATAACGCCCTCTTCATTCATCTTAGATTACCTTTTTTCCGGAAACAAGGACAGAATGCTTTCCTCATCTGCCCTGCAAATGCCCCTCTCAGTGATTAGCCCTGTCACAAGCCTTGCCGGCGTTACATCAAAGGCGTAATTCGCTGCCTTGCTCCTTTCCGGTGTCAAAAGCACTCTCTTTATTTCTCCGTTGCAGAGACCTTGAATGTATTTTACTTCCTCTTGCCCTCTTTGCTCTATTGGAATCTCCTTCACGCCGTCCGCCATGCTCCAGTCAAAGGTTGAGGAAGGCAATGCAACGTAAAAAGGGATTTTGTTGTCCTTTGCAGCCAATGCCTTCAGATAAGTGCCGACCTTGTTTGCTGCATCGCCTGCCCTTGTAACCCTGTCTGCGCCGACAATGACCAAGTCAACCAGGCTGTGTTGCATCAGGTGCCCCGCAGCATTGTCAGCTATCACTGTATGCGGCACGCCGTGCTGCCCCAGCTCCCAGGCGGTAAGCCTTGCCCCCTGGTTCCAGGGCCTTGTTTCACTCACCCAAACATGGACCTTTATTCCCTTGCCAAAGGCTGCATAGATAGGTGCAGTGGCACTTCCATAGTCTACGAATGCAAGCCAGCCTGCATTGCAGTGCGTCATGATATTGACAGTCTCGCCGCCCTTCTTCTCTGCAATTTCCTCAATTATTTTTAAGCCGTGTTCCCCTAAGCGCCTGCAGAATTCAGAGTCCTCGTCAGCAATCTTTTCGGCTTCCTCAAATGCAATCTTCACTTTCTCCCCCCTGCTTTTTCCCGCAGCCATTGCCTTCAGCTGCCTTTCCACAGCCCTGGAAAGGTTTACTGCAGTCGGCCTTGTCGCCTTCAGCTTCTCGCCAGATGCCCTCATTGCTGCATCAAAGCCCTCCTCAGGCGCCTCCAGAGCAGCAAGGTACATGCCGTAGCCAGCTGCTGCGCCAACAAGGCCTGCGCCACATACATGCATTTCCTTTATTGCCTTTGCCGCCTCACTAACAGTCTTTAAATCCTCTACAACGAATTTGTGCGGAAGCCATCTCTGGTCAATTACCTGCACGGCCTTTTCATCGCCTTCCTTTACCCAAATCGTGCGGTAATGCTTTCCTTCAATGTTCACTGCATCTCACCTAAAGCTTCCTGACAACAACCCTTTCGCCCTGCTTCACCTGCAGCAGCTTTTCCCTGTCGCCTGCAACGTCAAGCAGCCTGCCAACAACATTGCATTCGCTGTACGGAACTGGCTTTTCTCCCTTGCTCATTGGGGTTTTGCCAAAGAAGATTGCAATTGCCGGTCCGTCAGGCCAAAAGGCAATGTCGCCAACCCTCACGTCTGTCGTAGCATTCTCTGGTTGGTGCCCAAAACCAACAGAAAAGTACACCTCTTCGCCCCAAACCTGTGCTTTGGATTCAACTGGGAGCGCTTCCACAACCTTCTTGCAAGTTTCCTTGGACATCTTGTCATTAAGCTCTGCCTCAAACGCGAATTTTCCTGCCTCAATCAGGATTTTCTGTCGCATGCTGCACCAAGCCCCGCCAAGATTTTCTAGGGAAAGGTATTTAAAAACAAAAGGCTTAGTATATAGCGTGTTGGGAGTTAAGGAGGCAAGCCATACCGCACTGCGAAGCATTTTTCTCGCCGGCCTTTCTGTAAAGAATGGCTGAGCGGTTCCCTGACTTGCCTCATAACACTTTCCCCCTGCTTCTTTTGAACCTTTTTTTCACAGAAAGACATTTAAATCCCCTAATTTTCACGGCGCTGTCGCAGCCCTAGGGAAGAAATTCGTTTCCTTTAAATAGTTTCTTTCAGCTAAAGTTATTATGCCAGCGTGGCGGAGCGGTTAAACGCACTCGGCTTGAGACACCTTTTCTTTTTAGAAAAAAGAAAAGCTGTACCA
>CAZXIC010000010.1:0-22254 GCA_964640195.1 uncultured archaeon | reverse complement strand
AAAGAAAAACAAAAGAAAAACAAAAGAAAAACAAAAGAAAAACAAAAGAAAAACAAAAGAAAAACAGCGGGAAACCGAGAGTGCCTTTGGCACACGCAGGTTCAAATCCTGCCGCTGGCGATTACCGCAGCCTGCCGGAAAAAAAAGAAAGACCTTCAGCACCAACGCTTTTAAGGTTATCCGCCTAATTTTTTTTTAAATGCGGAGGTGAATGAAAAATGAGAAGGCGATTGTATGTTTTGTTAACAGCAATTTTGTTAACATCGGTCTTCGGAGCAGTTTTGTTTTCAGCTGCATCGGCATCGAATTCAAATGGCCAAGGCTATGCATGTACGCGACAGCTGCAGGATTTCAGCGTGGTGCCCTGCCCGGACGACCCTGGCAACTGTGAGGCCCATTATTTCATGATTTTCGCTGAACGCTGGGGCTGCGAGCTAGTTGACTACAACAGCACCTGCACAGGTGAAAGAGTTCCAAGATTCATAATGTCCCAGTGCGTGCAAAGCACAGCTGACGCAAACAAATGCATTCCATCGTTTAACTGGCTAACATACTACATGCGTGCATGCAGGTAGGTGTATTTTCAGCAGATATTTCAGTCGGGGGGAATTGCCCCCCCCGCTATTTTTATTTTCAAAAATCTTCTGGAATGCAATCAAGCCAATATGAATCTCTTTAAAGAATTTTCCTAACCATTTTCATCTAGGTGCGGAGGTGGCGGAGAGCCTTTTTTGCTTTGCAAAAAAGCCTCGGGAAAAAAGCGCCATTGAATTAATTAATGCGGAGGTGGCGGAGCGGTTAACGCGCCAGCTTGGAGAGGCCTTTTCTTTTCAAAAGAGAAAAGCCCTGGGAAAAGAAAACTTTCCTTAGGGAAAAAACACAAACAGCTGGTGTCCTTCGGGACGCGCGAGTTCGAATCTCGTCCTCCGCGATTGCGTTGGTTCCAGAGCGTGGTGAACGCCCTTTTCCTATTTAACCCTTTTCACTGACAAAGTAGCTTATGGAAAGCAGGTTCTTTTTCATTATTGCGTCTGCCTCTATTTTGCTGCTGTGCGGCTGCGTCCAGCAGCAGGGCAATGGGAATGTGGAAGGTGAGCCAGTGCAGTTAGTGGAAGCAGGCGACACAGTTTCCGTTGAGTACAAGGGGACGCTGCAGGACGGCGCCCTATTTGACTCAAGCGAGGGCAGGGGGCCGCTTAGCTTCACTGCCGGCGCGGGCGAAATGATTAGGGGATTTGACGCCGCAGTTGTTGGGATGCGGCTGAACGAGGAGAAGACAGTGACGCTGCAGCCTGCTGAGGCGTACCCCTATGACGAAAGTAGGGTTGTTGAACTGCCGAAAAGCAATTTCGCTGAAGTGGAAACGCTCAGGGTCGGCCAAGAGGTAGTCAGCGAAAACGGTCCAAGCGGCATAGTAAAGGAAATAAAGGAAAACACGGTTGTCGTTGACTTCAATCATCCTCTTGCAGGGAAAACTCTCACGTTCTGGATAAAGGTCGTTGGAATAGAGAAGAAATAGCGCCCTGCAAGGTTTTAAATCCTTTTTTTGTTCTTCTTTATTTAAGGCGGGAGTCCCGTAGTGGTCGATCGGGCCAGGTTGAGGTCACTGTTTCCCTTAAGGAGGTAGTGCCAGTAGCCTGGTGCCTTAGTGGCTTCGGGGGTTCGAATCCTCCCTCCCGCAACTTACCGCATCGAACTTTAAGGTTTATGCGGTTCACGCTGCGGAAGTAAGCATTGAAACAGGCTTGTCTTTGGCTGATGCAATTATTAAAGCTACAGCAGAGCTAACCAACGCAGAGTTAAAAACAATGGACAAGCATTTCAAAGGTTTAAAACACGCGGAAGTAATTTAATAAAAATAAACAAGTTGTCAAAATCCGAACCCGCAAACTACTCACTAAAAACCACCAATCCAAGCCCTCGAATCCTCCCTTCTGAGCAGGCTTAATCCAAACTTTTTTATTTAACTTATAACATCTGTGTTAGGAGATTGCCCCATGGATTCTTTGCTCTGGAATGCATTGTTGTTCCTGCTCGGCTTGGCGCTTTTGGTGAAGGGCGCTGACTGGTTGGTGGACAGCGCAGCGAGGATTGCAAAGCAGTTCGGCGTGAGCGAGTTCACGATTGGTCTGACCATTGTTGCGCTCGGCACAACGGTGCCTGAGCTGGGCGCATCGGTTTTTGCGTCTCTTCTTGGCGACACAGGGCTGGCTGTAGGGAACATTGTCGGTAGCTGCATTGCAAACATTGCCCTCATCTTGGGGCTGGCTGGGATTGCCACTACAATCGCCATCGGGAAGGAGATTTACAACAGGGACGGCTTTGTCATGCTTAGTGCAACGCTTTTGTTTTACTTCTTCTGCTTGAATGGAATTCTCTCAAGGGTTGAGGGCGCACTGTTTTTGTTTTTCTTCTCTGCTTACCTCATATATTTCCTGGCCACAAAAAAGCCCTTCAGGAGGGAGTTTCACTTCAAGCAGTACCTGCGCGAATACGCCGACCTCAAGGGAAAGGAGCGGTTTGAAAAAGCCCCCTCGCTGCTTGCAGGCGTGCGCTACGGCATAAGTACGGAGTTGCTGAACAAGCTTTTTTACACCACAAGGCGGTTTTTCACTGACGTGAGCGATGCCATTGTAGCAGAAATAAGGACTATCAGGTTTTTCTTCAAGCAGATTTTTTTTGCTGCACTTGGCGTTGCATGCATTTTCTTTGGGGCAAACTTTTTGGTTAACGCCGCCATGGGGTTTCCAATAAACCAGGTTTTAATCGGCCTGGTTTTTGTCGCAATTGGCACCTCCCTGCCGGAGCTGGCTGTCGCGGTTTCCTCCCTGAGAAAGGGCCTGCCTGCGATAATGATTGGAAACCTCATCGGAGCCAACATCTCAAACATCCTGTGGGTCGGCGGCGCGGCAGCCCTGGCCAGGCCGCTGCAGATTCCGACAGCAACGCTTGCGGCAGACTTCGTGTTCCTTCTGCTTATAACTTGGCTTTTCCTTGTTTTCCTCAGGAACGACTTCAAGATAACGAGAATTGAGTCCTTCACGCTTTTTTTGGTATACATCTTGTTTTTGGCATTCCTGTTTACAACAAGATTAGGTGCCTGAAATGGTTAAGGTGGTTTACAGCAAAGCTTTTCTGCGGCACGAAACAGGCGCTCATCCAGAATGCAGGGAGCGGTTGCTGGCAGTGGCTGATTTTCTCCAGGAGCAGGGAATTTCGCGTTTTGCCCAGCCACTGAAAATAGGGGAAAAGCACCTGTTTTTAGTGCATACGCAGCGGTTAATCGGGCAGTTGAAGCGGTTAAGCAAGGAAAAAAAGACGGTAGGGGACAACATTTTTAACAGCAATACCTTTGGGATAGCGCTGCTGGCAGTGGGGGCTGCCCTTAAGGCAGCCAAGCTGTGCAGGCAGGGCTTTGCGTTTTCGCTTGCAAGGCCCCCTGGGCACCACGCCGGAAGGGGCTTTTTCGGCGGATTCTGCTATCTCAACAACATTGCATTCGCTGTAAGGGCAATGCAGAGGAAACACGGCTTCGGGAGGGCCATGATAGTTGACTTTGACCTGCACCACGGAAATGGCACGCAGGACATTTTTTATGATGACCAAAGCGTTTTTTACCTTTCACTGCACCAGAGCCCGGAATTCACGTTTCCCGGCACTGGCTTTGAATCAGAGAATAACGCGCATATTAGGAACATCCCGCTTGAAGCCGGCACCAGTGACAGCCTTTACCTTAAACTGTTCCAAAAAAACTTTTCCGAATGCTTTGAGCTCTTCCAGCCGGACATCGTGGCTGTTTCAGCCGGCTTTGACACGCATGCTGCAGATGCAGCTTCCATTGGCACAAGGCTTGCAGTTGAAAAACACCAAACCTTTAATGCGATTGGTAAAGAGATCCGCTCAAAAGCGGATGCAGCAGGCGTTCCCTGCTTTGCTGTCCTGGAGGGCGGCTACAATTGTGCGGCGCTGCCTTTGAATGTATTCAATTTCCTGAAGGCTTTCGGGTGATTGCATTTTAAAACGATTTTAGCAGGTTTTGTTTTGGGGAATGGCAGATGAACATCCTGATTGCATACTACAGCAAGACAGGCTCAACTGAAAGAGTCGCAACCGCGCTTAAGCGCTCCCTTGAGAAAGAGCACAGGGTTACGCTTTTCAGGGTGAAGCCCCAAAGGGAACTGAAGGCCCATGAGTACAAGAAGGGGGAGAAGGATTTGCCTTTGCAGCAGCCGTTTGTTGACTTGAGGGGCTTTGACCTGGTTTTTGTTGGAACCCCAGTGTGGAGCTTTTGCCCCACGCCAATCATGGTATCTTATTTGAGGAAGCTGCGCAACGCGAAAGGTAAACGCTTTGCGCTTTTTGCAACCTGCATGGCTTTGCCTGGCACGACGATAAAAAGGATGAGCAACATCCTCAGCACGAAAGGCGCGGTGATTGTTGACAGCATGACACTCAAGAGCATTTTTGAACTGGATGAGAAAAAAATGCAGGAAGCCCAGCGCTTTGCCCGCAACCTGCTGCCCAAGCTTTAGCCGCGCGCCTCCCAACTACACGACTTTCCCCCCAGCTTTGGCTACCTCTGCTGCAACTGCTCTACTATCTCCGCTGCGATTTGCAGCTCGCGCTCTCTTTCGCTCATTTTCTTTTTCTTTTTTTTCTCAGCCTGATTTTTCTCCAGGGTGGAGAGCCTCTGCTTCAGGCTGGTCATCACCTGTTGTATGTTGGCTTCGCTGTACAACTGCTTTATCTGCGCTTCCAGCGTAATGAGCTTTTCCTGGTTGCCCTGGACAAGCGCCTGGTATGTTTTGCTGTCCAGCTTCCTTTTCAGATAGCGCTTTTCCGCAATGTCCATCTCCTTGATGAGGCGCTTTTTCTCTTCCAGCATCTCCTGCAGTATGTGCCTTTTCTTTGCCTGCACAGCCTGCAGGTCAGCGGTTATTGCAACCTTCCTCTCCTTATTGTACTGCTGGTCAATCAGCGCTTCCAGTCCAATCAGCTGCTTTTGCTTTTCCTTGAATATTTTGTTGAAGTCAGCCTCGCTCAGCTTTCTCCTCATGTAGCGCTTTTCCGCAATATTCACCTCATGCAGCAGCCTGTCTTTCTCCCTGAATAACCGCTTCAAACCGGGTTTTTTGAAATAGATTTTCACTGTAATGAGGAGTAGGACAAAAATTGCAACAAGGGCGCCAAACGCATAAAGGATGGCTTTCCAAAAGAAAAAAACAAGCAGCGCCGCTGCTATGACAAACAGGATGAAAAAGGGGTTTTTAAGCGACGTGAAAAAAAACCCGCGTGTTTCTTTGGAACGGCTCGGCTGCATAGCCTATTAGAATTGGTTTAACTAAAATAAAAAGCTATTTGTTTTCGGGGAAAAGAATGCCTGCTCATTTCTGCCAGATGCTATTGAACAAATACACCAGGCCGCCGCCGAATGCGAGCACTGCAAGCAGCACATCCAGCTGCGAAATTCTCGTAAGGGCGTCGTAGATGTACATGAAAGCAGCCACTACCACGACCAGTGCAACAAGGATTTCGGCAGTATTCCCATTATTGGCCATATAAAGAATTATGCGCTGCAAGCATATAAAAACTTTACTTTCCGCAGTGAACCAGTTAATTTCGGCTTTTTGCGCAGGAATTGGCTTGAAATAACCGAGCTTAACAGGTTAATTCTTCCAGCAGGGTCCTGCAATAACTGTTTTAAAGGGAAAGAAACAATAATCTATTGACTGAACTGCTGCCTTAAAAGGTGGTGCAAGCTGGCAATTGAATGCAACGGCAACTCTTTTACAAAAATGATGCACCTATTGGTATTGCACGAACTGCACAGGATGAGGGCAAGCAGGCAGCCTGAAATCGTTTCAATCGTGCCGGAAAAAACAGTTCTGCTTGAAAAGCACGGCTCACTGAGAGAAGGCAGGTTTGATTTCCTCGTGCAGACAAAAGACAAGACAATCGGCATAGAGGTCATGACAAGGCCCTCGCAGGGCAAGCTCAGGTCAAAGCTCCCTTATGCGAACCAAGTGGATGAATTCATTTTCGTTCTGCCGCACGATGCGCTTGCGTTTTACAGAAGAAAGAAGCTCAACGGCTTCAAGAGGCTCGTGCCCAAAAAATTCCTGGACAGCAAATTCGCTGACAAGAAACTGCGGGTGTGGCTGCTTGACTGCAAGCAGGGCGAAGTGGTAGAAAAAGGCACGTTCCGCAGAATTTTTGACGTAGAGTGAAGGGCTGTTTTGTCCACATCCAGAGCCCCAAGAACAGGCTGAACACAATCATTAAAAACCACTTATTTCCTAAGTTTCTTAGCCTGGACCCGTAGCCTAGTGGATAGGGCACCTGCCTTCTAAGCAGGGGGTCGAGGGTTCGAATCCCTCCGGGTCCGTGTGCCATTGAGCAACAGCGAAATGGCAGTTGGGATTCGCTTTTTCCCCAGGCTTTTTTCCGGCAGGAAAAAAGGCTGTTCGAATCCCTCCGGGTCCGTTCCTCGGCAAATTCCGAGGGTGAATTAATCGGATTGCTTTGCAATCCGATATGCTCGCTTCGCTCGCAGCAGGAAAATATTGCTTTAAATAGATTCCTTGAAAGTGATTTCATTATGATAAGGAAGGCGAGGATTCAGGACGTTGATGACATCAAAACCCTGTTATCCAAGTACGCTAGGAAAGGGCTTTTGCTGGACAGAAGCATAATGCGGTTGTACGAGAGCATCAGGGATTTTTTCGTTGCAGAGCACAATGGAAAGTTTGTCGGCTGCTGCGCGCTGCATATCTATTGGAATGACCTTGCTGAAATACGTAGCCTTGCGGTAAAGCCCAGGTTCAAGGACAGGGGCTTCGGGAAAGAGATGGTGGAAGCCTGCCTTGCAGAGGCAAAACAACTTGGATTGGAAAAAGTCTTCACGTTCACGTTTGTCCCGCAATTTTTTAAAAACACGGCTTCAGGGCAGTAAAAAAGGAAAAGCTTCCCCAAAAGGTCTGGGCTGACTGCGTTAACTGCGTCCACTTCCCAAACTGCAGGGAAACCGCGCTTGAAGCCAGGGTAAAATAACGCAGAACTGTGCAGGAGCAAAAAGGTTAATTAACTCCTTTCCCTTAATAATAACGGTCTTTTCTTTATGGCTGGATTCAGGGGAGAGGTGGCGAAAGCGCTTGCATCTGCCCTCAACGGGAAGATGAAGAAAGACGAGATAGAAATGCTGTTGGAGCAGCCGCCAACACCCGACTTCGGCGACCTTGCTTTTCCCTGCTTCAAATTGGCAGCTCTGCTTGGGAAAAGCCCGGAAGTGATTGCGGCAGAACTTGCTGTTAAGGTCAGGCTGCCTCAAGGGGTTGAAAAAGCCGAAGCAAAGGCTGCCTACCTGAACTTCTTTGTGGAAAAGGAATCTGTTGCAAGGCAAGCGCTGGAATGCATACTGAAGGAAAAAGAAAGGTATGGGGCAAGCAAGAGCGGAAAAGGAAAGCGCGTGATGGTTGAATACTCTTCGCCGAACACGAACAAGCCCCTGCACATCGGGCACTTGCGCAACGACAGCGTCGGAATGGCGCTCGCAAACATTTTTGAAGCCTCGGGCGCAACTGTCCTGAAGGCAAACCTTGTCAACGACAGGGGAATCCACATATGCAAGAGCATGCTTGCATTCAAGCTGTTTGGGAAGGGCGATAGCCCGAAGAAAAGCAGGCTGAAGCCAGACCATTTCGTCGGGAAGTACTATGTTTTGTACAACAGGAAAGCTGGCGAGGATCCTTCCTTGGAAAAGCAGGCATACGCTCTGCTTAACAAGTGGGAGAAAAAAGACAAGGGCACAATGGCGCTGTGGAAGAAAATGAACAAGTGGGTTTTGCAGGGGTTCAGGGAAACATACAGTGAATTTGGCTCAAGCTTTGATAAATGGTTTTTTGAATCGCAGTTCTACTACAAGGCAAAGCCGTTGATAGAGGAGGGAAGGAAAAGAGGAGTGTTCAGCAGGAACGATGAAGGCGCTTTGCTTGCAAGGCTTGAAAAATACGGCTTGCCTGACAAGACAGTCCTGCGTTCTGACGGCACTGCAATCTACATCACAAACGATTTGGCTCTGACCAAACACAAGTTTGAAAAATTCAGGCTGGATGAAAGCCTCTGGGTTGTTGCAAGTGAGCAGAACCTTTACTTCAGGCAGCTGTTCAAGATTTTCGAGCTTTTGGGCTTTGGTTGGGCAAAAAAATGCAGGCACCTCAGCTACGGGATGGTTTGCCTCCCTGAGGGAAAGCTGAAGAGCAGGGAGGGCAGGACAGTGGATGCAGATGACCTCATAAGCGAAATGAAGGGGCTGGCAGAGGAAGAGATCCTAAAGCGCGATAAAAAAATTCCGAAAAAACAGCTGCAGAAAAGGGCAAAGGCGATTGCCCTTGCAGCAATAAAGTTCCACATGCTTCGCATCTCTATACAAAAAGACCTCTTGTTTGACCCTGAGGAAAGCATTTCCTTTGAGGGCGAAACGGGGCCCTACTTGCAGTACACTTATGCAAGGGCAAAAAGCATCATAAGGAAAGCCAAAAGAATCAGCCTGCAGCGCCTGCATTTCAACCGCTTGGTGTCAGGCGAAGAGAAGCAGCTTGTCAAGCTGCTGAGCGATTTCCCTGCAATAGTGCAAAAAAGCATTGCCGTGCTTAGCCCGCACGTGCTCTGCCGGTTCCTTATAGAAACAGCAGAGGCATTCAACACCTTCTACCACAAGAATCCCGTGCTGCAGGCAGAGAGCGTAGAGCTGCGCAAGGAAAGGCTCGCGCTGGTGCAGGCAACAGCGCAGGTGCTGCGCAACGGGTTGCAGCTGCTTAACATTGAGGCTATAGAGAGAATGTAGCTGAGTGCCCCTATTCCATGAAAATAGCCGGCTTGAGGGGCATAGCGTTCCTTGCCTTTGGGTGCGCTGAACGTTCTGCTTTCTGAATCTCAACCATGCACCCGAATTCCTTTCCCAAAGCCTGCTTTGCTTCGTTCAGTGCAGAGAACTCGTCTATTTTCTGTGAATCCCGCAGTTCCGTTACCCTTGCAGCAAGCGCCTTTGCAAAGCCCTCAGCTTCCTTTCCTTGTTTCCTTATCTCAGGGTCCTGCATCAGTGCCTTAATCACTGCTCCAGCATCAGGCTTTCCCTCGCATGCCCTTGCTGCAATCCCCGCTGCTTTCCACTTCCATTTGGGAGCGGTAAAGAAAACAATTCGCCTAGGCTCATCAATCTTCGCAAGCTGCTGGATGCTGCGCACATCCTCTTTTATCTGCTCTATGAATTCCTCCACCTGCTCAGCCTTCCTGTCAATCAGCTTTTTTTCTGCAACAGGCCACTTGGCACGGCTGACAAGGCTTTTCCCGCCGAGCATTTCCCACAACTCTTCGCACAAGTGCGGCGCAAAAGGCGAAAGCAGCAGGACAAGCGTTCTCACAGCAAACCCAAGGACGTTTTTGTCAGGCTTCTCTTCCTTCTGCACTGCCTTGAACAGCCTTGCAATGCTGTTCAATGCAAAATTGAATTCAAACGCTTGCATCTGCTCTGTCACCTTTCCTATTACCCTATGCGTCTTGCTGAGCAGCAGCCTGTCAGCTGAGGCAAGCTTCCCGGTAGCAATTCTCCCGTTTCCCATTTTTTTCCTGTTTTCTTTTACAAAACGAAAAAGCCTCTGCAGGAACCTTGAAGTTGAGTGCGCGCCTTTGTCATCCCATTCAAGCTCCTTTGTCGGAAGGCTCACGCTGAGAATAAATGTCCTGGCTGTATCAGCGCCGAATTTCTCAATTATTGCACTCGGGTCAACGACATTGCCGGCGCTCTTGCTCATTACCTTGCCTTCTTTCAGAACCATTCCTTGGGTCAGCAGCCGCGTGAACGGCTCGCCAAAGGAAAGAAGCCCCAGGTCCCTCAATGCTTTTATGAAGAAGCGCGCATACAGGAGATGCATTATCGCGTGCTCTATGCCGCCAATGTACTGGTCAACCGGCATCCAGTAGGAAGCAGCCTTTTTCCCGAACATTGCTTTCTTCTCTCTCGGTGAGCAGTAGCGCAGGAAATACCAGCTGCTGTCCACAAAAGTGTCCATCGTGTCTGTTTCCCTTCTCGCCTTTCCGCCGCATTTCGGGCATCTTGCTTCAACAAAGCTTTTCACCTTGTCAAGCGGGTTCCCCTCTCCTGAAAAAACCGCTTTCTCGGGCAGCATGACAGGCAAATCCTTCTCTGGAACAGGCACAGTGCCGCACTTTTCGCAGTAAACAACAGGGATTGGCGTCCCCCAGTAGCGCTGCCTTGAAATAAGCCAGTCCCGCAGCTTGTAGTTCGTGCTGCGCTTTCCAAGCTTTTTTTTCTCAAGCCAGTCGCTTATTTTTTCAATCGCTTCAAGATTGCCCAATCCGTCAAACTGCCCGCTGTTGACAAGGACCCCTTCGTCAACGAAAGCGCGCTCCATCGAAAAAGCGTCAATCGGTTTTTCTTTCGGCTGTATCACGACCTTTCGCTGCAGCTCGTATTTTTCCGCGAAAAGGAAATCCCTCTGGTCGTGGGCAGGAACGCACATAACCATTCCTGTTCCGTATTCAAGCACTGCAAAGTCTGCTGCAAAAATCGGCACAACCTCGTTGTTCACTGGGTTTACAGCGTATTTCCCGAGGAAGATTCCCCTTTTTTCCTTTCCCTCGGCAAGCCTGTCAATCAGTGTTTCGCCCCTCACCTCTTCAACGAACCGCTTGACATCAGCTTCAAGCCCTGTTCCCTTGACAAGCTGCATTACTTTCGGGTGCTCCGGCGCGAACGCAACAAAAGTTACCCCGAAAAGAGTGTCGGGTCTTGTGGTAAAAGTGGAGAATATCTCCCCAGTGTCTTTTTCCTTGAAGTGCACTTCAATGCCGCTGCTTTTCCCAATCCAGTTGCGCTGCATCGCCTTAACCCTCGGGGGCCATTCAGCAAGCTTTTCAAGGTCAGCAAGCAGCTCCTCAGCATAAGCCGTTATTTTGAAGAACCACTGGTCAAACTCACGCTGTTCCACTTCGCTTTTGCACCTCCAGCATTTCCCTTCGGAAACCTGCTCGTTTGCAAGCACTGTCTTGCAAGAGCTGCACCAGTTGCTCTTTGCCTTTGCCTTGTAGGCAAGCCCTTTCTTGAGCAATTGCAGGAAAAACCACTGGTTCCATTTGTAGTAAGAGGGCTCGCAGGTTGCAACCATTCTGCTCCAGTCATAGCTGAATCCAAGCCTTTTCTGCTGTGCCTGCATCTCATTAATCCTGTCCCAGGTCCACTTGCGCGGGTTCACGCCGTGCTTTATCGCAGCGTTCTCTGCTGGCAAGCCAAGCGCGTCATAGCCCATGGGATAGAGCACGTTAAAGCCCTGCATTCTCTTGAAGCGCGCTGCCGCATCGCCTATTGCATAGTTCCTTACATGCCCCATGTGCAGCTTTCCGCTGGGATAGGGGAACATCTCAAGGACATAGTACTTTCTCTTGCCCTTGGCTTCCTTTGCCTGGAACGCCTTCTTCTTTTCCCAGCGTGACTGCCATTTCCTTTCAATTGCAGAAGGATTGTAAGACATACTAGAAAACCAATAGAAAAAACAGTTTTAAATGCTTGCGTAAAAGAAAGAAAATAAAAAAAGGAAAAAGGCGGCTTTTTATCTGATTTCTGGATTATGGCGTATTGCCACCGCCGCCAGGCCCTGGACTTATTCCAGCAAATGGAATCTCCACTGTTGCAGTTTTGCCGACTTCAACAGTTATTTTGCTGCCGAAAGCAGTTGTTGCTGTTTCCTCTAGATTTAGGATTTTGATGAACTCTTCCCTTGACGGGTCTTCGCCAATGCGCATCACCCGTAAAGGCGTGCCTAGGGCATAGTTGCCAAACTGGTCAGTGAATGCATAATTGAGGTAGGTGCCCTGCCCTACTGTCTGCACGTCAACCAGATTGTCCTTTGCGTCATATAACTCCAACCTTGCTTCGTGATACGTGGGCTGTCGTATGATTGCAGCTATATTTATCGACATCTCCTGTCCAGCGTATTTTCCTGCGCCTCTTAAGCCCTTTATTGTATCCCCTTCGCGGTATTGTGTTTCCATAGCCTGGCATTTGATGTATTCTCCATCGTCGTAGTAAACACAGCCAATGTAGTAGCTAAGCATGTCGTTTGGGAAAACAACTGTATCGTCTGTTGCAGTGTCAACCATTACATCGATTGTGCTGTCATTCTCTTCTACGCTGAACTGTGCAGTAAGAAAGCTGTTATCTCCAGCATCGTTGCCAAAGTCTGTATTATCAGGCCAGTAGTATTCTCTGTCAATGCTCCCGCTCTCTGTTGTATCTGTTCCATTGAAGAAAACTGTTTTGCCCTTCTCTGTTGAAAGCTGTTGTTCATCCAGTATCAGCCAAATATCGCCGTCTGCTACGCTTGCTTTCTCTAGGTACACCCTATAGTTGTACGTGTCAGCCTGAAAACCATCTGTTACATTCAGCGGCAGTGTCGGGTCCCTTTCACTGTCATCGTCATCATAGTACACTGTATTGTTTAGCGGTTTTACCCCGTTTATTCGCAGGTAGTCTGCACTGTGGAATGGCTGTGAGCTGAACTCGCAGTTGCCGTCTGCCAAGACAGTTATGTTGAAAGAGGGAACGAATGCAGAGAAGTCGAATTGGCCCCCCCCAAAATAGAGCGGGTCTCCTTCTTTGAGGGAATTTAAGTCAATCAGGCCTTCATCTGTTTGTATAATTGAGTCATTTAGGTTGATTTTATAGCCGTTGAGGTAATCCCCAATTCTTGCTGTAACAAAAATGTCCTTTTGGCTGCACCTATAATAGAACACCCCTCCTGCAACTATAAAAATTGATTCAGAAAAGGAATTATCCAATTTCATGGCAAAGGGTACACTCCTTTCAATGCCGTCCCTGTCAGCGTATTCTATTGCATTGTCTCCGATTGCGATTTCATCGAATTCTATTATAGTTGGAGTCAGTTCAAGCGTGATTTTCTCTATTTCCCCTGGCTTGATTGTGACGCCGCCTACTTCTGTTACTGCTTCTGTGTAACCTTCCTTGCTTGCTGTTACTGTGTATTTCCCCGGGTTCAGGAATATGAATAGCGCTATTCCTTTGCTGTCTGTTTTCATTGTATTCACATAGCCGCCTGAGGTTGCTGTGACCTCTGCTCCTGCAATAGGCTCTTTTGTAAGGCTGTCAATTACAGTTGCCTCCAGGTCGCCCTTGGTCTGGTCTCCGCAGTCCTGCGGGCAGCTTTGCGCTGTTTCCGGCGGCTCGCAGATGCCGTTGCCGCAGACTGCTGTGCTGCAGTCCTGCGGGCAGTTTACCGCGTCTTCCCCTATTTCGCATACTCCGTTTCCACATACTGGCGGTTCAATGCAGCCACTTAAAGCAACAAAGGCAACTGAAGCAAGAACCAAAACAAAAAGCATTTTGCTGTCCAAAAAACCCCTCCTATTTTTTAGTGCTGAAATACTTAGTTAATCAAGTCATATAAAAATCTTCCTTTAGCCTAGGTAAATAAAAAAGGAAAAAAGGGAAGGATTTCTTTTTACTGGACAGCTGCTTCTCAGCCGAATTTGATTTCAACTATCCCCTTTGCCGATGCTCCATCTACGTATATCTTTGATACATATACCTCCGATGCCATGGCATATTGCCCTGCATGGTCAACGAAGTTTTCATTGAGGTAGGTTCCCATGCCAAGTGTCTGCTGGTCAACCAATCCGCTATCTTGGTCGTTTAACTCAAACCTTGCCGCATATAGCGCTGTAGGGCTTGGCTGTATAACTGAAACAAGACCTACTGACATTGCCTGCCCTCTATAGTTTCCCATCCCTCTGAGTGCTGTTATTATTTCTCCTTCGTTGTATTCGTTTGCTATTGTGACTTCAACCATTCCTTTTGATGTTTCTGGCTCCACGCCAATCTTTGACACATAGACTTTTGTGCCCAACGCATAGTATCCAGCCAAGTCAACGAAGTTTTCGTTCAGGTAGACTCCCTCACTCAGGGTTTGGTGGTCAACAAGGTTTCCGTCTGGGTCATACAACTCAAACCTTGCTTGATACGAGCCAGCAGGGTATGGCTGGGCTACGGCTGCCACTTCTACGGACATTTCCGCCCCAGCGTAATTCCCTGCCCCTTGCAAGCCGATTATTGTTTCCCCTTCACTATAAACTTCTGGTATTGTGACTTCAACCGTCCGTTGTACGGTGTTTGCATCTGCAGGGATGTTTGATATGTATACCTCTGTTGCCAGCGCGTATTCTCCTGTGCTGTCAACAAAGTTTTCATTTAGATATTTGCCCGCCTTTAGTGTTTGGCTGTCAACCAAATTGTTCTTTGAATCGTACAATTCAAATCTCGCTTGAATCATGTCGGGAAGTGAGCCATAGAGAGTTACTTTGTCTAGCTTTACTACCATTCCCTGCCCTTTGTATTTGCCTCTTCCAATAAGCCCTGTTATTGTTGAGCCTTCTTCGAATTTTATTGCCTCTGGCGCGGTTATGGGCTCGCATACCTCAATCAGAGCAAAGCCCCGTTGGGTCGTAGGGTCTACTGAAATAAAATGCACCAGCACGTATGTTTTAAGCGCAAGGTTTCCCTTAGCGTCAACAAACGTTTCGCTGAGTTCTGTCATGGGCAGCACTGTCTGCGTGTCGATCATGCCGCCGCTCATCTTATGGAGCTCGAAACGCCCACTATAGCTTTCCGAGGACAGAGGCTGGGTCACAGCAGCAAACAATATGTAAAGCTCCTGCCCAGCGTAAGCTCCTGCCCCCTCAAGCTCTTTGATTGTTTGGCCTTCGTAGTATTTTGCTTCAACGCACTCTGGCTTCCTGCAGTCTTCTGGGCAGTTCTCCCAATTTTCGCCTGGCTGGCAGATGCCGTCCCCGCAGAATTCCTTGTTTATCTTAAAGTTTACCATTGTCGTTTTACCGCTTTTTACAATGATTTGGAATTTGTGCGACTTGCTATACCCTTCCTTTTCAGCCTTCATTGCGTAACTTCTTGTTGGCACTTCCTCAAATCTGTAGTAGCCGTCAAACCGCGTTATTTCACTCCTTATTACCGTATAATCCTCCATCATCAATGAAACAGTTGCGAACTCTACTCCGTCTCCTGTCCCGTCTCGCACATATCCGTTGATTGTCCCAGTCTCTGGCATGCAGTCCTGCGGGCAGTAAGTTGCCGTTCCTGGCTGGTCTTCTCCCCGTTCGCAGATGCCGTTTCCACAGATGGGTGGTTGCACGCAGCCACTTAAAGCAACAAAGGCAACTGAAGCAAGAACCAAAACAAAAAGCATTTTGCTGTCCAAAAAATCACCCCTTTCGTTGGTTTTTACCCTAATATTATTTGTGAAGGCGTATTCTGTATAGTATTGCCCTACACGGGGTATATATAGCTATGCCTGTTTTGTACCCACTGCATAAGTTATATAAATAACTTTCCCTATTCTTGCCTGAATGGCAACCTTTGTCTTAGCCGCTTCAAACCTCTCCAAAGCATTTGGCAAAACAGTTGTAGTCAACAAGGTTTCGCTTGATGTAAGAAAGGGTGAAATCCTTGGCCTGCTTGGTCCAAACAGCGCAGGCAAAACAACGCTTGCAAAAATCCTTGTCGGCTTGCTCAAGCCAGACAATGGCAACGTCTCCTATTTCGGGCGGGGAGTAAAACCCGGCTTTAAGAGGGTAAAGGAATCGATTGCAATGGTTCCGCAGGAGCCTGCGTTTTACAGCAGTTTCACTGTAAGGCAGAACCTTTGCTTCTTTGCTTCCCTGTACGGATTAAGCAGGGAAGAGTCCAAGAACAGGGCTGACAGCCTGATGAAATGGCTTGGTTTGGGCAGGTTTGCTGCCAGAAAAGCCGAATTTTTAAGCGGCGGCTTCAAGAGGCTGCTGAACATTGCATGTTCGCTGGTGAACAACCCCCAAATGATTTTTTTGGATGAGCCTACTGTCGGTCTTGACCCAAAGATGAGGCAGCTGATGTGGAACAAAATAACCGGCTTAAGGGAAAAAGGGAAAACAATCCTGCTTACAACACACTACATGGATGAGGCTGAAGAGCTGTGCGACAGAGTCGCGCTAATGAGCAACGGGGAAATATCGGCAATTGATTCCCCGCAACAGTTGATTGCAAAGTATGGCGGGAAAACAATCCTGATTCTCAAATTGAACAAAAGCATTGGCCTGGATTTAATAGTGAAGGTAAAGGAGGCAATGCCAAAAGCGGTTGTAAGAAGCATTCAGAGCAACCTGGTTTTGCCTGTAAAACAGGCAGAATCAACAAAAGCAATTGTAAAATTATCTGGCATAATAACGGCTGCGGGATACGAAATACGGGGAAGCATCGTGAAGGAGCCTGAATTGGAAGACGTTTTCCTTAACATAACAGGTAGGGCAATGGGGGCTTAGCTTTATGCGGGAACTGCCGGCAATCGTCTTGAAGGAGCTAAGGCTGATTAGAAGCCAGCGGGTCTCCCTTGCGCTGATAATAATTTACCCCTTGATTGTTATAGGCTCTTTGGGCCTGGCGTTTGGTGGAAATGTGCAGGCCCAGAGGGTAAACGTTGCATTGTTCATAACAGGTGAAACGGAACTCGGCAATTTTACAGCAGATGATATAGTTGGAATAATTGAAGACACAAACAAGGCGAATATCCGGCTTGCTTCCAGCGTTGAGGAAGCAGAGGAATTTGTTAAAACAGGGGCAAGCGATTTTGCTTTGGTGGTAAGGAAAGAAAAGACTGCCCAGGGCCAGATTGTAGCAGACCTTCTGCTTGACAACAGCAACTTCATCGTTGCAGGAATGTTCGGTCCGATAGCAAAGGCAGCCATACAGCTGACATCGTTTGAAATAAGCTCAAGGATGATTCAGCAATTGTGGGATAAGCTGCTGCCTGTAAGAAACGACCTTCAAAGGGAACTTTCTAAAATCGACTTGTATCTGGCTGACTTGGAAATAGCAGAGGAAAAGATCAATGCACTGCAGCAGACAATGTCAAGCATAAGCATATCTAGCCTGGAGGCTACCCTCGGCAGCCAGGGCCAAAACATTGAGTCAACCAAGCAGGTGCTGCAGCAGTTCAACAGCGATTACTCTGCATTCAAATCAGACATAGCTGGCACAAGGGCTTCCCTTGAAAGCGCAGACGCAAAGCTCAACTCTTACCACGGCAAAGTTTCAGGGCAGATTGCAGTTGCAGAACAGTACAGGGACAGCCTTGTTTCATACGAACAGGAATTGGACAATATTGCAAATGACCCATCGCTGCCCCCAAGCATCAAAAGCCAAGTGCTGCAGCTGAAAAGCAGTGTCAGCCACACAAGGCAGCAGATAGATTCCTCAATCGTTGAACTGCGGCAGGTAAAGGCAGACATTGAGGAAAGCCAGCAGATGATTGCAAGCATGGGGCAGAATCTAAACAATGCAGAGGCAAAGCTGGATGTGGAGAAGCAGACGCTTGACAGCATGAATTTGATGCTGGATGACGCAGCAGCAGACCTCTCTGCCATGAACGCCCAGCTGGGCAGCCTTGGCCAGACAATTGATGACGTAAACAGGCTCATCGTGGAGACAAAAGCCACAAAACAAGATATAAGTGCAAAACTGCAGAACAGCAAAGCAATGCTGCAGAGTTTTATGGATGCCCTGGGCGACTTGGGCAAAATCAGCCCAGCTCTTCTATCGCACCCGATTCAAGCGTTTGAAAAGGAGCTTTACAGGGAAGTCACACCGCTTACATTCATCACGCCGATTTCGCTTGCACTGGTCTTGTTGCTGACCTGCCTGCTATTTACGACTGTTTCAGTTATCACCGAAAGAAGAGAAGGCCCTCATTTGAGGATGAGGTTGTCGGCAGCAAGCCCCAGCACACTCATCCTGGGAAAAATAATCGGGCAAATGCTGTTTGCTTTCCTCGTTTCTTTCCTTATTCTTTTCATTGGCTTGATTGGCTTTGGCGTGCAACTGCAGGCAAATGTTTTGGAATTAATCGCAGTGCTTGCAATTTCTTCCTTTTCATTTATTGCCCTTGGTTTGTTCATTACAAACTTTGCAAAAACACAGTCAACCGCTATTTTGGGCAGCTTGATTCTAATCCTGCCAATGATTTTCCTAAGCGGTGCAATACTGCCGCTGCAGTTGATGAGCCCATTGCTGCAGGGCATAAGCAGCTTCCTGCCCTTGACAGCAGCAAACCAGCTGCTGTTGGGCGTTCTAATCAAAGGCTTGTCCCTGCAAAGCATGTCAAACCAGGTAGCAATCCTTCTCCTGCCAGCCTTTGCATTGCTTGCTTACTCGATAAAGAGATTCTAAACGGGATTTATTTCAACACTGCTTTTATTCTCCTCACGCCTGCGCTTACCGCCTCTTCCTTCACAATCCTGAATTTTCCAATCTCTGCCGTGTTCTTTACGTGCGGCCCTGCGCATACCTCGTGGCTGAAACCGCCGATTTTGTATGAGGAAACCTTTTCCGGAACATACTTGCTGTCAAAGAAAGCGAGCGCGCCTTCTTTTCTCGCCTGCTCAAGCGAGCCCTCTTTCCTCTCAACCGGAATCGCTTTCTTTATTGCATCATTCACCAGCGCTTCAACCTTGTGGAGCTGCTCTTCAGTGACTTTTTCATGGTGCGAAAAATCAAAGCGCAGCCTTTCTGGGGTAATATTGCTGCCCTTTTGCTCTACGTGCGTTCCGAGCACTTTCCGCAGCGCAGCATGCAGCAAGTGCGTTGCAGTGTGCATTTTAACTGTTTCCGCGCTGTTATCTGCCAAGCCGGATTTGAATTTCCCAGCTGCAGCCTGCCTGCTCAGTTTCTGGTGTTTCTCAAACTCCTTTTCAAATGCTTTCCTGTCAACCTGCAGGCCTTTCTCCTTTGCCATCTCAACAGTCATTTCCAGAGGAAATCCAAAGCTCTGGTAGAGCAGGAAGGCATCCTTGCCTGAAACCTTCCCGTCTCTCCTGTAAATCTTCTCAAACATCCGCACGCCCTGCCCAAGCACCTTGTTGAATTTTTCCTCTTCTGCCTCAAGCTCTTTGAAGATAAGGCTGGAATTCTTTTTCAGTTCAGGCCAATCATCCCCATATGCCTCAATTACAGCCCTTGCGATTTTCCTGCAGAAATTTCCCTCAATCCCGAGCAGCCTCGCGTGCCTTACGCTCCTCCTAATAAGCCTCCGCAGGACATAGCCGTGCTCAACATTGCTTGGAATGATGCCTTTCCCTTCGGCCAGAACAAACACGACTGCCCTCATGTGGTCTGCGATTATTCTTGCGCTTCTTTCGCTGTAGCTTCTGCCAAGCATTTTTATCTCATCCATAACAGGCTTGAACAGCTCGGTTTCGTAATCGTTGTCCTTCCCCTGTAAAACTGCAAGCGTCCTTTCAACGCCCATGCCTGTGTCAACGTTCTGCTGCTTGAGCTTCTCATACTTCCCATCTGCTGTCCTGTTATACTGCATGAAGACGTCGTTCCAGATTTCAAAGTATTTTCCGCAACCGCAGCCAGGCCTGCACTGCTTGCCGCATTTCTCTTTCCCGGTGTCATAGAACATTTCGGTGTCTGGTCCGCACGGCCCTGTCTTGCCTGCTGGCCCCCACCAGTTGTCCTTTTTCGGGAAAAAGTAGATTCTCTCCTTTGCTATGCCCATCCTCTGCCAGTGCTTGGCGCTTTCCTCGTCTCTGGGAGAATCTTTGTCTCCCACAAAGCAGCTGACGCTTATCCTTTCTTTGTCAAGCCCCAGCCACTTCTTGCTCGTAAGGAACTCAAAGCTCATTTCAATGGCTTCTTTCTTGAAGTAGTCCCCCAGCGACCAGTTGCCCAGCATGAAAAAGAAGGTGTGGTGCGATGCATCCCCAACCTCATCAATGTCATCAGTCCGCAGGCATTTTTGGTTGTTCGCAAGCCTCTTTCCTTGGGGATGCGGTTGGCCAAGCAGATATGGCACAAGGGGGTGCATTCCAGCAGTAGTGAACAGGACAGTCGGGTCGTGCTCTGGAATAAGCGAAGCGGATGGAAGAATCGCGTGCTTCTTCTCCTTGAAAAAGCGCAGGTATGCCTCAACAAGCTTTTTCGCTGTCCACATGAGAGAAGATTAGATTAGAAAATGTTTAAAAAATCGGGCAGTGGAGCCGCTTTTGGGAATCTCCCTTTTAGTACCCATTTTCCTTTTTTTCTAAGAAGAAGGCTTTTTCTTAATCAGTTCTATTTTCAATTTTTTCTTTTTCCAGAAACAAAAGAAGCAGTTTCTTTTGGTAAAGCTTTTCTTTCGCAAAGAAAAGGTTTGGGCAGTGGAGAGTAAGCCGCCTTCTGTTCCCCTGCAGCGCAGGATGCCGGCATTCGTCTAAGCCGCTCGGAGCGTTGCACCCACTTTGCGTTTCCGAAGAAACGCGAAGTTTAACCAGGGGCGCGTTTCATTCACGCCAAAACCTTTGAAAGTCCTGGCGTGATATCGTTTCTGTTCCCCTGGGGCCACTCTCGCAGCCTGTTTCGCCTGCCTGCAAAAGCAAGCAGGCTGTGCGGGTGGGCGGACTTTCCTCACTTCAAACATCTTGCGATGGAAGCGTTGGTCGGCCTTCCACTACCCGATAGAATTATGTATATGAGGGAATTTAAATGTTTGTTTTTAAAGCCCCTGCTTTTCTAATCTCATTAATTGCTTTTGAAATTGTTATAACTACTATTGGAGGCGCACCCTGCCCCACCCTGCCTGGTGTCAAATCTGATTGAACCCACTTCACGCCTTCGGCTTGCAGCCCCTCAAGCTCTCTTGCAAGAGCTTTTGCAACTTGCGGCTTGCCTCGGGCTCTCCTCAATGCCCCTCGGTAAGAGTTACTTCTAACAATATTATGCAGGTCACTTCTTCCCTGCAACCTCATTGCAGGTCTTCTCCCCTGCTGAATATGACTGCTCCTAATTCGCAATATATGAAAACTTGGGCCTTTTGCCATAACAGCATATGCCCCTGTTATAATTATATAGCGATAGGTCTAACAGAACAAGCTTGCTAATAAGGCTGTTAGAACTAACCGGTAAAACCCACTTTGTGGTAAAAAGAGCCAAATAGAAATTGGGGAAATTCGCGCATTGGAAGTATTCCCCGAAAAAGAAATTCAATCGCTCTGCTCCTTGCATTAAAACCCTCGGGTTCTTAGTATTGGCATGCTGAACACGTCGCCGAAGCTCCGTGCTTACACAACCAACCTATCAAGCCAATGTTCTATTGGCACCCTCGCCCCTACGCCTGGCTGAGCTAACAGCCGGGTTTCAGGATTGGCTGTCTCTTTTCAGGGAGTGCTTCGAGCTTAGATGCTTTCAGCTCTTATCACTTACAGCGTGGCTACCCAGCAATGCCTTGTCAGACAACTGGCACACTAGAGGCTACGATGCCACGTTCCTCTCGTACTCATGGCATCTTCCCTTCAGACAACCGGCAATCCCAACAGATAGTATCCAAACTGGCTCGCACCGTTCTCAACCCAACTAACGTAAGGCTTTAATGAGTTAACACCTCCACCCTTGGCCGCTTATGCACAGCCAGGATGCCTTGAGACGACGGCGAGGTCGCAAACCGCGGGGTCGATGTGGACTCTCACCCGCGACCACTCAATTACCCCCAGGGTAAGTTCACTGTAAGACCAGGGTCCCATTAAAGGACAACACTGGCGTTCGCTAGGCCCTTCTTTCGAACCCACGTTTCTTGCTTTGTGAAACATGGTTAAGCCTGCTTTTGCCCTTGCACTCCAAAGCGAATTTCTAAGTCGCCTGAGCAGACCTTTGGGCGCCCCTGATATTCTTTCAGGGGCGTACCGCCCCAGTCCAACCGCCCATCAAATGCTGTTCTCTTTCGAGTTAGCAATACAGTTTTCGAAGGGTGGTGTCCCATTGTTGCTCCGCAATTCCTAGCGAAACTGCTTCGATGCTCCCACCTACGCTTCACTCCAAAAACCGCATCACAACATCAGACTGCGGTAAACCTCCGTGGGGTCTTCTCTTCCCGTTGGGATTCCCCCGCATATTCACGGGGAAGCAAGTTCATCAGGTCCAAGCCGGGGACAGCGGGAATCTCGTTACTTCATTGGTGCAAGCCGGCAATAAACCGGCAAGGTATTACGCTACCGTGAGAGCCTCAGAGTTAGGCCCGCTCTTTACCAGCGCTTAGGCCCTTTGGACAGGGCTTTCACGTACTGGCAGTGAGCAGAAGTCAGCGGCTATACGCACCCTTACGGGCTAGCAGCCACCTGTGTTTTTGTTAAACAGTCGGACTC
>CAZXIC010000009.1:0-37644 GCA_964640195.1 uncultured archaeon | reverse complement strand
ACTGGACCCAACCCAGCTTGTGAAAAACCTGCCAGAAGTCCAAGATTTTTTGGCAGAACACCCGAATGCAAAGATTGTTGCAATAAAACTGAGTGCAGAAGACGTTGCCGCAATAATTGATAATATTAGGGAAAGCTGTGGGCAGCAAATGCAGGTAAAGGAATACTGGTATGTAACTGTTTCCGAGGACGAGGAAGAAGTTGAAGTTTACCTTGATGCAGAAACAAATGAAGCATTCTGTATCATCAGGGGAAAAGTGCCGATAACCCCCCAAGATGAATGCCAAAGGGACAGCGACTGCGATGACGGAGATGAGTTAACAAAGGATGAATGCAAAGGGACACCAAAAAAGTGTTACAACACCAAAACAAGTGAATGCAGGGGCGGTGATGGCTACTGCCCTGAAAATTGCACTCCTTCCAATGATTCGGATTGCCAACAGCAAGAGGAAGAATACACGTTGGAAGAAGGAGATACAATCTATGGGCTGACCGGCAAAGGAACATATGAGGGGGAAGAGATGTCAGTAAAAATCGCCGCAGTCGCCCAGGCAGGTCCAGCAGCAAGTGTATATAACGCCAGGTTTGAGTTGTATGACTCGGAGGGCAACCTGGTTGACCAGCAGACACTCAGCGAAGGTGCCTACCTCAACGAAAACTTCGTTGACACAGGCGGAGACTATGCCCTGAAAACAGCAGTGTATATTTCTACAATTGGGGTAGAGCCTACAACCAGCAAAGGCGTTGTAAAAGTTATTATAATAGGTAGAGAGCCTGTGGAAGAATGCAAAGACGACGATGGCACTTGCCCAACTACATGTGACCCAGGAAATGATAACGATTGCTTTGCAGAAGGAAAAGAAACTCTGAGAGAAGGCGAAACACTTGGCAACTTAAGAGGGACTGCGAACTACATAGGGTTGGAAAACTTATACATAAAACTTGTGGCAGTGACACAGGTTGGCTCAACCTATCAGGCAAGATTCGAGGTTTACCATAAATTCCAAAACAGCGCAGGCACCCTAATAGACACGCAAACCGTAAGCGCGCCAACAAACCTGAATGAAGACTTTGTTGACGGCACAGGAGAATACGTTTTAAGGGACAATGTAAAGGTAACAAAGATAGCAGTTGGGGCAAGCAGCGGAAAAGGCTATGCAGAGATAGAAGTGACGGAAGCGGAAGATGACTTGCTGGCAGAGGGAGAAACAAAAGACGGCTTGAGGGGGACAGGAAAATACGCTGGGCAAAACGACTTGTACATAGAACTGCAGGCAGTAACGCAGACCTCAGCCTACCAAGCAAGGTTTGCAGTATACGATGGGCAAGGCAGCTTGCTTGACGTGCAAACAGTTGCCCAAGGAGCAGACTTGGGGGAAACATTCATCGACAGCCAAGGGGAATACATACTCAAAGACAAGGTTGAAGTGACAAAAATAGCGGTAGGCATGGTAAGCGGCGTAGGCTATGCAGAGATAGAAATAACTGAAAAAGAACCGGGAGAAGAATGCAAGGACGATGACGGAATATGCCCTGCCACTTGTGACCCAGGAAATGATAACGATTGCTTTGCAGAAGGAAAAGAAACTCTGAGAGAAGGCGAAACACTTGGCGGATTGAGGGGAACAGGGAAAAATGCAGGGCAAGAGCTTTATGTTAAATTCAAAGGGATAGCCCAAGCAATAACAACAACACCATCGGCACGATTCGAACTATACGACGACCAAAACAACATGATAGATACACGGCAAATAACGCCCCCAGAAGACCTGAGCAAAATATTTGTTGACAGTGAAGGAAAATACGTGCTGCAAGACGAAATAGAAGTGACAAAAGTAGAGGTAGGGCCAAAAAGCGGCAAAGGATACGCAGAAATAGAAATACATGAAAGAGAATATTACGCCTTGGAGGAAGGAGGCCAGATTACCAGCCTGAATGGAAGAGGCCCATACGAAGGGCAAGATGACCTGTACATAAAAATGCCGGCAATAACCCTGGCAGGATATGATTACGTAGGAAGATTCGAATTGTATGATGGACAAGGCACCCTCATCGATGTTCAAACTACAGGCGTTGGTGCAGAGCTAAATGAAATGTTTTTGTCGACAACAGGGGAATACGTCCTAAAAGACAGCGTAAAAATAACGGACTTCGATTTAAACATGATGTCCGGCACAGGCTCTTTTGACGTGGAAGTAGTAAAAAAATAATTAGGGGCTCTTTAAGGGGTGCCGCTGCCTGCAACGCTCTGGGCGGGCGGGAATCTTAAATACTAGTTTTGCGTTTATTTTAGCATATGAAAGCGCTGCTGTTGCTTCTCTGCCTTGCGGCCCTGCTGTTGTTCGCTTGCCCGGCTTTTGCTGCAGATGACGAGTGCGCAATTTCCTCCGCGCAAAGCGACGAATTCTTCTTTGAGCTGCTGGTCAAGCCAGAGGGAAATGCAGAGCTGAAACTGGGTTTGAAGATTCCGTACAGCGAGGACTGCTTTGTCCAGAAGGATTTGGGCGAGGCCCTGAGGCAGCCAGTGAAATGCGAGGAAGAGCTGATAAGCGATGCCCTCTTCCGCTCCCTGGATTTCTTTATAATCAGCAGCAAGTGCGTTGCATCCTATGACAAGCCGACTGGGCATTTGCTGATTGAGACATCTTCCCTTACGGAAAAGATTGCGGAGCAAAAGGAGGGCTTCTGGGAGATCAGGTTCAGCAAGTGGGCACTTTCGCCGCACAAGCCTGGAACCGTAAACAACCTGAGAATCACGCTGCCTACCGGCAGTGAAATCATTTCCTATTTTCCGCAGAAAAACAGTGAAAAGGAGGAAAACGCCATTTTCTGGCGGGAAATCCCGGAAGAGCCGATCGGCGTGAAATACACGGTGCCTGTGCCCTTGGAGAGGAACCCGCTTGCGCTGGCAGTAATTGCTTTGGTAATTGCAGCCTGCGCGCTTGTTCTCGCAAGGGGGCTTATCTCGAAGAAAACCCTGCGGGACAGGTTCACTGACCTTGAGAGCAAAGAGGTTGCGCTGCAGAAAGAGATGGGTGAACTGCAGAAGGCCTATTTGAAGAGGCGTGTTGACGAGGCAACCTTCAAAAAGGTCAGCACAGAGCTGTGGCTGAAGCTGGGCAAAATAAAGGCTGAAAAGGACGCGTTTTCTGCCAAGGAAAAGGAAGCCGGAGGGGGAAGGCAAAAGCGGCTTGGGCGCTCCCTAGGCAAGGAGAAAGATAAGCAGGAGTAGCACCGGCTGGTGCAGGAAGTAAATGATTAAGCTGTGCCTGCCCAGGAAGGAAAAAAACCCCGCCAGCCTGTTTTTTGAAAGGTCATAGATTCTGAACTGCCTTTCGCCGTTTTTGTACAGGGTGTTCCCGAAAAACACGCCGAGCAATACAACGCCGAGCCATGGCAGCAGAGGAAAGTAGTCAAGGGTGTAGAAGCCGCTTGGCTTCAGCCCTAGCCAGAAAAGGAACGGTAAATCTGAACCGAGCGAGTTCAGCCAAAGCCCTAAGGGGATGAGCACTATTGCGAGCAAAAGGCTTGCCTTCCTGCGCCTGATGAGCGGGAAGGACAGGGCAATAGCTGCGCCAATGAAGTGCAGTACGCCGAAAACAATGAATTCCGCGGGAAACAAAAGCCATGTTGCTGCAGTAATGACCAAGCCGAGCGAGAAAATCTTTGCTCCCCGGGACAGGTACTTCCTGAACAATTCAAAGCCAGCCTTTTCCGTTTTCGCCCTGCTGTAGCTCAGAGTGAGTGAAACTCCGACTAGGAAAATGAATGTGCAGGCAGCAAATCGCCCAATTCCCAGCAGTACGCCGGAGTTAATCGAAAAGGAAAAGCCTGCGAAGTAATTCAGGTCAAACAAGGCGTGGAATGCAATCATTGCAATTACTGCAATTCCCCTCAGGGAGTCGATTTCAAAAAAGCGCTGCACAAAAGAAGGGAAGGGAAAAATTGTTTTAAATACTTTCAGCGGAAGCCCTGGCTCAATAACATTAAAGAAACTAACTACTTATGTTAATTTGATGAACGCGCTTGCGTGGATTCTGATAGCAACTGTCGCTGACAGCCTTGTCTCCCTTGCAGGCATTGTCTCGCTGTTCTGCAGCAGGCGAACCCTTGACAGGGTTTTGTTCGCGCTTGTCGGCTTTTCGGCTGGAGCCCTGCTGAGCGGTGCCTTTTTCCACCTGCTTGCGGAATCGCTTGAAATCTTCCAAGAAACAACCGTTGTGTTCGCTTACGTTTTTGCGGGCTTTATCCTCTTCTTTCTGATTGAGCGCTTTCTGCACTGGCACCACTGCCACGAGGGAAAATGCGAAACACATCCAGTAACCTACCTTATCCTCTTGGGAGACGGAGTGCACAACTTCATTGACGGCCTTGTTATTGCGGCAAGCTTTCTGCTCAGCACAGCCTTTGGCATTGTGACAACAATGCTCATAATCGGGCACGAAGTTCCCCAGGAACTCGGCGACTTCGGTGTGCTTGTGTACGGCGGCTTCGGGAGAAAAAAGGCGCTGTTATTCAACCTCCTTTCCCAGATGACCTGCATTGCCGGCGGCATCATCGGCTTTTTTTTCTCTGTAGGGGCAGGATTCTCAAACACTCTGCTGCCGTTTGCAGCAGGCGGGTTCATTTACATTGCTGCCTCTGACCTTGTGCCGGAACTGCACAAGGAACGCAGCACATGGAAATCGCTTGCTTCATTTGCATTCTTCCTGCTTGGCACCGGCTTCATGGTTGGCATAAAAATGGTTTTTGGCGGCTAAGGAAGCCGACTGACAGGGTTATTATTTAAATGCAATTCGTATTTAAGTGATTTGAAGCAAGCTGTGGTGGGAAGAGAATGGGAGCAATCGCTGTTGCCTTTGTATTTTCTTTTCTGTTCTACCTCCTTCTCACTGCAGGCAGCGGCAGCATTGTTTTTTGGAGCGCTGAGGAGCTGTTTGCGGGCATCCTGCTTTCGGCAGCAGCCGCGCTGCTTGCAAAAAAACTTTTCAGCGCAGCAGGGATAAAGCCAAGCTTTGCTTTGCTGAACCCAAAAAGAATCCTGCTGTTCTTTATTTACTGCGTTGGCCCCTTGTTTTTTGAGATGGCGAAAGCCAACCTTGATGTTGCCTACAGGGTAATAACCGGAAAAATCAGACCGGGCATTGTGCGCATTTCTCCCGGGCTTAGGAGCGATTTCGGGCTGGTGATGCTGGCAAACGGCATCACCCTCACGCCAGGCACCCTTTCAGTGGACATTGACAAGCAAAGGAACCTTTACGTGCACTGGATTTACGTCAAGAGCATGGAGCCAAAAATTGAAGAGGTTTGCTCAAGCTTCTGCAAATGGGCTAGGAGGCTGACTGAATGATTTCCCTTGCTTTTGAATTTATGCTGGTCGCAGCAGTTTTGGGAGTGTTGATGCTTGTCTGCCTAACCAGGGCAGTCCTCGGGCCAACAACGCCTGACAGGCTTGTTGCACTTGACACCACCAACACGCTTGTTGTCGCCGCCTTGGTTGTCCTGGGCGCCGCCTTCAATGAAATCATCTACATAGATGTGGCAATCGTTTACGCAATGCTGGCGTTTGTATCCACTTTATATGTGTCCAAGTACCTGGAGGGAAGCGCATGATTTGGCTAATCTATGTCTTTCTTGCAGTGGGAATACTCTTCCAAACGCTGGGGAGCGCAGCACTGCACAGGTTTCCGGATGTTTACACAAGGCTGCACGGCGCAACCAAATGCACTACCTTCGGCTCTATCTTCATCTACCTTGCCGTAATGTTATACGGCGCCCTGCTTGCATTTTCAGGGGAAGCTGCTTTTGCCTCGCTCTCAATTCACACCCTGGTTGCGATGCTGTTTATCCTGGTGACAAACCCTACCAGCGCCCACGCGATTGCAAGGGCAGCCCACAGGTCAGGCGTGAAGCCTAAATTTGCAGTGGTGGACAAATTGCAGGAGGCGGGGAAATGATTTTCGAAACGGTGCAGATACTGCTGTTGGCAGGAATTGTTGCTGCAGCGCTGATGGCGCTGCGAAGCAGGGACTTGCTTGCATCAGTTATATTCCTGGCTGCAATGAGCCTTCTGCTGTCCGCAGAGTTCTATCTGCTGCAAGCCCCGGATGTTGCAATCGCTGAGGCAGCAGTCGGCGCAGGGCTCACTACAGCAATATTCGTGATGGCGCTTAACAAAACAAGCAGGTGGGAGGATGGAAAATAAAAATAGGGTTTTGGCTCTTGCAGCGCTTTTCGCGCTCCTCATAGCAAGCCTGTTGCTCATCAGGTCTTTTGGTGCCCCTGCAAACAGCGAAATGGACGATTACTTCATCCGAAAGGGCCAAGAGGAAACAGGCAGCAACAACATAGTGGCGTCTGTCGTGTTTGACTACAGAGGCATGGACACGCTGGGAGAAGCCAGCGTGCTGTTCGCTGCCGCCACAGGGGTTTTCATAGCCTTCAGGGGGATGAAAGGGGAATGAACAGCGGGATGTCAACAATCGTCCGGATAGTTGCTGCTATTCTGACAATACCCATTGCTGTTTTTGGGTTGTACGTGATACTTCACGGGCACTTGACACCGGGCGGCGGTTTTCCTGGCGGAGCAGTGCTCGGGACGCTCACTGCCCTGTTCCTTGTAGCATTTGGAAAGGAAGGCGCAAAGAAAATAATGCAGAGGGAATCCTTATCAAGCGGGGAAAGTATTGGCCTGCTGCTCTTTGCAGCGCTGGCTTTTCTCGGCATTGGGGCAACCTTCTTCAGAAACTTCCTTGCAAACAGCAATTGGCTGTTTGGCTTGCCTGCCGGCTTTGGCCCCAACCCAGGACACCTGAACACAGCAGGCCTTATACCGCTGATGAACCTCGTTGTTGGCCTTGAGGTATTTACAGCCCTCTCACTGATAGCACTGCTGATGTTCACATTTGAGGGTGAAGGAAAATGATTGGGGCACCTTTTGTAGCGGTTGCAGTGCTGGTTGCACTGGGATTGGCAGCTGCTATTCTTAAAAGAAACCTTGTAAAGATTGTGATTGGCATCAACATAATCGGCTCCGGCGTAAACCTGTTCCTGGTAAGCTTGGGCTACAGGGCTGGTGCAATTGCACCGATTTTCACCAGTGCACCGCAAGGGCAAATGGTGCTCCCTACCCCGCAGGCTCTTACGCTGACCTCAATTGTGATAAACCTCGCTGTAACAGCGCTGATGCTCTCATTCGCGATTTTCATCCACAAACATTATGGTTCCCTGGACGCAAGGAAAAGGAGGCTGCGGGCATGAGCTTTCTCTTGCAACACGGCCCGGCGCTTGCAATAGCAGTGCCATTGTTTGCAGCATTTTCCACAACGCTAATCGGCAAATTGGGGGGCAAAGCAAGGGATGCCTGGGTTATTCTCGGGCTTCTTTTCGCAGAGGCTGCTGCAGGCGCCCTTCTTCTGGATGTGCTTGCAAACGGCATCAGGGTTTACACTCTCGGCGCTGCCCTTCCCTCCCTTACCGCACCTGCAGGGTTCCCGATAAGGATTGTGCTTGCGGCAGACGCGGCGTCAGCGCTTGTTGCAACTGCTGCGCTGTCAATCGCGCTTATCGCAGCGGTTTACTCGCTGCGTTCCATGCAGCAGCATACTGGCCTGGAAAAGTTCTACTCCCTGCTACTGCTCCTTACAGCGGGCATTGCAGGCATCGCATTCACTGGGGATTTTTTCACGCTGTTTGTGTTCGTTGAGATTGTTTCAATTTCCTCCGCAGGCCTGATTGCCTTTTTCTGCAGGGGCGAAGGGTTTGAGGCTGCATTCAAGTACATGGTCATCTCCGCAATTGGAGCGCTCATCCTGCTGTTCGGCGTGGGCCTTCTTTATGGGCAGCACGGCCTGCTGAACATGGCTGCTGTTGCAGAAGTGGTTGCAGGAAACGTGTCCTTTGCTGACGTGGCTGCGCTGACGCTGGTTACGGCTGCGCTATTGCTGAAGGCAGGGGCTTTCCCAGTGCACATGTGGAAGCCGGATGCATACCAGGAGGCGCCTTCGCAGGTTGCAGTAATGCTCGTGGTTTCCTCCCTTGCCTGCCTCTATGCTCTGTTTAGAATCTGCTTTATGTTCTTTGGAGTTGCGGGGCTTGGCGCTGTGGTAGGCTGGGCTGTCGCAGTACTTGGCGCATTGTCAATCTTTGTTGGGGTTACCATGGCACTTGCGCAAAACAACATTAAGAGGATGATTGGCTATGCCGCGGTTGCAGAGGTTGGTTACGTGATGCTTGCTGCTGGCATAGCCCTTACTGCAATGCCGAACTTAAGCGGCTTTGCTTTAGGAGCACTAAGCGGCGGAATTTTCCAGCTTTTGAATGACGCCCTTGACCTCGGCCTTTTGTTCCTTGCAAGCGGTGCTATTTTATACATAACAAAAAAACAGCAATTTGACGGTATCAGCGGGCTGGGGCACAGTTCGCCCGAGCTTGCAGGGTTGTTCCTCATAGGGCTGCTTGCAATCTCGGGGATGCCTCCATTCAACGGCTTTGCAGGCAAGCTGCTGATATACGAATCGGTTTACTACAGCAGCCCTGTGCTGGCAGTTGTGGGGATAGTTGGTAGCATAATGCTGTTAGCCATCTTTGTAAAGGCTTTTTCATCCGTGTTCTTGGGAACGCCGTACAGGGGGAAGGTGCAGCGGCTTCCAAAAAGCATGCTTGCTGCAATGTGCGTGCTGGCATTGTTCATAGTGCTGTTCGGGCTTTTCCCAGGCGCTGTTCTTGACGCCGTGGTTGCGCCAGCTGCAGAGGCACTTGCAAACCCTGGGGCATACATTGGGGGGATTCTATGAACAGGCTCTTGCTTGAAACAGAAGCGGGTTTCTGGAACCCCTTGTTGTGGGTTGCTGTGTTTGCAATTGCAACCCTAATTGTTTATCTCATAAGGCGCAGGGGCGTTAAAAGTTACGGCAGGCGCACAGAGCAAACTCTTCCATTTTTCTCCGGAAACGTTGCACCGGGACAGAACGTGAAACCAGGCAACTTATACTGGGGGTTCTTCACGGCAATGGAGGAATACTACAACTGGATGAAAGGGATTCACACAGGAGTTGTCAACGACTACGTTTACGCCTTCGTTTTCCTGACAGTTGTGCTTGCTGCACTTGTTATAGGGGTGTTCCTGTGGGCGTAAACGACTTCAAGAGGGCGCTGTGGGTTTTCCACGTAAACAGCGGTAGCTGCAACGGCTGCGACATAGAGATTGTTGCAGCCCTCACCCCGAGATATGACGTGGAAAGGTTTGGAATCAAGCTTGTTGGCACGCCAAGGCATGCCGACGTTTTGCTTGTAACAGGGCCTGTTAGCAGAGATATGGAGAAGAAGTTAAGGAGAGTGTATGCGCAAACGCCAGACCCAAAGGCAGTGATAGTTGTGGGCAACTGCGGAAGTACTGGAGATGTCTTCTACGAGTCATACAATTTGGTTGGGCCTGTTGACAGGGTAATTCCTGTTGACGTTTATGTTCCGGGGTGCCCGCCAAGGCCTGAAGCAATAATTGACGGTGTTGTGAAAGCATGGCTGAAGATTGAGAAAGGGGCTGGGAAAAAATGAACGGAACAGCTGTCGTGAACTCGTTCAAAAAGCGATTCGGAAACAAGATTAGGGGAGCAAGGGTAGAGAAGCATGTGCACAGGGTGAAGAATAAATGCAATTTGGAGAGGGTTTGGCTCGAGGTTGAAAGCAGCGCGTTCAAGGAAGCAGTGCTACACCTCTGCGAATTGTCAAGGGCACCGCATTTTGCTGTCTGCTCAGGCTACCAGCAGGGCAGCAGCATAGCGCTGAACTACCATTTCTCAATCAACTATGCAAAAAAGCTTTCAGAGCTTTCTGTTACTATACAGGTGCAGCTGCCAAAGGAAAAGGCGGAGCTGCCGACAATTACTGACCTCGTTCCAGGTGCCCTGATTTCAGAGCGGGAAATGCAGGAAATGCTCGGGGTGAAAATTGGAGGAATCCCGGATTCAAGAAGGCTTTTCCTGGACAAGGGCTTTCCAAAAGGTGTTTTCCCATGGAGAAGGGACGAAACAGGGCCAGAAAAGCTTGCCAGGAATTTGCACAAGGGGGGCAAGCGATGAGCGGAGAAGTGCTGGGGGCTTGCAGAAATAAATGCAGTGGCGATTCGTTCAGCCTTTCCATCGGACCGGTGCATCCCGCGCTCAAAGAGCCTGTGAGGTTCAACTTTGAGATAGATGGCGAGAAAGTCAGCAAGGTTGACTTTGAGTTGAGCCAGGTCCACAGGGGCATTGAATGGATGGGCGTGCGGAGAAACCCGATACAGATACTTTACCTCTCTGAGAGGATTTGTGGGATATGCAACATCTGCCATACGCTTGCTTTCTGCCGGGCTGTGGAAAGCGCTGCAGGCATTGAAGTGCCGGCAAGAGCACAGTACATCAGGGTGATTGTTGCAGAGCTTGAGAGAATTCACTCCCACATCCTTTGGGCTGGCATTGCCGCCCATGAACTTGGGTTTGACAGCGTGATGCACTACACCTGGAGGCTGAGGGAAAAGGTGCTTGACACGATTGAGTACCTTACTGGAAACAGGATAACGAAGGCAATGCTTACTGTGGGCGGCGTGAGAAGGGACATTGCTGAAAAGCAGTTCCCGACAATCAGGAAATCAATGCAATTCTACAAAAGCGGGTTTGACAGGCTGGGAAAAATTTTCCTGAATGACCCGATAATAAAGGCAAGAACCAGGGACACTGGCGTATTGGGCAAAAAAGACGGGCTTGCATTGTGCGCTGTCGGTCCCACAGCAAGGGCATCGGGAATCAGGAAGGATGTAAGGCAGGACGAGCCTTACGCAGCCTACTCCGAACTGGATGTAAGGGCAATAACCCCAAAGGAAATGCTTGGGGAAATAAGGGGCGATGTTTACGACAGAATCGCTGTCAGGCTGCTTGAGGTAAAGCAGTCAATCGAACTGATTGAAAAGTGCTTGCAACAGATGCCCAACGGCAAAATCGCTTACGAGGAGAAGTCATTGAAGCTGCTGGCGCAACTTAAGGGAATAGAGGGCGAAGGTATTGGCAGGCACGAGGCCCCAAGGGGCGAGGTCTTCCACTACGTTCTCTTTGTAGGACAGGAAGCGCCCTACAGCTGGAAGGTCAGGGCCCCAACCTACAACAACCTGCTCTCCTGGGTGCCGATGCTGCTCGGGGAGCAGATTGCAGACATTCCAATTGTTGCTGCATCAACTGACCCCTGCATGTCCTGCACAAACAGGGCTGTTGCTGCAAATGCTTCCGGGGAAAAGGTTTTTGACAAGGATGCGTTACACAGGCTTTCTGTTGAAAAAACAAAAGGGTTGAAAAAGGGGCTTAGCAGATGATTGGACTCTTTTCCAAAATGCTGCTTGTTCCAATTATTGCAATTTTTGGAATTGTATTTGGGCTTCTCTTTAAGGGAATTGACAGGAGGCTCGCTGCAAGGATGCAGGCAAGGGTCGGTCCGCCGATAGTGCAGCCCTTCAGGGACGTTAAAAAGCTCTTCCTAAAGGAAAACATCGTTCCAAGAGATGCTGTGGCGTGGCTTTTCAACGCGGTGCCTGTAGTTGCGCTGGCGGCATCCATTGTCATCCTGCTCTACCTCCCCTTTGGCCCAGTAGGACCGTTGCTTGAGGGGCAGGGGGACCTTATATTAGTGATATACCTCTTCATTCTCCCAGGGCTTGCACTTGTAATCGGTGGTTTTGCATCCTCTTCGCCGTATGCAACAGTTGGAGCGCAGAGGGAGATGGTTACAATGCTAAGCTACGAGTTCCCGCTTGCAATCGCGGCTGTTTCGCTTGCATGGCTCATTTCAAGCAGCATGCCCGGGGCTGCGGCTTTTTCGCTTGCAGTCATAGCAGGAACCCCTGTCTGGGCTTTGGTCGGGCCGGTCGGCTTTATTGGGCTGGCAATTCTTTTCCTTGTGCTCTTGCTTGTGATGCCCGGCGAGCTTGGCGCAATTCCGTTTGATGTAGCGGAAGCGGAAACAGAGATTGCTGGCGGTGCCCTGGTGGAG
The DNA here is from genome assembly GCA_964640195.1 of uncultured archaeon. Lineage (GTDB taxonomy): Archaea > Iainarchaeota > Iainarchaeia > Iainarchaeales > CAZXIC01. The sequence goes on along the minus strand of CAZXIC010000009.1, from coordinate 25,630 downwards.
TACAGCGGCAGGAATCTCGCCCTGTTCTACCTTGCCGACGCAGTGAAAACAATTGCTTTTGCATCAGTTGTTGTTGCGCTGTTCCTGCCCTGGGGAATGGCTGGTGCGCTTGGAATGCAAGGCATTGCTGCAGTTGCAGCAGATGCACTGTTCTTTTTGGCAAAGCTTTTCTTGGTTGTTTTCGTTGCCAGGGTTTTTATCAGGGTTGCGGTGCCGAGGCTGAGGATTACGCAGGTTGTAAAGGCATACTGGGGCTATGCAACGCTTGCTGCCCTTGCTGGACTGCTGCTTATTTCAATAGACGCAGCGCTGGTGGTGTGAAAATGCTGGAAATGCCAAAAGAGCTGTTCAAGCAGCTGTTCAAAAAGCCATTCACGAACCTGTTTCCGGCAAAGCATGCCCCAAGGTCAGCAGCAGGGCTGCTGAAGAAGGTCAGCGAAGGAAAGGCAAAACTGAATCCGCCAGTGGAAACTCCGCCGAACTTCAGGGGAAAAATCAAGTACCATAGGGAGAAGTGTATCGGCTGCAAATTGTGCACCAGAGTATGTCCTTCGGCTGCGGTTGAGTTTATTGAAAAGGAGAAGAAAATACGTTATCACTTGTTCAGGTGCACGTTCTGCGGCGAGTGCGTTAACGTCTGCCCTGTTAAGGCACTTGAGTTCACAAAAGAGTTCCTGCTGGCAGATTATAAGAGGGACTGAATCATCCAAGCTTTTTTATTGCGCTCCACTCCCTCTTTTCAAGGATTTCAAGCAGCTTTCGCTTTGCCACTTCCGCCTGCGCTGAAAGATTCTCACCGAAGCGGATTTTTCCTGGCTGCACGCCTATGAAAAAAATTTTTCCAGAATGCCTTTCAAGCCTTGAAACAAGCTGCTTCAATGGCATGCCGTGCGTTCCAACTACAGTTGAGTTCAGCCTTTCCTTTGGCAGGAGCCTGAACTCCCCTGGCGCAATACCCATTTCAGCCGCATCCACCAGCACAAGCACCTGAGGCTTCTCTCTTTCCACTACTCCTGCAAAGTTCTCGGGAACGGTTTCACACTGCAGGGAGAGCCAGCCCTCGCTTTTAAATTCTCTGGCAATCTTGTTCCCAACGCCATCGTCGCCCTGCAGCTCTGAGCCGATGCCCATTAGGATATAGCGCATGAACTATTTCGCCTTGATTCCCTTGATGAAACAATCGTTTCCCTTTATCAGCTCATAATCAGCGGAACCACATTTGGGGCAGTGCATTTCAAACACACCCATATGGGCCATGTCGTGCGTTACCCTGAAGTTCTGCACCTTCCCTCTGAAGCCGCAGCCGCACTTTATTTCCGGCAGGGTTGTTTCCAGATGCAGCTTTACTTTCAGGTCATTTCCCAGCTCTTTTTTCAACATTTCCTGCAGCCAGAATTTTACGTTCTCCCCATGCACGTGCTTGAGCGCGCCGATGGCAATGTCAAGCTCTATTTCCTTCACACCTCTGCCCTTAACCTTTTCAAGCACTACATCAACTATTCCCTGCATCAGCGCAACATCGTGCATGAAATATTGAAAGGCGGAGTTGTTTTATATTTGTTTTGACTCGGTCCAGTTCCCAGAAAAGGGCGTTGTCCAGTTTTCGGCACGCGGACAGGGGGTGTCAATTCGGAGTTTTTGTTAATCCCTTAGCCTTACTCGCTTCTGATAATTGGTTGTTTTTATGGCGGTAATTTGTGGTTGGTAAAAACTGACAGGCATGGAATACTCACAGCAAATGTTTTAATAGAAACTAAGGCTATGTATTATCATGCCGGGCAAGAATTGGCGAAAAGCAGTAAGGAGTAGTAGGGTCTTTGTTGAGTCCCAGTTTGGCCGCGGCTCAGCAGCATCCAAAATCACCAGAAACGCTAACACGATGCTAAGGGCACTAGAAAATGCACACAAAACCAAAGATACGGCTTTTGACAGAGGAGAAGCTTTGTGGTTGCTCAAGAAAGCAAAAAAAAAGGGTGGCGCATATTCTTTTCAGTGGGGGAAGAATAAAAGCAACCGGATAGTTTACATTCCATTTTCTGTCAAGACTTCCTTCCCTGCAGAGCAGCGCTTAATTCATGAATTTGCTCAGAATGCGGTTAACAAAATTCGCAGAAAAATCGGGAAAAAAGAAAATGTATTCATCGAAGAATCTATTGCCTTAAGTTGTGAAATCGATTGGCTAGTTGATAATAATATAGATTCGTGTTTTAGAAGACTTGCAGACTTTTCAGATGGCTATAAAAGGTTAGAGAATGTCGGGTCTTCTGAGGTATTGAACAAGCTTCACCCTCATGATGTAGGCAGAGCTGCTGCTCACCTGATTTTTAATAAGTACCCTGGATCTCAGTTAGCCAGAAAAAAATTAAGATTGAAACTTATGCAAATGGATTTCAAATCAGTCAAAGATTTATTGGAGTGGATTAAACATTACAATAAGTAAAGATTATGGCAAAGTGCCGACTTGACAGTTTTGCCATTTTTCCCCAAAAGCACCGACCTCCTGACAACGCCCAATGGAAAGGTTTAAATATATTATGAACATATGCTCATTATATGGTCAGGCCCAAGAAATGCAGGCTGGTTGCAAGCAAGCCAGGGGCAACTTACTTTAAGCCAAGGGCCATCCCGCTTAGCGAATTGGATGAGGTTTGCTTGAATTTTGAGGAAATTGAGGCACTAAAACTGCGCTTTTTGGACAAATTGGAGCAGGCTACTGCAGCAAAAAAAATGGGCGTCAGCAGGACCACCTTCTGGCGCGTTCTTAACAGTGCAGGCGAGAAAATCAGCGACGCGTTAATTAACGGCAAAGCCGTGAGGATTGAAGGCGGAACATACAAAATGAGAGGAGGTTAAAAAGAAATGCCAAATGGAAGAGGCGGAAGGGGCAGGATGGGCGGCTTTGGCTCCGGTCCTGGAGGAAACTGCATTTGCCCGAACTGCGGCGCAACAGCAGCGCATCAGAGGGGCGTGCCGTGCTTCCAGGTTAAGTGCCCGAACTGCGGCTCGCCAATGATAAGGGAAAGGTAGGGTAAAAATGAACAGGCTTGAAAAAACAGCTGTTGTGTCTATTGCTGGAAACGCCTTTGTTTCGCTGCTTAAATTTTCAGCCGGAGTGCTTTTTGGCTCAGTTGCATTGATTGCTGATGCAATCCACTCCTTTACTGACATCGTTGGAAGCATCGCTGTTTTCTTTGGTGTAAGGTTTGCTGATATAAAGTCTGAGAAATTTCCTTATGGCCTGTACAAGCTGGAGAATCTTGCAAGCCTTTTCGTTGCCTTGGTTGTTTTCTGGGGCGGAATCGCCATAGCGCTTGAGTCAATTGAAAAGCTTTTTGAGCCAACCGCCATCAGGGACATCGCTGCCCTGGTGGCAGCGGTTGTTTCGCTGGCAATTGTGTTTGCGCTTGCAAAATACAAGGAAATTGTTGCAAAGGAGGAGAGAAGCCCAAGCATGCTGAGTGAGGCAAAGCACAGCATGCTTGACGCATACAGCTCAGTTGGGGTTGTTGCTGCTGTTGCCCTGTCTTTTGTAGGATTTCCTGCGGCAGACCCCTTGATTGGAATTGCTGTCGCGCTGTTGGTTTTCAAGGCAGGCGCAGAAATATTGCTTGATTCAACAAAGGTCTTGCTGGATATAAGCCTTGACTACAAGACAATGAGGAAGATTGAGAAGATTGCGGCAGGGCAGAAGGGCATAAGGGTGAAAGAGCTGATTGCGAGGAATAGCGGAAGGTATGTTTTTGTTGACCTGAAGCTGGAAACAGACCTGACAGACCTGAAGAAAGTCAGCCAGCTGCACAGGCAGTGCGAGGAAAAAATAAAGAAAGCGGTTCCAAGAATTGACAAGATAATGACTGATATTGAGTACAGGAAAAAGGACGTGCTAACCTATGCGGTTGCGCTTGAAAGCAGCAGCGGGAAAAGCCCTATTGCAGAGGAGTTTGGCACTGCAAGGTTTTTTGGGCTGTTTAAGGCAGCAAACAAGCCAGGGGAAAAGAGGTTAATTGAAAGCAGGATAATCGCAAACCCCCATGCAAAAGCGGAAGCGAAAAGGGGGATTCTTGCTGCAGAGCTGCTTGCAAAAAACAAGGTTGACATACTCTTCGCAAAGGAGGGGGTGCACAGGGGCGGTGCATACTATGCGCTGCAAGAGTGCTTCATTGAAACGAGGAAAACCGACAAAAAAACATTTAATGAGTTGCTGAATGAATTTATGTGATTTGAATGGATTATAAAATAGAACCAATTGGGGTAATTCACTCCCCTTTTAAAAAAACCTTGGAAACACCCATTCAGCCGTTCAAATCGAATGCAGAGGGCAAAGTGAAAGTGTTTAATGAATATGCTGAAGGGTTAAAGGACATTGAGGGGTTTTCACACATAATCCTTTTGTACGTATTCCACAAATCCAGGAATTACAAACTTACAGTCAAACCATTTTTGGACAAACAATCAAGGGGGTTATTTGCAACTAGAGCCCCTTGGAGGCCAAACCCAATTGGATTGTCAATCGTTGAATTGCTAAGAAGGAAGAAAAATGTTTTGGCTGTAAAGGAAATTGATGTGTTGGATGAAACGCCTTTAATTGACATCAAGCCGTACGTTCCAACTTTTGATGAGAGGCAGAATGCCAGAATTGGCTGGCTGCAGGAAAAGCTGCAGGACGAGGTGAACTGATTGCCGCCGGTTTTTATTGAGCTGGGCGAATGGGGGCTTTCGCTGGAAACAGTGCTGGTTTTTGTCTTCGCCCTGTTTTTTTATTACACCGGCACGCTTGAGCAGTGCTGGTACAGGCGCTATGTTTTTCCCCTGCTTTTTGTTGTTCTGGCTGTCCTGCAGTGGGAGAATATCTTGGCGATTGTTCTGCTTCTTACAGCAGCGGCTTTAACTTATTACGGGTTCAAGGGATATGGAAGGCAATTGTTGGAGGAAAAGGCGAAATAAAAAGGAGGCTGAAGAATGAAGATAGCTGTTAGCGCAGTATCCGGGGACTTGAGCCAGCCGGTTAACCCAGTTTTCGGCAGGTGCAATGGCTTTGTAATTGCCGAAGTTGAAGGAAAAGAAATGAAAGAAAGCCGCTTCATCCCAAACCCTGCAATGGGGGCTGCAATGGGGGCAGGCATTGCAGCAGCGCAGGCTGTTGCAGAGCAACAAGTTGAAGCTGTGGTTACAGGCAATGTTGGCCCAAACGCTTTTATGGTTTTGAACCAGAGCAGGATAAAAGTTTTTCAGGCTGCAGGCATTTCAGTGCAGCGCGCAATACAGTTGTTTGCTGCGGGAAAACTTACTGAATTGGGTTCAAGCAGTGTTGCAGGGCACTTTGGAATGGGCGCTGGAAAAGGAATTGGTTCTGGGCGAGGGGCAGGAAGAGGCGCAGGCACGGGGCTTGGAGGCGGTGCAGGCAGAAGGAGAGGCAGGCGAGCGAAATGAAGGTAGCTGTTTCAACCGATTCAGGAAATGTTGCACAGCATTTTGGGAGGTGCCCGCAGTTCACAATTGCTGAAATGGAGAATGGCAAGGTTGTGAAGAAAGAAGTGATTGACAATCCAGGACACAGCACAGGCTTCCTTCCGCGCTTTTTCCAGGAAAATGGCATTGAAGTGCTGATTGCAGGCGGCGCCGGCTTCAGGGCACAGCAGTTCTGCCAGCAGTACGGAATCAGGCTTGTTTTAGGAGTGTCAGGCAGCGTGGAGGAGACCCTGCAGCGCTTTGCAAAAGGCGAATTGGAAGAAGGTGAAAGTAGTTGCCTGCCTGGAAGCGGCAGGGGCTACGGAGTGAAAAAAGAAGACGGCCACGGGGAATAAGCAACGGGTGTTTGATTGAGGGGAACGTATGTGTTGCTCATCAGCTTATGCAAAGACAGCGAGATAGGGGTTGGTTCCCTGGGAAAAACCGTGTTTGGGAAAGGGGATTACGCCTATGTCGGCTCAGCAATGAACAGCCTGGAAAAAAGAATTGAAAGGCATGCCAGAAAGGAGAAGAAAATGTTTTGGCATGTTGACTACCTCCTTTCCTCCCCGGCGGCTGAGTTGCAAAAGGTCTTTGCAAAACATTCGGGGAAAAAAGAGGAATGCGAAACAGCGAATGCAATAGCAAAAATTGGGCTTCCTGTGCCGGGCTTTGGATGCAGCGACTGTAAATGTAGAAGCCACCTGTTCAAGATAAGCAAACAAAGCCTGCTGACAAAATTGCACGGCTTTAAAGAAAGGCGGTTTTAGATTAGCGAAATCGGGAGGAGGGAGGAAAATGAAATGCGCGGAATGTGATGAAAAGAAATGCTATGAGGGAAAGGATTGCACCGCCATTGGGCAAGCCATCAGGAAAAAATACACCGGTGAGGATAAAAGGATTATGGAAACAGCCAGTGGTTTGGAAGCAAGCCATTACATGAAGCTGACGAGGTTGGAGGAACTGATTGAGTTCTGCAAAAAAATGAAGTACAAAAAACTGGGGCTGGCTTTTTGCATTGGTCTGCAAGAGGAAGCGAGAACCATAAGCGGGATTCTGGGAAAAGAATTCACCGTGTACAGTGTATGCTGCAAGGTCTGCGGCATTGATAAGAAAGAGTTCGGCTTGCCGAATATCAAGCCAGGGCGGTTTGAGGCAACTTGCAATCCGATTGGGCAGGCAGAAGTGTTGAATGAAAAGAAAACAGACTTGAACATCGCCTGCGGGTTGTGCATGGGTCACGACATTCTCTTTTCAAAGCATTCAGAAGCGCCTGTTACTACGCTAGTTGTCAAGGACAGGGTTCTGGCGCACAACCCTTTGGGAGCGATTTACTCAAGGTATTACAGGAAAAATAGGTTTGGGTTGCTTGAATGAAGCTGAAAATCCTGGTTGACAACCAGGCAATAAAAGGCTTTAAGGCAGAGTGGGGCTTCAGCTGCCTGGTTGAGGGAAAAGAAAAGGTTTTGTTTGATACAGGGGCAAGCATCAAGGTTCTGGCTTTCAATGCGGAAAGGTTCGGCATAAAGCCAAAGCAAATAAGCAAGTTGGTTTTGTCCCACGACCACTTTGACCATACTGGAGGATTAGATTGGATTCTGCAAAACAGCAGCCTGAAGGTGTTTGCGTTGGACAGCTTTTCGCAAGAAACAAAGGAAAGAATCAAGGCAAAAGTGGAATTGGTTGAAGTGAACAGGGAAATGAGAATAAATGAAGAAATTTATTCAACCGGCAAGCTAAGCAATTCAATGGACGAGCAAAGCCTTGCAGTGAAAACAGCAAATGGCTTTGTTGTCTTAACCGGATGCTCTCACCCTGGCCTGACGCAGATATTGGAAAAAGCAAAGCAGTTCGGAAAAATCCATGCCGTCATCGGCGGCTTCCATGGATTCAGCGACTTTAATGCATTACAGGGGATTGAATTGATTGCTGCTACGCACTGCACGCAGCACAACGCAGAAATCGCAAGGCTCTTTCCAAAAGCGTTTGCTGAATGCGCTGCAGGCGCCGAATTCAATTTTAGGTGATTTGAATGAAGGAAAAGCGTTCTTTTGAGAAAATTGATTGGGCAAGAAAAATTCTGGACTTGCCGGAACAAGCCAGCATAAAATTGATTAAAGAAAATTACAAATGGTTGGCAAAGCAATGGCATCCAGATAAGTGCAGGAAAAATGTTGAGGAATGCAAGAAGAGAATGCAGGAAATCAATGAAGCCTTTGCAGCGATTGCAGCTTACTGCGAAAATTACAAGATTTCCTTTGAACGGGAAGCACTTGAAAAACAGGATATGTTTGAAGACTATGATAAGTGGTGGTTCCAACAGTTTGGAAATGACCCGATTTGGGGGAACCCTAATCAAATCAAGAAAAAGGGGAAATAAATGAAAACAGTTTATGGTCCCGTGCCAAGCTGGCGCTTAGGGAGAAGCCTCGGAATTGACCCAATTTGTGAGAAAGCCTGCTCCTTTGACTGCACTTACTGCCAGCTCGGCAGGACAGAAAACAAAACGGCTGAGAGAAAGGAGTTTGTGGGGGTGGGAAAAGTTGAGGAGGAATTGCAGCAGGCACTGCAGAAAATAAAGCCAGATGTAATAACGTTTTCTGGAATGGGTGAGCCGACACTTGCATTAAACCTTGCTGAAATTGCAGAAATGGTGAGGAAAAATTCGAGCCTGCCAATTGCCATTTTAACAAACAGTTCGCTGCTTTACTTAGAACAGGTGCGAAAACAGCTGCAAGCGTTTGACACCGTTTGCGCAAAATTGGATGCGTGCAACGAACAGCTTTTCCAGGAAATAAACCGACCTGTACCCGGAATCAGCTTTGAGCAAACACTTGCTGCCCTAAAAAAATTCAGGAAAGGGTTCAGGGGAAAACTCGCATTGCAGATGATGTTTGTTGCGCAAAACGGGGGAAAGGGAAAAGAAATGGCTTCTCTCATAGGGGAAATGAAAGCAGATGAAGTGCAGGTAAACACGCCTTTGAGGAAATGCCCTGTTAAACCACTTTCAAGAAAGGAAATCGGTTTGATTAAGGAGAAATTCAAGGGCTTGAACGCTATTTCAGTTTACGATGCAGAAAAGCCTGTTGCAAAGGCATTGGATTTGCGAGAAACATTGCAAAGGAGGCCTTCTGAGAACTGAGGTGGAAGCGTTTGCTTCATAGAAATGTTTTGTTAAGAGGCAACTATCATGATTGTGGTTGAATTCGCTGTTATTCCAATTGGAACTAAAACACCAAGCGTAAGCAAGTATGTCGCGGCAGCAGTTAATGCGCTTGAAGAATTGAACATTAAAGCAGAGTTAACGGGCATGGGAACAATTTTTGAGGCATCTAACTTGAAGAATGCTTTCACTGCAATTGAAAGAGCGCACAATGCTGTATTTAAAGCAGGGGCAGAAAGGGTTGTAACCTCTGTTAGAATTGATGAAAGGAGAGACAAAGAAAGCAGCATTGAAAGAAAAACCAAAGCAGTTAGGGGGCAGGGGAGGCAATGAGGCGCTACAGCGACTTTTATAGGACAGGCTTTGGAAAAGAAGTGCTGGAAAGGGAAGGACAGCTTGTAGCAACTGAATTAAAGGACTGTAAAAAAATCTTGAGTGTTGGCTGCGGTCCTGCTTTCCTTGAAAGCAGGTTGAAGCAAGTGGGGAAAGCAGAGGTTATCGGCTTGGAGCAGAACAGGGAAATGCTTGCACAGAGCCGCGGAAAAATTGAAGTGGTTAAAGGAAGTGCGGAAAAAATGCAGTTTGCAAACAATTCCTTTGACTGTGTTTTGTTTGTAACAAGCCTGCTATTTATAGGCAATCTCAAAAAAGCGGTTGCTGAAGCTGCCAGGGTGTTAGGCATGAGGGGGAAGGTCCTTGCTTTGGTTTTGAATCCAGAATCCAAATACTTTAAGGAACATGTGCGAAAAAAGGATTCATACTTTAGAAGAATAAAGCACACCAATCTAAGGGAAATCAAAAAAGAGGCTGAAAAATTCTTTTCAATTGAAGGCGGTTACTGTTTGGGGATAGAAGGTAAAAGGACATTTGATTCAACTGATAAGAAAACTGCAGCATTATATGTTTTGAGAGGCGTTAAAAAATGAAGCCAGTTAGAGTAGCCGGTGTAAAATGTTTAATCAGAGCAAAAAGGAAGGTTTAACGGATTTTCGGAGTGAAAACCTGTGCAGGATGAGGAAGCAGAAAGAATCAAGACAGAGAAATTAAGGAAAATGCAAGAAGAGGTTAGGAAAAAAGAGGTGAAAAAATTGGAGATTGAAGCAAACGACAGCAATTTTGAAAAAGAGGTAATTGAAAAAAGCAAAACTGTTCCGGTAGTGGTTGACTTTTGGGCGAGTTGGTGCATGCCCTGCCTCATGCTTTCCCCTACTCTTGAAAAGTTCGCCAATGAATTCAGGGGCAAATTTGTTTTAGCAAAAGTAAACGTTGACGAAAGCCCTCTTACAAGTGCAAAATACAATATTTCAAGCATTCCTGCAGTGAAAATGTTCAAGAATGGCAAGGTAACCAACGAATTCATCGGCGCTTTGCCAGAAACCACTGTTGAACAATGGCTTCGCAAAAACATCTGAAGGCAGTTAAAAATGAAGATTGAAAAAATGACTATTTTTCCCGGCAACAGCAAGCAGGGAGAAAAAGAACCCTTCGAAAAGATTGAGATATTGGCAGGTCAAAAAATCGGCATAGTTGGCCCAACGGGTTCGGGAAAGAGCCAATTGCTGTACGACATTGAAAAGCTCAGTCAAGGCGAAACAAAAACAAAGAGAAAAATTTTAATAAATGACAGCAAGGTTCAGAAAGACCTTAAAATAGACCCAGCAAGAAAAATAATCGGCTATCTCACTCAACACATGAACTTTATGACCGACACAACAGTCCAAAGTTTTTTGGAAAGCCACTTAATGACAAGAGGCAAGCACAGGTCAAAACAAAGCACAAAAGAGTTGGTTGAAAAAATAATAAAAGCTGCAAACACTATAACCGGGGAAGAAATAAGCAAAAACACCAATCTATTAATCTTGTCAGGAGGGCAGTCAAGAGCCCTGATGGTTGCAGACCTTGCTTATGTCAGCGAGTCACCAATCATCCTAATAGATGAAATAGAGAACGCTGGCATAAGAATCAAGGAAGCCCTTGACCTGCTAATCAAAAAAGGAAAAATAGTCTTCTTGGTAACACATAACCCAATTCTTGCATTAGATACAGACAAAAGGCTTGTCATGAAAAACGGCGCTATAAGCAACATTCTCTACACCTCAGTCAAGGAGAAGGGAATTGCAAACTATCTTTCCTGGATTAACAACTACCTCTTGGATGTCAGAGAAGAGGTGAGAAAAGGCAAGAAAGTGGAAGAATTAAGGCTGATATGCACACCGGTGGGGGCAGAAAAATGAAGATAGCGATCTTTGGCGGAACTCCTGGAAGCGGAAAAACAAGTGTGATCAAATTCGCAATGCAAGAATTAAAAGACCTGCGCCTTCACTACGCGAAATTTGATGTCTTGTCCACAGAGGATGATTTACTGATAAAAAACAAGTTTGGAATAAGTACTGAAAAGAAAATATCCGGCGATGTTTGCCCAGACCATTACGCCGCATTGGAAATACCAAAAATCATTGAAAAACACAAAGACAAAGACCTTATTATCATAGAAACGGCTGGGCTTTGCCTGAGATGCTCGCCTTACCTAAATGAGGGGCTTGCAATCAACATTCTTAACGTTTTGGCTGGCAAGCCTTCAAGCTATGGGCCATTGCTAACGCATGCTGACCTTGTTGTTACAACAAAAGGCGACCTCATTTCACAAGCTGAAAGGGAAATCTTTAGGGCAGGAGTCCTAAAAGTAGCCAAAAATGCTTCAATAATTGAAGCAAACGGCCTAACCGGAGAAGGCGCGGTTGACATAGCCGAAGCTGTGAAAGAAAGCCATGAAATAAAAGGAAAGCTTACATTGAAGCATTCCATGCCAACCGCTGTTTGTGGCTATTGCTATGGAAACAAAACAATCGATTCAGAAGAAACATTGAAGTGTTACCAGCTTGGCAAGGAACTGAAAGCGAGGCTTCCAAACCTGAACTGCGGAAAATGCGGGTTCAAGTCCTGCAACGAATTCATAAGGGCTATTTTGGATGGAACAGCTAACGAAGGCCGGTGCCCTTACTTAAAAGAAAGGAAGGAAAAGAAATGAAAAAAGAGCTTAAAAGAGAACTTGACAACGCAATAGACACATCTGGCACTCCATTAAACTGGAATCCAGATCCAAAAGGATACTTTACAATAAAGCCTATTTTCTTGCAAGGAAAAGTTTTTGTAAGACACTACAACCAAAAAAATGTTTTGGAACAAACGTTTGCAGGAACAAGCACGCCTGAAATAGTTCAAGCTATTATCCAGAGAAAACTAATCTCAAGATTAGACCATGCTGCCTATCTTGGAAAAGAAACAGAAAAAGCAATAATTGCATTAAAGAATAGACTCAAGTACGTTCATGGAGAGGAACTGCACCTATAAAAGCAAAGCGAAGAATTGATTTGGAATAGATAAAGTTGGTAAAAATGCCCTGGGTGGATAAAGAAAAATGTGCTGGTTGTAACATCTGTGTAGATAATTGCCCAGTTGGAGCCATTAGCATGAAAGATGGAAAAGCGGAAATAGACATGGACAAATGCATTAGATGTGGCAAATGCCACGAGATATGCCCCCAAAACGCTGTTAGGCATGATAGCGAGAAAATTCCGCAAGAAGTTGAAAAAAACATTGTACGAACAAAAAGACTGTTGAATTACTACAAAACAGAAAAAGAAAAACAGGCCTTCTTGAGGAGAATGGCCAATCACTTTAATAAAGAAAAAATAGTCGCAGAAGAAAGCGTCATCATGATTAAAAAAATACAGGCTGGTAAAAAGTGAACAAAGAAATAAGAAACTGGGAAGAAAAAGACGGTGCCAAATTCCTGAAGAAAATTGGAATCAAAGCAGGCCAGAAGGTACTGGATTTTGGGGCAAGAGTCGGCCATTACTCGATTCCGGCAGCAGCGGTTGTTGGAACCAGAGGGAAAGTTTTTGCTTTGGACAAAAACAAAGAACCTTTAAATGAATTAAAAAGAAAGGCTGTGGAAAAAGGGCTGAAAAACATAACCCTGATAAAAACAAACGGTGCCTTGGAAACAGGGCTGGAAAACAACTCTGTTGAGGTTGCTCTTGCTTACGACATGCTGCACCTGATAGGCAATAGAAAAAAGTTATACGCGGAAATCCAGCGTGTTCTTAAAAAGAATGGCTTGTTCTCAGTGTATCCAAAACACAATAAACTGGACCAGCCAGAACAAGGGTTGAAAAACCTGGAACCAAAAGACATTGTAAGAGAGATAGAATCCCGCAACTTTTATTTTGAAGAAAAATATTGCGGGACAGTGAGCCACGACGATTTTCTCAACGAAGGATGCATTTTAAATTTCAGAAAGAAAGAAAACCCCTAGGGGCAAAAAAATGAAAAAAACAATAAACGGTTGGCTGTTCAATAGAATAGAAAAAATCGGCGGCAAGGAGTTTAACCATATTGGGTGCGAAGGCGAAAACGCTTCTTTTGGCAATTTCCTTGCCTCGTTTGTGCCAAAAATAGGGATGAGAAGAAAAGTAAAGTTTACAATAGAAACACAGGGCAATCCTAAAAAAGGGAAAACAAGCATTAAAAAGAGGCAGTGATGAAAAATGGTTAAAATAAACCAAAAGCTATGCGCTGGCTGTGGAAACTGCGTGGAAGCATGCCCTTTTGGGGTATTGAAAATCAAAGATGGTAAAGCAGTTGTTGCAAATCCAGAAAAATGCCAAAAATGCGGGGCATGCATGTCAGTCTGCCCAAACAACGCAATCAAAATCGAGGGATGACAATGGACAGACCAATAAAAAAGCTTGCCAAAGAATATGAGGGATATGCAAAAGCAAACGGCTTCAGGCTAAATCCCGATAAAAAAATGGCAGAAGTAACAATACGAGGCCTGCTTGAAAACGAGAAAAAGCACGGGGAAAGATATTGCCCTTGCAGAAGAGTAACTGGAAACAAGGAGGAAGACAAAAAAATAATATGCCCCTGCATTTACCACAAAAAAGAAATCCAAACACAAGGCCACTGCCTTTGCCAACTGTTCTTCAAGTGACCCAAAATGCAACTGCTTGTTTTCGTTTCATCGCACTGCCCACACTGTCCAGATGCAGTAACAGCCGTCAAAGAAGCAGTCTCCCACTACAGCGGCTACAATTTGAGCTATAGAAAGATCCGGGCAAAAACAGCAGAAGCAAAACAAATTTCAGGCGAATATGGCATTAGGGCGTATCCCACGATAATAGGCATAAACGACAGTGGGGAAACAGTATGCAAAATTGTTGGAGTGCCAAGTGAAGAAAAACTTAAGAAAGAAATTGAGAAGGCCCTTGGGTTAAGAAAATCGCTTTTCAGAAAAATTTTTGGCGGCAGAACATGAATCCGAAAGAATTCTTAAACAATAGAAACAAAATTGCAATAGCAGGGGTTTCAGCCAACAGGGAAAAATGGGGCGCCAAAATATACAAAGAGCTAAAGTCTGCAGGATTTCACGTCTATCCAATAAATCCAAAATACAAAAGAATAGGGCCTGACACTTGTTACCCCACTCTGGAAGCCTTGCCAGAAAAACCTGATATTGTAATAACAGTTGTTCCTTCAAACATCACAGAAAAAATTGTAAAACAATGCATGAGACTTGGCATAAAAAAAGTTTGGATGCAGCCCGGTTCAGAATCAGAAAAAGCAATAAAGTTTTGCAAACATAATGATATTACAATAATGCATAATGCTTGTTTTGTCGTCAATGGTCTAAAGGCAGGGAAAAAAGGATGATAACCTTTGCGTGCAAAAAAATAAGGCTGGATGAAATTGTCAGATGCTCATTCAGTTTGAACAAGACTGAATACAATCTGCTAATGTTTCTGCTTAAGAAAGAAAAAGAATTTGACATTCACACCCTCTCCAAAAAAATGAGTCTAGAAAGGACGACCTTACAAAAGGCACTAAAAAAGCTTTTAGACAAAAAACTGGCAAAAAGAAGGCAAGTGAACATAAAAACAGGCGGCTATTTCTACTTGTACAATGTAAAAAATAAGGGCTACTTAAAGGAACGTCTTTTGGAAATCATAAGGCAATGGGAAAAAACTGCCGAAGAAGAAATCCGAACAATATAATAATGCACATATGCCCAAAACTATTTAAATTATTTGATACACATTTGAATTGGTTTAAGATGGAGCAGATTGGCATTACCGGTGGCAAGGGCGGAACGGGCAAGAGCACGGTTGCAACAGCCCTCGCAGTTTCGCTCGGGAAACGGCATAAAGTGCTTCTGGTTGACGCTGATGTTGACTGCCCGAACGACCATTTGCTGCTTGGAATTAAAAGGAAGAAAATAAAAACAGCGGTACAGAGAATCCCAAAATGGAATTTGAAGAAATGCACCAAGTGCGGGAAATGCAGCAATGCCTGCAAGGTAAATGCCATCTTTGCCCCAAAAGGGAGGCAGCCAATTTTTATGCAACAGCAGTGCAACGGATGCGGGGCATGCGTTCTCAGATGCCCGGAAAATGCAATTAGATGGGGCTGGAAAGAAATCGGCTACATCTACAGGGGAAAAGGCCAAGGCGTTGATTTGTTGTCAGGCGAATTGAAGGTAAAGGAGCCTGTCTCGGAATTCGTTGTAAGCGCATTAAAGGAAACGCTTGAAAAAGAGAAAGAAAACTACGATTTTGTAATAGTTGACACAAGTGCCGGAACCCACTGTGATGTAATCAGTGCACTGAGGGGCTGCCACTCTGCTTTCGCGGTAACAGAGCCGACACCACTGGGGGAGCATGACCTCGAATTGATAATGAAACTGCTGAACGAACTGCGTGTTCCATTTGAAATAGTGCTGAACAGAAGCGACGTAGGGAAAGCCAGTTTGATAGAGGCAGCTGCAAAAAAATACGGGAAAGGCATCGCAGCAAAAATTCCCTACAAAAAAGAAATAATGATAGCTTACAGCAAGGGCATTCCAGTAAAAGACGAAAGCATTGAAAGATTGCGGGAGCTGGTTGAGTGAAGCAGATAGCTGTTTTAAGCGGAAAGGGCGGCGTGGGAAAAAGCAGCATAACAGCCTCTCTTGCAATCGCTTTGTCAAAAAAACACAGAATCATCTGCGCAGACTGCGATGTGGACGCAGCAAACCTTGCACTTGTATTCGGGATGAGGGAAAAGAACATGCAGGAATGGAAAGGCTTAACAACAAAGGAAAAAGCGTTCCTGCTGCCCGAAAAATGCATCGGCTGCAAGAAATGCCTTGACAGCTGCTACTTTAACGCAATTGCCTGGGATGAAGGGAAAAAGCAGCCTGTCTTCGACAGATACGGCTGTGAGGGTTGTGGTGTATGTGCAAGTATCTGCCCTGAGAAAGCAATTAAGCTAAAACCTGTGGAAAACGCCAAAATTGGCTATGGTGCAACGAAATATGGTTTTGCCGTTGTGTCAGCACAGCTGAACATCGGTGAAAGCGGGAGCGGAAAAGTCGTCGCAGAGGTGAAAAACCTTGCAAGAGAGAAAGGAAAAGGCGTGGAAATAATGCTGATTGACTCCCCGCCCGGAATCGGCTGCCCTGTCATTGCATCAATTACAGGAAGTGATTACGTTATCGCAGTAACAGAGCCAACACCATCAGGCTTTTCTGACCTGAAAAGAGCATTGCAGGTAGTAGAGCACTTCAGGGTACCTTATGGCATAATAATAAACAAATTCGATTTGAACAGGGAATTTTCAAAGAAAATTGAGTCGTTTGCAAAGAAAAACAACACAAGAATTATTGCAAAGCTGCCGTACGACAAAAGCTTTACAGAAGCCTTGGTCAAGCTCACCCCCCTAATTATCTACAACAACAAATACGGGAAAATCTTCAGGGGGATAATAAGCAAAATAGAGATAATAAACAGATAAACACATAAACAAATGTTTATATATATTTTGGTTCTTATATAGAATTGGTTGCAGTGATTGGAGCAAGAGATTCACAGACAGCGCTTGCGTTCAGCAGGGTGTTCGCTACGCTGTCAGACCCGAACAGGCTTTTGATTCTAAAAGCACTCAGCGATAAGGAAAAATCAGTGAACAGGCTTGCAATTGAATTGAACCTTTCCCAGCCGCTGGTTTCACACCATTTGGCTGCCTTGAGGGCAAGCGGCCTGGTGAAAGCAAAGAAAGCAGGTTCTTTTGCATTTTACAGCATTTCGACGAAAAAAATCGCTGACTTGATTAACAGTCTGGAGGAAGCTTTGGAAGATATCGCAAAAAACACGGAATTAATGCCTTTCCCTGCGCCCTTCCCTTTCTTCGGAGGAATGGGCAGAAGGAGAAGAGGCTGGATGTGAAGGAGGTGAAATAAGATGCCATTTGGAGACAGAACAGGTCCTCAGGGCTTTGGCCCGATGACTGGAAGAGGAGCAGGCTACTGCGCAGGCTATTCCATGCCTGGATACGCGAACCCCGTTGGAGGGAGAGGCTTCTATGGCAGAGGCTTCGGCAGGGGGTTTGGCAGAGGTCTTGGACGCGGCTTTGGCAGAGGTTTTAGGTGGCGCTTTTATGCAACAGGCGTTCCCAGCCGGGCATACGCTGCCTACAGCCCCTATTACGGAGCGCCTTATGCAGCGCCCTACGCTCCTGCCCAAGCAGCAGCGCAGCCTTCAGAGGCTGAGCTGCAAAAGCAGGAGAAGGAAGCCCTGAAACAGGAAGCAGAAGCCCTTGAGCAAGAGCTCGCTGCAATAAGGAAAAGGCTTGCCGAATTAGGCAAATAAACCAAGCCATGCCCCTGCAGGGGCAGCCTTTCCCTTCTTAACCTGCCCAAGGCAAGTGCCGAAGAATTGAGAAAATCACTTAAACATTATCTTCGATTATTAGTTGAAGTGGCTGGATGGGCAAAAAAATTGTTTTGCTTTTGCTAGTGCTGCTGCTTTCAACTGCAGCAGCGCAGACTCTTGCAGAGCAACCAGGCAATGACAAGGTTTCTGTTTACTTCTTCTGGCGGCACGGCTGCCCTTTCTGCGAAAGGGAGCATGCTTTCCTTGAAGGGCTGGAGCAGAAATACTCGGAACTTGAAGTGCGGTATCTCTTGACAACCGAGAACAGGGAACTGTTCGAGCAGCTCGCAGAGCAACACAATACAACAACTCAGTGGGTTCCAGCGCTGTTCATTGCAGGCTGCGATTTCTACAGGGTTGGCTTTACAGATGAAATCGGCGAGGAAATAGAGGCACACATACAAGAGATGGTAGGGGAAATCAAGCAGGAGACATGCGAAGAGGAACGCTTCATCACAGTGCCCTTTCTTGGGAAAGTGGATTTGCAGAACGTTTCGCTGCCGCTGTTCACAATCGCAATTGCTAGCCTTGATGGTCTTAACCCCTGCGCGATATGGGTCCTGATGTTCCTGCTGTCACTGCTTATCTATGCAAAAAGCAGGAGAAAAATCCTTTTTGTTGGCGGACTGTTTGTTGCAACAAGCGGCGTGGTTTACTTCCTTTTGATGGCTGCCTGGCTGAACGTTTTCCTGTTCATTGGCTACACTGAGATTATCAGGGTTTTGATTGCCCTGGTTGCGCTGGCATTCGGCGCAATAAACGTAAAGGACTTCTTCTGGTTCAAGAAAGGCGTGAGCCTGACGATTCCTGGGGGGGCAAAGCCGAAGCTGTTTGAAAAAATGCGCAGCCTCGTGAAGCAGGAAGCAACTGCTGCAACGGTTGCGGCAATAATCGTATTTGCGGTCTTCGTGAATTTGATTGAGTTAGCCTGCAGTTTGGGCCTTCCTGCAATCTACACCAGGATACTCACTTTGCAAAAACTTCCAACCATAACATACTACAGCTACCTTGTCTTATACAATGCAATTTACGTTGTTCCTCTTGCGCTGATTGTGGGGGCTTTCGCCTGGACGCTTGGCGGGAGAAAGCTGACGGAAAAGCAAGGAAGGGTTCTCAAGCTTGTGGCAGGCACCCTGATGCTGGCGCTGGGTCTTGCAATGCTTTTCGCGCCTGAACTTCTGACATTCGCGTAAAGCAGATTGAAACAATTTTTCTTTCTTTCCCAGAGTAATTAATTCAGATGATTCCAAAAAACCTGCGCGATTTAGTTACCTTCATTCCAAACAAGGCAGAGCCAGTGCACAACTGGCTCTACTACAAGGAGGGCTTCAGCAGAAGCCTTGTTGAATGGGCAGTGAAAGAATTCGGTTTGCAGCAACCTATCCTTGACCCGTTCTGCGGAGTTGGAACAACGCTTCTCGCGTGCAAGCAGATGGGCATGCAGGGCATGGGCTTTGACGTGAGCCCCTTGGCGGTTCTTGCAAGTGAAGTGAAAACGCGCAACTACGATTTGCAAGCGGTTGAGGAAACGCTGCGGGAATTCCACAAAATGCAGCCGAAGGCGATTGGAAAGTTCCCCAACAGGAAAATCAGGAGGCTGTTCAGGGAAAAGCAGCTTGACGACATCTACTTCTTCCACAAAAAGATTGGCGAAATAAAGGATGCAAGGATTCGCAATTTTTTCCTTCTTGCGCTTATTGACACGACAGGCAGGGTCGCAAATGTTGTGAAAGTTGGGGGAAGCCTGAGAAAGCAGCGGAAGCCAGCGCTGCCCGTGAAAAAGCTCTTCCTGGGAAAGGTGAAGAAGATGCTCCTAGACCTCCAGGGAACAAAGATGCCTGCCCTTGAGCCTGTGGTTTTTGAGGCAGACGCACGGCTGGCGAAACTGAAGGAGGGCAGCGTAGGCAGCATTTTGACCTCGCCGCCTTACCTGAACAAGATAGAGTACACGAAAGTGTACAAGCTTGAGCTGGGCTTGTTCTTCCAGGCGCAGGAAACAAGGCTGAGAGCATACATCGCGGACGAGGCAACAGGAAGGGATTACGCAACAGCAATGCCGCTTGTTGCAAAAGCCTACTTTGACGACATGCGGAAGGTGCTGCGGAACATGTTCCACTGCCTAAAGCCAGGCGGCAGGGCAGTGATTGTTGTGGGCGGGGGCTGCTTCCCATACGAAACAATTGAAAGCGATGACGAAATAATCAGGATTGCAAAGGAATCTGGATTCAGCCTGCTGCAGAAAATCGTTGCAAGAAGAGTCCTCTGCATGAGGAACCGGACAATAAAAGTCGGCACAGTGAGGGAAAGCATCATCGCGCTGCGCAAGCCTGTTACCTGGAAACAAAAGTGATTTAAAGCAGTTAAACGCAATTAATTAAAGAAATAATATAAAGGACACAAAGGAGCGGAAGAAAATGAATGCAGGGAAAACGATTCTGAGCGGAATCGCCTTTGCCGTAATCGCGTAAGTGATTCACACAATCGAGGCGTTTGCAACAATGGGCTACTATCTGCTGGAGGAATACTGGCCAGTGTGGAGCAAGGTAATGATGCCAGGGCCTGGGCCGCCGGGAGCAGAATTCTACGCGTATTCAATTGCGTTCGCAGTTGTTACAGGGATTTTATACGCGTTCGTGTTTGGAAAAATCAAGAGCGCTGTGCCGGGGCAAACAGCAGTGAAAAAGGGCAGCTACTACGGTGCAATCTTGTTCATTGTTGCAGGAATTCCTGCTGCGCTTTCAATGTACCTCTTAATCAACCTGCCTGTTGCATTGATTGTGTCATGGGCTTTCAGCGGCCTGGTAACATACGTGCTGGGCGGAATCGCAATCGCAAAAATAATGGGCTGAAGGTTACGGTTAAAAAAACAACCGCATTCAGGTAGATAAGACAGTTCTCCGCTTTGCCCGCAAACGCGAGCGAAGCGAGCATATGGCATCGAGCGACCGAAGGGAGCGAAGATAGCATTCGTACCTGCCGGACGTGACGGCATGCCCTGGTAGTCTAGCGGTTAGGATACGGCCCTGTCGGAGCCTCATAAAAAACCGAAAGGTTTTTTATGCACGTAAAGCGCTTTTGCTTTACGTTGTTTCTTAAAAAGAAAAGCCTCGGGAAAAGAAACCAATTTCCCTTGGAAAATTGGAAAGGCTGTCGCCAGGCTGTGACTCGGGTTCGATTCCCGGCCAAGGCTGGTTAAGTTTTTGGCTGGGCGAATATCCCGGCCAGGGCGTACTTCTTTTTTGTCGGCAGCAGGGGCTGCAAGCGGTTATGTGCTTTTCGGGGGAAGGCATTACTCATAAACTGTGCTTGTTGCAAGCTCCAGGTCTGCCTGTATTTTCTTTATTTCCTGCTCAATCTTTTCTATCTCTTTTGCTTTCGGCTGCCGTGAAATCATCGCCTTCAGCTGCAAGATGTCCCGCTGCAGTATCTTTATCTCCTTCTCGGCTTTCCTGTTGACGTAGTAATCGTTCGCTGCCCTCTGCCTGTCAATCTCTGCAGCCCTGTTCTGGCTCATCAGGATTATCGGTGCCTGAATTGCTGCAAGGCAGCTCAGAACAAGGTTGAGCAGGATGAATGGATACGGGTCCCATCTGCCGAAAAAAATGAGATATGTGTTGAGGCACATCCAGAAGATGAGGAAGAGGAAGAAGCCGACTATGAATCCCCAGCTGCCTGCCTTTGTAGCAAGCTCGTCAGCAAGCCTCTGCCCAAAAGTCCTTTTGTGGCATCTTTTCGGAATGGTGTGCTGGAGCACCGTGTGCTTTTCTTTTTTGCCCGGCATAAGCAGTTAAAATAAAAGGAAAACTTGTATTTAAATTTTTGTAAACTCAGCCCTGTGCAAAAATGCCAACGAAAACGTTTTTATTCCATGCAAGTGTTCTTATTAGCATATGGCTGTTGAACTGCTGCCCCTGCTGCCGATTGGAATCATAATAATAATTGCAATCGCCCTGAGCATAATTGTAAAAAGGCTCGGCCAGAACCCAGTCTTAGGGTACATTGCAGCAGGCTTTGTCCTCGGGCCGGTTGTGCTTGGATTCCTACACCCAAACGAACCCCTGGTGCAGGGCTTTGGGGAAATGGGCTTATTCATCCTGCTTTTCTACCTCGGCTTGGAGCTAAGTTTGAAGGATTTTATGGCTGCAGGCAAGGCAGCCCTTGGGCTAGGTTTGGTTGACATGGCATTCTCGGCTGGATTTGGCTTCTTGCTGCTTTACTTCCTCGGGTACAGCCTCCTCTTCTCCATCATCGTGGGAATGATGCTGTTCTGCACCAGCACCGCGGTTGTTGCAAAATTTGCAATTGACAGGGGCATGTTGAAGGACCCGTCAACACAGCTTGCGATATCCATCCTCATACTGCAGGACTTTCTGGGGATACTGCTGCTCGTTTTTGCAACAAGCATGTCAGAGCAGGGCAGTGCACTCGGCCTTGCCCTCACAGCCCTGGTTTTTGCTGTTGCAGCATTTTTTGCAGTGCACTACCTTTCAAGGATTGTTGAGCGATGGCTGGTTGAACACGGATTTGGCCACACGGAAATAACGCTGTATGCGCTTGGCGTGGGGCTCATAGTCGCGATGCTTGGCTCTTTCCTCAATCTCTCAACCGCTCTTGGCGCCTACTTTGCGGGCTTTGCTCTTGCGGAAACGCAAAGCGGCGAGAAAATAAAGAAAGACGTTCACTTTTTGCGGGACTTCTTCCTGGTGTTCTTCTTCGTTGCATTTGGAACAAGCATTTTCTTTGACACTGCGGCAAACGCTTTGATGATTCCGCCAATTGAAACACTGTTATTCTGGCTTGGCATTGCATTTGTGCTTGGCGTTGGCGCGCTTACCGCACACAGCATTTCATGCGCTGTCTTCGGCTCGCTGTTTGGCCTTGTGAGAAAAGACGCGAGCAACACGGCAATACTGCTGCTGCCCTTGGGTGAATTTGTTGTAATTCTTGCAACTGCTGCCGCAGCAGTGCTTGGCCCGGGGGAAAACACTGCCATTGCGACAATCGCCTTCCTGCTGATTGCCGTGACAGTGATAATGTTCCAGCCCGTTTACAACAACATGGCGCTACACCAGAGGCTGGTAAGCAGGCTGCCTTACCTGTTCCATCCAGGACCGGCAAAAACGAAAATAGCCAAGCACACGGCTTACAGCACGCAGTTGCTGAAAACCATTGCACTAAACGTCTTTATTGTCCTGTGCTTTGCAACAATGACAATGCTGTTCTACTGGCAGCTGCCTGTTTTCGGCGTTCCGATCCCCTACGCCAGGCAGGTTACAGCCCTTGCGGTTTTCCTTTTCTTTGCATTTGTTCCTGCAGCAAGGGCGCTGAAAGCGCTGAAGGGGCTGGTGTCAATAGCGGGGCGGTAAAAAACTACTTCTGCAGGTGGATTGTCTGCGTCGGGAACGCGAAATCAATTTTGGCTTTCTCGAATTCCTGCTTTATCTGCATGCCGATTGCGTCCCTGACCCTGACAAACTGCACGAAATCGTTTTCCTTCGTGTAGAAGATTACCAGGATTTTTAACGCGAAATCAGCGAACTCCTCAAACTGGACAATAGGATTATTCTCGCATTCGGGGTGGGCGTTTATTGCGTCAATGATTATTTTCTTGGCTTTGCCCATCTTTGTAACGCTGGTGTCATAGGTTACGCCCAGGTGCCAGACGCACTTCCTCTGAGGGGCAGATGTTATGTTTGTTATTACGCTGTTGGCAATCTTGCTGTTTGGGACGATAACAATGCGCTTGTCGAGGTTTCTAATCCTCGTGTGCCGCAAGCCGACTTCAACCACTTCGCCGACTATGCCGCCCTCCATTTCAATGAATTCGCCTGCAACAAAGGGCCTTGAAGCGAATATTGAGAATCCGCCGAAGACATCTGCAATTGTTTCCTTGGCTGCAAACGCAAACGCAAGACCGCCGATTCCCAGCCCGGCAAGCAGCGCCGTGACATCGTAGCCAAAGCTGCTTACGATAACTATCAGGGCCAGAATTGCGATGCCCATCTTCGTGATTTTCGCAAGCACCGGAATCAGCTGGTCGTCAAGCTTTGTGTCTGTTTTGCTCACAAGCGGCTGCAGGAACTGGCGTATGAAGCCGTCCACAAACTTTACCAGGAACCAGGCAACTATAAGGACTACCAGGATGTTGATTAGGTTGTAGTAGGTTGCCTCGGCTGGCGCTGGAACAGTGAGGAACCGGAAGCCTGCTGCAAGGCCTATTACAAATACAACAAGCCAGATGGGCTTTTCAACCAGGTCAAGCAGCAGGTCGTCAAACTTTGTGGCTGTCCTTGCTGTAAACTTCCTTAAATGGTTCTTGATTGCAAAGCTCAGCACCTTGCCTGCCACAAGTGACACGCCGACAGCTGCCAGGAAGTAAACATACTGCAGCAGCGTGTTTCCAAAATAAGCCTGCTCCAAAAACGCTTGCAAGGGGTCTGGCATATATTCATTTCTTTGTTATAATAAAATATATAAAAAGCGATTGGGTGGCGCCAAAAGATGACGCTGATTGGGTTTTTCAACACAGTCGGAAAACTGAAGCATTTGAGGAGGCAGGGCTGGGTTGAGAGAGGCGTACAGCAGCCAGAGAGCGTTGCAGGGCACAGCTTCAGGCTTGCGCTGCTGTCAATGGTTTTTGCTGAAAGGCAGAATCTGGATGCCTGCAAGGCGGTCAAGATGGCTTTAATCCATGACCTGCCTGAAGCGCTGTGCGGCGACACGGTTACAAGGATAAGCGAGGGGCTGCAGCAAGTGAGCAACAGGGAGAAGCGTAGGAGGGAGGAAAAATCGCTCAAGGAAATCTTACACAATTTGGAGAAAGGAAATGGTGCGATTGCCCTGGAGATTTTTTCGCTCTGGAAGGAATTCGAGGAAGGGAAAAGCAGGGAAGCAAGGCTTGTACGTGAACTTGACAGGCTGGAGGCGATATTTCAGGCAGCTGAATACGAGAGGGCAGGCAATTTCACTGTGAGCCTGCAGGAATTCTACGATTACGCGGACGCAAGGCTTCACAACAGGGAACTGCGGGCAGTGTTCCAGCAGCTGATGCAGGAAAGGCAGGCATAGGGAAAGTCTTTTATATAGTGATGCAATTATTTTTTTCAAGCGGTTTCTTATGCAGGGAAAAAAGAAGAAGGCGAAGCACAGCGGCAAAGCGAAGGGAACGCACAGGCTGCTTACCCCAACTGAGATTATAGAGTATTACAGGAAGCACCACTCGCTGCCGCCGGAGATAGAGAGAAGGGTTGGGAAATAGGTTTTACAGCCTTTTTACAGAACATTTTTATTTCTTTCTGTTGCTTTACTTTATATAATCCTTAATCGTTTTAGGTAGCCGGTTTTCTGCTTGGGTGTGAAGCCGTTGTTAAAAATTGATGCCTTGGCGTAGTCCAGCTATTGCTTTGCCCAGCGTGCAGCATGCTGCATGCAGAAAAACCGCACCTGTGCCCTTGGGGGATGTTAAGCTTGGCTTTTAAAATAGCAGACCATTTTCTTGTTCCGAAACATGTTCTGCTCTCGCAGCAACAGGCAGAGGCACTGCTTAAAAAGTACGGCATGGCAGTTGAACAGCTGCCGAGAATCCTCAAAACAGATGCCGCGATAAAGGAATTGAAGCCTGAGAAAAACAGCATAGTGAAGATTGTCAGGGACAGCCCAACTGCCGGCAAAACTGTTTACTACAGAAGGGTTGCTTAGAGGGGGCAGCTGAACGGGGAAATGGATTGGTAAAAAGGGTGTTGTGCTGGATGAGGAACTGGGAACTGATTGAGGCCTACTTTTCTGGCAAGAACTTTGCCCAGATGGAGATTGACTCTTACAACCAGTTCGTTGAAAAAAAGCTGCCTGAAATAATCGAGGAAAACAATTCAATCATCCCGAAGATTGAGGAAGTCAAGATTGAGCTAAGCGACATAGAGGTGCTGCAGCCGAGGATAATTGAGGCAGACGGGAGCCCGCGGTCAAACTTCTTCCCAGCTGAAGCAAGGGTAAGGAACAGGACCTACAGCAGCCCCCTGTTTTTAACAATGAGGTTGCTCAGGCGCGATGTTGAGCAGGACGTCAGGAGGGCATATATCGGTGAACTGCCCGTGATGCTTAAATCAAAGCTTTGCTGGCTGAACGGAAAAAGCGAAGAGGAACTGATTGAAATGGGCGAGGATCCTAAAGACCCGGGCGGCTACTTCATAATCAACGGGAGCGAAAAAGTGTTGATGACCCAGGAGGTGCTGGCCTCGGACAGGGTGCTGATTGCAGAGCAGGCAAAGGG
>CAZXIC010000008.1:0-42928 GCA_964640195.1 uncultured archaeon | reverse complement strand
TCCTGAAAGTGGATGTAGGAGTGCACGTTGACGGGTATATTGGGGATACAGCTTTTACACTCAATTTTGACAACACGCATGCAGCAATGATTGAGGCAGCCGAGCAGGCTCTTGAAAACGCGCTTGCAATAGCAAAGGAAGGCACCGAACTCGGGGCAATAGGCTCAGTGATTGAGAAGGCAATCAAGGCCAAGGGCTTTAACCCAGTGCAGAACCTCACAGGGCACGGGCTGCAGCACTTTGAGCAGCATGCCCAGCCAAGCATTCCAAACATTGCGAAAAAGGATGAAAGGAAGCTGCAGGATGGCAGGGCTTACGCGATTGAGCCGTTTGCGACAAATGGGGAAGGCTTTGTGAGGGAAGGGCAGCAAAGCGAAATATTTGCATTGGAAGAGGCAAAGCCTGTGAGAAACGAGCACGCCAGGAGAGTGGTGGAATTTGTTGCAGAACGCTATGAGACTCTGCCTTTTGCAGAAAGGTGGATTGCAAAGGAACTGCCCCTTACTGACTTCCAGAGGAAAATCGCACTGAGAGAACTGCTGAAGGCAAAATGCATCAGGGCTTTTCCAGTGCTGCATGAGCAGCCTGGCAAGACAGTAACGCAGGCGGAAACAAGTATCCTGCTGTTTGAAGGAAAAGTCACCAGGCTGATTTGAAGGAAAAACTGCAGGGATGTGCTGATTGCGGCAGGGGAGATTTTTTATATAACGAAGGACAACTATTCTTCAAATGCAGCTGGACATTGGTGCAATAAAATTCGGAAAGATGCAGGCAGCAGCTGCAATTGCAGTAGGGGCATCGATACTGCTCTGGGCATACTTCCTGAATGCAGCAGGCATTGCGGTTAATGACTTCTTTACATTCAAGCTGCACATTCTTCTGGACAAGATAATTTCAGTAAATTTTCTGCTTTTCATTATTGCCTTTCCGCTCACTGGGGCGATAATAACCGCCCTGGCAAAAAAAATGCGCAAAATAAATTTAATGCTGTTCAGCCTTCTCTCAGCTTTGGTTGCCCTATCGGCTGCAATGCTGCTGTTCCCGCCCCTGCAGGGCTTTTGGATTCTGTTCCTGTTTTATATTATTGCAATCCCCCTGAGGATTGAAACCGCTTACATCAAGTATGCGGAACTGGAGCGGTTTGTTTCAATGCGGACGTTCCTTGCAACAGCAGGCAGGGGCGCATTGGTTATAGGCATCGGACTTTTTGTACTGAGTTCAGTAACGATACTTGCAGACCAGGAAGCGTATGTGGGGAAATTTGAGGCGACATTCATTGAAAACATTTTCCGGGGCTTTACAACAGGGAAAAGCCAGCAGCAGCTTGCAGGCAGCTTGGTTGACACATTGGTTGAGTCGCAGCTGCAGACAGTGAACGCCATTCTGGAAAACCCGCTGTTCTCAAAGCTGAGAGAAAAAAATGATCCGGATGTCATTGCGTTTGTTGCAGCCTCCGAAGCTGCAAAAGAGGAGATTCAAAGCAGCGAATACAGGCAGCAGCTTGTAAGCCAGTTTAGCGCAGGCAGCAGCCCCCTTGCAGAGCAGATAAACATCGTTGAAATGCTAAAGCGGCAGCTACCGTTCATTGAAACGCTTGAAAGGTTCCTGTGGCTGCTGCACGCGTTCATTCTCGCAAGCGCTTTCTTCCTCCTGGCAAACGTTGTATTCAAGCCGCTTGCAGTCGCATACGGTATGCCGATTGAAAAAATACTGGGCACTTTTGCCCAAGAGGGAGAAAAATAGGATTAAATATTTAGCCGGCTGCAAATAATGTTATTAAGCAAATTGCTCCCGTAGTCTAATGGACAGGATGCGAGCTTGCGGACAGCCTTTCTTTAGAAAAGAAAGCCTGGGGAAAGAAAGGAAAAGAAAGGGAACGTAAGGGAAAGAAAGGGAAATAAAGTAAAAGGATGGAAAGGGAAAGGAATGCTTGGCTTCGCCAAGCAAGGCAACGAGCTCGTGGTCCGGGTTCAATTCCCGGCGGGGGCACTGCAAAAATTTATTAAAAGCATTCTGCAAAAAATATCTTTTAACGCAGGGGTAGCGAAGCGGTCAAACGTGCTGGCTTCAGGAGCCAGTGGCTTAGTGCCTTCGGGGGTTCGAATCCTCCCCCCTGCACACCTTTCTTTGGAAAAGAAAGCTGTACCAAAGAAAGGACTTGGAAAAGAAAGCCCGGCTTTTAAAAAAATCTCTGTCAGGCTGCCATTTGGCGCTTTGCCGGCGGTCTTTGCCTTGCAGCCTTTTGCCCTTCAGCCTTTTGCCTTGCCTGCGCAAACCTGCCTGTTCCCCTTGTCTGGTCAATCATATCCTGCGCCGTCATTTCCCGGCCTTGCGCTGGAACCCTTTCCTTTCCAGCACCCTTTATCTGCTCAAGCATGCGCATTCTCTTGACCCACCTGTACTGCTGCCTCTTGAAAGCAAAGTTCATTACCTTCTCAAACAGCCATTTGAATCCCAAAAAGCTCCAGAGGTGACCCACTATCGAAATGTGTATTCCTGCACCCCTACGCGAAGCAGGCAGCTCCAGCATTGCCGCCCTGGCAGGCACTTTTACCGTGGCTGCTCCTTGGGCGCCTCTTACACCGGCTTGCTGGGCAGCGGCAGCACCCATTCGCCCTCTTGCACCAAATACCTTTGGCTGGCCACGCCTTGACCAAGGCCTAGCCCGGCGCAGCTTTTGCACCATTCTTCTTCTCCAAGGGAGCGGCATTTTTTCAGCCTCCTGCAATTAAATCCTTGTCTTTTGTTTAATTTAATCCTTTTGCATTTTTCCAAAAGCTGGACAACTGGGTTTATTAAGTTGTTGGATTAATCGAAACCAAGGCGATTGCAGCATGAAATTCTTGCAATCGTGCGGTGAATGCGGAGAAGGGGATGAAGGCGAAGAAGAGGAATAAGCTACTCATTGTAGATTATTTCCACCTTTTTGACGCCCTTTATTCTCTTTATTTTGTCTATTGCCTTATGCAGTTTGGCTGCATCAGACAGGCTGATGTTGAACACGCATTGGCCTGTGCTGTCCGGCATTGTACTGCTTGAAGCAGCTTCAATTTTTATTCCAGTAGACGAAATAGCCTTCGAGCAATCAACGAAAATGCCAACCCTGTCCCTTACCTTTACCAGCAAATCAAGCCTGGGCTTTCTCTCAACAGCACGCTGCCTTTTAAGGAATGCCCGCAGCGCATCCCGCACCTCGGGAGATTTGACCATGCGAAGCCAGACCTTGCTTGCCTGCGCTTCCTTTGAGGTTATTATCTCAACTATGTTCCCGACCCGCAGCTTTCTTCCCAGGGACACAAACCTGCCGTCAACTTTTGCCTTCCAAATCCGGAAGGCTTTCTGGGGATTGACTGCATAAGCGAAATCAATTGGCGTTGCGCCAGTCGGCAGCTCAACCCTCTTGCCCTCTCTGGTGAAAACCGACACAGCTTTGTCCAAGAAATCTACTTTCAACGCATCCATAAACTCTTCCGGCTCCTCAGGTATTTTCCACTTATGGACTATTTTTTGCAGCTGGGTGGTTCTCCTTTGCAGCAGCTTGCCGGCAGCCTTGTCCTGCAACTGCCAGTAGGCAATTATTCCTTTCCTTGCAATTTCGTCCATTTCCATTGTGCTGATGTACACCTTTACAGGCATCCCGCTGGGCCCTATTACAGTGGTGTGCAGAGCCTGGTACAAATTCGGCAGAGGCGCTGCAATATAGTCCTTTATCTTGTGCGGCAAAGGCATGAAGGCTTCGTGCACTACTCCAAGGGCATGGTAGCAGTCTCCCAGCGAACCGCACAATATCTTCAAGATTGTGAAATCATACCTTATCCCGTCCAAGCTCTTTGACTTCCTCTGCATCTTTGTGTAAATCCTGTAAACGGTCTTGTGCTTCTTGACAAACTGGGCTTTCCTAAGCCTTTTTTTCAGGGTTTCAATCATTGCATCAATCTCGCTGAGCAGCCCCTTGTTTCTCCTCTCCACTTTCTGCTTTAAATCCCTGTAGAGTGACGGCTTCAGGTACCTGAAGGCAGTATCCTCCATCTCGTTGTTTATCTGGTGTATGCCAAGCTTCAGGCTGATTGGGGCGTAAACAGCGAGGGCCTCTGTTGCAATTCTTCTCCTGTCCTCATTTGGCAAATACTGCAAAGTCCTGAGGTTATGCAGCCTGTCAGCCAGCTTTATTGCAATAACCCTTGCATCTCTTGTTGCGGCAAGCAGCATGTTGTGCAAGTTCTCTACCTGCCTCTCTTCCCTGCTCTTCGCAGTGATTTTCTCAAGCTTTGTAACGCCGCTCACCAAAGCGCTTACCTCTTCCCCAAAATTCCTCCTCAACTCGCCTGCTGTAACCTTGGTGTCCTCAAGCACGTCATGCAGCAGCGCTGCAGCGACTGTATTGCTGCATCCTCCCAAGTCTGCCAGGATTAATGCTGTTTTCAGGGGATGCAAGAAAAAAGGCTTTTTTGAGCGCCTAAGCTGCCTGCGGTGCGCGTGCTTCGCAAAATAGAATGCCTTTTCAATCAGGGCAGCGTCAGCCTTGTCGTAGTTCCTCTCAACCGCTGAAACCAGTTGCTGCAAATCTTTGTTCCTGTAAGCCTTGCCCATTGCATCATTCACATCTTTTCAAGCCTTTTGAGCCCTGCTGAAAAACTACTTGACTGCCTTTTCAATTCCAGCGATTCTTTCTTTACCCTCTTCACAAGCCTGTGCAAGCCAAGGTTCCCGGTTGCGCCAATGTTCCGCTTGCCCTTGATGTTTTCAAAAATATCCGCCTTGCTCCCAAACTTGCTCTCTGCAATGATTCTGTACGCGTCCCTGAACGGAACACCCTGCTTGACCAACTCAAGCGCCTTGTCGGTTGCAAACAGCTCAAGGCTGCATGCCTTTACAAGGGCTTTCCTGTTTACCTTGACCCTTGGGACTATGAAGGAAAAGATGTCAAGTGTTTCCTTGACCAGTTTGAAGCCGTCAAACAAAGGCGCCTTAGTCAACTGGAAGTCCCTGTTATAGCCGCTTGGCAGGCTGTTCACTATGTCCAGGGTCATTGTAAGGTAGGAAAGCATTATGCTGCTTTTGCCCCTAATCAGCTCCAAAACATCCGGGTTCATCTTCTGGGGCATCAGACTGCTCCCGGTGCAGAACTCGGGGGGCAGGGTTACAAAATTGAATTCCTGGCTGTTGAACAAAACAAGGTCTGTAGCAAGCTTGTTCAGGTCAAGCATCACCTGGACCAAAGCGGACAGGATAATGGATTCAATCTTGCCTCTGCTGTTCTGGGCATACAAGACGTTGTTCTGAATCCTGCTGAAGCCGAGCAGCTTTGTTGTGAGCAGCCTGTCAATTTTTATGCTTACGCCGTAGCCTGCTGCGCTGCCAAGCGGGTTTTGGTCGTTGAGCGTGTAAGCATTCTTTAACCCTAGCAGGTCGTCCAGAAGGCTTTCAACAAAGCTGCCTGCCCACAAGCCGATGGAGCAGGGCATCGCCCTCTGCAAATGGGTGTAGCCAGCCATTGGCACAAACTCGTATTTTTTGCTGAAGCGGAGCAGAGCAGAGCACATCTGCAGCAGCAGCTGCTGCGTTTCAAGCAGTTGCTGTTTGCTGTACAGGCGCAGGTCAACCAAAACTTGGTCGTTCCTGCTTCTCCCAGTGTGAACCTTTTTGCCCAAACCGCCAAGCTTTTTTGTCAAAGTGGTCTCAACCTTGCTGTGCACGTCCTCGTCCTCGGCGCTTATTCTGAATTTTCCAGCGCTGTTCAGTTTTATTATTGAAAGCAGTTCCCGCTGCAGCTTCCTCAGCTCTGGCTTTTTGAGGATTCCAACAGAGTTGAGCATTTTCGCGTGGGCGATGGAAGCAAGGCAGTCAAACCTGACAAGCTGCTGGTCCAGCTCAGTATCTCTCCCAACAGTGAAAGCCTCAATCTTCTTGTCCAGCGCCCTATTATTCTTCTGCCACAGCTTCATACCAAAAACCCCTGCAAGGGAATAAATAACTGGGGGGAATAAAATTTTAAATCAAATTAATGTTATTCCCAAGCCCACAAATTCCGAGTTTCAAATAAACTTGATTCCCAGCTTTTTATTCACATCGCTCTGCACTCTCAAGGGCAAGCCCTCTATCCTGAGGAAGCCTGCTGCGTCGTCCTGGTTGTAGGTGCCGCCCTTCTCCATCGTTGCAATGCTCTCATCATACAGGCTATAGGGGCTTTTCCTCGCAACAGGCATGCAGCTTCCCTTGTACAGCTTCAATTTCACTTCTCCGGTAACACCCTTCTGTGAGGCGTCAACCAGCGCATTCAATGCCTGGAATTCCCTGCTGCACCAGAAGCCGTAGTAAACCAGCTCGCTGTACCTCGGAATCAGGCTGTCCCTCAAGTGCATTAAACCCCTGTCCATTGTCAACCCCTCCAGGTCCCTGTGGGCAGTGTAGAGGATGGTTGCGCCAGGCGCTTCATAAACCCCCCTGCTCTTCATTCCGACGAACCTGTTTTCCACCATGTCAAGCAGGCCAACCCCGTGCTTTCCCCCAACTTCGTTCAGTTTCTGCATCAATTCAACAGAGCCGAGCCTCTTTCCGTTAAGGCTTACTGGAACGCCGTCAGCAAAGCTAACAGTAATAATCTCTGGCTTGTCCGGCGCTTTTTCCGGCGGAACAAGCAGCTTGTACATGTAGTCTTCAGCCTCTTTCATCGGCTCTTCCAGAACGCCTGACTCGTTGCTCTTGTGCGCAATGTTTTCGTCGCAGGAAAACGGCTTCTCAAGCGTTGCGCTTATGGGAATGCCGTGCTTTTTCGCGAAAGCGATGGCTTCCTTCCTTCCCGGAATAAGGTCACGGAACTCCTTGATTCTCCAGGGGGCAATGATTTTAACGTCAGGCATCAGGGAGTATGCAGTCAACTCAAACCTGCACTGGTCGTTGCCCTTCCCAGTTGCACCATGGGCAATCAGCTTTGTCCCTTCCTGCCTTGCAACTTCAACCATTGCCTTCATTATGAACGGCCTTGCAATCGAGGTGCCCATAAGGTAACGGCCTTCGTACTTTGCCTCTGCCTTAACGCACTGGAAAACGCCCCTTTCAATGAACTCCTTTTTCATGTCCTTTAGAACGAATTTTTTCGCGCCGCTGCCAAGCGCTTTCTTCTCAAGATTCAGGTCCTCTTTCTGCCCCAAATCAACAACTGCTGCTATAACATCATAGCCCTTGACAGCAAGCCATTTCACTATGACACTTGTGTCAAGACCGCCACTGTAAGCAAGAACAACCTTTTCAGCCATATCCCAGCCTCCATTCTTTCCAAAACCCTTTTTCCGAAAAAAGAGTTTTTCCTGCAATACCTTTTAAATCATAATTATCTCTTTTGTGAATTCAAACCTTATTCAAAAGAGTCAGCATTACCACTTTCTGCACGTGCAGCCTGTTCTCTGCCTGGTCAAACACAACGCTCTGCCTGCTGTCAAGCACCTCATCACTTACCTCAAGATTCCTGTGGGCAGGCAGGCAATGCATGAACAATGCCTTTGGTTTTGCCAGCCGCATCAGTTCGCTGTTGACCTGGTATCTGGGGAATGCCTTCAGGCGCACTTCCTTTTCAGCCTCGCTGCCCATGCTCACCCAGGTGTCAGTGTAAACGACATCTGCGTTTCGCACTGCCTCTTCCGGCTTTTCGCTCCAGCCGTATTTTCCCAGCTCCTCTGCAACCGCAACAGCTTTCTCGTAAGGCTTGTGGGCTGCGGGGGTTGCAGCCGCTACATCCATGCCCTGTTTGCTGCAGCCAACTATCAGGCTGTTGCACACGTTGTTGCCGTCTCCAAGAAAAGCAAGCTTCAGCCCCTCCAGTCTGCCTTTCTTCTCTTTTACTGTAAGCAAATCCCCCAGAACCTGGCAGGGGTGAAACAGGTTGCACAAGCCGTTTATTACTGGCTTGCTGCTTGTAGCAGCAATTGCCTGGATGTCCTCATGCTTGTATACCCTCGCCATTATCATGTCACAGTAGCGCTCAAGAGCCTTTACCTCGTCCTGCAAAGAGCCGAGCGTAAAGTTTGTAGTGCGCCAGTCCAGGTAAATCGCATGCCCGCCAAGCTGCGTCATGCCTGCCTCAAAGCTGCACCTTGTTCTCGTGCTGGTTTTCTGGAACAGCATTGCGAGGGTTTTGCCTTGGAGTTTGGCAGCGTATTTCCCACTGTTCTTTTTCACTTTGCCCGCGAGTTCAAGCACTGAGCCAATCTGTTTTGCATCCCAGTCAAGCAGGGTCAGCAAATCCATAAAAAACACCTTTTCAAGAAAAAAATATGCCCAGCAAACCTTTTTAATTTAGTGAATTTTTCGCTGGATGCCGTCAGGCGCAGCAAACCCAGAACTGCAAACATTTTTAAACAATCGTATACATAAGTTATATCGGTAGCTATGCTCAGTGATTTACTTCACATTGGGTGAGGCTTACGCTGATTTTGCTAGCTGCCGGAACCGAAACGAATTTAATAGATTAAAAACAAATTCTAGTTCAGCCGATAAACCTTTTGGAAAAAGGTTTGCGAAAAAAAGCAACTGCAGAGCAGTTGCGAGGCTGGAAAGGGAAAATGGCTGGTATGGTGTAGCGGCTTGCATTAAGGCCTGTGGAGCCTTAGGGCCGGGTTCGACTCCCGGTACCGGCCTTCAAACTATTTTTTGCAGTGATTTACTTCACAAACCTTTCTTTAGAAAAGAAAGCTTCCTTGCAAACCAAAGGGTTTGCGAGGCGTCGGAAAGCTTTGCTTTCCAACGTACCAAAGAAAGTGATTTACTTCACTGCCAGCATTAATTTTGGAGGGGTGGCAAAATGAATGCAAGCATAGACGCAAGCATAAAAGGTGAGCGACTTCACCTATTCTGTGCAAGAAAAGGTTAGGTGGATAATTGAAAGAGTCAGAAAAGAGGGAGACAAGGCTATTTTTAATTATAGCCGTGAATTTGATGGGATTGAATTAAAGGAAATAAAGGTCCCGAAGGAACAGCTGAGGAAGGCGTTTAAAGGGCTTTCCGCAAGAGAAAAAAGGGCTCTCAAAAAAGCCTCCAAAAACATCGCTTTCTTTGCAAAAAAGCAGCTGCCGAGGCAGTGGAAAGAAGAGAGAAATGGCATTATTCTTGGAGAGATTGTAAGACCGATTGAAGCAATAGGCATTTACGTTCCAGGTGGCAGGTTTCCGCTGGTTAGCTCTGTTTTGATGAATGTTATTCCAGCGAGAGCTGCAGGTGTGAAGCAAATTGTATTGTGCACACCGCCAAAGGCAGGTGAAAAGATTCTTGCAGCAGCATACCTACTTGGAGTGAGAGATGTTTACCTTGTTGGTGGAGCCCAAGCTATTGCTGCAATGGCCTTTGGAACTAAAACAATTCCAAGAGTTGACAAAATCGTTGGTCCTGGCAACCTGTTCGTAAGCATGGCGAAAAGACTGCTGTACGGGAAAGTTGGCATCGACATGCCTGCAGGGCCAAGCGAAATACTTGTTTTTTCCGAAAAAGGCAAAAGCGAGTGGATTACAGCAGAACTATTTGCACAGGCAGAACACGATGACAGAGCAAAGGCATTGTTTGTTACAACAAACAGTAGGCTGGCAAAGGAGGTGGAAAAAGCAGTTGAAAAAATTGAAAACATAGAAATCATTAGAGTAAAATCCAGTAAAAAGGCGGTTGAGTTAATCAACAGCACCGCGCCAGAGCACTTGCTGTTGTTCGATGGTGCTGGAAAAATGCTTACAAAGATAATGAATGCTGGAAGCATTTTCTTGGGAAAATACAGTGCAGTTGCATTTGGCGACTACTGTGCTGGAACCAATCACGTCTTACCTACCGCTGGCTTTGCAAGGACAAGAGCTGGCTTGAGTGCCCGCGACTTCGTGAAAGTGATTGCATTCCAGAGGGTTTCGAGAAAAAGCGCGGAGAAGCTGGCTGAAACAGGGGCAGCAATTGCTGAAATGGAGGGAATGGAAGAGCACAGGAGAAGCATGGAAACAAGGAGGAAAAAGGAATGAGGCCAAGAAAGGAAATTCGGGAAATGTGCTGTTACAGCGCTCCGACTAGCGGAAGGAATGGCTTTCTGCGGCTGGACTTCAACGAGAACACAAAAGGCATTCCAAATAGCCTCTGGAAGTGCCTTTCACTGGGGCTTACAGATATATCGGTCTATCCTGAGTACTCCGGGCTCGAACAGGCAATCGCGGAATATGCTGGCGTGAAGCAAGCCGAGGTTATTGCATGTAATGGGAGCGACGAAGCCATAAGGCTTGCTTTTGATTGTTTCTTGGAAAATGGAGCAAAGGTTGTCCTTCCCTGGCCTAGCTTTGCAATGCTGCAACAGTATGCAAGGATTGCTGGTGGAAAAATAGAGAAAGTGCCTTATGGAAAATGTTTGGGTTTTCCAACGAAAAGAGTTTTGAAGGCAATTGATGTAGAAACCGATGCCATTGTCCTATGCAGCCCAAACAGCCCTACTGGAACAACAATAGCTCTGGGGGATATTGAAAGAATCTTGAAAAAGGCGAAGCAAAACAACGCAATGGTTTTGCTGGACGAGGCATACTATGAGTTTAGCGGAGAAACTGCTGTTGACTTAATACGCGAGTTTGATAACCTTGTGGTTACAAGAACTCTTTCAAAGGCTTTTGGCTTGGCTGGGCTAAGGCTTGGCTACCTTGTGAGCTGTGAGGAAAATGTACAGGAACTGAGGAAAGTTGCTTCTCCCTACAGCGTAAATGCAATTGGTGCAAGACTGGGTAGCAAAGCCCTGCAGAATAGGGGTTATATGAAGAGGTATGTGGCTGAGGTCAGGGCTGCAAAAAAAGTGGCTGAAAGGGGACTGCAAGAGCTCGGTTTAAGATTTTATCCGAGCAAGGCAAATTTTTTGCTTGTTAGATTTGGGGAGAACTGTGCACGAATTGTCAGGGAATTGAGAGAAAAAGGTATATTGGTGAGGGACAGAAGCGGCTATGAGCTGCTGCGCGGTTGCGCAAGGGTAACAATTGGTACGATAGAACAGATGCGGGTTTTTCTGGAAGCCCTGGAAGAAATCCTGGAAAGAAAAACGCTTGTATTTGACATGGATGGAGTGCTTGTGGACGTGTCGTGTTCTTACAGGAAAGCAATCCAAGAAACTGTTAAATTTTTTACAGGGAAAGAGCTTTCACTGCAGAAAATTCAAATGCTTAAAAATGAGCTACAAATTAACAACGACTGGGAACTGAGCAAAAAAATGATTGAATTGACAGGCATGAAAGTTTCTTTGAAGGCCATTATTAAAAGATTCCAAGAACTGTATGCTGGAAAAAATTTTAATGGACTGATAAGAAATGAAAAATTACTCTTGAGGAAGAATATAGTGAAACAACTTGCCAAAAAATTTGAGTTGTCTATTTTCACAGGCCGACCGAGAAAGGAAGCGTTTTTTGCACTGCAAAAAGTTGGAATTGAAAAATATTTCAAAAAAGTTGTTGCAATGGAAGACGTTTCACGCATTAGGCAAAAACCGAACCCTTTCGGCCTGAAGAAAATTCTTGGAAGAAGGAAGAACGCTTTCTATCTCGGCGACACGTTGCAGGACATCAGATGCGCAAAAAATGCAGGCATTAAGGCAATTGCTATTCTGCCGCCGCAGGACAAGAGCGAGAAACTGAGAAGAGCCATGCTCAAAGCCGGAGCTGCAGCGGTTTTGAGTAATGTTAATGAAATAGGGAAGGTGATTGGATGAGAAAAGCAAGAATTGAGAGAAAAACAAGGGAAACAAACGTGGAGGTTGAATTGAAGCTGGATGGAAAGGAGAAGTATGAAATTGAGGTTGAACTGCCTTTCTTCAAGCACTTGCTTGAGCTGTTCGCGAAAAACGCGCTTGTTGACTTAAGGGTTAAAGCGTCTGGCGATCTAGAGCACCACACGGTTGAGGATGTGGCAATATGTATGGGCAAAGCCCTAAAGGAAGCACTTGGGGATAAAAGAGGCATTGCAAGATATGGTTTCTTTGTCCTCCCAATGGATGAAAGCGCTGCGCTGGCGGCAATCGACCTTTCAGGGAGAAGCAGCCTTGTATTCAAAGCAGGCTTTGAAAGGGAAAGAGTTGAGGGCTTAAGCACGGAGCTTGTACAGGAGTTCTTCAAGCGTTCTGCAGGGAAGCCGGCTGTGCTTTATTCATTCAATTGCTTTTTGGGGGGAACGAGCACCACAAAGCGGAGGCAATATTCAAGTGTTTTGGAAGAGCATTGCGTGAGGCAGTTAAGGCAGACGAAAAAATTAAGGGAGAAATCCCTTCGACGAAGGAAGCACTATGACACGGGAAAAGGTCATTGTGGTAGTCGATGCCGGATTCGGCAATTTGGCTAGTGTGAGCAATGCTTTTGCAGGAATTGGCGTGGAGGCGTCTGTGGCAAGAAAACCAGCAGAGGTTGCCATCGCTGAAAGGCTGGTGCTGCCGGGTGTGGGCAGCTTTGGCTCAGCAATGCAAAAATTGCGGGCGGAAAAACTGGATGCTGCAATAAAAAAATTTGTTTTGTCAGGCAGGCCTTTTCTGGGCATATGCATTGGCATGCAGCTGCTTTTTGAAGAAAGCGAGGAAAGCTTTGGCGAAACCGGGCTCTGCCTGTTCAAGGGGAAAATAAAACGGTTCATCGGCGTGAAAACCCCGCAGATTGGCTGGAATAAGCTTGGACTGGCAAAGAAAAGCAGGCTGTTAGAAGGAGTTAAAGAAGGGCAGTTTGCGTTCTTTGCCAACAGCTATTTCGCAGAGCATGTGGAGGAAGGCATTATTGCTGCCAGGGCTGAGTATGGGCAGCGTTTTTGTGCTGCGCTTGAAGCAGGCAATGTTTTTGCAACGCAGTTTCACCCTGAAAAAAGCGGCGCCATTGGATTGAGAATCTTGAAAAATTTCGCGGGTGTGAAATAAATGCTTGCAAAAAGGGTAATTCCTTGCCTGGACTGCGACCTTAGCGTGCCATGTGGAAGGGTGGTTAAAGGAACGAAGTTCAGACAGATACGGTACGCTGGCATGCCGTGGAAAATGGCAAGGCAGTATTACGCCCAAGGAGCGGACGAAATCTGCTTTCTTGACATAACAGCAAGCGCGGAAAAGAGGGAAACAATGGTGGAAGTAGTGAAGAAAACATGCAAGGGGGTATTTGTGCCTGTAACTGCTGGAGGCGGCATCAGAAGCGTTCGGGAAGCAAGCAATCTTTTCAGGGCTGGGGCAGACAAGGTTTCAATCAATACTGCAGCAGTTGAAAACCCACGGCTTATCGCCGAACTAAGCAAGAGGTTTGGCAGCCAGGCAGTTGTGGTCGCAATTGACGCAAAGAAGAAAAGCGAAGGAAGCAAGCAGTGGGGTGCCTTTATTTATGGCGGCAGGAAACCTGCGGGGATTGATACAGTTGAGTGGGCGAAAAAAGCCGAACGCTTGGGTGCGGGGGAAATACTGCTGACTTCAATGGACAGGGACGGCACGAAACGGGGGTTTGACATGGAACTGACGAGAAGAGTGAGCGGAGCTGTTGGCATACCGGTTATTGCTTCAGGCGGTGCTGGCTCTCTGGAAAGCATGGCCGCTGTGCTGACAACAGGCAAGGCTGATGCAGTCCTCGCAGCATCAATATTCCACTACGGAAAATTTACGGTAAAAGAGGTTAAGGAATTTTTGGAAAAAAACAGAATTGAGGTGAGAAAATGATAATACCAAGCATTGACCTCATGGGCGGAAAGGCCGTCAGGTTGAGGCAGGGGAAGGAGAAGATTCTTGAAATCCGCGAAGAGCCGGTAAAGATAGCCGAAAGGCTGGCTGGGGTGCCTGCAGTGCAGGTCATTGACCTTGATGCTGCAATGGGAAGAGGCGACAACAGCGTGCTGGTCAAGGAAATTTGTGGCATTGTAAAGGCAAGAGTCGGCGGCGGCATAAGGAGCATTGAGCGCATTGGCGAAGTGCTCGGCTGGGGTGCGGAAAAAGTAATAATAGGGAGCAGTGCAACGCAGCCATTTATGCAGCGCGCTGCAGCAGAGTTTGGCGGTGATCGACTTCATCGCGGCGATTGACAGCATGCAGGGGGAAGTGATGGTGAAAGGCTGGGCACAAAACACTGGGCAGAGGGCGGTGGACATGATACGCTTGCTGGAACCACAATGCTCTGAGTTTCTTTTTACCTGTATCGAAAGGGACGGCACAATGCTTGGAACAATGTTTGATTTTGCGAAGCAGCTTGGTGATGCCACTGAGAAGAGGAAGAGCTTCGCTGGTGGCATCGCTTCCATAGCCGAGGTAGTTGCCTTGGAAAACCTCGGTTTTGATTCGGTGGTTGGAATGGCATTCTATTCTGGCAAAATTTCACTGGATGAAATAAAGGAATTCAATGAAGTGGATTTTGCAAAAGGTAGGGGCTTGGTGCCAGCAATTGTGCAGGAGGAAAAAACTGGCAAAGTGCTGATGCTCGCCTATATGACCAGAGGATCATTGAAAAGAACATTGGAAACAGGCAAAGCAACCTACTGGAGCAGAAGCAGGCGTTGCCTATGGGAAAAGGGAGCAACATCAGGAAATTATCAAGAAGTGAAAGATGTTCTGCTTGACTGCGACCGGGACACGATTCTGCTAAAAGTAAGGCAGAAAGGCGGAGCGTGTCATACAGGCAGATACTCCTGCTTTTTTAACAGAAAGGAGGTGAAAAAATGAAACTGGTGTTTGGCATACCGAAAGGAAGCTTGGAAGAAAAAACTCTTGGCTTGTTCAAAAAAGCAGGGTTTGAGATAGGAGTTAACGGAAGGGACTATTTTCCCTCAATCGACGACCCTGAAATGGAATTGATGATGGTCAGGGCACAGGAAATGCCGCGCTTTATAGAAGACGGCGTGATAGATGCAGGCATCACAGGCAGAGATTGGTGCATTGAAACAAACGCAAAGGTAAAGGAAATTACAGAATTGCGCTATGCAAAGAAAACAAACAGGGATGTGCGCTGGGTTCTTGCAGCTAACAAGGACTCAAGAATAGGCTCGGTTAAAGACCTCAAAGGCAAAAGAATCGCAACAGAACTGGTGGAGGTAACGAAAAGCTACTTGCGGAAGAATAAGGTAAATGCAAAGGTGGAGTTCTCTTGGGGGGCAACGGAAACAAAGTGCCCAAAGCTGGTTGATGCAATAGTCGACTTGACTGAAACAGGTGCTTCGCTTAAGGCAAACAAGCTGGAAATAATAGACGAACTGCTTAAATCAAGCACAGTGCTCATAGCAAACAGGGAAGCATGGAAAAAGGCCTGGAAGAGGGAAAAAATATGTGGGATAAATGACCTGTTGCAGGGTGTGCTCTTGGCAGAGCAAAAGGTGTTGCTTGAAATGAACGTGTCAAAACGCAATTTTGAGAGGTTGGTGAAAGTGCTTCCCTGCATGAAAAGCCCAACTGTAAGCGAGCTTTATGGCGGAGCCGGCTATGCGATAAAGGTTGCAGTGGACAAAAACAAGGTCAAGGAAATCATTGGCAGAATCAAAAAAGCAGGAGCTGAGGACATACTGGAATACAATCTGCAGAAGGTAATTGTTTAAATAGGATTTTGAATTAAAAGTAGGTGATAGCATGAAATTTCAGACAGTGCGAGGAATGCGTGATTTCCTGCCACTGCAGGCAGCGAAAAAGCAGTTCATTGAAGGGGTCTGCAGGGGGGTTTTTGAGAGCTACGGCTTTGCTCCCCTGGAAACGCCGCTTGTTGAAGATTTTGCCCTGCTCAGCAAAAAGGGCGGTGCGGGAGAAGCGATAAAGGAGGAGATTTACTGCTTCAAAGACAAGAGCGGCAGGGAATTGGGCTTGAGGTTTGATTTGACTGTTCCCTTGGCAAGGGTTGTTGCATCAAACAAGGGGCTGCCGAAGCCGTTTAAGAGATACCAGATTGGCAGAGTTTACAGGTATGACAGACCTGCGGCAAAACGCTGGCGCGAGTTCACCCAGGCAGACTGGGACATTGTTGGCTCTGGGAGCGTGCTCTCTGACTTTGAAACAATCGCTGTTGCAATTGACGTGATGAAGGGGCTCGGCTTCAGGAAAGGCCAATTTGTGTTAAAAATCAACAACAGGAAGCTGCTGGAAGAAATTGCGTTGTGCTGCGGCGTTCAAAAGGCGCAGGTTGCGGAATGCTTCAGGTGCCTGGACAAGCTGCAGAAGCAGGGCGAAGATGCAGTGAGGAAAGAACTGCAGGAAAAAGGAATCAACGCACAAATTCTTGGACAGCTTAAGGTAAAGGAGCTCGGCGGGGTGAAAGTGAAAAACACCGCTCCCTTGGAGGAAATGAAAAAGTTGTTTGAATTGATTGAGGGCAACGGTCTGGGCGATTTCGTTGAACTGGATTTGAGCCTTGCTAGGGGCTTGGAGTACTATACTGGAATGGTGTTTGAGGTCTGCCTGGAGGGCAGCCCCAGCGTCGGCGGCGGCGGGCGCTACGACAGGCTTGTTGAATTGTACGGCGGG
The DNA here is from genome assembly GCA_964640195.1 of uncultured archaeon. GTDB lineage: Archaea > Iainarchaeota > Iainarchaeia > Iainarchaeales > CAZXIC01. The sequence continues at coordinate 26,490 of CAZXIC010000008.1, read as the reverse complement.
CAGCCAACCGCTTGTGTTGGAGGCAGTTTCGGCATTGACAGGCTTCTGGATGCGCTTGAAGCGAAACTGAAGCCGGAGCAGGGGGTAAGAATTTTTGTTGCACCTATATATAAGGAACTCCCAGATTGGGAATACGAAAAGGGTAAAAAAGCGAAAATGGTCCGCATACCCGGCAATGAAATTGTGCAATATATGGTAGGAGTGGCTAGTAAGATTAGGGCACTTGGAATAAACTGCGAGATAGATTTAATGATGCGGAACATTAAAAGAAACCTTCAAAACATTGAACGGAAAGGCATTCCTGTTGTTGTGATTGTAGGAGAAGATGAATTAAAGAAAAGGGAAGTTACAATAAAAAACATGGATAAGAAGAAGCAAAAGCGCGTTAAGTTTTCTGATTTAGAAAAAGAGCTGAAATCTATTTTGAAATAAGCCTCCGGTGGGAATCGAACCCACAACCCCAACCTAAATGGCGAATAGATACCATGGTTGTGCTCTGCCATTGAGCCACGGAGGCCTAAACTAAATAAAATTGGAAAAGCATTTTATAGCTTTGCGGATGCAGTGGTTATCCTGTTTAAGTGTCTCTGTGCACTTAATTAAATTTTCCCCGAAAGCAAAAAAAAAGCATGAATGGGGTTAGTTTCCCGAACCCAAACCTTTTTATTCCAGAATCACATTATTGGATACGAATGGGCAAAGTCTTCCCGATATTGTTGTTTATTGCATTGTTTGCTTTATTTACCGCCAGCGGCTGCGTTTTGCCAGAGGTTGAGGTAGTTGCAAAGGTGAGGGAAACCCCATCTGTTGCCAGCTTTCTGGCAGAGCACCCCAACGCCCAGGTCACCTTCGTGAATTTGAGCAGGGAACAGGTTCAGCAGAGAATCGCTGAATTTGAGGCAAAGTGCGGTCCCAACGTTGCTGTAACAGACTACTTTTATGTTTTGTTCAGCGATGGCGTGAACAGTGCTGAGGCGCTTGTCAGCCAGAAAACAAAGGCAATTGCATGCATTCACAGGAGCGATGACCTTTGCGTGCACGATTCTTTATGCGATGACAGTAACCCATGTACAATTGACTTGTGCAAGGGCATTCCAAAAAAGTGTTCGCAGGAGAGGATAACCCAATGTGTTACAGGTGACGGATGCTGTCCTGCTGCATGCACTTATGTTCTTGACAGCGACTGCTCTGAGGCAGAATGTGAAACAGACGCAGACTGCGATGACTTGGATGCATCTACCAAAGATGAATGCATTAGCGGAGAGCCAAATGTTTGCAGCAATACTCCAATCACAGAGTGCGCCTCCGGTGATGGTTATTGCCCTGCGACCTGCAATTACAGCAATGACACTGATTGCAGCGCAGGCGAATGCGAAACCGATGCAGACTGCGATGACGGCGATTCTTCCACCCTGGACGAATGCAAGGGCGAACCAGCGCTGTGCACTTACACTGAAATAAGAAATTGCGGTGCCAGTGACGGCTACTGCCCTGTCGGATGCGATTACAGCAGTGATTGGGATTGCCCGGCTGGCTTTGGCGAGCTGCTGAGGGTAACTGTAAAGTGCGGGGGCGAGGAAGCAAAGCTGCACGCAACCCTAAGTGAGATGACTGCTGACGGAAAACTGAAGGCAGTCTTCAGCCAATATGCCACGCATGCAAACAATCTTGGGCTGCTGTCCTACACAGAAAAAGTATATAAATACAACAATGTTGAAACATCAAAAATAAACATGCGCGAGAAAATCCTTGTTTCCGGCAATGGCTACTACAACCAGCAAGAAAAGACTGGGGAGCTGTACATGGGCAGGGGAAGGCTTGCCTACATCCTTGATTTGGGCGAAGGAATCCCAGCAACCGAGTTGCCAGGCAATGACAAGCCATTCGTTGCTGGAAAGGACGACAAGATAATAGTGCCCCTCTTCGGCGCAGATGCGCTTGTTGCATTTGTCGACAAGGACGCTGGGGAAGTCAGGCTGGTTTCAGACCAGACTTGGCTGAATGCAGATAGCGGCGATGTGCTGGGGGGCTTAAAGGGCAAGAACAACGAAGATTACACGATTGAGCTAAGAAGGTGCGACACAGACGGTGCTGTCTTCGAATTGAAACAAGGCGACGTGCTGGTTAAAGGGCAGAAAGCGGGCATCTCTGATGTCCTGTTTGAAGATGAACTGCTGAAAGCTCTTAGGATAAACTACTACAACTACTTCGTCGAGGATGATGTAATAGCCGGATGCGATTACATGTATTCGCTTGGCAGCAACCTGGAGCAGATTTATGATGGAAAAGACTTCCCCCTTGGGGAGGATACCGACTGGGAGGCAAAGCTTACATTCGAAGGAAAAAAACTCACACAGATTAAGATAAGCAACAACAGCGACAAGTGGTATGAGCAACCCCTGCTCAGCGGCGAGTCTATCAAGATAGTTGACACAGGCAACACATTCGGCAAGGACTTCTGCACCCTTTCATTTACAGGCTTGATTAAATAGCCGAAAAGCGGCTTTTTAACCCCTTTTTCCTTTCAAGCAAAAAAATAAATAAGCGAAAAACAATTAGAGTTAATTGCCATGGCACTTAAAGAGGAAACAATTGAAGCGCTGGTTGCAAGGTACATCAGCAACAAGATGGTGCTGGCATTCGGCACAGGCTCTGATGCGAAGCGCTTTGCCAAGAAGCTTGCCCTGAAAATAGAGGAAGAAAACCTTGACGTGAAGGTTGTGGCAACCAGCAGGGAAATTGCCGCAACCCTGGGCTCTTTGAGCATACCCTGCGTTTCAGTCAATGAATGGGAAATCGACCTCGCAATAGAGTTTGCCGACATGGTTGACACGGCATTCAACTACATCAAGAGAGACAGCAGCAGCTTTGTCAGGGACAAGATGGTTGCGCAGTCGGCAGCAGAGCTGATTGCGGTAACAGAGAAAAAAAATTACGGGAAGAGGCTGTGCGGCTGGATTCCGTTCGAGGTGTGCGTTTTTGGGTGGAAGAGAACGTTGCTGCAGCTGGAAAAGTTGGGGGAAGCGAAGTTGAGAATGCTCAGAGGCAAGCCATTCAAAACAGAAACAAACCATTACGTGATTGACGTGAAAGTGGACGAAATCTACTCGCTTGAAGACCTTGAGTTCCAGGCAAAAGACGTTCCGGGCGTTCTTGAAACAGGCTTGTTCATCGGCTATGCTGACAGGGTTCTGCTGCACAACCATGGCTTGCAGATGAAATCGCGCCTGGATTACAGCAAACAAAACCAGCCTGACCTGGAAGAGAAAGGCATAGTAATGCTATAACACCTATGTAAAACGGATTCTATTTAAAACATTAATTGAATTAAATTCCTTATTCCGGGGAATGCCACGGTAGCTCAGCCTGGTTAGAGCGCTCGACGCTTCCAAGCGGGCGAAACTCATAATCTTTCCAGGTAAGAAATCGAGAGGTTCGTGGGTTCAATTCCCACCCGTGGCAATTAAATTTAAATAGTTTGGATTCCTTATTGGTAAGAGAAAATGAAGCTTGTAAAATACGCATTGAGCATCCTGTTCTGCAACGCCTACAGGCTGCTGCGCTTTATCCCGAACAACGACCCCATAATGGGCTGCATGCTGCCCTATGCAAGGCAGGACAGGTGGTGGAATGCCGCTTTGTTCGCATTCCTTACAATGGTTTCATTTGACTTTATAACAATGAAAGTTGGCATATGGACATGGGTTACCGCCAGCACTTACGCCGGGCTTGGGCTGCTGTTCTACTTCATCTACAAAAGGATACGGAAGGTACGGCTCAAGCATTACGTTGGCAGTGGGATAGCTGGGGTCTTGGTTTTCGACTTCATCACAGGCCCGATAATGTCAAGCTATGTTTTCAACATGCCGTTCTCTGTCGCACTTATTGGGCAGATTCCATTCACCGCGCTGCACCTTGCAAGCGTAACCGCATTTGTGCTGATTCTAACACCATTACTCGACAGGGCTGTGGTCAACAACCCGCAACTGGAAGATTCCGCTGTGTTAAACAAATTCAGGTTTTTTGCAAGGGCTTGAAATGGATGAAGGGCAAATAGTCAAAGAGGCAGTAAAAGAAGCGAAAATCAGGAAAAGCTGGTTTCTCTGGCTTGTAGCATTGGTCATCCTCTGGATAGTGTACAACGGCATAGCGCAAAGCTACCTGATTGCCCCAGGGCAAGGCAGTGGGCAAGAAACAGTGACAGTCATCTTAAAGGCAACAGCAGGCAAGCAGATGGTTCTGGACAAGGCAATCAAGGTAAAGAGGGGAACAAGCGCCTTTGAGGCAATGCTCCAGGCAGACCCCTCGCTTGATTACACCGAGTATTCTGGAATCGGAGTGATGGTCAATTCAATTAACGGCGTTTCTCCGGGTGAAGATAGCTTCTGGGCGCTGTACGTGAACGGCAAGCAGTCAGCTGTTGGGATCAGCCAGATTTTCCTGGAAGAGAACACCCTGATTGAATGGAAGACAGAGGAAATAGAATCCTATACAGATTAAGGTTTCTTGACTTTTACAATTATTTTTTTTCCTACAACAGGCAGCAGCCTCTTCAGCTCAACCTCCATGCTCTTTGATATCCTGAACCTGTCCGCACTCTTTTCAACCAGCTGCCCGTCAACCTCGTAAATGTAGTAGCCCTCTTTTCCGTCAACGCTCTTGATTAAAGCACCGTCCTTGCTTTTCTCAATCTGCAGCCCTGAAACCCTGCGCAGGGCATCAAGCATTGTGGTTCCCTTGGCCACCTCAACAACCAGCGGCTTTTCAAACAAGTCCCAAAGCCTCTTTATCTTCTCCAAGGCTTCTTTCCTCAGGCGCAGAACATGCGTGTTCCCGAATCTTGCTCTCTCAATAAAGCCAAGTTCCTCCAGAATTTTTGCGTGCTTTAGTGCAACCGGCCCAGCAATGTTCAGCTCTTTTGCCAAAGCACTGATATGCATCTGCTTGCGCATCAGAATCAGCAGCATGTTCCTCCGATTATTGTTCCCCAAGGCCCTGAAAACGTCCACAGAAAACCACCAAAAAGGAATAGTATCGTTTTGGGTAGCGATTATTATCACTTTAAGAAACAATTTAAGAACTTATTGCAATCTTTCCTTAAAAATTGGAGGGGATGCAATTGAAGGGATGGCTGCTTTTATTTTTCGCGCTTTTACTGCTGGCGCCTGCAGGGTTTGCAAAGGAGGTTACTGTAATCTACAACTTCCCTGCCGAAACCTTCGCAGATATTGAGGAATCAATCAGCGTTTCCGAAGACGCAAACGCCTTCAGTGCATTCATGCGTGTTGCGCAACAATACGGGCTTGACATGAACATGACCTACTACGAATCATTTGGCGGTTGGTTTGTTAACGGGATAAACGGCATAAACAATACAACGGAACAGTACTGGCACTTCTGGGTAAACAGCGAAGCAGCAACTGTTGGGATAAGCGGCTATGTTCTAAGCGAAGATGATGTAATTGAACTCGGGTTTGATGACGCACCAAGCAAAACAGCAGAGGCTGTGGTTGAAGAAGCGGTTGAATGGCTTGCAGAAAACCAGCAGCAAAGCGGTGAAATCGGCTCGCACAGCGTCTGGGGAACCGCCTTTGCCCTAATCGCACTGAACCTTTTGGAGGGAAACAGGACAGTGAAGCAAAACGCAGCAGACTATTTGCTCGCAAACCAGGGAGAAGATGCTGGTTTCTTTTACCCCGGCTTTGACAGTGATGCCCTGCACACGGCTGTTTCAATAATGGGCCTGATAGCAAACGGCTTGAACATTGAGGACTTCAGAAAGGACAGCGCTACCTCCATTGATTTCCTCCTGTCAAAACAGGAAAACGACGGCGGCTTCAGCGGCTGGGGAGAAAGCGACGTGGACACAACAGCTTGGGCTGCGATGGCTTTCAATGCAGCAGCTCAGCCCCTTCCCACAAAAAGCGGCAAAACGCCTGTTGATTACCTGCTTTCAGCGCAGAACCTGGATGGGGGCTTCGGATACAAGGCAGGGCAGGGAAGCGCCCAGGATTTCACTGCAGAAGCGCTGATTGCATTCGCATCATCTGGAAAGGAAAAAGACCAGGCAGTAGAGGATGCGCTTGGCTGGATTCAAGAGCAGCAGAGCCAGCAGGGCTGCCTTTCAAACGCTTATACTACCGCACTTGGTGCAATGGCACTGATGTCATATGATGAAGACTCGTCCGAAGCAAGGCAGTGCCTTAAGGGATTGCAGTTGCCAGACGACGGCTTTGGAAGAGACGGTGTGAATTCAAATGCGGTTGACACTGCACTTGCGGCAATAGCGCTGAGCGAAGAAATCCTGCCGACAAAAAAGCAGCTGCCTGACAGCAGTCCAGATACCATTGCCATTGGCAGCGTTGCGAAATTCACTGTCACAATAACAAACACCGGCAGCGTTTCCGCAAAAAACGTTTCAATCTCACTGCAGGGCATTCCAGACAGCTGGGTGCAGCAGGAAACAAGCGAGCTGGGCATAGCTGAAATAAAGCCAAACGAAACAGCTGAGGCTGTAATCTACGTGGATTTGCTGGAAGAAGGCGAAAGGAGCGTTCAGGCGATTGTATCAGGAACAGGCGTTGCCGGAACAGCAGCCAGCAACATGCTGCAGTTCAGCGTTGCATCAGCCTCGCTTTCAGTGAGCCTTTCAATGGAACAGGCACAGTGAATGCCATGAACAGGAACCAGTTGTTCGCGCTGGGGATGGCACTCCTTTTCATTGCGCTGCTTTTCTCTTTCTCATCAGGCATTATTGACGGCAGGGGCTTATTCGGGCTGCTTAGGGCGGGGCAGAGCACTCAGTTACAGGGCACAGCAGATGAAAATCAGGACAGTGCTGAACAGGCAGCAGTCAGCGCAGGCCTCTCCCTCTCAGTCCTGCAGAGAACAGAGCTGGAAGCAAGCACAACAGTAGGAAAAGCAATTCCGCAGTGCCCTGGGGAAGCGGTTGTAGAGATAAGAATTGAGAACAGCGGGCAGAGCGATGCGGAAAAGGTTTTTATGCGCTTCCCTTCTGGCGTGAGAGTGATTGCCTGCAGCAACTGCGCAATAGAACTTCTGCGTGCTGGGCAGAGCGCAGCAGCAAGGGCAAGGCTGTGCAGGGAGGAAACAAGCGCAAGCAAAATAAGCATAGGCTCCGCGAACTCCAATTCTGTTGAGCTAGAATTAGGTTAAAGGTAGAAATGCAGGCTTGATTATTTTTCGCCCTCATTCTGGTTTTCTTTTCCCAAGGCTTTTCTTTTTCTTGCGAAGCATTTTTTTTCGCAAACCTTTTTTTAAAAGGTTTAAAGAAAAGGCTTCAGCACTCAAAATCTTCTTCATAGCCGGAACGCCGGCTGCACGTAAGCCCATACTCGCTAGCGCTCGCATGGACTGTGCTCGCTCCGCTCGCAACGTACAGCAGGTGAAACGACTCAGGGCTCAGCCTGCTCATCACAATATTATAGATAAGTGTCTTTGTTATTTTTGTTCTTTTCGTTTGTATCAAAACTTCATCACCTCCAATAAGGAATTTTTTCTTAGGACTCGGATTTTCTCGATTTAAATCTTTCCACAAATAAATTCTGGCTTCGGGTGGAAAGACTTTAATATCTCCAAAATCCGCAAGACGTCCACGAAAAAATTCATAATCAATTGGAGGTGACTCGATGAATTCGGATAAAGTTCCAAGCCTAAACAGGAACAGCGGAAGTCCACTCTTTCAAAGCAGTTTTAAATCACACTTTTGTAATTCTATAATGGACCCCGATAAACGAATCAAACTAGCGAAAGGAAAACAACGAGGATTGATTGAGAAAGCCAAACACCGAAATAATTTCAGTTGGCGAGAATTGTCCCTGCGCTTGGGGGTATGCGAAGGATATCTTAAAAATGAGCTTCGGAATGAGATTAGAAGTTTGAAGGCAGATGCGTATGAGAAATTAAGTGACATCGCTGGCAAAAGATATGACAATCATATAATTGCGGTATTAGACAGAAACTGGGGGAGAGTAAAAGGCGGGAAAAACTCAATCTTTAAGCCTATAAAACCGCGACTCTTGCTATCCAAACCAAGCAAAGAGCTTGCAGAATTTGTGGGCGTTATGCTGGGCGACGGAAACCTTCAAGAGATGCCCGAAAAGAGTATTTACCAAACAAGGGTTTTTGGGCACAAGCAAGATGACTATGAGTATCTAACGGAAAATGTTTGTGGATTATTCCAAAAATTGTTTGGCTTTAAACCAAGCATTTATGCCAAAGGGGGCAAAAAAGTGATTATTCTATCCAAGCAAAGCAAAAGCCTCAATTTTACTCTGAAATATTTTGGGCTAAAACCAGGGAATAAAGTAAATAGCGGGACATCAATCCCGGGGTGGGTCTTTAAAGATAAAAACTATCTGAGAGCGTGTATAGGGGGTCTAATCGATACCGACGGAAGCATTTATCCCAAAACAAAGAAGCATAAAACACCTTCTATTTGGTTCAGTAACGCTTCACCCGAAATCAGAAGAGCCTTCACTAAAGCCTTAAAAATTTTAGGATACAGAGTATCTAAGTGGACAGAGAAGCGCAATAGCCTCTGTCAGAGTTGCTCTATTGGCAACTCAGAAGATGTAATTAAATACTTCAAAGAGATTGGATTTAACAACCCAAAACACAGGAAAAGATTTGAAAAATTTTGTAGCGCCCCGATAGTCTAGCCCGGTTAGAATTCTTTATCTATTAAGATGGGAATTGCTGTTAGGACATCGGCCTCTCACGCCGAAAACCTGGGTTCAAATCCCAGTCGGGGCAAAAGAGTTTTGAGTTCATAATCCCCTAGGGAAAGAATAAAATAGGGGAAGGACTTTATCGGTTGCTATGGCGCAATTATACAAGAAGAGGGCCCTTGTAATAGTTGGACCCGTTCGTTCATTTTTTTGGTATAGAGGCGGCTCGTTAGTTGCCTCTGTTGAGATAACCAACGATAAGATAATGCTCTCTATTTTTTGTGGTTGGTTCAAAAAATTTGTGTTGGATATTAAGGATATTACATCAATAAAATTTTTGAAGGGTCTTAAAAAGCCCGGTTTAGGTAATTATATTATTGGCTCCAACTACAGATTTGTTCAACTTAATTACAACGGCCCAAAATACCCAAAAAAGAATTTCTATTTTATGATTAAAGCAGATGAGCAAGAAAAAATAATTGCTGTCTTTAAGAAACTTGGCATTCCAATAGAGCCCCTGCCGAAACAGTAAAAAGAACTTGCCACCATAGCAATATTAATTCGGCTAAAATGCCTTGGGGCGTTTAACTTTTTGTTACAAGCCCAGTCGGGGCACTTGCCTTAAGGCGTTCTCGCAAGCCTTTTCCCAGACGGCTTTTCTTTAGTTATTTAACCTTTTCTGAACCAGATTTTATTGGAGTAAAATGGTTGCTATCACCACGAAAATAAAGAAAGCTGTTGCTGATTTGATTGACAGGACAACGCACCTGGACATTGCAAAGGCAACCCAGGTTATTGCAAAGCGCTTCGGGCTGAACGAGCGCCTTATCAACTACACGCACATTGAAATCAGGAACAAGCTGAGCGAGTACGGCTTCAAGGTAACCCCTTACAGTGAGCGCATCCTGTTTTTGCCGCACTGCATGAGGGACAGCAAAAGGTGCAAGGCAAAGTACAGCGATGAGGGGCTGCAGTGCAGGCGATGCGGCAAGTGCGACCTCAGCAAATTAATTGGCTGGGCAGAGGAGCTCGGCTACCATTCTGTTTTTATTACTCCTGGCGGCAGCATGGTCCACAAGCTGATAAAAAAATACAAGCCGAAAGCGGTCATGGGGGTGTGCTGCTACGAGGAGGCAACGATGGCTTACGACAGGCTTGCCGGAACGGGCATCCACGGGCAGGCCAGTCTGCTTTTGTACGACGGCTGCAAGGACACCAGGGCAAACCTGGTTGATGCAAGGGAGAAGATGGAGGCAATCGACCCATCTATCCTGCAAAACAGCAATAACGGCAAAGGCGCTGAAGCGCGAGCAAAATAATTTTTAATGCTTATTGGGATTAAGATTGGGTAATTGCAGGCAAATGCTGCCCTCGTAGCTCAGTGGTAGAGCACGAGTTTTGTAAACTCGGGGTCGCGGGTTCGAATCCCACCGAGGGCTTTTTTGGAGCTGAGCAAAGATGAAAAGAGTGAAGGATTTCCTTGCAAGGCTGAGGCAAAAAGAGATTTTCACAGAGGAAGAAATAAAAGAGAGGGCTGGCAGGTTTGGCCCAAAAGGCCCGAAACAAAAGGGCAAGAGGAAGAAGGGAAAATGACGCGCAGCCTAAATCGCGCTTACTGTTAGCAGCCCTTCCCTTCCTTTCGCTTCCTCCCCGAGCCTCTTCAGGTTCCGTCTGTACAAATCGTCCCGCAGTTTTCTGCCTGTTTTTTTCTCCCACTCAGCAATCGGCATTCCGAACCGCTTCTGTATTTTGTCCCTGTACCACTGCGGAATCACATTGAATGCGCAAAACGGCACAATCGGGTGCTTGCTGTCAGGTGTTGCGTAGTGGATTGCGCACCTCTGCACCCTCTGGATGTCATAGTTGTACAAATCCATGAAGTGCATCATTCCAACGAACATGCTCTTGTGGTGGAATAATGCAAGCGAACGGTAATTGTGCCTCACAACTACGTCAAACAGTATTCTCCCCAAATTAAGGTCAGCCGGCAGTTTCCTTTTGTCAATAAAGGAATTGAATTTGAACAGCGAACTTGCCCCAACCAAATACCTGCTCTTCCCTTTCTGCAGTTCTTCTGTTTGCCCATTCAGGAATTCAATGAAGCCATCGACATCCAAAAAGCGGGTAATCGGAACCATTTTGTTGCCATCCTTGAACAGGTAGGTTGCCATGCCGCAGGCAAAGTGGGCTGACAGCTCGTACTGGGGCTTTTTCCTCAGATGCCCGATGAACTGCGCAACAGGCACAACAGTTGGAACAGGGTAAAAGTCGCTTGCAGCGATTTCAGCATTTGTCTGCTCTTCAATGGCATGGATTACATCGGGAATCGTTATCCTGAACTTTTGCCTCTCCTTTTTCGTCATTCGCCCAACCAATGAAACTGGCTGGAAATTCACTGCCCTGATGATATCAATGTTGTTGAATCCGAAGCGGATGATATCCCCAGCTTCGTGGTCGTTGACGGTTTTGATTATTGTCGGCACAAGCACTATGCCCAAATTGGCTTTCCTGCAGTTGCGAAGCACGCCTGGAATCTCCCAGTGGTTTTTGGGATTGGTTTTGGGGGTTACCCCGTCAAATGAAAGGTAAAGCGTGTTGACTCCTGCGCTCCTTACCCTTTTGGTTAAGTCTGCATCCTGGCTGATTCTTATGCCGTCTGTATTCAGCTGCACGTGGTCAAAGCCCAGTTCTTTGGTTGCCTTGATTATTTCAATCAAATCCTCGCGCAGGGTTGGCTCTCCGCCGGTCAGCTGGACCGCATTGCCTGGAACCGGCTTCTCTTCCCTAACTTTTTGCAGCATTTTTTTAATCTGCTCAATTGTAGGCTCGTAGACGTAGCCTGCCTTTTGGGCATAAAAAAAGCAGTACCAGCAGTTGAGGTCACACCTGTTGGTTAGAACAATGTTTGTCAGGGAGCTGTTTGTTTTATGCAAAGGACATAACCCGCATGATTGCGGGCAGCTTATTTTGCCTTTAATGTTTGGGTTCAACAGTCCTCTGCCGTCCTTGCTGAATTCCCGGGCTTTTTTGTACATGCCGGCATCGCCCCAGTACAACTCCTTAAAGTAGCCGTGCTGCTTGCACCGCTTCTCAATCCAGACCTTGCCAGCTTCAGCAAAAACAGCTGCTGGCAGCACATGCAGGCATTCGGGGCAGATGCTGCTTGTTTTCCTCAGCTCTTCCCTCAAAACGCAAACACCCTTTTAAACTTTTAATAAGTATTAAAAGTTTTTAAACATATTGGGGGAAAGCATAGATAAACCTTTGCAGCTCAAGTTTTAGGGGACAGAACATGAAAGGCGGCTTTGTTGACGAAAAAACAATTGAGGCAAAGATTCTCTCAACCTTTGCATCTGTTGCCTCAACGATTGGCTACAGCGACGTGCATGGGAAAATAATTGGCGTTCTGCTGGTGGAGGAAAAGCCGGTTGCGCTGGATGAGATTGCAAGGAAAACTGGCTATAGCAGAGCCATGATTTCCCTCAGCCTGGATTTGCTGGAGGTTTTTGGGGTAGTGAAGAAAATCAAGAAAACTGCTGACAGGAAGCTGTATGTGCAGCTGCAGGGCGACTTGCTTGAGTGCCTGAGGCAGGCAATAATGGTGAGATTGCAGAAAAGCGTTGCAGACAGTTTCCAGGAGTTTGAGGAAAGCAGGCAGGCGCTGGGGCGCTTTAGGGGGGCGAAGAAGAGGAAGGCGATGCACACTCTCGCGGTTTTGGAAAGGCAGATAAAGAGGTTGAATAAATATATTGCTGTACTGTCAAAGATAAAGCTGCCTGAAAAAAACAACGGCTGAGGATAGGTGAGGAAGATGGACAGAGTGATTCAGTTCATTGCAAACTACGACGACTGGGTTTCTGTGAAGAAGCTGAAGGTTGAAGAGAAAACCGAACCAAGAACTATTATGGAGTTTCTTGCATCACTTGGCACGGGCATTGACGGGAAGGTGGAAGCGAATTTGCGGAAGATGGTTGATTTGGGAAAGCTTGACAGTGCGATTGCAGAACTGCAGGCAGGGAAGGGCAGGCAGCAGATTGCCGAAATTCTTGCAGAGATAAACAGCAGGAAAGTGAACAGCGTTATAAAGGAAATCTGCGGGCTGCCGGAATTGCAGAAAAACGAGCAGAGAGAACTGATTGGATTCTGCAGGGTCTACGCTCTGAGGAAAGCTCTGGGGCAAGCCGGGCTCAGCGTTGAATACAGCTCCATTGAAATTCCCGGCATGAGGAAACTGAAGAAAAACAAGGTTTAATAAAAAGAAAAGCAACTAATTTTCAGGATGGACCTTGTCTCGCTGCTCAGCCAGGCGGATTTCGCTGCCCTTGCAGCAATCCAGACGATGGTGAACCCTGCTCTAAGCAGCCTGATGCTTTTGCTCACCTACCTTGGCAACCCGATTTTTTGGGTAATTGTTGCAGCAGCGATTTACTGGCATGGCAGGGAAAATGAGTCATTCTTTTTGATGAACCTGGTTTTGTTCAGCGCAGCCGCAGTCGGCGCACTGAAGTTTGCCTTTGCAAGGCCCAGGCCTAGCAAGGCGCTGTTCCAGGTTCTTGCATCAGACAGCTATGCCAGCCCCGCGTTCCCCAGCGGACACAGTTGCATGATTGCAGGCGCTTTTTCTTACTCCTACAGCTTCATTAAAAGAAACGCAAAGGCACTGTTCGCAGTAGTTGTTGCCCTGGTTGCATTCAGCAGGCTATACCTTGGCATGCACTTCCCAAGCGATGTGGTTGCAGGGGTTGCAATCGGCCTTGTTATCGGCAGGGTCAATGTGCTTGCAAGGAACAGGCTGTTCCACAGGAACTTCAGGTTAAGCAGGCTTGAAGACGAGCTAATGCTGGTTGCCATACTTGCAGCGGCAGTGATTGCCGTGATTTTCCTGCAGCCTATTCCGCTTAGTGCCGCGATGCTCGGCTTCTATGCAGGCTTCTTCCTGTTCAGGGAGATGGAATTGCAGCAGGGCAAAACAGGCAGGAACTTATACATAATAAAGTTGTTTTTCGGGCTTGCGTTCCTCGGTGCAGTGCTTGTGGGAACACAGGACATCACAATAGCGCAAATCGTTGTAACGCGTGTTGAGCAGTTCGCGCTTTATTTCATCGCAGGGTTCTGGATAAGCTGGGGCTGGCCAGTCCTGTTTGAGCGAATTTGCAGCAGGGCAAAAAAACAATAGGTTAATATAATTTTCAAGCTTCTTATTATTTAGCCCGCCTTAGCTCAGCAGTTAGAGCGTTCGGCTGTAGTTTTTTGATGCCTCCCCTTGAAGGAGGCGAGCATTCTCGTGAATGCGCTGCTGAAAAAGCGGTTACCGAAAGGTCCCCGGTGCGAATCCGGGAGGCGGGATTGCCCCAGCAAGTAGCATCCCCGTTGGTTTATAAAGACATAGGTTGCTATAGTATCTATAGGTGGTGCTATGGCACTCGATGGGGACATCTACCATTCCGCTGAGCAGCTTGAGAAAGGGTTCAGCACTCTCGTTCTGCGAAACGGCTTCAGGAAGAAGGACATCCGGGACATTACCAATTTCCTGAACGACATGGCTGCTTTGGGCGTTAAGCCGATCCGCCTGAAGAAGCAGCTGTATGTTTTGCGAAAGCTTTCCACGTTGCAGGGGAAGGCCTACAGGGATTGCAGCAAGAAAGACCTGATGCTGCTTGTCAGGAGAATAGATTCTGCCAAGAACCACAGCGAGTGGACAAAATATGACAGGAAGGTTGTCTTAAAACGCTTTTACAGGTGGCTGAACGGCGATGAGGAGTACCCAAAGAGCATTAAATGGTTGAAGCTGAAAGACCCGAAAAACAGCATTCTCCCAGAGGAGCTGCTGACAGAAGAAGAGGTTATCAAGGCTGTTGACGCTGCCAAGTACTTGCGGGACAAGGCGTTCATCTATACCTTGTATGAGAGCGGTTGCAGGATTGGCGAGCTGCTCACCTTGCAGATTAAGAACGTTTCTTTTGGGGAGCATGTTACTTCTCTTGTTGTTGCAGGTAAAACCGGCCAGAGAAGAATCCCTCTTATTTCCTCCACTTCCTATTTGTCTATCTGGCTTTCAATGCACCCCTTTAAGGACAATCCTGATGCCCCCTTGTGGACAAAGATTGTTGACAAATGGCATCCACAAAGCATGGAAGCATTAAGCTATAAGGGAGCGCAGAAAATGCTGCGGGTTGCTTTCAGGAAAGCCGGAATTAGGAAAAGGCCGAGCCCGCACTTGTTCAGGCACAGCAGGGCAACTATCCTTGCAAAGCATTTGACAGAGGCGCAGCTGAAGGAGTATTTTGGCTGGACCCAGGCAAGTGACATGGCTGCACGTTATGTTCACCTGTCAGGGAGAGATGTGGACACTGCCATAATGAAGCTGCATGGGATACCTGTTGATGAAGCGGGAGAGGAGATGAAGTTGCGTCAGGTTAAGTGCCCAAGGTGTAGGGAAGAGAACCCTTCAAATTTCTCCCTTTGCAAGAGGTGCGGTGCAGCTCTGGGCGTTAGCATTGCCATGAGAGTTGATGAAAACAGGCAGGGGCTGGCTTTCGAGTTCATGCGAACTCTTATTAATGACTTGCAGAAGCTTGAGGGGAAAGGGATTGACTTGCGGCAGATAAGCGAGTTTTTGGGTCAGTGGGCTGGCTCTGGAAGGCAATTGTCGAAAGAAAACAAACCATTAAAAACCGCGTCAAGCGGAAGGATTGTTGCAAAAGGGGCTGGTTGAATGAAAGAGGGGGAGAAAGCTTTTGAGAAGAGGCTTGTTGGAAATTTCAGTTTTGAGTTGGAGTTTGACGAGCAAAAGCTTCAAAAGTTTGCGGAAAAGGCAAACATGTCCCTTGACCTTGTTCCAGAACAGGCGTTGTATGAATTGAATTGCGGCGAGCTTGTTGACAACCAATTTGTAATCAACAATGCTGGACTATTGTTTTTTGCAAAACAGCCTGAACGAAGGATAAGGCAGAATTACATAACTTGTGTCAGATACCAGGGCAATACAATGATTTCAGCGATAGACAGAAAGGACTTGTACGGCGGTCTCATCTCTTTGGTTGATGAGGCCGAGGCGTTTGTCAAAAAGCACACGCGGCTTGCATTCAAAATGGATGGCTTCAGAAGGATAGACATTGAGGAATACCCTTATTCAGCTGTCAGGGAAGCAATAGTTAACGCGGTCTGCCACAGGGATTACGACATTGAAAACAATATCTTTGTAAATGTCTTTAATGACAGAATTGAAGTGATTTCTCCAGGCAGCATTCCAAGGGGCTTGACACTGAAAGAGGTCGAAGGAAAAAGCATCCCAAGGAACGCAATAATAACAGAGCTGTTCAGAAAAGCCGGCTACATTGAAAGGCTTGGAACAGGCCTGAAGAGAATGAAAGAAGAAATGCTAATGCACGGCCTGGATTTTCCCCGCTATACTGTAACCAAGGTTTATTTTCAAGTTACGTTTAACGGTCCTGGAGACAAAATCCTTGATTTGGTGCAGCCGAGCAACGAACTTGATTTGAGGACACTGGGCTTAAACGAAAGGCAAATCGAGATATTGCCCTACCTGCAACAGCACAAGTTTACTACAAGTGAAGAGTATGCAAAAAAGTTTGACATTACCAACAGAACTGCCAGAAGAGACCTTGAAAAATTGGCTGCGATAGGATACCTTGAAAAGACAGGTAAAACCAGGGCAAGCAAATACTCTCTCAAAGAAAAGCTGCCGCCCTTGTCCGAAAACGAGTAATTTTGTCCGAATAAGAGCCAAATACTTGCCAGCACCAATGCCCAAAAAATGTCCGAATAAAACCCAAAATGTCCGAATAATGTCCGGAAAAAACAAAGGCATGCCCAAGCCTATTTCAGAAATAGGGAGCAGAATGGTGCCTGCTCTAGCCTTAAAGCAAAAGCAGGCTTGAAAAAAGCTCAGCAGCAAAATAAAGCGGGAGAAAAAACAAGAAAAGCCCTGCAACAGCGCGGCTGCTTCCTGTTAATTATTGGTCTTTTTTAATTTCAATTTCTTTGATTTTTCTTGTTAAGTTTTTAATTATTTTCTTTTGGGTAATTTAGTATGCGGAAATTATTGTTTTCAGTACTTTTAATTGCCGTGGTTTTGTCTAGTGGGTGTACTCAACAGCAAAGTTTCCAACCCTCTGTTTCCCAAAACTTGCCCTGCAAGGATGGCATTATAGTTGATGGAAGAGTTGATTGCGGTGTACGTGTTCCTGTTGATTATCTAGGAGCAGTTGAAATGAGAAAGGGGATAAAAGAAAACAATGTTCCAACCTTCCTAGAGGTAAAAGACAAGGTTGAAGATATGCTGTCAAAGCATTTAGGGCAGAGAGTTACCTTAACTAAAACTGGCGAGGGAGGCAAACTATATCAGGTGGCGGAATGGGGCGTATCTGTGTTGGGCGGAAAAATTACTTCGTACAACGCTTCGCTTGCTAATCAGGGCTATGAAGGGGGGTATGCAGCAAATCAAATGTATGAGGTTTGTGATGGAGAAAAATTAGAGTACTTTGCTGGCCCTAGCGCAGGAGACCCCAATAAACTGCATTTGCAAATAGGCAAAAGTTGTTACAGTAGGTATAATTTGAGTCTGAACCTAATAGGAGACCCAATGACTATTGATAAAATTGATTTTGATATAGTGGATGAATTAAAAGAAATTTGCCCAAATCCATTGATTGAAGTAAAATGAGCAGCAAATGTGACAAAGCAATGAAAAAATGGTTTTGTTAATCGGCTAAATAAGGGAATCGTTTGTATTCTGAGGAAAATTGGAAACTCAAGATTTATAAACAAAGAGACCTATAAAATAGGTTAAATGCGTCATATCCCTAAAGTTCTAATAGTTGCCTTGCTTGCAGTTTCAATCCTGCTTTTTTCAGGCTGTATTGGGCAGGCGGATCCAACCCAGCTTGTGAAAAATCTGCCTGAGGTACAAGCCTTTTTGGCAGAGCATCCGAACGCAAGGATAGTGGCAGTGAAAATTAGCGCGGATGATGTTGCCGCAATAATCGATGACATCAGGGAGGATTGCGGCCAGCAGATGCAGGTCAAGGAATACTGGTATGTAACTGTTTCCGGAGAAGAAGAGAAGGTAGAAGTTTACTTGGATACAGCAACAAACGAAGCGCAATGCATTATAAGGGAAAACTTGCAGCCGCCCCAAGATGAATGCACTACCAATTCAGATTGTGACGATGGAAACCCGGCAACAGAGGACACTTGCAGCGGAACGCCAAAAAAATGCAGCCATGCAGCAATCCAGGCATGCAAGGGAGAAGGCGAAACCATCCCTGTCATTGCCGAACCGCCGGAATGCTGCGAAGGCCTTGAACTCATTCCGCCAAAAGAGGAGAACATTCTGGGAATCAGCGGGATTTGCACTGCGCTCTGCGGCAATGGCGTTTGTGACACTGAAACGGAGAGCAACTACAACTGCACGCAGGACTGCGGGGAGGAAGACCCATGTGAGAATGTATCGTGTGATCCAAATGAGAAATGCGTTGATGGCGACTGCGTACTCAAAATGTGCGGTGAAATGGGTGGCGCAATCTGTACAGGCAACAAAGTGTGTTCAGAGATAACTGTACTTGCAGCAGGAACAAGCCAATGCTGCCTCGGAACCTGCATCGAGCCTGTCGAATGCGACAATGATTTGGATTGCAACGACCAGGACGCTTGCACGGTTGACACCTGCAACGATGCCAACTCCTGTGTTAACACTGCAATAACAGCGTGCAGCGATAATGATGGTTGCTGTCCAACAAGTTGTACATACGAAAACGATTCTGACTGCGAAGCAACAGGAAATTTAGAAGTAGAAGTTAAGAGATTAGGAACACCACTATCCGAAGCCAGTGTTGAGATAGTATCAGAAAATTTTGAAGAAACAAAGCTGACAAATGGCGATGGCATTGCACTTTTTGAGTCACTTAGCCCAGGAAGTTACAGAATTGAAGTTAGAAAGGATGGCTATGGCGGCAAGGGCAAGGAAATTGAAGTAGAAGATATGGAAACAACAGAAATTCAAGTTTCGGTACTACTAGAGAATGAAATACCTAGAACCTACAAGCAAGGCGAGATAATATTAGACTTAGAGGGCACAGGAGCCTATGAAGGCCAAAAAATGTCAATAAAAATTGCCTCTGTTCATCTACCATACCTAGGCGATAAATATGAAGCAAGACTTGAGCTATTTGACTCAGAAGGCAATTTAGTGGGCAGTTCTCAAACAGTGCCTGAAAAAGTCGCCCTAGACCAAATATTCCTTGATTCAATGGGCCAATTTGCACTAAAGTCAAAGATATACTTGTTAAGTGTTCTTATGGAGCCAACTACACAAACTGGAATAGCGTCCATCATGGTTTACGAAAACTACACCGAAGGAGATGTTATAACAGGATTGAAAGGCAGAAACGCCAGGGAAGGCGAAATTCTTTCAGTAAAAATAGCCTCTATCTGGGACAGTGCGGAATGCGTACGCTGCCCAGACATCAAAAATTATGGTTGGATAAACGACGATGACGCAGACACTCTATCTAATTACACAGGACCGTACAAAAAAGAATATGACCTAAGCGGAGACGGAGAAGTAAGCACAGAAAGCGACATGAAATGCATAGAGTACTACAAAGGACTCAGAGACTACAAAGTCAGTACTTGCGCCGCAGGATACGATTCCGAATGCGTCAGATGCCCAGACTACAGCAAAAACGGCGTGATAGACGATAACGATGCAAACATACTTACGTTAAACCTCCAGTATAAACCATACGAAATAGAATATGACCTAAGCGGAGACGGAGAAGTAAGCACAGAAAGCGACATGAATTGTATAAACAAATACATGGGGCAAAAAACAAGCGAAATCGACATTTGCAACACTCAAAATTTAGCAAAGGCTCAGTTGTACGACTCTGAAAGCAATATCATTGACCAGATATTGGTATCAAGCGGTACATACCTCCACCACGAATTCCTAGATGGACCATACTATGCACTAGGAACCGAAACAGCTGCTGCCGACATAAGCATAAACCCGATTAACTCAACAAAAACAATTGGAATTGCAATCGGAAAAGACCTATCATAATCAAGATTCATGGCAGGGTCAATAGGCGGTTACTTGCAAAAAAATCGCAAGAAATATAAACACCTATTTCCATTATATAGCACTATGCCTTACAGGAAAGGAGTAACCACAATCCAGCTCACGCCATCCACAAGAGACAAGCTCAAAGACTTGGGAAAGAAAGGAGAAAGCTACGAGCAAATAATCCTAAAACTGCTGAAAGCAGCGAAGAAATAAACTTGTCTTTTAGTAACCAAACTAACAAATCGCAGTTAATCAGCTTTTATTCTTTTTGTAACTAGTATTTAATCATGCCAACCAAGTTTTTGAGTAATGCACTGGAATCATTTGTCGTTTTCTTTGCAATTAAGACAGTCATCCTTCTGTTTGCATACTTCATTGTTCTTGCCCCTTTGATTTCTTCCCTTGATACGACTGTCCAAACAACCATCAATCTTTTGTACTTTTTTATTTGGCTTACTTGGGTTTTGAACTTGAAGAATCTGAGCCATCCCTTGATTGGTAAAATTGGAAGAAAGTGATGATATGTCCAGCATTAGGGAAATTATTGTTGGCTTTGCGATGGCGATTTTCGTAGGATACATTGTTTTGGTATTTTTAATATCCGAAGCATACCCAGAAATAGATAATGCAGGGCAACTGGCTGCTCAATATCTGCTGTACATTGTGGTTGGGCTTGGCGCTCTTGCCACCTTAATTTTTTTTATTGCTAGAGGAGGTTCTGGCGGTGGAGGCGCAGTTTGAATAGTTACATGCAAAAGAATCTAATCGAAAATTGTTGTTCTTGATTTAAGTTCCTCCGAAACAAAACCAACTAAATCATTAGAACAGTCAAAGTCCCTATTTGCTACACAAATTTTGTATGTCTGCACTATCAAGTTATTACCTACACCTTTACAAGAACCAGCACAAATAAAACTAAGCTTTACATCGTAATAGCCAGGAACAATGTCCTTCTCAGTGCAGTCTTCATGCCCTGTAGTTAAACAATAAAATTTGACCTCAATCTCTTTAGGTTCTTCACCCATAAAGACTGATATATTATCGTTATGAGCATGGCCGGAGAGCCATTCTGCATCAGGAATTTCAATGTTAACATTAACGTGGGTTGCAGGATTTAGTCCATTATTTTCCAAATTTAGAAAAAAACGCTCATATCTCTTGTCACTCATATAAGGGAAAAGATTGTTGGAGAAAAAAACCAGCGAACTTTTACTCTCTACAAAAACCTCCAAATAGGGCGCAACAGAGGGCATCTTTTCAACCTGTTCCTCTAAAGCCTCTGCTTGTCTATTCAGAGCTACAACCTGGTTATTGAGTGCATTGACTTGCCGTCCTAACTCAGTAACTTGTCTTTCAAGAGTATCTCCCTGCCAGACAATTAGAGCGATTGTAAGGACAGCAACGATAAAGGCAAGTACTGAAAAAACTACGCCAATGTTCCCCAAACTGTATTTAGTTATTTTATTACTCAAGTTACTTTCGAGGGAGCAGATTCTTCTCTCTACGCCAGCTTTTACTAAGCTTAATTCATTGCTTACAGCTCTTGCTGTTATTCTTCTCGCTGCTCTTCTCCTTCGAGGCATTTTGTCACCTTAGAATTCTCTCCTATATTTCTTTTCCAACCACCGCTGGTTTGATTGTCCTTCAAACCATCGGATACAAACTTTATAACGATATAACGCATGATTAACCTTATAAAAATGGTTCCGTTGGTTTAAATCCTATCACCTTGAACGAGATATAGAAATAGCTTTTGTTTCAAAGAGTTCTATGATGAGCATGTATGAGCAGATTTATTTAGGAATTGACGCAGGTTTTAAGAGGAAAGGTTTTGAAGTAGGCTCCGGGGCAGAAAACTATTTCACTATAGCGGGAGTAACCTGCACGAACATGAGTCTCGCAGAAGAAGCTGTAAAGCGTTTGGATGAAAGATGGCCTGGCAAAAAAGGCAAGAATTTGCATGGCGTGTGGAAAGAGGTCATCAAAATTTTGACAGATTATCAACTGCGGTATTATGTGCTTCTTTTTGATAAGAAGTCCTCCTCTATCTGGTTTCAGAAGAATTTTAGAACTATCCAATTTCCTGAAAGCACAAAAGACGATGGTTATAACGCGATTTACGACCAATATGCAAAACACGGCTGGCTGATTGTTGACATTTGGCGATTATTCGGCTACAAAGGCAACAGCGAAATTAGAGTCGACAGGGATTTGCAAGGGAAGGCCTGGGACTTGTATAAGAAGAAAGTAAAAGACCATGCTGAAAACTGTTTTGGAAAGGGAAGTTGTGACATCCAAGACGCAGGAGACGAGTACCCTCTAATAAGAATCGCTGACATTATTGCCAATTTCTCTCACTGGCACCTCAAGGATAAGCAATTCATGCAAAATATGCCGGAAATTGTTTACGTGCTTGAACCACTAATGCTGACAATGGAACTTTCCCCAGAACCAAACTTCAGGATGGAAGCCAAAGGTCAAAAATATTTCCTCCCCTGGGAGTACTGAAGAAACCAAAACTCCACCGAAACTCTTAAATATAACCTTGTGTATAATAGTAATGGCAACCTATAAACGCCTATAGGGGGCTGCTGCTTGGGGCGCCTCTTGGGGAGGCGGGAATCTACTTCCTTTTTATATTCCAAATGTATAGATGATACTATAGAACCCGCCGGACGGGAGCAGGAAATAAGTGATTAGATGGTTATCTATCCAAATAAACCAATCCTGTTTGGAGTCTTCCATGACCAAGAAGAAGTCAAAGCAGTGATGGAAAAATTTAGGCAAACGATTAGAGGAAAAAAAGTTCTTTACCTTGAAATTGATGCCGAAACCTTAAGCGCCATTCCAGAATATGAACCAAAAGTTAAAATCTCAGAACTTATGGCTGAAAATGCTTTCAAAGGAATGGCAGGCTCATACCAACTTTTGGCAAGAGAAGCGCTTAGGGCCGGATTGAAAGTTGTTCCTTTAGATAACAAGAAAGTAACTGAAAGACTTGTGCAGGATATGCAAGCAGGAAAAGTAAGTAATGCAAGAAGAGCATACCACAATTTAGTTCTGAGAGAGAAAAGATGGGAAACTCTTTTGCGCGGTGCAAGAAGTGACACTGTTGTCGTTGCTGTTTCAGACCACCTGCGTGCAGTCCAGAAAAGGCTTAACATACCTGAACAGAATTGCTTTATGCACCAAGAAGAACTCGCATCTCAGGCTTGGCGCAGACAAGCCGAAAGAGAAGCAAAAAGAATTGAAGCTGCAAGAACAGAAAGAAGGCTAAGAAAAGCAAGGGCAAGAAGAGGCAGAAAATGAATCGCAGACCACAAACCACTAACCAATTACCACACACTAATCTCCCCGTGTGCAAATCCGGAAGGCGGGCGGGAAACTCATTCCTTTTGTTGGAGAACGATAGTTTTTTAAAAAGCACCAAGTATTACTTAATGATATGGAGCATGTGAGTATTAAATTGGAAAGTGTAATCGCAAGGCAGATAGAAAAAGACATGAGAGATTTTCATTACACTACTAAAACAGAATTCATTAGAGACTCAATTAGAGATAAGCTAAAAGCTAACCGAGTAGAAAGAGAAAAAAGCAAAGCCTGGCAAGCACTCTACAATGCAAGAGGCATATTCAAAGGAAAAGGGAAGGCCAAGACAGAAGAAGAATGGCATAAGTGGCGCAAGGAATACGGCGAAAAGCTTGCGGAAGAACTTGCAAAAAAACACAATATAAAGATTTAATCAACTTCTTCCGGCAGAACACAATCCGCCAAATCTATTTCAAAAAGATGCCTGTCCCTGCAAACAAGCCTCGCACCATTATCCCTGGCAATAACGGAATGCAAAACATCAGAGAAAGGAAACTCTTTCCTTGTTTTTACCCAAAAAGAAAGCGCTTCAGAAACCTGCTCTTTGGAGTAAGAAACCTTCACGATTACATCCTTGAAACTTGAAAAAACCTGCTCAACCCGCTCCTTCGGATAATAAGCCAAAAGCTCCTTTTCAACCTCAGGAGAAACGAGGACACGCCACTTCCTATTCTGACATTTCTTCAAGAACTGAAAAGCAAACTCTCCCAAAGGCCTGATACCATCCTTTCGATCTTCAAAGTAATCACGCCAGATTGCAGTATCCAAGTAAAACTTTTGCAACATAGCAATAAGTAATTGCTTAACATTATTTAAAATAAATTAACCAGAATAAGGCGAAAAACAGCAAAATCCGGCGGGAGTTGCACCCGTAGATCGGTGTTGGGAGGCGGGAATCTGCTTCTTTTAAATAAAAGAGATACATAAGTCATATTATGAAAAAGCCACGAGACCGGCCTAGTCTTCTAAAACCAAAAAGTTTGCTTGAAAAGACAAAAGATTATTTAAGAGAGAGGGCGCCTTACCTTTCTCGAAGCAGAAGAAAAAGAATAAAAGTTTCTAAGAAAAACATTTCATCTGCTTTACAAGAAGTTAAGCGAAAATATCCTTTTGTGAAAGGAGGATATTTATTTGGAAGTGTAAGAAAAGGAGACCCAAATCCAGGGGATATTGACTTAATGCTTATTATTGATGAATCTGCCTTAAAGAAATTTCAAAAAAGACATCCTTCAATTGTTAAAGAGCACCGGGGGCTTTTAAGAGATTCAATTTTAAGAGCGCCTCATTTTGCACAAAAGAGACTGTATGAGAGCCTCAAAATTAAAACCGGGTTGTCTTTGGGAACTACTTTGGAACAAGGCCGTCGAGCAACGGAATATGGTTTTCTGCACTTTGATCCTAACAATCCAGAAGTTGGAAGATTCTACCTCTTACTAAAAAGAATCGATATGTTGGGCTCACCTAAAATGTTTGCTGAAAAAGAAAAGCAACCGTTTCTTCTAATGCGTTGGAATTTTGTGGAAACTTCGCCAGCGATTGTTAAGCAATTAATGACCGAATGGAAGAAAATAATTCGTACTCCGTACGAGCAAATAAGCAGCGAATTTGATCAGAAGTATGATAAAATAATGCACTGGTGGAAAGATGAAAAAACTAACTGACAAGCGCTTACCACTAACCAAGCAAGAATCCGGGAGGCGGGATTACACTAATCACGCCGAGCGGCGGTAGAAAGCCTTAAATAGACTTCTACTTATTTTACTTATTTAAGGTGATTGAATGGTTAACATGACCATGGCTATTCCTGAACAACTGCATAAGATAATTAAAAAGCACCCGGAAATAAAGTGGACCGAGGTAGCAAGGCAAGCGATAGAAGAAAAAGCCAAGTTGCTTGAATCAGAGAAAGACCCATGGAGGCTTTACGCTTACAAGAGATGGGCAGAAGAAGGAGAAGACGCACATGAACTCTTTGAATTTTGAACAAGGGGACCTCGTTGTAGCCGACCTAATGTTCTCAGAACAAATAGGGGCAAAAAGACGACCTGCACTGGTTATAAGCAATTCAGAATTCAACAGACAATCAGATGACCTAATTTTGCTTAAGATAACATCCCAAGGAAGCAAAACAAAATACGATGTTTTACTAACTTCAAAAGATTTAGAAAAAGGACGACTGAAAACCGAAAGCCAGATAATGGTCGACAACCCAGTAACAGCCTACAAGAAACTGATAGAAACAAAAATAGGAAAACTCTCAAGCCAAAAACTCAAAGAAGTGAAACAAAAAATAAAGAAATTATATGACTTATAAGAAACAACAAACCACTAGCCACATACCACACACCAATCTCATCGTGTGCAAATCCGGGAGGCGGGATTAACACGACCACAGAGCAGATGAAGCACTTTAGTGAGCATTGCTATGTATTCAAAGCTGGAAGAAGAACTTGGGTCAAAGGAATTAATGGACAAACTGGAGAAAAAATTTGATGAGCATCTTAGAGGAATGAATCAAAGTTTAAAGAAAAATCCGTTAGACGTTTTGCGGCAGATAAAATTCTTTTTCCATGAAGAGGTACACCAAAAACTAAAAACCACCCGCCAAATTTAGCAAATCTTGGAGGCGGGAATTCTCTACTTAAAACGATATGTTTAAATTCTGTAATTTACAGAATTTATGCATGGCAAGGATTTACGCAAAAACGCTTTCAAAAGAGGCAATAATTGAAATAAACAAAAAATTTGACAAGGGAAATATTAGAAACGAAGGTGAAATAGACCACATAGTATACAAGATGGCAAACACTCGCGGAGTTGACAGAAAGGCAGCAACCTTGCTTTTAGAAATTTCAAGAAGGCACGCGTTTGCAGACGGAAACAAAAGGACAGCGTTTGAAGCAATGATGGCATTTTTAAAGCTGAATGGAAAAGAATTAGAAGTGGGAGAAACATCAAGATTTAATGTTGTTGTATGGGCAGTGAAGCCAAGAACAAAATTGGATGAAATTGTAACCTGGATAGCAAACCATACAAGGGGGCATTAAGATGAAAGAAATTAAAATAAAGGGAAAAAGAGAGCCAATTACAATGGCTGAATGGAAAGATATCAAAGACATAGTAAAAGCTGACCTGAAAAAATACAAGGACTTTTACGCAGAGCTTGCGGAATTGTAAGATTCGGCGGGATTTGCACTCACAGCTCAGGGCAGGGAGGCGAGAATTTTAAATATAAGTTTGCCGTATAGAATAGTGTGGCTGCCCTTTTTTTCATCTGGACTGCAGTCTGCTTTATAGCTTATTTCATTCGCTCAACAATTCACGCAATTCAATATAAGAAAA
>CAZXIC010000007.1:0-43103 GCA_964640195.1 uncultured archaeon | reverse complement strand
GTACTAGTGTGCTATCGGTCTCAGCCTAGTGTTTAGGGTTGGAAGTTAATGACTCCCAATCTTCTTGCGCAAAATCAGATGCACAATACTCCCGGCAACCGGAAATCACCCATCAAGCATTCGCCTACGCAGCTGTCATGCTCTATGGCAGCCCTTTCCAGGGCACTTCGGCTTCGCTTTTTGGGTGTTAACCGGGCCACACCACATCTCCCATGCATTGCTGCACGGGATTCAGTTTGCCCAATGCTGCTTTCGCTCGCTGCTACTCACAGCATCTCATTTGATTTCTTTTCCTCCCGGTACTAAGATGCTTCAATTCCCGGGGTATGCAATCCTTTCGGATCGATTCAGGGGCCCTTGGCTCGAAGACTGCATGCGTCTCACCAAGGATTATCGCAGCTTGCCACGCCCTTCGTCGCCAGCTGAGCCTAGTTATCCCCTAAGCGGCGTGCACGGTTCCATGTAAGGAACACTAGCAATTGAACCTGCTTTTTCAGGAAATACTTCCAATGCGCGAATCACACGCCGAGCAGCCGGCGGGGCTGAGTCGCATCTTCGCCTACAGGCTCGATACAACAGGCTCCCTTCGGTCGCCCGGCATCATCCTTCGCTCGTGAAAAAGCTCACGAGCTGCGTCACCAAAATAATAAATTGATGAACATCATTTTTTTCTCTTTTTTCTTGTTTTCTTTTGATACAGCTTTTCCTGTTTTCTTTTCCCAAAGCTTTCCTTACCTTTCTTTTCCCAAGGCTTTTCTTTTTCCAAAAGAAAAGGCTTTTGGACTCAATGGGATTCGAACCCATGACCTCCGCTGTGCAAGAGCGGCGCTCTACCAACTGAGCTATGAGCCCATGCCGGAACGCCCCGTGATGCACAGCAGGCAATGTCTCGGCTGCTTGCACCCCGCAAGACACCCATTAAGTGCAATGCAGGCTTGTGTCTTGAATTGCGAAGCAATTCAGTTTTTTGTTCAAACTTTTTTAAAAGTTTGAAGGAGGTGATCCGTCCGCAGGTTCCCCTACGGACACCTTGTTACAACTTAGCCCGTCTCGCAAAACTCAGAATCGTTATCATCTTGTGAAGACACCTCATCTGAGCATCACTCGACTGGCTTGATGGGCGGTGTGTGCAAAGCTCAGGGACTTATTCACCGCGCTTTAATGAAGCGCGATTACTGGGGATTCCAATCATTCATGAGGGTGAGTTACAACCCTCAATCCGAACTGAGGCTGAGTTTAGGGGATTACCTTACCCTTTCGGGTTCGGAACTCATTGTCTCAGCCATTGTATGCCGCGTGTTGCCCAGGGCATTCGGGCCATACAGATCTACCGTTGCCCACCCCTTCCTCAGTGTTGCCACTGCAGTTTCCATAGAGTGCTCCCCCTAATTGGGAAATGGCAACTATGGATGTGGGTCTCGCCCGTTACCTGAGTTAACAGGACGCTTCATAGTACGAGCTGACGATGACCATACAACACCTCTCAGCGCGTCAGGAAAGACCTTCAGCCTGTCCATCATTCTGCTGTCGGCCCTGGTAAGATTATCGGGGGTTTTATCCAATTGAACCGCAGCATCCACCCCTTGTAGTGAGCTCCCGCCAATTCCATTAAGTTTCACCCTTGCGAGCATACTTCCCTGGCAGCAGACTTAACGGCTTCCCTTCGGCACCCCTGTACCACATGGGTACTAGGACACCAAGTCTGCATCGTTTACGGCTGGGACTAACCGGGTATCTAATCCGGGTCGCTCCCCTAGCTTTCGTCCCTCACAGTCAGGTCCGTCCTGGTCAAGCGCCTTCGCTACTGGGGGTCTTTCAAGGATCATAGCATTTCACCGCTACCCCTGAAATTCCCTTGACCTCTTCCGGCCTCTAGCCCGACAGTATCTTTGGCCATTCAACCAGTTAGGCTGGCTGCTTTCACCAAAGACTTTTCGAGCCTGCTACAGCCGTTTTAGGCCCAATATAAGTGGATACCACTCATGGGGTACGTATTACCGCGGCGGCTGGCACGTATCTTGCCCCCCATTTATTCGTCAAGTAGTTTACTCTTGGCAAAAGCAAGCAAAGCTTGCACTCGAAATCCCCCTATCACGCTTTCGCGCATTGTAAAGGTTTCGTAACTGCTGCACCCCGTAGGGCTAGGACCCTTATCTCAGTGTCCTTCTCCGGGCTCCCTCTCTCAAGGCCCGTATGGATCAACGGCTTGGTGGGCATTTACCCCGCCAACAACCTAATCCACCGCGGACTCATCCTTGGGCGCTTGCTTGCGTGGCGCAAGAGCCTTTCAGCAATTGGACATTCCAGTGCCAATTGCCCATAGGGCATTATCCCCAGTTTCCCGGGATTAACCCTTCCCGAGGGTAGATTACCCACGTGTTACTGAGCCGTTCGCCAAAGACGCCGTATACGTCTTTAAGACTTGCATGTCTAAGTCGGATTTCGATAGCAGTATCCTCCAGCAGGATCGGCTGGAATTACACAACCAAAAATTAGTTTCCGGTTGTGCTTTAGAAGCCTTAACGGAATTGGTTCACATTATCACAAGCCTGCTTCATGCCACAAAAAACTGTGGCACTCATTTTTCGTTTCATCGAACCTGCATGCTGCTAGCACACCATGTGCTAAGAGCAGTTCTCCCATGCTACCAGCCAAGCTGGTAAAAAATCGCATTCCTTTGAGAAAACCACGGTTTTGGCAAACCGCAGCTAGGCTCTCTCATATACTATTAATTATGCTTATTTAAATACCTTTCTGTTGGAATTTATGCGTCTGGAATCCTTTAATTGCATAAGGTAAACTATTTTATTTATTTTATTTTCTAAATAAAACTATGCTTCGCTTTTTTTACGGCCTTTTGCAGCTGATGCGGCCGTTGGAATGGAGCAAGAGCTTTGGCAACATGCTCATTGCTGCAGTCACTGCAGCCCTTTTTTTTGGCATTGAACTTGACGCAACACGGTTCTTGTTTGGCTTTGCAGCGCTTGCCCTGCTTTGGTCAGGCTTGTACACCCTGAACGACTATACTGACAGGAAGGCTGACGCACTGCACCCTGTGAAGAAAAAGAGGGCAATTCCTATGGGCATCGTTCCAGCTAAAATTGCCCTGGTTTTCGCAATTCTCTTAATTGCCTTTTCGTTTTGCATCGCATATAATTTGAATGAAACCTTTCTTTTCACCCTGTGCATGCTTGCAATGCTGCTCAACCAGCTGCTATACACTACAGAGCCTTTCAACCTGAAGAAGAGGCCGATTATTGACCTGATAAGCGGCTCGCTCATCAACCCTGTTTTCAGGTTCTATGCCGGCTGGGTTTTGTTTGTGCCTGCCTTCAACGCGCCGCTGCCTGTCCTCCTTTTCATTCTGGGAATCCAGTTCGGCGGCTTCGGCTTGTACAGGCTGGCTTCAAAAGAGCATGAGGAAAGGCTCGGCTTGAGGAGCAGCGTTGTTTTGTACGGCGAAAAAAAACTAAAGAGAATAGCCCGTATTTCCCTTGCAGTCGGGGCGCTTTCATACATTGCTGCATGCTTCACTGTCCTGCCACTGCGCTATTTGCTCCTGGGCATTGCGATGCTGCTGCCTGCCCCCTTTTACAAGACCGCACTGCGCAGGCCCCAGGCAATTGACATGAACAAGATGTACTGGGTTATCTACATACACTACCTGCTGTTCCTTGCCGGCTTTTTGCTGCTCTATTTTTTTCCAGTTTTTTAGAGCATTCAGCTGTAACCTTGCTGGCTTCAGGCTGAAACAGGCTTGTTTACTCCCTTGCCCTCTGCCTCAGGTAGCGCTTCTTCCTCTTCTTTCTCCGCATTTTCTTCTTCTTCCACTTCCACCTTTGCCTTGCCTTGGTTTTCTTGAAGCGCGAACTATCCTTCTTTGTTGTAGACATCCAGCATCACAAAAAAAGAAAGAAAATTGCTTAGGGAATTAGGATTGAAAAGAATTTAAAAGCCTTGCTGCCCAGCGCCTTTAATTGCGCTTAGGAATACCAGCTTACGCCGAAGTAGAACCCGGGATAGTAATAGTAAGAGTAGTAAGGCTGGCTGTAATAGTATGTCGGGTAGTAGTAAACAGCGGGATAGCTGTAATAGCCGTAGCCTGGGCCATAGTAAGAATAGCTATAGTAGCTGTATGGGCTGTAATGCGTGTAATAGCTGCCGTACCCCAGGTACGGGTCGTAATAAGATTCATAAAATTGCATGCTGTAGTAGCTGTTTGGGTAGTGAATCGGCGAATAAGAGCCGCCGCAGTAGTAGCCGTAGCCGCAGGCGCTTGCGTTCAGAGCCAGCAGAACAAGCCCTGCGAAAACCAGTGCAATTGGCCATGCCCTCATGATAATAAATGCTGCAAAACAAGTATATAAACCTAACTATTTCACTGAATGGGGTTAATATTTCGTGTTTTTTGTCTGCTTCCCTGTCCTCTAATCGTGATTGTATATTTCCCTAGTTCAAGGATTTTTTCCGAATAGTCTATTATTGTTTCGTAATCTGCCTTGCAGAAAGACTCTGCCCAGAGCCTTTTCAGTTCCTCTGCATCCAGCAAGTCGGAATCCAGCTTATGTTTCAATTTCAGTTGCTTAAAAGCGATTGAGCCAGGAAAAGGGATTAAGGCAGAGCAGAAAATTTCCTCAAAGTCGCTTATTTCTTTGATTTTCTCGGCTAGCCTGTAAGTGCTCTCCAAGCTCTCTTCGGTTTCTCCTGGAAGCCCTAAAACAAAGGAAGGCGTTATACTCATGCCTGCTTCTGCGGCTGACCTTGCTGCCTTCAGGCTGGTCTTTGGCGAAAAATTTTCTCCCTTCATTACTCTTCTAGCCAAGAGGGGGTCGCCTGTTTCGATGCCGATGAAGATGTGCCGCACATTTAATTTCCCCAGCAACCGCAGTGTTTTCTTATTGATATCAGCAGCTGTTGAGAATACATGGAAAAGCGGCTTAATTTCAGGCGGCTTTACTTCAACAAGTTTTTTCAGCCACCTTAGATTTTGTGTTATTGCGTCGCTAAAGTCAACTATGTAATCTATGTTGTGTTCGTTCACAAGACTGGTTACTTCCTCCCAAATTTTTTGTTGGCTTCTGAAGCACGTTGTCCCTTTGGGCCCCTGCCTTGAGCAGAAGAGGCACTTGTATTTGCAGCCCATGTGCGTGAAAATGTTTGTCCCCCTTGGATTCCAAGTCGGGTGCTCTTTTCTGAAATTGGAAACGTAGTTCTCGATATCCACAAAGGAAGCCCTGTCGGGCGTGGGAAGCTGGTCAAAGGAGGCTTGCTGGTTGTAAATTATTTTTTGGCTGTTGCCCTTCAGTATTTCAACAAAGGGCTTTTCACCAAACCCAACGACAATGTGGTCGACAATGTCTGCTCTGTGTTCCATTATTGTCTGGGGAATTGCTGACGCATAGACTCCGCCAAAAATAACTTTGGAGCCCATTTCCTTTGCTGCCTTTGCAATTTCAAGCGCCGAGGCATAATTTGGCGTTTTGGTCTCAATTCCAACAACAGAGCTTGATTTCAATTTGTCAATTATCTGCTTGTTTGTTATCAGCTCGCCGTCAAAAACCTCAATTTCTGCGTCTGGAAACTCCTTTTGGGTGTAAGTAGCAATTGAAATCAGCCCAAGCGGCAGGTAACATCCTGTCCTAGAGTTGGAACAATACCCTTTGCTCTTTTCTGGCTGAATTAGCTGGATGTTCATTTTGCACCCAAGTCTTTGATTTTTTGTAGTCTTGACAAGGTTTCTCTGCTCAAGGTGATGCTTGCTGCGTTTAGGTCTGCCTCAACATACTTTAGTTCGTTTATTCCTGGGATTGTTACTGTAACCGCTTCGGGAAGGGATGCAAACTTTATCGCCACTTCTGCAAGACTATAATTGCAGCCGGTTTCTTTGAGCGCTTGCTCCACTTCCTTGACCTTTGAAAAAATCTGCTCCATGCCATATAGCTTGATTTCTTTCATTACAGCAGGCGGTGCGTTAGAAAAGTCGTCTTTATAGTATTTGTCTGACAGAAAGCCCCTCAGCAATGGTTCCCTTGCAATAATGCTGACATTGGCCTTCTTTGCTTTTTCAAAAAGCTCTTCTGCCTTTTTGTTCAGTATATTATAGATTGCTTGGATTGACGCTAAACCATTATAGCCTTTCTGTCTGCAAACATCTATTGCAGCGATTCCCTCTTCTGGGCTGTCAATTGAAACACCGTAGAAACCTATTTTCCTTTCAGCCCTGAATTGCTCAAGCCAATCAAATACGCTGCCTTCCCTTATGACTTCTAGTGCAGGGTTGTGCAACTGGTAAAGAAAGACTTGTTCAATACTCAGTCTTTGCAAGCTGTTGTCCAAATCTCTTTTCAAAAACCGCTGGCTGAAGTCTTTTTCATTTACTCTGCCCTGCTCGATGTGCCTGCCCCCTTTTGTTGCTATAAGAAGGTTGTCTTTTCCGCTTTCCTTAACAAATCTGCCAATCCACTTTTCGCACTTTCCAAGACCATACTTTGGGGCAGTGTCTATCAAAAAGAACCCTTTGCTTGGAATCCTGTCAAAAACCGCGTTGAAGATTTGGGCAGCTTCTTTTTCTGTTATCTGCCTATAGTCGCTGCCGTAGCCAAAAGTACCCATTCCAACTACGAATACCTTTTTTCCTGTTTCGCCAAATTTCCTAGTCTTCACGTTTCTTTCCCTCTTCCGATTGACGCATTTTCGTCGCACTTATTGCAGCAATGTTGGATGGCGGCTTCAATTCTGCAACTTCGTAGCCGACGTCTCTGCCATAGTAGACGCCTGCAATGTCCGGCAGCACTATGCAGTCCACTGAATCGCCCAATGCTTTTTTTATCATCTCTAGCCGCTCATGTGCGGAATAAGGGTTTTTTTCGTCTATGGGCGTGTGCCTTACCCCGATAAGTGCACCGTGCCCTCTTTTCCTTGCTTCATCCACAAGCCATCTGTGCCCTTCGTGAAAGGGCTGCCACCTGCCAATAAGCAGTGCCTTTGGCTTGCTGTCATACAATCTCAGAATGTGTTTTACACATTGTTCCACAGAATCTTTGTCCGTCCTGACTACAATGTCTGGATTCAAGGGCTCTTCATACTCTGCTTGGACTCCAGTAAAGTTGTCTATCTCGCCTCTTTCTGCCTTGGCATACATCCCTCTGCAATCTCTCTCTTTGCACTTTTCCAAATCGCATTTAACGTAAATCTCACGCAGGTTTGGATACTCCTTCTTAATCTCTTCACGCACCTCCCGAAGGGGGCTGACCAATGCCACGACAACATTGGCGTATTTGGAAAGAGTGGCTGCAAAAGCAGCAACCGACCGCATGTGCTTTGCCCTCCCATCCTTTGAAAAATCCGTGTTGCCAACAATTGCCCTTATCTCATCCCCGTCAAGTATTTCTGCGTAAAGGTGTTTTGCAAGCTCTTTTGCTATTGTTGTTTTCCCGCTGCAGGGCAGGCCAGTCAACCAGAATATTTTTTTCATTTCACCACTCCAGCCTTGTTCTCCTTAGCCTGTACCCAAAATGTACCAGCATTGGCGCTGCTATCCTGGTTATTGCCTCAATTTGGCAATCTGACAGCCTTGAAATCTGCTCTTTGTTCAGGTTTTTGTCAAAGGAAGGAATTGGAAAGCCTTTCTTTTCCAAACCGCAGAAATCCAAAATTGAACACAGCGTCTTCCGCGTATTGCGAACCAGGTTCTCGTACTTGACAACCAAATAGTTTTTCAGAAACTTTTGGTGTGAAACAACAACAGTGTTTGCCCTGAACCACTGTTCAGCAGCTTCCTCGATTGTGGTAAACAATCCCTTGAATTGGGGCCTTTCAGGGTCAAACTTCCTCTTCCTCACAATCCCCTCTGAAACTGCATAGCCGTTTCTCACTATTGCAACAAAGCAGGCGTCGGGAAAATATGCTTGAATCAGCCTTGCCCGCAAAGTGTCTGCAGGGCTCTTTGTGATAAACCTTTTTCTTGGCTCCAAGAATCGGCTGTAGAGTTTTTTAACCTTCTTCGCATCCTCTTCTGCAAAATCCTTTTCTGTCGCGTAATAGCACAGCTTGAACTTTGGATGCGCCCACAGTCTGAAAGTAGCGTTGCCGAGGTTGTGCCTCATCAAGGGGGGCATGCCCTGCAAGTCCTGGCCCTCAATATTTGGACCACACAAACCATTGTGCTTTTTTAGTGCGTTCCACAGGATAGTTGTTCCACTGTTGCAGCAGCCGAAAACAAAGATTGGTCTGGCTATGTCTACTTGTTCCAAGAATTTCGCCTCCCAAAAGGCACTAAACTAAATATAATGGGGCTTAAAGAGGCTATAAGAGTTAGTTGTGGTTATCAACCACAACACTTTTAATAGTTATCTTCTTCTAATGATTGCATGCTGGAAGAAAACCTCGCAAAGTTTGGCTTCAGCCCCTCAGAGATAAAAGTATACCTGCAGCTGCTCAGAAAGGGAAGCAGCTATGCCAACCGGATTAGCGCCGAAACCGGCATAAACAGGACAAACGTTTATGAAGCGTTGGACAGGTTGTCCTCTAAAGGCGTCGTTTCCTTTGTAACAAGAAACAAGGTCAAGTGGTTTGAAGCCAAGCCGCCTACTGCACTATACTCTCTCATCCAAGAAAAAGAGGAAGAGCTAGAAGAAACCAAAGAAGGTCTTCTGAATGACATCAAAAGCCTGAAAAAAGCCTTTTCCACCCGCAAGAGTTCTCTAGAAGCAAGCATTTTTGCCGGAAAAAAAGGCCTGAGAATGCTTTTCGAAGAGATGATTGAAACAGCAAAACCCATTTCTCTCATAGCTTCGCAGTACCAGTTCAAATCCTTTTTTGGGCATTATTTCGAGCAGTGGCACAGAAAAAGAATCGCAAAGGGGATAAGGCAGAGGAGCATTTTCCCAAAAAAATTGCAGGGAATCGCGGAAAAAAGAAAGCTTCTGCAGTTCAAGTTTGTTGAAGACAAATATGCCAGCCCAACGTCAACATTCATCTACGGCGACACCTGCATCTTCATCCAATGGTCAAAACAGCCGCTTGCAATAAGAATCCAAAACAAGGAAATAGCGAAATCACACCAAAACTACTTCAACATGCTCTGGAACTCTTGATGAATCTTAGGGCATTGGAGAGCATAGCAATTGCCCCGGCCGTGATTCGAACCCGGTCCTGCAGAGGGTGCTAGCAACTAATTTATATCCCAGAGCGCCAAGTATATTATGCCTCGGGCTGTTTCAATAGCTAAAAGAAAAACCCACAAGGAAATGGATACTATTGGTCCAAAGGCGCTTAGGCTTTTGGCTTTGACAGAAAAGTCAATGCTAGAAATTGCCAAATCTCTTGGTCTGGGAAACGCAAATCCAGTCCAGAGAATAAACCACAACTACGGGATTAGGGGTAAGGGAGAAACAGATGCAATAAGAAGCAAGCATATATCACTTTCGAAAAAAAAACTCTATGCCAGGGAAAAAGTTAAGCACTTCACTAGAAAGCAAAAATTTGGCTTGCTTGAAAAAAACAAAGGGGCGATAATTGAAAGCTCCAAGAAATGGTGGCGTTCACAAAAGATTAGAAACTATTTTGGAAATGATTTCAATAGTTTTCAGGCAGCCATAAGAGACTATTTGTTTAGTGAGCTTGATTACTTCAATCCAAAAGTAAAGGGATATAAAGGAAAGGCTATGAAGCCCTCAACTTGGATTTTTGAGTGGACAAGATTTTTTTGCCTAAAGCTTAACATGGGCTTGAAAAAAATTGAACCCCAGATGCTGCTTGACCGCAAGGGGTTGCCAGTAAGCCAGACAGCTCTCGTTAGAACGCCTCAGGCAATTAAACGGGTATTTAATCCAAAGGAAACTAAGTGGGTTCCTTATTCAGCCAGGTACTTTCTGGAAAGGCTTGGCTTGGATGCAGGAAAGGTTGCAAAGATAGGGTTTGGCGGCGTTGAAAAGCAGATAATTGAACTCTCCCAAAATCCAGAAACAGGATTGAGTACTGTTGAAAGGGGGATAGCCCGAGGGAGGCTTAAGGGGAAAAGCCAGAAGGAGTTAGGTGACCTATATAGGATGTCAGAACCCAATGTTGCTGTAATTGAAAAAAGAATTGCCAAAAAACTAAGGTGGCAAATAAAAAAAAGGGAATACAAAACTGCTTCAAGATAGCCCATGCTGCTTCTTTGGCTGTGAGATAGAAGGAATGTGCCCCAGCCGGGCAACAAAGAGTTTTACAATGCCCTAAGCCTTCCAGGCCGGCTGAACTTTTTCTGCAGAAACTATATAGTGCAAGTTGTTAATTAATTATCGTTTATTTTGGCTTGCAGTCTATTTCTTGTATTCTTGTTTGTTCGCAGATTTCTTTTGGCGCTCCTCTAGTTTTTGTCACCATTCCGCATAATTCTTGGGTTGGTACTTGTACATTGTGGGTGTATCGTGCTGGCCGTGGGTTTGAGCAGTCGTAGGAATAG
Source organism: uncultured archaeon (assembly GCA_964640195.1). Classification (GTDB taxonomy): domain Archaea; phylum Iainarchaeota; class Iainarchaeia; order Iainarchaeales; genus CAZXIC01. The sequence goes on along the minus strand of CAZXIC010000007.1, from coordinate 32,656 downwards.
GTTACTTGGAATACTTGTGGGTATGCTGGTGAAACCATTTTTGAATCTTGCAGTGTTGTTATCGCATTGTCTCCTTCGTCAAAGAGAGTTACCTCAAAGGTAAAGGCTCCGTCAATGTTTTCTTGGTTTGAGATGGTTGTTTCAACTTGTGTATAGCAGCCGAATCCAAAAAGGCCTTCTGAGTATGTTCCCTTTGCCTGTGTTGCTTGGTATTTGTATTGTCTTACGGAACACTCTTCTTCTTGGTATTCTTCTAATTCTTGCACCGTTTCGCAAACCTCTTCATATGTTGAAGAAACGTTGCAGTCCAAACTTATTTGCTTTGTATTTGGATTCACTCTTTTGTTGAACGTGTTTGAAATTGCTTCAAGTTTTTCAATTGCAACTCCCAAGTCCATTTCTTTTGGAACGAGATCAATTATTGTGACAAGGTTTTCTTCTTGGTAAATAAGGCGATAGCTATCCAACGCTGAATCTGCTTTTATTTTCACGAAATCAGAGTTTGGTCCATGAAATCCTTTGGCCTTCTTTTCCGAACTTTGTGCGGATAGGGAACCAGCGTATGCCTTTTGGTAGAAGGCACTGGTCTCATTGGAGCTTTCCAGTATCACCAAGCCCTGCACTATTGCAAAAGAGCCTTCTTCTATGCCCGATATCGAATATTTGACCTTTAGGTTATCAAAAGAAACCTCGCTTACTTGGATTTGGGCTCCGGTTGGAACGAACGCTCTGACGTAGCTTGCGCCCTCTGAATAGAAGTCTGTTTTTTCGGCACCTTGCTCGTAATTCATCTCGTTTATCTCGCCCAGTTTGAGAGCCATGCTTTTCAGTTCGCTTTCTTGTTCCTCAATTTCTGTCTTTAGCTCGTCAACAATTTTAGGCAAGGCGTTTTGGAAAATATCAATGACCTTATTTTGTTCGCTACTGGTGCATCTACTCAAGTCGGCTGTTACCACCTTTCCATCGGCTATTCCTGCATTGCAGCTTATAGTAATAGGTAGATTTTCTTGGATTATTGAATTGAGCCGTGAAACGTAAAACGAAGCAAGGTTCTCTATATAGTTTCTGTAGTTGTCGCTAATAGTGAACGGTTGCGGCAAAGAACTTTCCAAGTTTTGTAGAATAAAGTCTTTCTGGAAGACGAGTTGGGACAATGTGACGCTTATATGGCAGTTCGTATCGGATAGCGGCTTTATTCGAACGTCTGTCCGCCCTTTTTCCAACGGCGGCGTGTCAGTTACTTCTTGAAACCCTTTTACATTCTTGCAGAATTCCAACGCGTCTTTGACACACTCGACATCACTTCCACAGTCTGTAGCTTGAAGCTCCTGTACACAGCCAAGTAACAAAATCGCCCCTAATAGCAACAAAAGTGTCTTTTTCACGCTTTTATTTATGCCTAAAACCCTATTTTATTGTTTCGGCACTGGCCAGGGCTATTCACTTATAGCACGCGAACGCGTATTTTTTTCCTTTTTCTGGCGCTTCTCGCAAAAGCATTTTGACTTAAATTGTTTTTGATTCCATTTATCTTATGCAGAACCGGGTTTTGGAGACAGAGACTTTTTCCAGGTTGTTTGATGCCCTTGAAAAGAAGGAAAAGGAATGGCTTAAAAAGGTCATTCAACAGTTGAAAGAAAACTCCAAGGTTGGAAAGCCGCTGCGATTTGAATGGTTTCGTGAGAAAAAGCTCGGCGGTAAGAGATTGTACTATCTTGTTTATGAGAGGTCTAATGCCGTTCTTTTGGTTGCCTTTGGCGGCAAGAAAGACCAGAAGAAAATAATCGCCCACATTTTGCAAAACAAAGAAAGATACAAAAGAATAGTCGAAGAGAATTAGTGTGCTGCAGGTTTTACCCTGCCAGCTTCTATGTCCTTTAAGCTTGATTCCAACTGAAGCAGAACGTCATCGGCAAAGCTCGCTTTCTTCTTCAAAGAATCATATTCCCATTTCGGGATCGTAACTGTTTCTTGCATAGAATCTCACTAATAAACTATTGTATACAGTCATATAAAAACATATTGCTGGCTGATTGCACCAACCTTTGGTTCAGCGCCCCCCCATCATGCCCCAGCCGGGATTTGAACCCGGGCTACAAGCTCACTTCATGCTTGGCGGAGCCAAGCGTTTTTTTTCTTTTGATACAGATTTTCTTTTCAAAAGAAAAGCTGTTGAAAGGCTTGTGTGCTTGACCGGACTACACTACCGGGGCATTGCAATAATTTTCTTAGCAGAAAAATTATTAGAGGGCAACTTATTTAAATAAAATCCCCTTTCATAATACCGGATGCCAAAAACTTTTGACCCAGGAACATTTGACATACACGAATCAGATGAAATAGGGCCTGTTGTCTATCCAACCAGTGAAAATGAGAAAATAGACCCGCGCACTTTGCAAGGAATAAGCCAGGAAGCTGGAACTAAAAAGCCTAAAAAGCATGTTTTTGCGGCTGTTGTTGGAAACGTCTTGTTGCCGGGCTTGGGCAATGTAATAATCAAAAGGACTCTGGGGGGCAGTATCCTGCTCCTGCTGAACATCATATTTTTGGCTGCAGCCCTTTCCCCTTTTTCTGCACTGGGCTTTTTGGGAAATATGGCATATCCTGAAATGCCTCCAGCGCTCGGTTACGCTCTCTTTGGGGTTGGAGGTGATGTAAACACAGGGACGTTAATTCATGGGATTTCTGCCATGTCCTATCTTGCGATCTCGGTTGCATTCGTGACGTGGCTGCACTTTTTCTATCTCTTAACCAAAAGCAAATAATCGGATTAAGCGGTTTACAAAGTTTTCTTTAAAAAGCTATTGCATTTCAAAATGTTTCTGCCGGAAAATTCCGGGTGATTTTAGGATGGCGCGATTTGAGGAAGCGGATGCAAGGCTGTTTAAGAACCAGTGGGTTTGCATGAGATGCAATGCAAAGAACAGGAACAGCACTGGTTCAAAGCCGAGGCGCTGCAGGAAATGCGGCAGCACTCGGCTGAGGCTGAAGCACAAGGTGAAGAAGGCCTAAACAGCTTTTTTCAGGCAAAGTGGTCGTAGCCAACCCTTTTCAGCTCCTTTTTCTTTCCCCGTTCAACCAGATAAATTTTCCTTCCCCTAATTATCCTTCCGACAAGCGTTCCAAGCTTCCCCGCTTTTTTCAGGTTGCGCTTGCCCACAGTGAAGACAAGCTCAAAGTCCTCTCCGCCGAACAGCGTAAAGTCCAAAGCGCTTTTTCCAACAGCCTTTGCTGCTTTTCGCACGCCTGCAGTAATAGGAATGCGTTCAGCGAAAATTTCCGCCCCGCACCTGCTCTCAAAGCAGATGTTTCTAACCTCCGAAGCCAGGCCGTCGCTCACGTCCTCCATCGCATGTGCAATCTTTCCGATGCGCAGCGCTTTCCCCAGCTGCGCTTTTGGCTCCAGGTGCAGCTTTTTGATTCCCTTAAATCCTTTAAAATTTTTCCTCAGCAGTTCCAGCCCAGCGGCACTGTGCCCGATGCCCCCGCTTACAAAAATCAAATCACCTTCCTTTGCACCGCTTCTCAGGCAGAGCCTGCCTGTTGCCTCTCCAACAAGTGCGATGTTCACAGCCATATTTTCACCATGGGTGAAATCGCCGCCAATTACCTCAATGCCGTACTTTCCTGCGGCAGCGTAAATCCCCTTATACAATTCCCTGACAAACTCAAAGCTCGTTTCACGCTTCAGGCAGAGGCTCACCAATGCATACAGCGGCTTTGCGTTCATTGCAGCAACATCGCTTACATTCACTTCCACTGCCTTTGCGCCAATCTGCCTTGCACTGGACCATTTGAGCGAGAAGTGGTCGCCCTCAACAAGCAGGTCTGTTGTCAAAACTAGTTTTTTCCCCCCAACATTCACAACCGCAGCGTCATCGCCGATGCCAACCAGAACACTTTTCAGAGCTGGCTTTTTCCTGATTGCCTGAATCAAGCCGAACTCCCCGCCGATTTTTTTAATCTTGGCCATTCAATTCACAGACCCCTCAAGGCGCAGAATTCGCCGCACATTGTGCACTCCATGCTTTTAATCTTTGACTTCTTCCTGTACTTAACTGCTTTCTCCCTGTCAACCGCTAGCTGAAACATTTTTTTCCAGTCCAGTTTCCTCCTGTAAAAAGACATCCTGTTGTCCCATGACTCAGCGCCCTTAAGACAGCGAGCAACATCGGCTGCATGCGCAGCAATCCTTGCGGCAATAACCCCTTCCTTCACGTCCTGCACAGAGGGCAGGCTCAGGTGCTCGCTCGGCGTAACGTAACACAGGAAATCAGCGCCATAATAGGCAGCCAGGGCACCGCCTATTGCGCTTGTAATATGGTCATAGCCCGGTGCAATGTCAGTAACAATTGGCCCAAGAACGTAGAACGGGGCGTTTGCACAAAGCCTCTTCTGGATTCGCACGTTCCTCTCAATCTGGTTTAAAGGAATATGGCCAGGCCCTTCAACAAAGACCTGCACTCCCTTCCTTTTCGCCCTTTTCACAAGCTGGGCAAGAACCCTCAGCTCCTGCAGCTGCGCCCTGTCTGTTGCGTCCTTTAAGCAGCCTGGCCGCAATCCGTCACCCAAACTGAGCGTTACATCCAACCCCCTTGCAACCTGCAGGACGTAATCAAAATTTTTGTACAAAGGATTCTCTTTCCTGTTGTATGCAATCCATCTCAAGAGCAGAGAACCGCCCCTGCTCACCACGCCGGCAAGCCTTCTGCGCACGATGGGCATTGCCTTCCTTGTAACGCCTGCATGCACTGTGATGAAATCCACACCATCCCTGCAATGCTTTTCAATTGAATTAAACATGTCGTCCTCGCTTACATCCTGCAAATTCCTGCCTGCAAACGCCTGGTAAACCGGAACTGTTCCAACCGGAACGCTCGCCCTTTTCACAATCGCCCTCCTGACGGCATCAATGTTGCCGCCAGTGCTCAGGTCCATTACAGTGTCAGCGCCGTACTTCAATGCAACCTGCATCTTCCTCAACTCAAGCCCCTTGCTTGCCTTGAGCGGTGAAGTGCCGATGTTTGCGTTTGTCTTCACCCTTAAGCCCTGGCCGATTGCAATCGGCTTCAGCCCTTTGTGTTCCACGTTTGCAGGCAAAACAGCCCTGCCTTTGGCAATCAGCTTCCTTAACCGCTTGGCATTGATAGGCTCGCCCTTCGCAGCCTGCCTCATTTCACGAGAAGTTATGCCCTTCCTTGCCTGCTGCAGCTGGGTCATTTCACTCCACCAGCCATTCCAACAATTCTCTTTGCCTCTGCACCCGGGCTTTCGCTGCAGACAATTGCAGAAATCATGGCAACGCTGTCAGCGCCTGCCTGCAGCACCTGCTGCAAATTCTCCCGGTTTATCCCGCCGATAGCGACAACAGGCAAGGCAACTTTTTTCTTTACTTTCTTTATCAGTTCCACCCCAACCGGCGGGCCAGCATCGCTTTTTGTCGCAGTTGCAAAAATCGGCGAAACGCTGACGTAATCAGCATTGCTCTTTTGCGCCTGCAGCGCCTCTGCAGCGCTGTGCACTGTAACGCCGATAACCCTCTTTTTGCCCAGGATTTTCCGCGCCAGCGCAAGCGGCATATCCCCCTGGCCGATGTGAACCCCGTCAGCTCCGGCAGCAAGCGCAACGTCAACCCTGTCGTTAACCAGGAACAATGCCTTTTTCTTCCTGCACAGCCTTGCTATTTCCCTGGCTTCCACAACCATTGCTGCAGTGCTCTTCTGCTTTTCCCTGTACTGCACAACAGAGCAGCCTGCAGCAAGAACCTGCTTTACATCTTCCAGCACGCCCTGCCTTGTGAGCGTGCTGTCTGTGATGAAATAAAGCCCTGAAATCCTTTTACGCACGGAAAACCCCTCTCCCAAATAACCAAAATGCGCCGGTTAGTTTATTTCAGTTCCTCAATCCGCTGCATTTTCTGCACAGTAGCAGCATCAAGGCTGTAAATCTGGTCAAAGAAGTGCTGCTTGAAGGCTGCGGGTGCGCCTGATTTTCTTGCAGCCAATTCAGCCGCAATGCCAAAGCAGCTCAGGGCTGCGGCACTAGCCTCTGCACAATCATGTTCAACGCCTGCAAAGCAGCCTATGGCAGAAGCAGCCATGCAGCCTGTTCCAACAAACTTCCCGAGCATTGCGTGGCCGTTCTTCACAAGAAAGCCTTTGTGTGGTGCTGCAATTATGTCATGTTCGCCAGTAACAACAACAGTGTTCTTCCTTTCCTTTGCAAGCTTTTTTGCAAGCAGTGCGATGTCCCCCTCAACCTCAGCTGCTTCCACGCCGCGAGTGAAAGCGTCAGCGCCGGCAAGCCTCGCAATTTCGCTCCTGTTTCCCTTCAGGATGTCAACATGAACTGAGTCAAGAATTTCCTCTGCTTTCCTCGTGCGCAGCTCTGTTGCCCCAACTCCCACGGCATCAAGAACAACAGGATGCTTCAGCTCGTTTGCCTTCTTCGCTGCCTCAATCATGCTCTCAACCAGTTCCGGCGTCAAGGTGCCGATGTTCAGGACAAGCACGTTCGCAATGCTTTGCATTTCAGCGCTTTCCTCAATCGCATGGGCCATCACAGGTAATGCCCCAAGCATCCTGACAACGTTCGCGCAGTCGTAAATAGTAACCCAGTTCGTGATGTGGTGCACCAAGGGCTTTTTTTGCCGGACTTTTTCAAGCAGGGCTGATGCGTCAATCAATTGGATCACCTTTAAATAATTTACAAAGCAATACTTTAAGCATTTTTTCTTAGCCTATCGCCTGCGTGAAATCTCTTCCAGGGGTAGTCAAATGGCTTTTCATAGACGGCAGCGAAAAAGTCTGCAATTGCCTTGCTTTCAGGCGTAACATAGACAGCCGCAATCTTTACCGCAGCGCCTCTTTTCTCAAAAATTTTCTTTACTAAAGCAGGCCCTATCCCAGTTGGCAAGTCATCTTCAAGTATCAGAACTTTCTTTCCAGCAATGCTGCCCTGCACATCGTAAGCCAAGCGCCTTTCTTTGCCCTCTCGCTCTATGTCAATTGGTCTAACGTCCTCTACGCCAAGTTGTTTTGCAATTATTGCGCCCGGAATCAAGCCGCCGAGCATGCAGGGAGCAATTACATCAGGCTTGTAGCCGCCCATATTTTCAATCAGTTTCATTGTGTCCTCTTGGAATTGTTCCCAGCTCTTTGCAGGCATATTGCATTATATCTTACAAAACTAAATTAAAAAGATAACCCAGAAGCAGTATCTGCGGAACTGTTACAATTGGAAGCCATAAGGCGGACTTCCTGCCGATGTTTGACCAAATCAGGCCTATTTCAGTGTAGTCTGTTGCAACCCCGGCCATCAGGAAAACAAAGCTGTTTCCGAAAGCGCCGGTCTGCCTGAATATCTCAAACGCCATCGGGCTGCTGCCCTCGGAGCAGACCTCTATTAGTGTTGCGAGAACAAGTGTTGCAAGCAGGCCAAGCAACGAAGCGCTGAGGTATGCCTGGAAAAGTTGTGCTGGAATAAATGCACTTGCAAGCGATGCAAGCAGCATTCCAATCAGGATCCACCACAGAACCATTTTTGCAAGGGCCCAGCTGCTTTTCCCAACTTCCGTAACGTCCCTTGGCTTGAAGCGGTAATTGCGCAGCCTCTGCCTTGCATCTTCCCTGATTGAGAAGCCTTTCTCCACCTTAACCGGCTTTGCCTGTTCAATCAGGTTCTTTCTTTCAAGCAGCTGAAAAACAAGCCCTGTGATTATGGCAATGACTACAGCGGAAACAACAAGGAAAACTGCTTTAACCCCGAAGAAGCCGAACAGCATTACTGTTACCGTTAAATTCGCCCAGGGCGCTGCCAGCAGAAATGCAACTACCGCCGGCACTGAAGCGCCTTTCTTGTACAGCTCCATCGAGATTGCGAGAATCCCGTGGGAGCAGGCAGACATCAGGAAGCCAAGCCCCGTTGCATAAAAAACCGCTTTTTTTCCACTGCCTGCAAGCCCTTTCGAAATGTATTCCCTTGGAACAAAGTAGTCGATAAAGCCGCCGATAAGCAAGCCGAGGAGGATTGCCCACCAAATCAGCGCAAGGTAGTCAATGAAAGCATTGAATAGCGGGTTAAGGGCTGGGACAAAATATGAAATGGCAAGCAGAACCGCCAGGGGAATTGAAACCTGCCAAATCCGCTCCCTGAACCATTTTTTCCTGCTCCCTGGCTGTTTCTCAAACTTTTTGATGCAGCCCTGGGTGCAGAACATATGGCTGTGCCTCTCAATTGAGCCTGGCATTCCGCATACAGGGCATTTCCAGGCTGTTGCTATTTCTTTTTCTTCTTGCTTTTGCTTCCGCAGCATCCCATAGCATCGCCTCCTATTGTGATTTCCACAGACCGTGCACGTTGCAGTACTCTCTCGCCCTTATTTTATCTGCCTTGACGCAGAACTCTGCCTCAGGCGCTTGACCAGGCTTAAGTAATTTCCTGTAGGAAACGCCATCAGCAATTAACTGAATCCACTGGATGAAGTGTTTTTCCTCCATTGGATGAGGCACTGAGCCGACTTTGACTTTCACGCCCTTTCCAGTTCTCTCAACCACTGGAACGTGCTTTTCCATTCCTTCGTCCTTTGTTTTCTCCTCAAGCAGCTGCATCGGCTGCCCGCAGCAGACAAGCTCTCCACCTCCAACAGTAAGCACCTCAACAATGTTGCCGCAGACATTGCACTTGTAGACCTGCCCGATTTTTTCAACTCCCAATTCTGGCACCTCCCTTTGCTTTAATCGCAAAACCGTTTTTAAGCATATATTCATCTGCTGGCTTGCAGCGGATAGCCTGCCTCCTTCCAGCCCTTGATTCCTCCCTCGTAGTCCAAAACGTTTTTGTAGCCTGCCTTCCTCAGCTTTGCTGCTGCGGTTGGCGAGGCGGTGCACTCAAAGGAAGCGCAGTAAACCACAACCTTCCTTGCCTTGTCCGGCACAGCTTCCATGAACTTTTCCAGAAAGCCAGGGTCGTGCACGCTTACGTTTATTGAACCCGGAATGTGCTCCCTGTTGAAGTATTGTTCTGGCAGGACATTCACCAGGGCAAAATCCTCTTTTGCGTCAAGCATCCGCTTCAGTTCCTCTTTCTTCAGTTCATTCATTTCCTCCACCTCCATTTTTCGCATTTTGGGGGGATGGGGGGCAGCCGCCTCCGTGTAGCAGCTGCCCCCAAGCATGAAAAGCCCATTCCAGGCCTCCCAAAAGGGGTGTCAATGCAAAACGCCTTGCGTGGTATCTTTTGTATACTTAATATATTGCCTATACTTATATAAATAGTTTTAAGTTTCTTAAAGTATAGCATGAACAAGCGCTGCCCTATCTACCAGGTTGCGGGTTTTATCGGCAAAAAGTGGACCCTGCTGCTGCTGGTCGAGCTGTACAAGGGAAAAACGAAATGGAAGCGCTACTCAAGGCTCAAGAGCAGCCTGATGAACATTACGCCTAAAATTCTCTCTGCCAGGCTGCGCGAGCTTGAGAAGCAGGGCTTGGTGAAGAAGAGGGTGAGTGCCAAGACATTCCCGGTGAAATCCCAGTATAGGCTGACAGGAATGGGCGAGGATTTCATGAAAATCATCCACGGGATGAAGCGCTGGGGGCTGCGCTGGAAGGTGCGCAACGAGCACTGCGAGAACGTGAACTGCAGGGACTGCGAGCTTTGATTTAACGCCGAAGTGGTTTATTTAATAAGATTTTTAGGGAAGAATTATCTGGATGGCTTTGAGGCATTTCATAACAATACTGAGGCCTTTGAACTGTGCGATGGCAGCCTTCGGCACGCTGGTCGGATACAGCATTGCCTCTTCCTCCATACAATTCAATTTCGCGGTTGCAGTCGCGATGGCAGTTGCCTTCCTGGTTTGCGCTGGCGGCATGGTTGTAAACGACTATTATGATAGGGAAATCGACAGAAAGCTGCACCCGGATAAGCCGATAGTCACCGGGGCAATAAAGCCCCTTGCTGCACTGGCTTACGCCTCGCTTCTCCTCCTTCTGGGCAACCTCCTTGCATTCCACTACCTGACGCCAGTGGCGTTTGCAATAGCCTTTACGTTCAGCATGATTTTTATTGTCTACAGCAGGCTGATGGCAAAGGCAAAGTACTTGGGCAATTTCGTTGTCGCGTCAGGAACAGCATTCACCCTTGTCTTCGGCGCCTCGCTCATAGGGAACTACGCTGTTATAGGCTTCCTTGCGGCTGCAGCGCTGTTCGCAAACACTGCAAGGGAGCTCATCAAGGATTTGGAGGATGTTGAAGCAGACAGGAGCCACAAGGTAACACTGCCAATGCTGCTGCAGCAGAAAAGCGTTGAGAGCATCATATTCATCTACTACGCTGCTGCAATCGTCTTTGTCTACATCCCTGTTTTCCTGCTCGCATTCGGCAAACTGTTTTTCGTTGCGGTTGTTTCAGTCGCAAACCTCCTGTTCCTGCTCAGCTTCGGGAAAACAGTGAAAAAGCAGTTCAGGCAGGCGCAGACCCTCTCAAAGGCAGCGATGCTGCTTGCATTGCTTGGCTTCCTGGCCGGGGCGATATGATGGAAAAAGACCTGCCTAAATCAATTCGCCCGCTGCCCCCTTCTAGGGGGCTTGGAACCCCTGCCGCGGCACTGCGATCTTCTGCCCTTAATGTTTGTGGGAATTTTTTGTCCGGACCCGTGCCTTTTTTTAATCACAGCACATCCCTCGCGCATTTCCTGTCCCTAAATGCAGAAAAGCAGAGAAATTTATTGCTGGCTGCGTTCCTTTCTTTTGGCAAACCAGCTGCCCTGCCTGTGGCGACTGTCATAATAAAACTTAAGCTTCCAAGTTATTTAAATCTTTACACTCCCTGCGGGGGCTTGAATTGAGGGAAACGATTCTGTTGAGGGCAATTGCGTTGCTCAGGGAGAAAGGCTTTTCTGTCGAGAGCTTCCTGCACAGCAACGCCTGCTTTGACCTTGTTGCAAAGAGGCCTGATTTGACGCTTGTTTTGAAGGCATTCAACAACATTGACGCATTGCATGAGGAGCATGCGGAAGAGCTGCGCAAAATCGCAACCCTCTTCAACGCAACTGTTCTTGTAATTGGGGAAAAGAGCAAGGCTTTTATCCTGCACAACGGCGTGCTGTACGAAAGGTATGGTTTGACGGCACTGAACCTGCATTCTTTCAGGGAACTGCTTGACGGGCATTTTCCCTCAATAAAGTACTTCAAGGGGAAAAGCATTGTCGAGCTTGACAGGGAGAAGTTGAGAGAGAAAAGAAAGCAGCTTGGGCTTACGCTGCAACAGCTTGCCGCAGAAGTGGACAGCACGCAGGAGTCAATCCATAGGTATGAGAAGGGCGCAACCGCCTCTCTGGCAACTGCTGAAAAGCTTGAGGACGCGCTTGCAACCAACCTGATTAAGAAAATTGATTTGTTTGCTGAGAAGAAGCCAAGGGAAAGGGAAATCAGGAAAATGTACACTGAAGAGATTGAGGACAAGGCTTTGGGGAAGGTGCATGATTTGGGAGTTAAAATCGCGTTGTTTAAGCATTCACCATTCAGGGCTTACAGCAAGCCGGAAGAAAACCTCTTAATTGGAAAGGGCGTGCAGCGCATTGACATTGAGAAAAAGGCAATTGCTTTGGGCAAAACGCGCGAGGTTTTTAAGGGCAAGCCGCTGATAATCTCAAAAGAGGCAAAGTATACTAGAATTGAGCAGGTGCCGGTTGTTGGTGAGGAAGAGTTGGACACCCTGAGCAAATTCAAGGATTTGATGCTGCTGATTAAGGAAAGGGAGAAACTGAATTGACCGGCAAAAATTTTACTGCGGCGAGAAAGCAGCTGGTTGACTCAATGCTTGCTTACGGCAGCCTCAAGAGCAGCAGCGTAAAACAGGCATTCCTTGCAGTGCCGAGGGAAAAATTCTTTCCAAAGGAAATGTCTGGCTATGCTTACAGCGACAGCGCTTTTCCGATTGGCTTCGGGCAGACAATCAGCCAGCCCAGCACGATTGCGGTAATGCTTGAAATGCTTGCAGTTCCAGAAGGCAGCAGAGTTCTTGAGGTTGGCGCTGGCAGCGGCTATGTTGCGGCGCTGCTTAGCGAGCTGGTCGGAGAGAAGGGAAGGGTTTTCGGCATCGAGCTGGTGCACGAACTGCATCAAAGGGCTGTAAGGACACTTGTGGAACTGGGATACGAAAACATTCAGCTGCGCTGCAGTAACGGAACCCTCGGCTGGAAAGAGGAAGCGCCGTTTGACAGAGTCCTGATAAGCGCTGCCTGCAGCTCTGTGCCAGAACCGCTGGTTGAACAATTGCGCGAAGGCGGAAAGCTGGTTGCGCCTGTCGGCGGAAGCTTCAGCCAGGAAATGGTTCTGGTTGAAAAGCAAAAGGGAAAAGCGGTTGAAAAAGCAAGACAGTGTTGCTTTGTTTTCGTTCCGTTGAAAGGTAAGTATGGGAGTTAGGCTTCAGCCCCACTGGTTCAGCCTGCTCTGCTCGCCCTTCTCGCTCATTTTGTCAGCCAGCTTCCGCAGCGCGTTTTCAACCCTTTCCTCAGAAAAATCGTGCTCGTCACACAAAAAGCCCTTGATTTCTTCCTTTTCCGGCAGGCCGAATTCCAGCTCATAGCTCTTTGTTGAAGCAGGGTGCAAAAATATTTCCTCTATCTCCCTGTAATCAAAGTCAGGCTTGTGCTTTGTCTCCTTGGTTATCTCCTCAAAGCTTTTGTGCTTTTGAGCCAGCTTCAACGCTGTTTTCGGTCCAATTTTTGGGAACTTTTCGTTGAAGTCTGTTCCAACCATAATGCCAATCCACACCAATTTTTTCCTGTCAATTTTCATTGCCTTGAGGTTGCGCTGCAGTTCAATCATTTCCGGCTTAACCTCGTAGTAGAAGTCCCTGCCAGGCGCCTTTCTCTTCCCAGTTATTGCAATGTTCCTCAGCAGCTTTTCTGCTCCAAACAGCAGCGCATCAAAGTCCTGGCTGACGCAGCCGTAAAGTTTGCCAGCAGAAACCATTGCCGCGATTTGCGCTTCGCCCTCGCTCGGCGCTTGGACAACAGGCAGCCCCATCAGCCTAACCAGTTTCTTTGCACCTTCAATCATCTCGTCTGTAAGCTGCACTGCTTGCTGGGCATACTTCCTTGCCTCCTCTTCCCTGCCTTTCTCTTTCGCCTTCTCAAATTTCTTTTTCGCCTCTGTCCTTATCCTGTGCCTCTGCTCAACCGTTTCGCCCTTAAGCTTGGGAGGCTCGCCGTCAAAAACGAAAACAGGCTTCACGCCTGCCTCAAGCAGGTTTATTGTCCTGTACAGCAGGCCTGTGAGATGGCTTGTCACCCTGCCCCTGCTGTCCATCAGCGGAGTTCCATCTCTACCCCTGATTATTGAAAGAAACTGGTACAGTGTGTTGAAGCTGTCAACACCAACCTTTCTTCCGGACAAAAAATCCAGGCTGATTTCCTCTTTCTCAAGCAGTTCGCCGATTGCAGTGCCCATACAAGAGGTATTTCTGCAAAAAAGGCATTAAATTCATTTCCCAGAAAAAAGCAGTGGACATTTCCCGCGATAAGTGGAAAAACGACAGAAAACTTTAAATATAAGCCCTGCAGCAATATTATACGCAGAGTTTTCTCTGCAAGAACTTAGTCTGGTGAGCCTATCCCAATTCTGTAACTAAGTTCAACCAACTCTCTTAGCTGTGACACAATAAGGTTTTTCCTTATTGTGTCCCTAATTCCCTTTTCCGGGTTTGCTCTTTCGTTGAATCATTTTAATAAAATTTCCTGTTTCTATTCCATTTGATGGAGTGCGAGATTTGCGGAAAGCCTGCTGCAAAAACAAAGAAGATTGAACTGGACGGCAGCACCTTTATAGTCTGCAAGGAATGCGCTGCATTCGGGAAAGAGATGGAAAAGCCGGCTGCTGGAAGCGCAGTGACAATTGCACCTGCACCTGGCTTTTCAAGGTCGCTGCGCGAGATAAGGCGGCCTGGCTATGCAGCAGAGAAAATGGATTTGGGGACTAACCTGCTGCCGGATTATGGCAGGGTTATCAGGAAAGCTCGCGAGCGGAAAAAGCTGACAGTCAAGGAGCTTGCGAGGAAAATCTTTGAAAAGGAATCGCTGCTGCACAGGGTTGAAGGGCAGGCGATAAAGCCCAGTGATTCGTTGATTGCAAAACTGGAAAAGCAGCTGGGCATAAAACTGAAAAAGCAGGAGTAGGGCTTTGCCATGGACATTGTCTTTCTTGCATGGGTTGCGGCAATCCTTGCCTTTTTCTTCGGCTCAACCTACTTTCTTAAAAGGAGCGGAAGAGCCCAGACATACTATATTATTTCCCTTGTCAAGACAAAGCGCTTTATCCCGCTGCTTGACAGGTTCACAAAGCACAGGCGCTTTTTGAATGCGTTTGCTGACATTGGGCTGATACTTGGTTTTGGGGCAATCGCAGTTGATTTCAAGTGGGGCAGGAAAAAAACAAGGGCTGCAAGGGCAGGGCTGTTCGTTTCCTCTGCCTTGCTCCTCTATTTTCTGCTTGAGTTCTTGGCTGGATTTTTCGGGCTTTTCCAGGCGATTTTTACCAGCCCGTTCATAAAAGGCTTTAACGTTGCGTTCAAGCTGGCTTTTGCTGTAGCCGGGCTGGGCGGAATGATGCTGATGATGCTTGCGGCATACGCTGTATTTATCCTGCAGAGCATCCTGCTTGGGAAAAAGGTCTGCCCTGGCATTGCGCCAATCCTGCCAGGAATCCAGATTCCGAAGGTGCCGATTGTCGTGCCCCTACACGGCTGGCTAAGCTTTGTCCTCATCCTGCTGATGCACGAGGGGATGCACGGCATAATTGCGAGAAAAATCGGCGTAAAAATCAAAAGCGCTGGGGTGTTGCTGCTTGGCCTGCTGCCGATTGGAGCGTTTGTTGAGCCTGATGAAAAAGAACTGAAAAGAAAGAGCAGGGAAGAGCAGTTGAGGGTTTACAGCGCGGGGCCTGCCAGCAATTTGTACGCAAGCCTCCTGCTGCCGGTGGTTTTGCTGCTCCTATCATTGGCAATATTCATGCCCTTCATCTATCCCTGGGCCTATACCATAAAAACAACCAGCGTGCAGGCAGTTGTAATAACGGGTGTTGAGGAAAAAATAGAGTTCTGCGGGGAGCAGTACGAAAACCCTGCCTTTGGCAGGCTCTTTCCAGGGATGCAGCTGCTGAAAATAAACGATGTCAACATAGTTACCGCAAGCACCGCAAGTGCGGTGATGAGCGCTGTTCTGTTGGAGGGCGAAGGGAAGCCTGTTACATTTGAGGTTTTGGATGAAGAGGGCAGGAAAGTGACTGAAACAATTGAGCCGAACGAGCTGGGCATCATAAGGCTTGAGCTTGATGAAAGGCTTAATCCAAGCTATGAAATCCCTGCTGACTATAAGGCATTCTCCATGGTGGCAAGCCTGCTGGGCGATTTCATTTTCTGGTTCATACTGCTGAACTTCTTTATTGCGATTGCAAACTTTCTGCCTGTTGAGCCGTTTGACGGCGGAAGGATAGTGAAGATACTGCTGCTGCCATACTTCGGATTCCTGCACATGAAAAGCGAGGAAACAGAGAGATTCATCGGCAGGCTGTTCCTGTGGATTGTCGCAGGGCTTGTTGCGATAAACATCCTGCCCTTTTTCCTGTGAAAAAAAGGAAGCGCCGAATGGCTGCAGCCGTATTCCAGCAAAAAAAGAAAAAAGGGAGGAGTGAAGGCTGCAACACTATTGCCGCAAAAAAAGAAAAAAGAAGAAGTGAAAGGGGTGGTATTGCCCTTTCAATTTTACCTTATGAAATCTATCCCCAGCTCGCCTCTTGCTTGCGCTGGAGCGCCTATTGCAGAAGACTTGCCGATTGGGCCCTTGATGTAAGGGGAATGCACGCCAGTGAAGATGGTTATTACCTCCATCTTGTTCTCGAATGTGGGGTCAACCCTCGCGCCCCAGATTACCTGCGCTTTTGGGTCAATCCTTTCAGTCAGCATCTCTCCTACGGCGTTTGCCTCCCCGAGAGTCAGCTCTGGCCCTCCAGTGATGTGAATCAACGCGCCTGTTGCGCCGCCGATGTCCACGTCAAGCAGGGCGTTCTTCAGAGTGTCCTCCACTACCTCGTTTACCTTGTCAACGCTTTTGCTTTCGCCGACAGCAATTACGCTCAGGCCCTTGTTGCTCATCACAGCCCTTACATCGGCAAAGTCCAGGTTGATGAGGCTGGGTTGGGTAATCGTCTCGGTTATGCCCCTTACAGTTCTTGCGGTTACCTCGTCTGCGACCTTGAACGCGTCCTGAATCGGCAGGTTTGGCACAAGCTCAACCAGCCTGTTGTTGTCAATAACTACAACCGTATCGGTTGTTTCCCGCAGCTTTTCGATTCCATCCTCTGCTTTTATCAGCCTCGCTTTTTCCAAGGCAAAGGGATATGTCACAATCGCTATCACTATTGCGCCCTGCTCTTTCGCGATTTCCGCGATTATCGGCGCTGCCCCTGTTCCAGTGCCGCCGCCCATTCCGGCTGAAACAAACAGCATGTCAACATCGCTGAGCACCTCTTCCAGGGCGTTCCTGCTAACCTCTGCTGCCTTTGCCCCGATTTCAGGGAAGCCCCCTGCCCCCAATCCGCGAGTAACGCTCTTTCCAATCAGTATTTTTGTCAGCTCGTCGTTTATCAATGCGAGATGCTGCTTGTCTGTGTTGACCCCAACCAGCTGCGCACCGGAGATGCCCATGTTTGCCAGCCTGTTCACGCCGTTGCAGCCTGCGCCGCCGATGCCTACAACCATTATCTTGGGCGTTCCAAACTCCTCAATCCTGTCCTCCTCAACCCTGCTGGAGGATTTGTCCATAGCGTTTTCAACAATGCTCTTCAATTTACCACCCCTCCCGGAAAATTTTTAACAGCAAAAAAAGCTGTATATTTATTGCACCTAAACTCCTTAATATAGGTTTTCTTTTATGTATAAGAACAGGATTTTGTCCCTTTTCCAGAAAAAAACCAGGATAACACAGAAAAAATTATGTAGAAGGCTTTTTCCCCTTTTGATGCAGCTGCACTCCCACACCTAAGACTCTGCGCAGGGCATCTGCCAATTAACAAACCCCTGATTTTTACAAAAAGCGTTAATTTTGCTTATTTTTTTGAATTTGCCGCCATAAAGGGCTGGATTTCGCGGCTTTTTGCCAACTTTTTCCAGACGCAGCATCTTGTCCATGAATGCAAAAAACCCGCAGTCTGCAAAGCCACTTATGCCCAAAGCCACCTATGTTTACCACCTATGTTTATTAAGTTTAACGCCGATTTGTTTATTATTAACTGAATTAATGCCCCGGTAGCTCAGTAGGTAGAGCGCCCGATGATTTTTTAAAATCAGGCGAAGCTGTTACCTTCTAGGCAGAGATGGAGACCGGAAGGTCGAAGGTTCAAGTCCTTCCCGGGGCGTCTTACTTATTTTCAAGCGCCCTCACGAGGCGGTAAATGTTTGCTGTTGGCAGCTAATATTTAAATAATTCTTCGGCACTCAGTTTTTATAATGCCTGAAGAAAAACCATTCAACGACTTTTTCCTATTAGGGTTGTCGCATCTTTCGCCGTTTGAAGCGAACGCATTTCCTCTGCCCAGAGCTTTAGAAGAAAACCAAAAAAGGCTTGAGTATGGAAAAAAAGCAATAAGAGAAAACACTGTAAAAGGAGACCTAATAGCATTTGAATCGCCAGAGGTAAGCACATTTGAGCACTACAAAAAACTCTTGGAAGCGAAAAGAGGCAAAAAAATAACTTCCTCATTCGAAAAAAAAACAGTACTACAACAATGGCAGAACCGATATAGAGCGCTCCAAAATCTTTATGCCGACCTTGCACGATACGCCGAAAGTATTGGAAGAAAAACAGTATCATTAGAACCAACAATAAGAAAACCGGCATCAGCATTACTCTTGGCTTACTGCAAACAACCATTCCACACAGAAAGAAAAAAACGGATGTACTACCTATTGGAGGAAAAAACAAACATTTCTTTCACCAAAAGAATCCAAAGGATAAGACCAAAGACGGTAATTGTATCGCTACCCCACGCCGCTGTCATAGAAGCAAAACTAAAACCAACAAGAATAGACTACTTCCCACGGGCGACAAAACGACTCAGAAAAAGATACTCCAGAGAAACAATCAAGGGAATGCGATTACACAAAACCAAAAAAATGGCCAGGCTGGCAACCGCAAGAGCAGCAAAAAGAAAACCAAGAATGAAATAACTCGAACTATTTTTCAACAAGATTTAACCTAACACTCTAAGTAACGAGCCGCCGGGGCGAACTGCCTTTTTGGTAACCTCTTTACTGATAAGTGAAAACCCCGAACCAAAACGAATAAAAACAACAAAGCAGTAAAAATAGCTGGATAATTAAAATTAATGGGAGTGATTCAAAAAATGAAGTTGAGGATGCAAGAAGAAGGCGGAGAAGAAGAGCCAGCGCCGGAGCCCGCACCAGAAGAAGGCGGCGAAGGCGATGGCGGAGAAGGGGAAAAGCCAACTGAATAGTTAGGTTCACTTAAAGAAGGGAAAAGGACTTGAATCCGATAATTGCGCTTGACCTGGCTTCTGTTGTAGCGGCTTTTCTGGTATTTCACTTGGCAAGCAAAACGCAGAAAAATTTTGGAACGCTCCTCAGGCCCGCGCTTGTGATTTTTTTCTCTATAGGGGCTTTGGCTCTTGCGATGGCGATACTTGAAATAGGGGAATACATTGTGCCGGAGACAAGCGTTTCAAACATTGCCCTGCATCTGTTCATGTTCGCAGTTCTGGTGCTGATTGTTCTGGGCTTGGTTAAAATCGGGTACAGGCTGCCCCTGAAACAGGGGCATGGCAAGTGATTTTCCAGCATTCAGCATTGTGCCCAAAAACAGTATTAAAAGCGTTTCTGCATTAAATTAATCTGCCGCTCAAAAACACATGGGTGCGGGGATGGCGGAGTGGTTTAACGCGCGAGCCTGCTACAGCTTTTCTTTCTGGAAGAAAGAAAACCTGGGAAAAGAAAGAGAAAGAAGGGAACTGAGAGAAAATAAAGCACCGGATTGCAAAACAGTTCGGGCTGCAGATAGCTCGTGGTCGAAAGGCCGCATGGGTTCGAATCCCATTCCCCGCGTCGGCATGAAAGGGATTTGGAGCGCGAAATTCTGAATCTGAAGAAGGCAAAGGTTTCCGCCCACAACAAGAAACTGGTTCTGGATTTCTACCACTACAACTATAGCCGGGACTTGTCCAAGCCAAGGAAAAAAGAATAGATTCAAGGAATTTGAGAGTGGAAGAAGGGGAGTAAGCTAAGAGAAAGGTTTTTTACATCCGGGCTCACAATATCCTTTATGCCTTATGGAAAATTTATTTCTGCTGGCGTTGCTAAGAAACGGCTGTTAGCAGCGGGCTTTAAACCTATTGACTTGGGCGGTCTTTTGGATGGCCCACGCGGCATAAAAGAACACCATCTTAAAGTAATAGAAAGTTCAGCAAAAGCAATTAACCCAAAAAGCGTCATGGGTCTTCTTGATTTTGGTTTAATCTCAACAGCCGTCAGACAACTTAAAAAAAAGCGTTTTTCAGAATTGGGAATGCGAAGAAAAGCCTGGTTTGGGCTTAAAAGCAGGGCAAATTTTTTTCTCGAATCATTTACGCCCCATTTAAGTAAAATAATTAAAAACCAGGCTCTTGAAAAGAAAGGTTACGAGACGAGTTTAATACCAGCCATCGATATGCCCTTTACTACCGCAATTCGCATAGAAAAAAATGGAGTCAAAGTGGGCTATTTCAATTTTGAGATGTTCTTTAACAAACAACTGAAGCCAAGTGTCATGCTAGGTCATTTTCAAGGTGGCCTCCAAAAGCAAGTACAAGAATTCAGAGAAAGCACTGGGCAAAGCCCCCTTGATTTCCTGTTAAACTCTTTTAGGAGCGCGTTTCCAAACAAAAACCAATTAATAGCACTCAACCCCAGAAAACATGGCTACAGAACCCACAACAATCTCTTGCCACTAGCTGCGTCAATGCAGGTCGGGGAAAGCTAACAGAAAAAGAGTTAAATCTCTATAGGGATTATAGATGCAACCTAAAAGGAGCGATTAATGCGGAACAAAAAAAAGCAATTGACAAAGTAAACGCCGAAAGACAGAGAATAATCACTGAAACAACCGGAATGCACAAAGCAGCATACAAAAAAGCCGGATTCAAACAAACAAAAAGCAGAACCTGGCGCTTACTGCGTAAATAAATTCTGCATAAATGCTCCACCTTACCTTTTTATACCCCCTCAGTTGGCTAATAAGCCCTATGCTCAAGCCAAAGCAGCGCTCTTTACCAGGCCTTGTCTTGGAGGACTTGCCGAAACCCTCCTTCGCGGGACCCATTCCCCGCGAAGATTTCATTACTTTTTTATATTCTTCCTAACGTATATAATAAAGGAAGGGGGCTATCGCTTTGGGTGTTTTGCAAAGCCTGTTTGAGAAGGAGAAGAAAGCGCACAGCCTTGGCATATGCATTCCTGAGGCAGGCAAGAGGAAGGCAATGCAAGAGCAGCTGAAGAGAAGGAAAATGGTGAGGGATGAAATAGAATCGGTTGAAGGGGCTGCTGCAAAAGGCGCGTTTGAGGTAACAGGGCTTTTTCATGTGCATGACTGCTTGATGCTGCAGGGAAGCGTGCTGGAAGGCGCCATCAGCAAAAAGTCTTCTGCTGTGTTCAAAGGAATCAGGCTGAAGGTGGCTGACGTGCAGACAAGCGGCAAGGTAAAGAGCGCTTTGGCTGAAGGCGAGCAGGGCGCAGTGTTTGTGAAAACAGAGAAGGGAAGGTATCCGATAATTCGCATTGGCGACGTAATAGAATTCTAATCTTCTTTTGGGAAAAAAAAGAAAAGTTAAATAACTTGGCATTCCCTAAGATACTATTGATGCACGGGTAGGGAAGTGGTCAAACCCGCAGGACTCAAGAAGCCTTTCTTTTTAGAAAAAAGAAAGCATTGGGGAAGAAAAGCCAGATTTGGGAAATCCTGTCGCTTAGTGCGTTCGGCGGTTCGAACCCGCCCCCGTGCAATGCATCAATGTGAAGGGATATGCGCAGGGTAAAGCCTTCAACAATTAAGTGGCAGGACACCACTCACAGCTACTCCCGCAAAGTGCTGATGGCAGCAGATAATAAGCCAGGGAAGAGCTGCAAGGTCCAGTTCGTACGCATCCCGCCGAATACCACAGTAATAACACACTACCACAAAGGGCAGACTGAATCAGAATATGTCCTTGCTGGTTCTGGGACCGCACGGTGTGGAAGGCAGGTTATAGGATTGCGCCCCGGTGTCCTTTTTATAGTAAAACCAGACGAACAACACGAAGTTAAAAGCGGTCGAAAGGGCTTGCTGTTGTTTGTTACAAAGGCAAACTATAGCGATGACACTGAATGGGTTGAATAAGCGAGAAAAAAATACAAATCAGATACAGCCGCCTTTTCTATAAACCTGCCCGTTGGAGTCTATTGCAAGCTGGTCTTTGAGAACGTAAGCGTATTTATTCTCTATGCCGCGTCCAGCAACTTGAATCTCTTTGTACTCCAAATCCAAAATTTTTGAACCCTTGTATTCTTTGTATAAATCAGAATCAGGGTCCCAGCCTGGCTCCAAAGCCACTAATATTTGATAAGCCGATTCTTTATCCAGAATCGGCTGAAATCTTTCCTGCTCACTGATAAAATACTGCGGGTTACAATCCGAGGGGCTAGGGCCCTGCTGTATGCAACCCGCTATCATTATGGAAAATGCAATAACCCCTGCCAGACAATATTCCCGTTTCATGCTAATTTTATTGAGGCAGGTTGTATTTAAAGGATTAGATTTTGTTAGCTCTGCTGCTAAGTAATGCCCGCCTGTTCCTTATGCGCTTACAATTAACTGAAAGAAAACTGTAAAAAAAGTGCGGCTTAGCTACATTCCAGGATAGTTCGGGCTCTCTTCAGTGATTACGATGTCGTGCGGATGAGATTCCTTCAGGCCGGCAGCGGTAATCCTAATCCAGTTAGTTTTCTTCCTCAGTTCCTCAATATCCTTTGCGCCGGTGAGGCCCATGCCGCTCCTTACTCCGCCGAGCAGCTGGAAAACAACCTCTGCAATACTTCCCTTGAAGGGAACGATTCCCTCAACACCCTCTGGAACGAGCTTGCCTGGCTGGATAATGCTGCCCTGGAAGTAGCGCTCACTGCTTCCCCTCTGCATCGCAGCAGTTGAGCCCATGCCCCTGTACTGCTTGAACTTCCTGTTGTAGAGGAAAATTGTCCTCCCAGGAGTTTCATCGCAGCCAGCGAACAGGCTGCCAATCATGACGCTGCTTGCGCCAGCGGCAATCGCCTTGGTTATGTCCCCGCTGTACTTTATGCCGCCGTCGGCAATTAGCGGCAGCCTGTACTTCTCCGCTGCTTCCGCGCATTTCTGGATTGCGCTGAACTGCGGGACACCAACCCCTGAAACAACCCTCGTGGTGCAAATCGCGCCCGGTCCAACGCCGACCTTTACGGCGTCAGCGCCTGCTGCAGCCAAATCATGCACTGCAGCGGCTGTTGCAACGTTTCCGGCGATAACCTCTGCCTTGAATCTCTTTTTGTAACGCTTCACTGCATCAATAACCATTTTGCTGTGCCCGTGCGCCGTATCAACAACTATCGCATCCACTTCGGCTGAAAGCAGCATCTCAATCCTTTCATCATCTTTCGGGCCTACAGCGGCTGCTACCAGCAGCCTGCCTTCCTTGTCCTTCGCTGCCAGCGGATACTGCTCCTGCTTTCTGATGTCTGTTGCAGTAATCATCCCAATGACATGCCTTCCCTTGTCAACGATAGGCAGCTTTTCAATCCTGTGCTGGTGCAGAATCTTTTTGGCTTCCTCGGCATCTGGCTCATGGTCGACTGTGACAAGGTCTTTTGTCATCAGCTGCTGAACTTCCCTGCCCAAATCGTTTTGGAACGCAGTGTCCCTCCTTGTAATGATTCCGACCAGCCTCTTGCTTCCGTCAACCACGAGGAAAGTGCTTATCCCATGATTGAGGCGCAGCTGCTTGACTCTTTCAAGCGTGTCACGCGGCTTTACGCAGAAAGGGTTGCTTACAATCAGGAACTCGCTTCGCTTGACCCTCTTGACCTCTGCTGCCTGCTTTTCTGCTGGCATGTTCTTGTGCACTACGCCGAGGCCGCCCTGCCTTGCGATTGCAATGGCTGTCTTGCTCTCTGTTACCGTGTCCATGGCTGCGCTCAGCAATGGCATGTTTAACTTGAGTTTTTTCGAGAGCCTTGTCTGCAGGTTAACGTCTTTTGGCAGGACAGAGCTGGACCCTGGCAGAAGCAGGACATCGTCAAACGCCAGCGCAGGCTCTCCCTGCGCTTTTGCCCTCGTACCCATATCATTTAAATGCAACAGATGGTTTAAAAAGGGTTTTTCTTGACCCTGTTTGGATTTTATCTTTTTACCCTTTTCAGAAGTAAATCCAATTTTCCTTCGATTCTTTCCATCCGTTTATTTAATTCGTCTCTTACATCCAAAATTATTTCATGTGGCGGCTTTGGCCTGTGCTCAAAGGGGATCGGTTTTGGAGGCCCCTCTAGATAGAGTAGAATTTTTTTATCTTTTAATTCATAAAATTTTTTACCCTTCTCCACCCTATAGCTCACAATTCCATTTTTCTCCAGAATTTGCAGATGAAAGTCAACAGTTTGCGGGGCTTTATTCAGGGCATCGGCAATCTCGGTTAAATATTTTTTTCCTTCGCCGAGCAAAAACAAAATTTCTCGTCTCGTAGGGGAAGACAAGGCTCTGTGTATGTTTTCTTCAATCATTTTCTCTCACTTAACGCCATAAAAAATATTGTAGCTGTGCCAATCCAAATGGGGGCAGAAGCTGGCAAAACTACATTAATTGAAATCTGAAAAAAATAGAAGAGAAGCGAGGCAAAAACTGCCGTAACAACGGTGCCTACCACAACGCTTGCGACCAGCCTTTTCCAGGCCTCTCCCTTAAATCTTTCATGTGGGGGCATCGGATGCCCTGGCTTATGCAAATGTGGCGGCAAGGGCCTCTCGCCAGGCCCGTGCGGCGGTTTTGGTGGAATCGGAGGGAGCATTTTGGTAGCTAGCAAAAACATTTCAGATAGTTATATAACAGTAGAAAAGTATTTAAATAGTTTGCTATATCAGATGGTTATATAAAACTATGAAAGAGGTGATGTTTTATGGTTCCAAGACCTTTGCCGCATGAAAGATATGGCCGAAGAGGTCCGCCCATTCCTTCTGAAGAAGAACCTACACACAGTGAAATTTTTGATGCAATAATGGACCTTAGAGAAAGGCTTGAAAGAATCGAAAGGGAATTGCAAAGGGCATAAACCCTTTGCCCCCTACCCTCTTTATCGTGTAAAGAATCAAGCCGAATCGTCAATGCAAAATTTTTAATATAACCTGCCGCCTACTATAATTGTAAATGATTGATGTCCTGGGCTGGCTGCTTTTTGCAGCAATGGTGATAATAACAGGCTACCTTGGGCAGGTTTTGTTCAAGAAAACCGGCATTGCGGACATCGTCGTGCTGCTGCTGCTGGGCTTGGCGATAGGCCCAGTGTTCAACCTGATTGACATCCCGACAATCAGCTTCTTCAAAACAATCGCGCCGCTGTTTGCATCCCTTACACTGCTTTTGCTGCTGTTCGAGGGCGGGCTGCGGCTGAACTTCCACAAGGTCGTGAGGGAATTTGGCTTTGCCTTAGGCTTTGCCCTGCTCAGCTTTGTCCTGACTGTTGCCTTCACGGGCGCAATAATGTATGCCCTCGGCTGGAACCTACTTGTAGGGCTGATGCTTGGCGCGATAATCGGCGGCGTAACCAGCGCAGTCATAATCCCGCTAGTGAACAATCTGAAGGTAAAGGAGGGAACAAGGACGCTGCTGTCGCTTGAATCCGCGCTTACTGATGCATTGTGCATTATCGTAACGATTGCAATAATTGAAGTGATTCTGGTGCAGGCCCTGCAGCCGAGGCTGATTGTCGAAAGCATTTTTAGCGCGTTTTCAATCGCGGCAGTCCTTGCATTTATCTTCGCCCTGTTCTGGCTCGCACTCTTGAGGGATGTGAAGGCAATAAAAGAGCACCAGTACATCTTGACGATTGCGGTGCTGCTTTCATTGTTTGTTTTAACCGAATACGCGAGGGGCAACGGCGCAATCGCAGCCCTGGTATTCGGGCTTGTCCTGGGAAACGCAAAGGAAATCACAACATTCCTCAGGATGCGGCCCTGCGAGCTGGACACCTCTATAGGCCATTTCCAGAAGGAGCTGGGCTTTTTCATAAGGACGTTCTTCTTCATCTACATCGGCATAATATTTGAGCTCAATTCAGTAACCGCTGAGATAATTGCAATAGCCTTGGCTTTGATGGTGCTGATTTTTGTTGCAAGGATAATTGCAAGCAGCGTGTTTGTCAGGCTGAGGGAAACGCTGAAAGAAGACCACGCAATATTGAAGAGCATGATGGCAAGGGGCCTAGCTGCCGCAGTCCTTGCATCCTATCCTGTGCTAATGGGCGCGAGGATAGTGGAGCAGGCAGCGCTTGTCCAAATCACTTTCCTAATAATCCTCTTCTCAAACATTGCCACAACCCTTGGTGTGTTCCTCTCAAAAAAACAGCCTGTTGAGGAAAAGGAAACAGCGCTTGAGAAAATTGAACTGAAGCCGGAAGGCATGGAAGCAGCGCAGGGCCTGGGAAAAGAGAAAAAGGAATAAAGGGCAGCTACTGCCTGAATTTCGCCAGCCTGCGGTTGGTTTAAAAATTCTTTCTCTGTTCGGTTTCTATTGGTGGCTTTTGCACATGCCTTCTATTGCGGTTATCGGCAGCCAGTACGGTGACGAAGGCAAGGGTAAAATTGTTGACTTTCTCGCGGAAAACGCTGACCTGATCGTCAGGTTTAACGGCGGAAACAACGCAGGGCATACTGTTGTGGCTGGCAACGAAAAATTCAAGTTCCACCTGCTGCCCAGCGGCGTTGTGCAGGGAAAGCAGTGCCTCATAGGCGCGGGGGTTGCTTTGGACCCAAAGGTGTTGCTGCAGGAAATTGAGCAATTGGAGGGAAAATTCAAAGTACGGCTGCTGATTGACCCCAGAGCGCAGATAATAATGCCCTGGCACAATATGCTGGATGCAACCGCGGAAACTGAAAGGGGAAAGCAAAAAATAGGCACGACAGGCAGGGGCATTGGGCCGTGCTATGCAGACAGGGCTGACAGGACAGGCATCCGGTTCTGCGAACTTGTTGACAGCAAGCGCCTGAAGGAAAGGATTGAGCAGCTTTTCCCGATAAAGAAAAAGATTCTCAAGGCAGTGTACAACAGCGAAACAAGAATCAGCAAGGGGGAAATTTTCAAGCAGTACGCTGCGTTGGGAAAGAAGCTGCAGGGCTGCTTAAGCGATGTTTCGGTTGATGTATGCAGCGCATTGCAGCAGGGAAAGAATGTCTTGTTTGAAGGCGCACAGGGCACATACCTTGACATAGACTTTGGCACGTATCCCTTTGTGACAAGCAGCCACCCTATTGCCGGCGGAGTCTTTACTGGCGTTGGAATCGGGGTTCGCAAGATTGAGAGAGTGATAGGCGTTGTAAAGGCTTACACGACAAGGGTTGGCTCAGGAACGTTTGTAACAGAGCTGAGCGGAAAGCTTGCAGACAGCATAAGGGAGCAAGGCGGTGAGTACGGAACCACAACAGGCAGGCCAAGGCGCGTTGGATGGCTTGACCTTGTCATGCTGCGCACATCCTGCAGGCTGAACAATTTTACAGAGCTGGCACTGACAAAGCTCGATGTGCTGAATGGCCTGAAGGAGATAAACGTGTGTGTTGGGTACAAGCTCGGTGGGAAAACGATTAAGGAAAGGCCTGCAGACCTTGAAGACTTGAAGAAGTGCAAGCCTGTTTACAAGAAATTCAGGGGATTTGACATCAAGGCTGGAACAAGCGGGTTTGAACAATTGCCAGTGCCTGCAAGGCAGTACATAGAGTTTGTTGAACAGGAATTGGGTGTGCCGATAAGGATTGTTTCCGTTGGAGCCAGCAGGGAAGAGACCATAGTGCGCTAGCGCTGCTCCCTCTGCTTCCTCAAGTAGTACGCTATCGCCAGCTCATCCGATTTCTGCAGTACGGTGAAAAGCAAGGGAATGAGAATTGATTTGAGGTAAAGCACAGGCTGCCTTTTTCTTATGCCCCTGATTTTCTGGATTCCCCTTATTTCAAGCAAATCCCCCTCAATCTCCGGAAGGAACCTGAACAGGACATAGACAGGCAGGTAAAGGGATTCCGGCAGCCTAACCCTTTTCATTGCCTTGAGCAGGGCAAACACATCTGTTGAGAAGGTGAAAAACGCAGTTGACATAAAAAGGTTCAGCACCCTAGTGTTTGCCACCAGGGTTAGCTGCAGCAAATCTATTCCACTGCCTTGCAGAAAAAGGAAGAAGCCGGCATCTGCAAGCAGGAGGAATGGAAGCAGGCCAACGAACAGCTTTACGAAATCCCTGTAGCCTGCAACAGCAAGCAAAGTGAAGAGCAGCAGAAACAACAGCGCCTGTTGCAAGAAACTGCTGAATATGAAAGAGGCAGCGAAAACAGCAAGCAGGAACAGGATTTTCAGCTCTTCATTCACCCTGCAAAAAAGCGATTTGCTGCTGTATTGGAACATTGCTTGAGCTTACCTCCCTTGATTAAAAAAACCCTGTCGCAGTAGCGCAACAGCTGCTTATCGTGTGTTGCAATAACCATTGCCTCGCTGCTGTTGTTGATAAAACCATAGACAGCTGCCTTGTTCGGCGCGTCAAGCCAGGTGGTGGGCTCGTCCAGCAGGGCAATGCTGCCTGGGCTGACTGTCGCAACGCTGAGCACTTTTTGCATTCCCCTGCTGAGCGTTGTCGGGTTTCTGCGGAGAATGCCGGCAATCCCAAGCTTGTGCGCGTTTTTCCTTTCAGCCAGCTCTGCCCCTGCTGTTTCCTGGAAGAAGAGGTGGCTTGGGTTTTGCGGTGCAAAGCTGACCCTCCTGCTTGCCTGGATTTTTCCGGAATGCCTTTCCATTCCGGCAAGCGCTTTCAGCACTGTTGTCTTGCCGCTGCCGTTTGGCCCTATAAGCCCAATTTTCTCCCCTGCGTGCAGTTGAAAGCCTATGCCCTGCAGCCCAAAGCCGTTTTTTTCAACGGAGAAGTCTGCGTGCAAAACAGTTTCCCTGCCTTTGTGTCCTTTCTTTTCAGGCAGCCTTGGCTTATGCATCCTGCCCAGGTAAATTTTTTTCATCCCTGAAACGAATTCGCCACTTTTGTCAAACCACAAAATTGCCCTGCCGCTTATTTTGCGCAAAACAGCGAGAAATCTTTTCGCTTCTACAGGGTCAAGCAATTCAAGCGGCTCGTCCAAAAGCAAGGCTTTGCTTGGGAAGGAAAGGTTTGCAAGCAGGTTTACTTTCTGCTTTTCCCCCTCGCTTAACTCGAACACATTCCTTTCAAGCAGTTTCCCTGCGGAGAATTGCCTTGCCAGTTTTGCCCCTGCTTCAGACAGCTCCTCCCTGACTGTCAATGCAAAGAACTGGCTGCTCGGGTTCTGCATAATAAGGGCGGAATTCCTGCACGAAACAACGCCCCTGACATCAGCTTCTATAAATTCCGGAATCACGCCTGCAAGCAGCAGGGCAAGGGAGGTTTTGCCGCTTCCATTGTTTCCCAGAACTGCGACCCTTTCATTCCCGCCAACGCAGAGATTAATGCCGTGGAAAACATTGCTGCCCCTGAACGAAATTGAAAGCCCTTTTGCCCCTATCATTGAATGCGCGCCCTCAGCCTTGTGCCAAAAACCAGGAGGTATGCAATCCAGAAATCGGTTGCAGCCAATATCGCGTTCGGGATGAGGAACAGTTCAGCTGGATACTTGGCAATTGCAACATCTGCCGGAATGCCGAAGAACAGCGGAATGCCCACAAAGTAATTGAAAAAAACCATTATCACAGGCCTTGCAACAATGCATCCTACAAAGGCTGCTGCAACGCCTTTCCTGTTGAAGCCAATTGTTTTTCCTACAATGCCCACTATCAATACCATTATTACGGTCGCGGCAAACTTCATTGCCGCACCGATTGGCCCAGTGGGTGCAAAAACCGATATCCCAACAGCTGAAACAACTGCTGTGACAACCCCGCCCTGCAACCCGAAGAGGAATGTTGCGATAAGCCACGGGATACCGACAGCATCTATGTCGATTATGCCGCCCCAGGGGTAAGCGATTTTGTAAATCTGCAGCAGCACGCTCACAACCGCAAGCATTGCACTTCCAATGAGCAGCTTGTACCTGTGCATGAAGGAAAAGAACTTGTATCTACTTAAAAATGTTATGATTAACAAAAATGGGTTACACAAAAGTTTTAATATCCCGCTTGCGCCTATTAATAATGAAATGCAGCCGCTGAGGGATGGGACTTTAAAGCTGTTTTTTGTTTCAGGCACAATGCTTGTTATCCTGTGCGTTGTTGGCTCTTTCGCGCTTACAGCCCTTGCCGTTAACAGCATAGTCGAGAAGGTATGGTTCAGGTTTTTCTACCTGCTGGTTGCAGGCGTGTCAGCCATCGCACTTTACTACCTTTTAATTGCTTTCTTCGGCTGGCTGCTTCTCAAAAGAGCAAGGAAAAAAGCCGCTGCTAAAAAGCCAGCCTAGGGCTTGGCAATTTGCTGCTCTTGTACTGCGCAGGCTTGAAAGCCCTGATTCTCACAATCCTCGGGTTGACGCTGAGGGCGCCGAGCCCTTTTCTCAACGAAGGGATGCTTGGCTGCTGGTCATAGCCGAGCGCAATCACAACAGGCCTGTGCCTTGCTATCACGCCCCATTTCCGCATTTCCCTGTCGCCCAAAACTGCTTTATCCACGAAATCCAGTTCGCTGACAGCTTTCAGCCTCTCTTTCTCGCTTTTTGCGGGGCTTTTTCCCTTTACCAGCCTGACATTCCTGTCCCTTGCAACCACTACAATAAGAAAATCGCCCAGCTGCCTTGCCCTGCGTAGGTAATGCATGTGCCCTGGATGCAGGCCGTCAAAAGTCCCAAAAGCCATTACCTTGCGCATTTTCAATTAAATATAAATACTTCCAATTTATTATATTTAGTGGTTTTTAATGGAGCTGGAAAAGCGCATTGCACTCATCCAGCAAGTCGGTGAGGAAATAATTACGCCAGAGGACCTCAGGCAGCTGCTTGCTGAAAAGAAACGGCCTGTTGCATACGACGGCTTTGAGCCGAGCGGGCAGGTGCACATTGCCCAGGGGCTGCTGAGGGCAATCAACATCGGGAAGATGATGAAGGCAGGCTGCAAATTCAAGATGCTGGTTGCAGACTGGCACGCCTGGGCGAACAGGAAGCTGGGTGGAAACCTGGGCAATATCCAGCTGGCTGGCGAATACATGATTGAAGTCTGGAAGGCAAGTGGATTGAGCGTGAAAAAGGTTGATTTCATTTGGTCAAGCGATTTGGTCAAGCAACCTGATTACTGGAAGAAGGTGATGGCTGTCGCAACGCACAGCACAGTGAGGCGCATTACAAGGTGCAGCCAGATCATGGGCAGGAGCGAGAGTGAAGCGCTGAGCGCGGCGCAGATTTTCTATCCCTGCATGCAGGCAGCAGACATCTTCCACTTGGGGGCGGATATTGCACAGCTTGGGCTTGACCAGAGGAAGGTGAACATGCTGGCAAGGGAGCTTGGAGAGAAACTCGGTTTCTGGAAGCCTGTTGCAGTGCACCACCACATGCTGATGGGGCTGCAACTGCCGGAAACCGGCGAAAGCGGGGTTGAAAGGAAGGTTGCGCTGAAGATGAGCAAGAGCATCCCTGACAGCGCGGTTTTCATGACAGATTCAGTGGCAGAGGTTGAAAGGAAGATTGGGAAGGCTTACTGCCCTGAGAGGCAGGTTGAGGAAAATCCTGTGATTGAATACTGCAGGCACATAATTTTTGAGAAGGGGAAGAAAATGCCTGTTGAGAGGCAGCGTAGATTCGGCGGCGATGTTACATACAACTCTTTTGGACAACTTGCTGCTAACTTTAAAAGCGGTGAGCTGCACCCGGCTGACCTGAAAAGCGCTACAGCTGCATCCCTGAACAGGCTGCTGCTGCCTGTACGGAAACATTTTGGGAAGGGAAAGCCGCTGCGCTTGAAGGAGGAAATGGATAAACTGAGGGTTACGCGGTAGAATTCGTAAGATTTAAATATGGCAAGCCCTTATTATATGCTGGTATTGATGAACCTGAACATCTTGCATCCAAGGCAGGCAGTTGATGCAGCATTCGACAAGCCCAGCATAGGGACAGCCCTGGGGCTTGTGCTCTTGGCTGCAATCGTATGGCTCGCGCAGCGGTTTATAGTTGCTGGCGCGGTTGACCTGCAAACAGCCGCTTTCGCTGTTTTAAGCAGCTATGTCAGGTTTTTTTTGCTGGTTGTAATTGTGTTTATACTCGGGCTGCTCTTGAACAGAACTGCGGCAAAGGGCAAGTTCGCAGCGCTGTTCTCTGCACTGTCGCTGATTCAGGTGCTCTGGATTGCAGGATATGTCCTTTCAATAATCGCTTTTTTCCTTATAGCACAGCCTGTAGCTGTAGGCTGGGAAGCAGGTGAAAGCAGCTTGATTGCCGGTATGAAAGCATACAGCGCTGTAGAGGTCAGTCTGCAGCAGATTAACTTAGGGGTTTTTGCTGCCTTTCTTGTTATTGCAGGTGCAATCGGGCTTTACGGGCTTTACCTTGTCTACCTTGCGGTAAGGCGCTTTGCTTCCGTTGGCTTTTGGGGCGGCCTGCTTGCGGCAATCGTTGCAACCGCTGTTTCAGGGATATTGCTGTTTTAATCCGGCAGTATAGGAAATTAATCCCACCCGGTTTCAAAATTAGCGCCTGCGCTTAAAAGGGTAAATTTTAAAAAGATTTAGGCTGGAAAAAAATCATACTTTTCCTTGTCCTGAGAAAAAAGCGTGAACGAGATGGTGAAATTCAGGTGCCCTGACTGCAAGAGCAGGTTCGAATTGACTATCGAGGACTACGACCAAGGGGAATATGTCAACTGCCCTGAATGCAACCTTGAGCTTGTTGTCGAGCTGCGCGGCGGAAAGCCGACCCTAAAAGTCGCGAAGGAAAAGGACATAGATGAGGCAGACGCGGCAGGCTCATTCGACGAATTCTACGAGGAATAGCAGGCAGTCTGGGCAAGAAGCAAAGCCTTAAATGCTAATCGGCTAGATAGTACTATAAATGATTAAATAATTTAGACATTTGGAGGGAAAAAGGCTTCAGGGTAGAGATAAAGTAAAGCCGGCTGCTTTTTTCCCTTTTCATTTCTTTTTTGCAAAACAAGTTCAGAGGTTACCTGAAGAAATCAACCGCGTTCCTGAAAACAGCCATGCCACTGCCTTCAGCAGAAAGCCTTTTTCCCTGCCTCTTTAACAGTTCCCTCTGCATTGCCCAGTCATCCTGCTGCACGAAAAATATGTTCCTTTCAGGGTGGGGCATCATCCCAAAAACCCTGCCAGTGGCATCGCAAATACCTGCAATGTCAAGCAGGGAGCCGTTCGGGTTATAGGGGAATTCGCCATTGGCATTCCTGCCATCTTTTGCATACCTGAAT
>CAZXIC010000006.1:0-45024 GCA_964640195.1 uncultured archaeon | reverse complement strand
GCATTGAAGAGCCAGAGCCAAAGAAAGGGGCTGGCAGACCAAGCCTTTCTTTAAGGGAGCAACTGTTTTGCTCTACCCAAAAAGTCTATTCACAACTTTCAAGCAGGAGAGCAAAGAGCCTTTACAATAATTCCAAAGAAAAGGGCTTGCTTGGCAAAAGCCCGCACTCTAACGCTGTGAACAAGTTTTTCAACAGGCAAGACCTAACCCCAATCCTGCACAAGCTGATTGCTGTTTCTGCTGCTCCCTTGAAAGCAGTTGAAACAAAGTTTGCGATTGACGCAAGCGGTTTCAGGACAACAAGGTTTAACGAATACTGCAAGGAAAAGCACGGCGCAAAGAGAGAACACAAGTGGGTTAAGGCGCACATTTGCTGCGGGGTGAAAACAAACATCATAACAGGCGCAGCAGTAACAGAGGGAAACGCAAACGACAGCCCTCTGCTCCCTGAACTTGTTGAACAAACAAGCCAGAACTTCAACGCAGAAGAATACTGCGCTGACAAGGGCTATAGCTCCCGTTCAAATTTGCAGTTTATTGCAGACAATGGTGCAAAGCCTTTCATTCTTTTCAGGAGCAACGCAATACCCAAAAGCTTCGGCGCAAGCGCATGGAGAAACGCATGGCACTACTTCTCCCTGCACCAAGAAGAATTTTTACAGCACTATCATGCAAGAAGCAATGTTGAAAGCACCTTCAATATGCTGAAAGCAAAATTCGGGGACACGCTAAAATCAAAGAATTGGACAGCGCAACAGAACGAACTGCTGGCAAAGATACTATGCCACAATATTGTCGTAGTAATCCACGAAATATTTGAGTTGGGCATAGAAGCAAAATTTGATAACTAAAGAAACATGCGCCTTAATTTTTTCAATGCCCTCTCAATAGCTATAAGTTCCTTACTTTTTCTACTCATCTTTATCCCCGCCCATTCCTAACCTTCTGTTTCAATTTTGCAAGTTCCTCTCTTGTTTCAAAATACCGTTCATTTAACGAATCTGCTTTTTCATAAATTTCATTAAGCGTTTCTTCATGTTCTTTCCGCATTTTGTGTTCAATGCTCATAGTTCCAATTGAATAAAGCATGGTTAAAAATATCGCCTGAACCATCAGAATCAAAACAACAAACTGGCTAAACCAATAAGATAAAATTACTGCTGAAAGTGCTACCGCCCCGATTAAACAACCCAAAACTATTTTTGCCTTCAACAAGTCCATAATAAAAAAATAAATGTCAACCATATATAAAAACCAAACCCGCAAGGAGTTTGCTCCTAAATTTTGCTCCCTGCTCTTTTATTCGCATTTTTTTGCGGATTTAAGAGCAAAGCCTGTTCAGCGCTCTGCCTCCTCGCCCAATCTCCTTTGCAGCCAGTGAAATCTTGCTCCCTGCAGCACTGCCGGCTTTCAAGACAAGGAATGCCTGGCTTGGGAAAAGTTAATAAGAAGAATTAAATCCTCTTTATTCAAAACAGGTGTGAGAAATGCTTCAGCCGTTGCGTTTCAGCTTTGAAAGGCAGGACGCGGTAAAAACAGGGCGGTTTGTGCTCTACTTTCTCCTCGCTTACCTTGCAGCTTCCCTTGCGGTGGAAGCGCTTTTTCCGATTCAAGCAATTGAATTGTTCGTCGCAAACAATGTCCTGTCTTTTTTGCAGGGCGCAGGTTACAGCGGGAGTGTGGAAGCGGGCGAAACAGCAATTATTTCACTGGAAGCCGGGCCTCAAATTGAGATAAGCGAGTTGTGCACCGGCGTAATGGAAACGCTGATAATTGTCTCTGCAATAGTTGCATCAGTTGGAATTGCATGGAAAAAGCGCCTGTTTGGTGCAGCTGCAGCAGGGCTTACAACAATCGCATTCAACTACGTGCGCATAATAGTTACCGCAATGCTGATTCTTGGAACAAGCGATATCTCGCTCATCAGCTTCACGCACAACGTGCTGTTCCGCACCTTCTTGTTTTTGACGATTGCAGTGCTGTACATTGCATGGTTCTACTGGGCTGTGCGAGGGGAGTTTAAGCAGTCAAGCAAGGAGAAAAAAGTTTAAATAAGGGAAAACCCTTATTTAGAGTAATTTAAATTCATTTATATAAAGGTTAATATATTAGTTAGGGCAGAAAATTAATTAGGCATAGTAATAGAGTGAATGAGTGAAATGTTCGGCGAGAGGCTAAGCGGAGGTTACAGCAGGCTGGAGGAAAAGTACTATGCCCTCCTGGACTTTCTGGACGCGAAAGGGGTTCCTGTCTACAGGTACAACGACTTCGTTGAGGAAAGGGGCTTGCCTGCTTTTCCTGTTACTGTTGCACTGTTGGTTCTTGTAATCGCACTTTTGTATGGCTTGCTCTTTGTGGGAAACACTATCAGCCCAAGCGTTACGCTGAGCTTCCAGGACCAGTTCGGCCAAACTGTTTCAGGAGTTCAGGTAAGCGTTAAGGACACTGCCGGAAATGTCTTATTGCAGCCGAAGACCATTGCAAGCGGCACTGCAATTGAATTGCAGGGCATTCCTGTCGGGGCGGAACTGGTTGTTTCTGCTGAAAAGGAAGGCTATGAAAGCACAGAGGAGGAGATAAGCAACATTAAGCAAGACGCCTCGCTCTCAATCCAGTTAGAGAAGAAAATCAAGCCAATTGATGCAGAGCTGCAGTTGCTTGATGCCGACACAGGCGATGCCATAAAAGGCGCCAGCGTGCAGCTTGAATGGCAGAGCCTCACAAGAACCACAGTGACAGATGGCGAAGGCAAGGCAGCCTTTACTGGCATAGCAGAGGACATTCCAGTAACGTTAAGCATCCAGGCAGACGGCTATGAGCAGCTAAACACTACAAGGAACTTTTTGGAGGGGGAGCTGGCAACAATAGAGCTCTCCGCTGACACAGCCGCCCTGGTGGGAATAGCAAAGCTCATTGTAACAGTAGAGGACGAGGAGGGAAACGCAGTTAATAACCCAAAAATAACTGTGATTGACAAGAGCAGCGATACGCCGGTTGAGGAGAGAACCATTGAAGGCAGCGAAGCCCTGTTTGACATTAGCAAGGGGACAAGCGTAAGGCTGATTGTCCAAAAGGAAGGCTTCTTGCGCTACGACAGCCTGCTCACTGGTGAAAGCAAAACACTGCGCTTGGACGAAGAGCCGTGGCCTGTTGTGCTTAGAAAGGGCGGCACAAAGCTTGTTGTAAGCGTTTACGCAGGGCAGACTCCCCTGAGCGATGCAGCCGTGCAGCTGTTTGACCTAAACAGCAATCTGGTTGAAAGCACTGTTACAGGGTTTAGCGGCAGCGCTGAGTTCAGCAGCCTTGAGCCGGTTGAATATTTTGTAACAGCCTACAGAAGCGGCTACCTGCCAGCAAGGGAGCAGGTAAACGTTGCAGAAACAGAGCAGGCTGATGTTCATCTCACTG
This sequence comes from uncultured archaeon, assembly GCA_964640195.1. GTDB lineage: Archaea > Iainarchaeota > Iainarchaeia > Iainarchaeales > CAZXIC01. Next base: position 41,616 of record CAZXIC010000006.1, on the reverse strand, counting down.
TTGCAGACATTACAAACAGCGCCTACCTTGGCATCAGCGTTTTTGATTCACACTATGCGGCTGCAAACAACGCGCTGCTGACCTTCTTTGAGATGGTTGATGACAGGGAATTGCCTCTGGGAGTGCCAAGCATGTCGACAGACATAACTGGCTATGCTTCAATAAAGCCGAAGATTGGCAGCGTTGTTGTAGTGCACGCAACAAAGGATTTGGCTTCTGGGAGCAGCGAGAAGCTGATTGAGGCAAACAAGGAAAACCAGATGGTTATAGAGCTGGGCACGCCTGTGAGCGTAGTGGAGCTGCAGATTGTTGACAAGGAAGGACAAGCTGTAAACGGCACTGCGGTAATTGAAAGCGTTTCAGGGGAATTGCTGTTTGACGGGAACATTTCAGATGGAAGGCTGTACTTTGATGCCAGGGGCAACAAGGAGATAAACCTTGAGGTTATGACAGAGGAGGGGGGAACATTCAGCCAGCAGCTGAACGTTGAAGGAAAAGACACTGTTAAGGTGACACTTGGCGAGGCAGCAGAAGGCCTGGCTCCCGAAATAAATTTCCTTGGCGTGTTCAATGCAGCTGATGAAAAGGTTGAAGGCATTGTGCCGGGGAAATATTACTGGCTCAAGTTTGAAACCAACTGGCCCACAGGGATAGAAAAAGGCGGCATTCACGTAAGGCTTGGCAGCGATGACATTGCTTTTGTTGATTCACAGGAGGTAGGCATTGTTGGATTTGATGCAACCACCAGCAGCTATTTTTTTGGGAAAAGCTTCCAGCCCCTGCCAACGCCTGGAAACGAGGCAGCGGACAAAACAAACAAGGGCACGCCAGGGCAGCTGAACAAGTTCCTTGAGTTGTACTTCAGCAAGCCAGCAAACACTGTCGTTGTAAGGGTAAAGGTTCAGGCAAGGAATTCAATCACAGCAGACAGCGTTGAACTGCACTATAGGGCTTGGGCTGAGATTGCTGGAAATTACTACAGGCAGCCTGCTGACGCACTGCTTGGCGAAGAACTGTTTGTCTCAACAAAGACAGCGCTGTACGCTGAAACAATCAGTGAGGAAGTAATGGTAAGCGCAAGCGACGCTGTTTGCGAGGAAGGGCTTTGCACAAGCTATTTCTTTGTGCTGCCAAACGGCTTGTTTGTCGAGAGGCAGCTGTTTAAGCCGATGACTGAGGAGCTGTACGCCCTGGAAATTGATTTAAGTGCAGCAATGGCAGTGAGTGCAACAATCAAGCTTGACACAGACAAGGCTGGGCCGAAGCTGTACTTCACTGGCTACGAGGTGGACAACTTCTTTGACCAGCCGCAGAGCGAGGAAATGCTGCCAGCCCAAACAGATTTGGGAGGGCAGGGCTACCTGGAATGGCAGGAAGGCAGCGAAGAGGAGCAGCTTTCAAGCAACCCGCTTGGCTTCAGCACTGGCACGGACTCGGCAAGAACGAGCATTACAATCAGCAATCTGAGTGTCAGCCAGGAGCAGAGCAGGAAGGTAAGGGTTTACTTCAGGCCCTTTGCAGAAGGCTTAGCAGCCATCAAGAGCCAGGTCGTGGCAGAAGACATTGTTTTGAACGAGCAATTCCAGTTCAATGTTGAGAGAAGCAGGTTTTTGGCTGTAACGGTTTCACCGCAAGACGTTGGCGTTGGCCAGGACTTCACTGTTACGGTAACGGAGATGGATACAGGGGATGCTGTGCAGAACGCAACGCTGCAGCTGAAAGACAGCAGCGGAAAAATCGCTGCAAGCATTGTTGGAACCGGCTCAACAAGGCATGGGCTGCAAGGCGAGTACTTTTTCAAGAACAGCTTTGACCCAGGCAGCTACAAAGTTGTTGCAAGCGCGCCTGGCTATAAGACAACTGAGTTGCTTATAAGCATTTCAAGGGACAACCTGCTCTCAATAAAGAGCCCGATAGAAGTGAACATAAAGCAGGCTGAGCGCTTCAAAAGCGAAACCGTAGGAATCCACAACACCGCGAAGCAGGACGTAGAGGCGCTTTCCTACGAGCTTGAGAGGGAAGCAGACTTCCCGGAAGAGTTCACAGTGAGCGTTGAACTGCCGGCAGAGATTGCAGCAGGCAATGACGCAATGGCAACAGTCAGCGTTTCGGTTGGGCTGGATGAGGAAAGCGGGGAAAGCCTGCACGGCGAAGCTGAGCTGGTTGTAAAGGGGATGGTAGCAGGGAGCTATCCCACAAAAACAAGGGCGAAGCTGGTTATCAACTACAACAAGAAGCTGGATGCAGCCTGCCTGCGCGTTGATACTGAGGAAGTCTTGATAAGGCTGATTGGAAGGCAGGGAAGCAGCGCAACAGAGGAAATCGAATTGGAGAATGACTGCGATACGCCCCTTTCATTGAACGTGAAGGTAGAAGCCTTGCAGGACGACCCGAACCTGACCGTAACCGCGCAGAACCTGCGCATTGACAATGACGCAACGGAAAAGCTCAAGATAACCGCAAGCAACAGCATTGAGAGAATGTACTCAATGCAGGAGAGAAAGCGCTTCACAATTGAGCTTGAGTCACCGCAGCTTGCCAAAAGCATTGACATAATTGTTGAGCTGTGGAACCCCTCGTTTAATTTGAGCTATCCGCCGACAATTACGCTGTGGCTTGCAAGGGCGGCGGCAGAGGAAGCAGCTTACGCACAATCGCCCTTGCAGGTCAGGAACATCGGTACTGTGCCGATAACAGCCTTCAGGGCAGCCATTGACAGCACTGCTTACAAGCGCTTCGGCATTACAGCCGAGATACGCCCGAACATTGCTAATGGCCTCTCTTCATCTGATTACTATTCCTGGGGCGGATACGATGACTACAGGTACAGCCCCTACTACAGTGGAATATATGATGACTATGGTTACGACCCATATTACCCAAGCGAAAGATACGGTGACTACGGTTACGACCCATACTATGACGGGATGTACGGCTACTCGAACTACTCCTCAGGAATTACGCTGGCTCCAGGCGAAGCGCTTTCGCCAATGCACTATGTTTATGCTGAAACAGATAAAACAGAGGCACTGCAAAGCCCTGCGCAGGGCTACATCTACTTTACTGGGGTTATAATGGGGAGGCAATACCCAAATCTGGGAAGAACTGTTGTTGCCGTTAACTGGACTGGAATGAAGTGCCTTGAGGCAGAGCCTGTTGGAAGCATGCTTTTCTCAAGCAGGAAAGCAGATGCGTTGCTGGAAAGGGAAATCAGGATAAGGAACAAGTGCGGCGAGCCGGTCAGGATTACCGGCGGCACGAAGCCGGGCAAGGTTGGCGCAAACCAGTTCACTTTGTTTCCGGGAAACATAACAGTGCAGCCCGGGCAGGAAGCCGTGTTCAGCCTGAGGATGATTGGCGCCCAGGAAATGGACAGGACAATCAAGTTAAGGGTCGTCGGCTTGCTTGTGGCGCAGAACAGGGCAATTGAATCAAACGATTTGACTGTTACCCTGAAGCTTGGGGAGCTGATTGCCAAAACAGAGGGCAAGGCAACAAAGAAGATAGCGATAAAAGAGTGCGAAACAGACGAACTCAGGGAGTTGAGCTTCCCTGTCCTTTCAAGCGACTGTTCACAAGGCTACTGCGATGCAAGGCAGCTTGCAACATACATCATCAAGAAGGCAGACAGCTTAATCAAGGTTGCAAATGACAAGGCAACGAGGGCAGGGCACCAGGCCGTGAACCTCGGCTGCGGTGCAGCAGAGAGGGTGCACTGCACTTTTGACGAGATGGGCATAGGGGCAGAGATTTTCCCTGTTTTCGTGCAGCTTGACTTCATGGATTATGAAACGCTGCTGCACGAGCTGAAAGAACAAAGCAAAACAGAGCTTAAAAACTACGATGTAATACCGCAGGCTGCAGACCTGAGGGACATTGGCGCAGTCGGATTCAACTTTGGAAACGTTTACCTTGGCAAAGAGTTCAAGGGCTGCGGGAAATACGTTGTAGAAATACTGGGCGCAGTGAGGGTAATGAACAGGGAAATAGTTACAAGCGAAGGCAGAAACTTTGTCATAGCAGTCAACATCGAGCAGGACAGGGCTGACACAGAGGAATGCCTGCACAAGGTGCAGAATGTGGTTAACTTCCTGCCTGTTGACGAGGGCTACACAATCCTTGCGTCATACCACGCCTGGCCTGGCGCTGTTGAAGGAGGCGAAGAGGAATTCGGCGATTTGCCAGTGGAACTTGCAAAAGAGCTTTTCAAGAAAGCAGAGGGCAGGCATTCTGCTGCGGTTGCCGCAAGCAACAGCAAGCTGAAGCTGGTGAAAGGGGATGCATCGCAGGGGCTGCTGAAATTAAAGATTGGCACAACAGGCAAGCCTGATGAGCCGAAAACTGTTTTCGCGCACGTGCCAGACACGTTTACAGCGGAAAACAAGGAGCTGGTCAAAAGCATTGCAAAGGCGATGCAGACATTCAAGGCAGCCTCGTTCGGTGAGGACGACTGCTGGGGGGAGGATGGAACAGGGCAGTACATCGTAATGCGCAGCTTTAAGGACATAGAGAAGCTGTTCGGCGATTTGCTGATTAAGGGCGATGATGCAATAAGAATCAACAACCTGCAGCTGCAGTGCGTTGACTTCAACGTTGAAAGCAAGGTAGATGAAAGCGTGCAGATATCAACAGACTTCCTTGAATATTACCCGAGGACTGGGATTGAGTATGTTGAGATTTATGAAAAGGCAGAGTATGAAAGGAAAGGCAAGGAGGCAAAAGCGCTGCTTAGGGAGGAAAATAGGGCAGAGGAACAGGAGAGCAAGAACTCGCTGGCGGTAAAGCTTGCGGAAGCAGGGAAAAAGAAAAAGAGCGGCAGCAAAGCGGAAGCAGGGAAAAAGAAAAAGAGCGGCAGCAAAGCGGAAGCAGGTGAAGAGGAATCTGATGAGGGCAAGCGCTACATGGCTGAATTCGTATTCTGCGTCAAGGGCAGCGATGAATTTGCCTTGGCGCCAGGTGTTGTGCGAAGCATTGAGCTGATAGCGCATGGAGATGCTTATCCGAACAGGATTACTGAGCCAGGGCACAGCATTGCACTGCAGGTCTGCGGCATTCATCCAAAGGAACTGGTCAATAAAATTATTGAAAGAGAAAAGGAGATGGGAAAAAATACAGAAGAGGTCTACTTTGCGGTGCCTGGCTGGAAAGGCAAGCCGGAGCCGCCTGACACGCTTGACTGGGGCAAGTTCAGGAGGCTGTACGCACTGGAAGAAGAGATTGCAGAAAGAGGTCCTGCTGCTGTTGGCGAGCCCAAATCAAGGCTGAGCAGCCAGGAAAAGAAGCTGTTTTCGCACAAGCGCAACTCGCTGATTGCGTATTTTGCTGTATGCGCGCCGGTTGCTTGGGCAACGCCTTGGGCAAGCTGGATATTTGACTGTGGGGTTCCTGCCACCTGGGCTGCCCTTGACCTGTTTGAAACAGGGAAGGAAGCAAAAGAGTTTATTGTTGACTTGGCAAAAAGCGTTTTGGGCCCTGTTGGAGCCGGTATTGCAAACATAATTAATGGCGCTAGCAGAACGCTTGGGCAGGGCGACCTGTTTGATTTGGCTTCGGAAGAAGAGCCAGAGCCTTACCTCACCGAGGAGGAAGCGGAAACGCAGTTCGGCACGCTGTGGAAAAGCGCTGTAGTAGGCACTGGAACAAAGAGCCTGGTTCAAGGCTTAAGCTCAATCAAAAAAACAGTGACGCTTTCATCTGCAAGGGCTTTGTCAGGCTGGTGGGGCGAAGGGGCATTTAAGCAATATGCCACGGAATACGTGGAAAAGAATCTGGCTGGGCTGCCGAGAACAGAAGCAAATAAGCTGATAAGTGAGATTACCAAAAACTCGAAAAAAGCTGCAAGGGAAATGCTTTTCCAAAAGCCAGGGATAACACAGCTTACCAAGCTGAGGTCTGGTGTGAAAGGCATGCCGCTGCAGCAGGTCATGAGGGGAGCAGCGGCAGCCGGCGTTGCCGAGAGCAGGAATTCAATCTATGAAGTGCTGGACGGCGTCGTAGATGGAACAATATTTGCGGCTGCGGCTACCCCAGAGGATATTGCGAATTTGAGGAGCCTGCGGAATGCAATTAAAAACAGTGCAGAGTCGCTTTTCAGTACCACAAGGATTGCAGACAAGATAACCGAAAGCCTGCAGAAGGAAACCCTTGAGGGGGTTACTTCTGGGAAAGAGCTGCAAAACCTTGTTAAAAACAGGATTATTTCCACGATTGAAAGCGAGAACAGTGAGATTACTGAAAGGCTGTGGAACGAGTTTGGTAATGCACAGACTTTTAGGAACAAGCTGCGTGAAAGCGTGAATTTGCAGGGCGCTCCTGACCTCCCAAAAATGAGGGAAATGGATGAGATTTATACTGGAATAATGAAAAAAGCCCAGCAAATAAAGGGGAAGGGTGCGCCCAAATTGAATATCAACGAAGCGTTAAAAATAGTTGATGAGGCTGACAGGCTAAAATTCTATCAGGCGGTTAAAAACAATACTGATGACATAACAAGGCGCGCTTTGGAGCACTTTGGCTCAACGAACAGTAAGCAAATCTCCAAGGCACTGGAAAAGGAAGTCAGGGAAAAGATGATACTTAAATTCGGCAGCAACTTTGCCGATGATGGCGCGAAAGTAGTGAAGCGCTTTGCCAAGGCGGGCTTTGCAAGGAAGTTGGGCAGGTCCTTCGCTAGCTTGGGAAAAGGCGTACTCGGCGGTTTGGTTGCAAACGCTGCGGGAATGGCTGCTTACAAGCTTTACTGGGAGGGCATTGGTCCAACGGCTTTTGAGAGCGAAACAGAACTGATGACAAGCGAGTTGCTAAAGATTGTTGATGAAGATGGAAAGATTGTTGGCGAAAGAGAAGTGCTGCAGGACATAAGGATTTTGAAGCACCAGCCCTACAAAATTGTTATCAAGAAAAACATTGAGGGAAAAACAAGCGTTACAATGACGCCGCTGACACCAGACGACCTCAAGGAAATGACTGATACAATTAAAAAGAAGCCTGAAAGCAATTGGAGCACTGACTGCACGAATTACGCAGAAGAGAAGGTAAAACTGTTAATGGGCGAACTCAAGCCCTTCCCAACAGAAGAAGTGAAGCAGGAGCACGCGATTGCGTACAATAACAACGAGGCGATAATCAAATACTTTGCAGACCAGTACAAGGACAACGTTGACGAGGAACTGATTATGGCGGTGCTGCTGGAGCAGCCTGATAAAATCAAAGGGTGTGTAATTGAGGCAGACTGGTGGAAGAAAGACCTGGAAGAAGAGGAAAGGAACAATATAATTGGCTGTGCTGCAAAGCGCTTGAACGACACGCTGGAGAAGAAGCTACCTTTGAGCAGCTTTTCAGATGTAAAAGAAAAGGTGAAATATGTCCAAAAAATCACGGAAATCAGAAGAGATTGGATGCAGTTTAGGGTAAAAGAAGCAAGCTGAGCTAGGCAGGCAAAACGCTTAAATTCCCCTTTGCCCTTTCTATTTCTTGGTTTTGGATGGCTTTCCCAAAGATGAACCAAAAGGCGTTCAACCTCTTCACTGCCCTTGTTTCTTTCCTGCTGATTATGCTCACTGTCTTGCTTGTCAACTCAATGATTCAGACAGAGAGGAAGGCAAGCGAAACGATTGCCAGCGTTGAATCGCGCAGTGACCTTGAGGCAGTTGCCCAAATGGCGAGGGCTGACGCAATGCAGGTATTCAACTATGCCTTGAGGAAGAGAATTGAGGACTGGCTCACGCATCCAAGCGGCGGCGAGCTCATACTTGAACTGCAGGACAGGAGCTGGTCAGAAATCCAGAGGGAGTTTGCTGAAAGTAAGTTCGGCGGAGCCCAGAGCGAAGCCTTTGCAACCTTCACCGCAAACGCTTTGATTGGGATTTTTTACGAGGAAGCGCATTTCGGGAACTACCTAATCAGCCTGGAAGGCAGGGAAACGCTGAAAGAAGGGCTGCAGAATGCAGTCTTGCAAAGCCTGGACGATTTCTTCACTGTAATCGGATGCGATGGGGGAGACCCGAAAAACTGCCCGAAGGGAACTTTTTACGTAAACCTGCATCTGGACAGGCTGACCCAGGGCGAGTACGAGAAGCTGCCAAAGCTGCATGTTGTTGACAAGGCAACAGGCGAAGAGCTGCGTGAGGTGATTCTGCCAAGGACGACTTTCAGGATTTATGTGCCGCTGCGATTCTTCAAGGCAATTGCAGAGGCAAGGGCTTTAACCCACTTCCCCCTTGATCAAATCAACAAAGCACCTGACAAGGGGCTGTTCTCGCCAAGGGTGCATAACACGATTGAGGAGATTGCCCTGGGGATGTGCGACAAGGGATACTGCGTTCCAAGAAGCAACCCCTTCACGCCCCCTGCCCTGAGCAGCTCAGGCAGCAAGCTGTTTGGGCAAGATTCCTTCTGCCCTGGCGACACTGATGCAGCGAACTGGGCTGATGGGCTTAACATGCCGATAGAGTGCCCCTATGAGTGGTGCCAAGTTGGAGGCGTTCCTGCAACCTACAACGCAAACAACAACGACGACAGCGAAAGCATGATAACTGCGGTTAAGGCAATTACAGCTGCAAAAATCTGTGAAGTGGTTGAAAAGGCAAGGGAAGAGGGGTTTATTGACGTTGCAGAGGACGAGGGCTTGCAAGATGTGCCAGGCGGGGATGGCTTTTATTTGCTTGGAGAGGAGTGCGGCGGCGCTGCATTCAAGGTTGAGGTCGGGGTTGAGGCAAGGGGGTCAAAAAATGTCGAGTCAGAAAAAGGGAAAGGCAGTGAGAGCAGTGGGTGGAGCGGCAGCTACGATGCTGACAACTGCTCAAGGCAAAATGATTTTTCTACGAGAAAGCTTGGGCTGTACAGCGATGGAAGTGATGTAATGCATCCTGTGCTTTCCCTGGGCGAACTGCCCTGCCCTAACGGCAGCCTTGGAGCAAAGCAAAGCTATTGCGCTGAGGTCAAGTATCTGAAAGTAACGCTTGCGTTTAAGGAGGAAAACCCGACATACACTGTGACAAAGCCAGGCACCTCAGGCTCTTATCCAAAGGTATACAAAATCAGCCTCAGGGACAACACTTATGTCCCGTTTACTGCAAACTGGGACCAGGGCAGCCTTGGCAGCGACTGCCTTTACTCAGGCGTGCCCACGCAAACAGGCTGCTCTGTTGAAAGGGGTCAGGGATGGTACTGCATTTCAAAGTTCGAGTGGGAAACAGATGGTTACCTCAGCACGCCGGGCAAGGGCGGAAAGGTTGACAAGGGCTGTGTGCCGGCATAGACGACAGTAACGAATTTAAATAAGAAAAGCCTTAGTGGATACACAATTTCCCTGCAATTAGTTAAGTTAATAAATGAAAAGAAGAGAATAATAATATAGAGTTAGCGAGTGAACTGCATGGGTTTGAAGGACTACTACGGCTCTGCTGAGGACAAATATTACGCTCTCATTGACTGGCTTGACAAAAGGGGGCTGTCTCTGTATCCGCTAATTGATGCAATCGAGAAGCGCAACATGCCCTCCTTGCCCCTGATGTTGGGGCTTCTTGTCCTGATTGTCATAGCGCTGTTCTTTGCTTTTGGTTTTTTGCTGCTGCCAAATGCAGCGGTTACTTTTATTGTAAGTGATGCAGAAACAGGCATTGCGTTGGAGGGCGCGGAAATTGTTGTAACGCTTGCATCAGGCGCAGCTATGGACGGAGTGACTGACAGCGAGGGCAAGCTGACAATTGCCGTGCCTCTGGGCGATTCGATTGTGGGCGTTGAAAAAACAGGCTATGAGAGTTACGAATCTGGCTTGGCTGTTTCTGCACCCACGGAGGAAGAGATTTCGCTTGAGAGAGTGATTGAATTTCTTTCAAAAACAATCCAGTTGATGGAAGCAGGGACAAACCAATTATTGGACGAGGCTGTCACGCTCCGCTTTAGCTGCTCTAACCCAGAGGCATCAAGCTTTGAGGAAACGGAAACAAGCGAAACAGGCACTATTGATTTGCAGGTACCTGGCAACTGCGGCAGCCTGATTGCGCAGCCTGTGAGCGGGCACAGCGTAACAAACGGCGTGATTAGCGACATTGCAAGCGCTTCTGCACCGCAGCTGTTTTTGGAACCGGCAGCAGTAAACACAGGCATTGTAAACGTTTCCCTTAACGATGCAGCTGGAAATGCCTTGAGCGGCATTACAGTGCAAATCTTCAAAAGCGACGGCACACTTGGGGGCGTCTCTGCAAGCAGTGCTGCTGGCACTGTTTCTTTTTCAAACGTGCCAACCGCAACATATTATGTTTTCGCGAACGACCCTTTGGGAAGGTTTGCACCCTATGACGGGAGCCAGTTGGCTGAACCGGATTTGAAGCAATTGCAGCAGGACGGAACAATCAGCTTTAACGTCGTAATGCAGCAGGCAAGCGTTGGAAAGGTGAAGGTGATTGTAAAGGATGCAACCGACCAGCAGCCTGTTGAAAACGCTGTAGTGTATTTGAAGAAAAACAGCGCGGTTGCGGCTACGCAGTATACTGACAGCGCCGGCATTGGTGAATTTGACGTGGCGGAGAACGTCGCGTATGACCTGGAGGTTGACGCTGCAGGCTACCTGATCGCAACGGTTTCAAATGTTTCTGCCTCAGCGGCTTTTAATGAAGTCTACTTGGAGAGGGCAACAGCAGACAACACGCAGACGCTGCTGGTCGAGGTTGTTGATTCAAGGCAAAAGCCAATTGACAGCGTGCGGCTTGTTTTGAAGAAAGTAGATGGAACAATTTACGCAAACGACAAGGTAACTGGTGCGGACGGAAAGGCAGAGTTCACTGCACTGCCTTTGGACACTTATTTCGTGTATGCAGTGAAGAAGGGCTTTGAGGGCAAAACAAGCGACCCAATTACAATAAAAGCAAGGCAGCAAAACACCCTGAGCATAGTTCTGCCGATCGGCTTTGGAAACATTGAAGCAGTTGTTTTGGACGATGAGATGCAGGCTGTACAGGGCGCGATAATCGAGGTTGTGAATGTTGTTTCTGATGAAAAGGAGGGCGAAGGCATAACAGACCTTGACGGAAAATACAGCCTCAATTTAAGGGCAGACAAGCGGGTTTATTTCAAGGTTGACGCAGAGGGGTTTTTGCCATATAACAGCGTTGCCGTGATGCCTGATTCTGGCAGCACTGTAAGCAAGACAATTGTTCTTGCCGTAGACCCGGGAAAGCTGCAGGTGAAGCTGCTTGGATTGTACATTGGTGATGAAAAGGCACCGGAGAACCTGGAGCTTGGCCCTGGGCAGAAATACACTGCAAAGCTTCTTTTGCTGGTTGCAAGGGATGACAGTTTTGCAGAGGCGGGCATTCACCTCAGGACAGGCGAAGCAATTGAGGGAAAGACAAACATAATGGAGGAGGATGCGCTCTACCTCAAGAACGTTACTGCTTCAACCGCCTCTATTTTGAAAGGCACCAGCTTTACGCCGCCGAAAGGCTATGCTATTGACGCAGGGCATTTGACGACAGGCGACAGCAAATGGATTAACATTGCATGGAAGAACGTGACATCGGGGGCATACGCCGCGGAAATTGAGTTGCAGGTAAAGGAAAGCGCTTCGCTGGGACAGATACTGCCCCTGTGGTACAGGGGCTGGGGAAAAACAGGCACTTATGCGCGGTTCCCCCAGGACATGGCACTGGCTGGCGCTGAATCAACAGCAGAAAAACAGGCACTGTATGCAAACGCTGAATTCGTAAGGGCTTCTGCCGGGCCAACCAACCTGTGCGATGCGTTTTTCTGCAAGATATTCAGCATAGAGGACACGGCAAGGCATTTGAGGGTCAACGTTATAGACCAGTATCCTGCAACAATCGGCGGAAACTACAGGCTGTTTTTCACAATCAGCAGCACTGCAGGGCAGGCTTTTACAAACAGCGAGATACTGTTTGGCAGTGAAAGCGACGGCCTGAGGTTCGGCAACTACAGCATTACTGACGCGGTTGGAGTGAAATCCGAGGGGGTTGCAGATGGCTACACATTCTCCCAAGCAGTTGGAAACCTGCAGAAGGAAAGCTACGTCTTCGGTTCAATAGAATTCAAGGCGGAGAAGGAAGGCAGCAACAGCCTCACAATCGTGATAAAGTCAAACAACCAGCCTGTTCTGACAGAAAGCATAAACGTGAAGGTCGCTGCAGCAGAACAACTGCAGCTTGACATAATCCCCAAGGAAATAATCCCGCTGATTGACAACCAGGTTTTGGTAAGGGTTACTGACAGCAACAACCAAGCAGTGAGCAACGCGATTGTAAGCGTTTATTTGGAGGATGTTTTGGTTTACTCAAGCGAAAGCGACGGCGACGGGGTTGTTGAATTCAGGCTGGAGGCGCCTGCCACAGGGAGCACTTTGGTTGTTAAAGCTGAGAAGACAGGCTACAGAAGCGCTGAGTTTGAGACAGTGATTGACTCAAGCATTTTAAGTGTTACGCCGCCGGAGATAAGCGAAAAGCTGGATACTGCTTTGAATGAGGTTGAGAAGCAGCTGTGGTTCAACAACCAGACAATAGCAGAGCTGCTGATAACAGAATTGCAGTTCAGTGCTGACTTCCAGGATTTGGTGCAATTTAGCTGGGACGACGACTACGTTGGGAGGAAACTGGGCTCAAACCAGGACATCAACGCTTACCTCTTAATCAAGTTAACCGACAAGGGCATGTTGGTGACAAAGCCTGTGAAGCTGGAGGGCAGCCTGTCAATCCACCTGCAGAACACTGCAACGCTTGACAACTACGTGCAGAACGTTCCGGTTGTGGTAAGGATTGGACTGGGCGGGGAGGTTGATGACGAGAAATGCCTGCAAATAGAGCCTGTTGAATGGGAAATTTTCTCGAGCAGCGGCGAAAAGCAGGGCAAGGAGTTCAAGCTAACAAACAATTGTTCAGTTGAGGGGACGCCGATTGCCCTGAGGGAAGTGCAGGCAAGGCTTGTAACAAAGAATGAAAACGCACTGGGGGAATTTGTTTTAAGCAGCACTGACCTGGCTGGAGCAAGTGAGTTAGCGCTCGGCAAGCAATTTGCTGCGTTTGCAGACGTGCTGCCCAGCGAATTTGAGGGAAACATCTTGATTGAATTCACTGCAGACAGCAATGTTGACAGCGCAGAGGCCGAGCCTGTAATCGAATTCAGGGCAATAAACTTTGCCCTTGCAGGCGAGGAAAAAATTGAATTGCAGCTGCCTGTCGAGCTCAGCATAAGCGACTTGAAAGAATGCGTTACAGTGGAAACAGTTGAAGAGCCGATAATTGTTGAAACCGTCCCATGGAACTTCGGCTATGGGCAGTACGGAAGCTACAGCGGCTTTGATCCATACCATTCAGGCGGCTTCGGCGGCTATTCCACTGGATGGGGCGCTGGCTACGGCTATGGTTCTGGCTATGGCAGCCCTTATTCCACTGGCAACTGGTTCGGCTCTGGGGCTTACCCCTACTCAAACTTCAGTTCGCCTTACTACACCAAATATTATGATACAGATGAGGACTACAACTGGAGGTACGGCTTTGGCGAAAGCAGCTTCCTTGTGAAAAACAGCTGCGTTTCGGCCGTGAGCATTGACCTGGATGTTCCTCCAAGGCTGAATGTTGAGGACGAAAAGTTTGACTTGGAGCCGCAGTCTGACAAGGTTGTCAGGATTGAAGCAGGCTACAGGATGGGAAGCTACACGATTGATGTTTCGGCAAAGCTGAAGGGAAGCAAGGACAAGAGCCAAAAGATTGACTCAGTTAGTGTTCTGGTCAGAAGGCCTGGCGAGATTGACGATGAGTGCATCCAGCTCAGCACAGACAAAATAAAGCTGAACAACTTCATCGCAGAGCCGGTGCCGGCAAAAGTATTCAACTACTGTTATGACGTTGGAGTGAGGCTGCCGCAGGCAGGAAACGTCATTACCTTCACCTGCCAGGTTCCAGGGCAGCCGATGAACACTTTCCACTTCTCAGATGCAGGAGAAACGGCTGGCAGCAGCGAGGTAATCAGGCTACAGCCTTATCCAGACATATTTGCACAGGGCAACCCGTACTATGCCACGCCAAACAGCCAGGCATTAAATCCTTATGGAACAACCTACGCGAACGAATACTATGTCCAGCAGGGGCGGTTCGGCGGAGGCTATTACAGCGACCCCCTAGGCCAGGGAAGCCAGGGCTACTACAATTCATTCAGCGCTTCACCCCAGGGCACGGGCAACTGGGGCTTTGCGCAGGCTCAAGGCTATGAGGGCGCCTGCCCGCTGATTGATGCAGTTTACATCGTTGGGGAAAGGAAAACAGGCGGCGAGGAAGGCAAGACAATCCAGGAAGTGGAGTTTGAGGTAAAGCCAAACGTGCAGTACAGGAAAATGTTCTGCAGCTTCATGGGCAACCTGCCATTTGAGACGATTTATGGGGCGAGAATGGCTGCAACAATGTCTTACTACCGGGTAAACGTAAGGGCTGCTGCAAACGTCAAGTACTACAACCCGTTTGGCGGGACAACAAGCAAGTACTTCCAGGTTATCCTGGAGGACCTGTGGGGCATTGGCGATACAATTGACGAGTGCATCAGGAACGCGCTCACCCAGCACTGCCAAATCAGGGGCAGCCCTGCTGCAACAGGCATGACATGCATCAACCAGAATGCGCTTAACTTCACTGCAAAGTTTGGCACTACAAAGGGTCTGGTTCCAGAGTCAATGTTTTCTGGGAATGTTGCGCAACTTGAGCCAGAGCCGCAAGTAATGAGAATATCACCTGCTGCCTGCGATGCAAAGGACAGCCTTGAGCTTCTCACCACTTCTTACACAGACCCGAAGAGCAACGTTTCCCTGTTCTTTGAGCCGATTGAGACAGACTGCCTCATGTTCAAAAGCGCGTGGAACATCAAGGTTATTGTGAACAGGAGCGGCATGAATCCTGTGCAGTGCGCCAAAATAAATACGGTTATAAGGGCAAAAGTCAGAAAGACAAGCCAGCTTGGGTTTGGCTCAGGGGAGGAAAAGGAGGTTGCAATTCCGCTGAGCATCCTTGTGCCCTATCCAGGGCTTGACGAGAAGGAAATTAATACTGCAAAGTGCCCGGTCAAGGAGGAGCTGCCCGGGGGCGGCATACCGGTTACTCCAGTTGGAAAGGAGGTAAAGTGCGAGGCTGGCACGACAGGCGGCGCATATGAGAAACTTGGTTTTGACAGGCTGAGCTTTGACTGGACATGGGACGGAATCCAAAAGCAGACCTGCGACCAAACAAGCGAAAAAGAAGGC
Organism: uncultured archaeon; assembly: GCA_964640195.1. Lineage (GTDB taxonomy): Archaea > Iainarchaeota > Iainarchaeia > Iainarchaeales > CAZXIC01. The sequence goes on along the minus strand of CAZXIC010000006.1, from coordinate 26,378 downwards.
AACAAATTCTGCGATGCGGTGCAGTTCAGCATTGAGCTGAACAGGAAGGCAGAGGACATCAAGGGCTTTGTTGAAGAGCTGGACCTTGAGAAAAACAAAAACAATCTGAAGGCTGCGTTTTGCGAGAAGGGCATTGGAGACGAAGACAGCTGCGTGAATGACTACAAGAACAGCAAGGACTTGTTTAGGTGGGTTTTCAGGCAGGTTAAGGTGGAAGACAAATTCCATGGCGAGGGCACTATCAAACAGTACGAACGCAAGGACTTGGTATTCTTCCTTGGAGCAGATGACAAGATTTTGACCAATGAGAAAATTGAATTCAGCAGCGAAGTGAAGAGGAGGGCAGATGCTGTAAAAGGATTTAAAATAGAAGAGGGCACGTTGTACCACGTAGTGGAAAAGACAAATGATTTGCTCATGGAATTGGACAAAGTCAAGGAAAAAGATTCAATTGTAGCAGAAATAGAAAAATGGGGAAACATGACATCTGATGAGAAAGACCTCCTGAAAGGGTTTGGATTGGAAGACAGCGAAAGCATTCTTACCTTCAACGAATACAAGCAATTGCATGATGCGGTTTACGCTGAATTGAAAGAGTTAGGGAAAGAGGAAAGGAAGAGCGCGGCAAGCGTTGAAGTTGAGTTCCCGGAAAGCATTGAAGGAGCAGATGGGAGCGAGAAAATAGGGGGGGCTGTTACAGCAGACTTCCTCAAGAACCTTCTTTCAAATATTGAGTTCAAGGCAGGCGTGCTGCACGAAAAGGAAATAAGCGAGGAGGTTAAGAAATTGGTTATTGAGAAGGCAAAGCCAATTGAAGGACTCAAGCTCAACCTTTCAGAAAACTACAGTTCATTCGCTGACTTTTACAACAAGGCAATCGACTTCAATTCTTTCCTCGTCAAAGACGGCTACAGCGCTGATTTAAGGAGCGACTTTGACGCTTATTACGGCACGCAGCCAGCATACATGGATGAAGCCAAGCCTATTTTGGAGGCAACTGAATTCGAGGGCGGAGAGTGGAAATTCAATGGCAGCGCGGATTATTATGAAATGGAGAAAGCCGGCTTATATGACATTGTGATTGATTTGGACTTCAGCGAAGAAGAGGAAGAAAGCACTAACTTCGCATTCGTGCCAAAATGGAACGTTGAGTTTGAATTATTGAAGGACTTGGCAGCGCTTGACAAGCAAAGCAAGAACAGGTATGCGGACAACATCTTCTTCAGGCTGCCGTTTGACGGCGAGGTCGGAAAGGAAAGCGGCAAAAGCAAAAGAGATGGCTATGGAATCTCTCTGAGCGCTGTTCCTGGAGACATTACCGCAAACGTTGCCTCCAAGGGCGAGGACGAGGCATTTGGGTTCTTCGATTCAACAAACGGGGTTGAATCGTTCACATTCTATTACGGCCAGGCATTTGCTGCAACACAGGAGGGCAAAATCCTGAGAATCACGGGCAGCACGTTTGCTTACAATCCATCAACCCCTGTAAAGATTGACCTCACGCTGCAGGCTGCAACGCAGGGGACAGAGGGGTTGCTGTATGATTTACTGTACAACGATGTGTCGGTGGAGGAAACCGGCAGCATCCTTACATGGTATGCCACTGACGGCAAGGGTCTTGCTGACGAGAAAATCGGCGAGGCAGCAGGGCGGGCGCTCTGCCACGAGATAGGCACAGAACACTACGGCTTCAAGAGGGAACTGCCTGGAACAACAAAATTGAAAGGACTGACGTTTGTCCCATTCAACAAGCCCTATGAATTGAGGCTTTACTGCGCACACGGCAGGGCAGCAGTTGATTCCGGTGCCGGGGGTTATCAGGAGACAACGCTGAGCGGGTTCCAGGCAGAGAGGGAGGGAGCCAAGAAGATAACCATCAATGCCACTGAAGACGCAACAGAGGTAACGCTTGCTTCCTTCATCGAGAAGATTGAGGACAGCGAGGTGTGCGTTGACGCCAGCAAAGACAGCATTGAGCTTCTGTGGAACAGCTCAAAGTTTTTGGAAGGCTTTTTGACAGCAAAGGCAAAGGCAGAAGAAAAGAAATAGCGCATAAATTAAACTTCTTCTTAACATCCCTAAATTAAATCATTGCAAGCGGTGCATGCAGCAAGGGCAGGTTTATATATGGAAAAACCTTATATATAGCAAAAGAAATAATTTATTAATTAGAAAGAGGTAAGATTGTTTATAGGGTGCGGCTATGGCGCTGGATTCACTGCGTGCTACATATTTCAAGCTGGAGGATAAGTGGTATGCCGCCCTTGACAGAATCAATTCAAGGGTTCCGGTCATGGGCGCTGTTGACAGAATCGATAAGGTTGTCCCATCTTTTGCCCTGTTTGCGTTCATTGTTATCGTGTTGCTGCTTTTCCTTGCATTTTCTTTGCCTGGCATGATTGCGCCTGCAGCTGCCTTTTCTTTCAGGGTTGTTGATACCTCTGGCATTACAGTGGAAGGCGCCGATGTGCAGGTTTTGCTGGACAGCGCAGAGGTGTTTTCCCAGCAAACAAATGAGTTTGGGGAAACAACACAGGTGATTTTGCCACTCAATGCAGAGGTTGAAATAAAGGTTTCAAAGAGCGGCTTCCAAAGCTACAGCGAAACCCTGACAGTAAGCAGAAGCGCATTGCCTTACGAGATTGCGCTTCCTGCGATTGAGGAAAAAACATACACTGTCTATCTGAAAGACGGCCTTGGGCAACCGGTAAGGGAAGAGATCACGTTGTCATTCCAGTGCAGAAACAGCAGCGTGCAGGCACCACAAGATATGTCTCTTTACAGCGGGGTTGCGACAGTTACAGAGCCGGAAAACTGCAACGGCTTGATTGCAAGCGTGCAAAGCAGCGGCTTTGAGGATGTTGACTCAGTTGAGCTGACGCAGAGCCAGCAAACGATTTACCTGCAGGCAATGGCTGCGGACAGCGCAACGATAACAGTTGAACTGTTTTTCAACGGCCTGCCTGTAAGTGAGGAGGTAACTGTTTACCTCTACCAAGACAACGGCACTGATGGCGGCATTGGCCCGATTGAAAGCGCTGCAAGTGAAAACGGCAGGGCAACTTTTGTAAGGCAGCCTGGCAGCTACTTCGTGAAAAGCAGCGGCTCTGGCAGCTACACCGCAGTTGAATCTGCTGTTTTCAGCGTAGCCTCTTTGGAGCAGAAAACAGTTCAACTGCACCTGGAAAGGAATGTTGTCGGCTACATCAGGCTGAAGGTGCTGGACGAGGAAACTGGCGAAGCTGTTGATGGCGCAGCTGTTCTGCTGCGCTTGGGTACGCAGGAAATTGACTCAAAGGAAACTAGTGCTGAAGGAGACGCTTACGTGGAATTTGGGGTTGCCCAGGATACTGCATACACTGTCGTTGTTGACCACGAAGCATACTGTCTGAAGGTGGTGCATGACGCAACTATCGGTGCGGCAACGAGGGAAATAGAGTTGAAGCCTTTCAGCGACGACTGCGGCGGAGAGCTTAAGGTGAAGGTCTTGGACCAGGATGGAAGGCTTGTAAGGGGCGCGACAGTCGGTCTTTACACAGAGGCTGGATTCAGCACAGGCTTTAGAACAGAGGTAAGTGACATTAACGGCATTGCACTGTTTTCAAGGGTAGCAAGCGGGGATTACAGGGCGTTTGCATTCAAGGGCGCAAGCAGCGGCTGGAGTGACGTAGAGCACTTTGTCCAGAGGGCAGCGGAGAAAACCATACTGACTGTTGTTTTGAATGTTGCAGACGGCACGGTCAGGGTAAAGGTTGTTGATACAGAGGGAGAGCCGTTACAGTTTGCACAGGTTGCATTTATTGATACAATGACAGATGAGGCGGTTGGCAAAGGGGCAAAACCGGTTGAGGATATCAACGGCATTGTTGAGCTGGTTACAAGGGCTGACAAAAAGGTTTACATCGTTGCAAGCAAGGAGGGATACGCTACTTTCACCTCGGTTGTCAAGCCTGTTTTGCCGAACAGCACGCAGCTGTTCACTGCTGTCCTTGAAAAAGAGATAATTCAAGGTGAGATAAAAATAGAGTTCAAGGGCGTGGGCAAGAACGGGAAGAATGTAAGCGTTCTCGCCCCGGGGGAGAAATACGATGCGTTGTTCCACTTGAAAATCCCTGCAAACAAGAACTACAGCCGGATAGGCGTGCATGTCAGGACAGGAAGCAATTCAACCCTGGAGCTTGACAAAATCGTATTAAAGGAAATAAACGCGCCTGGCCGGGCAGCTGTTTTGAAGGCAACCTCTTACAACCCAGACAATGGCTATGACATTGACAGCGAGCACCCGAGCAGCGACGAAGCAAAGTGGGCAAATGTTGAGTGGCGGCTGTTCAACAGCGGGGTTATCGCTGTGCAGGCAACCGTCAGGATAAAGGAAACCGCAACAGTCACAGACGAACTGCCTTTGTTTTACAGGGCATGGGGCGTTGAGGACGGCTTGTATAAAAGAGACCCGCTTGACACTGAGCTGGGCGAGGCTGAAGCTGTTGCCGGAAAAGAGGCGCTTTACGCCAACGCAAAGCGGGAAATATTCCAGGTTGGGACTGAAACCCAGTGTGATGAGCAATTCTGCTTCAGTGCCTCCGTTCTGGATATTGCGGAGGGAATAGCCCAGAGCGCATCAGACTCCTACAGCGGAAAAATCTTCAAAGCATACAAGCTGAATTTCACAATCCTTAACAACAGCGAATATGAAACAGACAGCTACATTGATGCTGATTTGAGGATTGCAAACGAAGACGAAATGCTGCTGTTGCAGGAATACAAGGTTTACGGTGCCCAAAACCAGCTTACGGAAGGAACGGCAACAGGAAACGAGACAGGCTGGGTTTCTGTTGGCAATGTGCTGCCAAACAACACTGTAAGCGGCAGCTTGGGCTTTACGCCGCAGAGAACAGGCAGTGCACTGCTCAAGATACAGCTGAGGAGTGCCCAAAGGATTCACTTTGATAAAACAATTTCAGTAAACATTGGGGCAGAAAACCAGCTGAGTGTTGTAATTGCGCCAGAGTTGCTGCCAAGCGGCGTTGAAAACGAGATAACTGTTACTGCCCGCAACAAGAGGACAAACCTTGAAATTGCGGACGCGCTTGTAAAGGTCAAGGACAGATTTGGCGCAGTAATTGCTGAAAAACGCACCTCTGCTTTGGGGGTTGCGGTTTTGACCCTTCCTGCCCTGCAGCCGGCTGAACAACTGCTGCTGATTGTGGGAAAGCCCGGCTATGAGGCATTTGAAAAAGAGATAAAGGCTGATGAAGGCGTGATAGAGGTAAAGCCAGCAACAATTGGCGTTTCGCTGAACGCAAAAACAGCTTTTGATGCCGAGAAGGGCTTCAGCATAGAGAACAAGACAGCGTTTGAGCTGACGGTAAAGGGCATGGCGCTTAACGGGAGGTTGTATGGTTTGGTTGACGAGGAAAAAGTAAACAACTGGCTGTACAATTACATTGGCGAAACAGCCAAGCCGCTGGAATTAAAGGAAATGACGCTGAAGGTCTTTTTGAGCGAGAAGGGAAAGAGGCTAGAGCAGAGCAGGCAACTGGACGCCCAGCTTGACATAACAGTTGGGGCATACGGAAGCGAGTGGACACAGAGCGTGCCAGTTAAAATAAGCATTGGTTTGGGCGGTGAGGTTGATGACCCAACATGCTTCGCTATCACAAGAAAAGAGTGGAAAGGCAGCACAGAAGGGCAGCCGATTGAAATAGAGTTTGAGGTTCAGAACAACTGCAGCATCGGCGGCGCGCCAATAAGCGTGCTGAACATTGCTGCCCAGGCAAAGTGGCAGACAAACCACATTGGAAGGTTCGGGCTTAGAACTGAGAGCAGCGCGATTGAACTGGCTTCCGGCTACGCAAAGAAATTCCTTGGAACGCTTGAGCCAGAGCAAAGCGTGAGCGTCGTACTTGAATTTTCCCCGAATGCGGGAGTGAACGGCAAGGGTGTTGCCGAGCTAATTTTCCAGGCAGAAAATCCAACTGACACTGCAACGCAGGTTTTGACAGACAGCCTCAGCTCGGAACTGGTTGTGGTTAACCTGGCTGACTGCATTGCCTTCAGCAAAGACGTCCTGGTGATAAAACCAGAGAACTCAGACAGCTTTGAGGTCCAGACAATTGACTGCGGCTACAGGAACGAGATAAGGATTGAATCAGACCTTACGGTCAGCACAGGCAGCTTTGTTTTGTCTGAAAAGGACAGCAGGGAGGTTGAGGTGCTGGCTGAGAAAAACCTGCCAGGGCAGTACTCGATAAACGTTTACGCAAAGGGCAGCGATGAGTTACAGTTCAAGCTGATTAAAACAATCAGGACAAGGATTCTGAGCGAGGGCTGCCTGCAATTGTCGCGCTACGAGTTCGACGTATTCGACAATCCGCTTAACCCATACGACGGCTATGACACCGCAGAGCTGTACAACAACTGCTATGACCAGCCGCTTACAATAACAGTTGAATGGGACGAGCACGACTGGGGCGACGCAATGAAGACAGGCGCGCTGGTCGGGCTAGCAACAGGCGCGCTCGGGCTGGTCGCAAAGCTGAGCGAAGGCGGGACTCTGGGCACAGCCATGTTCGGCGGGCTTGCGGCAGGGAAAGAAAGCAAGGAAGAAAGCTACTTCACGATGCCCGATAAACAAACCCTGCGCTATGACGCCAAAAAAGGGGGGTATGTAAACAAAGATGGCGCTTTCTATCACGACCAACCGGCTGCGAAAGCAGCGCATGAAAGGATACTCGGGCAAACGGCTGGGCAGATGCAAACCGGCGAAAAACCAAAGGCAGAGACACCAGCGGCAGAAAAGGCAGGCGAGGCACCGAAGACAACAACAGGGGGAACAGAGGGAGGGGCGCCAAAAGTCTATAAGACCATGCCAATACCCCCTACAATTGAAACCCCTTCATCAACCCCGACAGGCTACCAGCTGCTTGGCGGAGGCGGCATGGGCCTCGGACTTATGGGCATTGTGTTTGGAATGGGCAAGACAATTTTCGGCGAGCCCAGCTTCCTCAGCTGGGGCTTGATGGGCTTCATCGGCGGAACCCTTTGGGCTTACAGCGAGATGGAGGATGGCACCTTATCCTTCAGCACAATTGGGAGAGACTTGCAGGTAAAGGGCATCAATTTGCTGTTGCCGGGAGCAACACTTGAGGACAACGCCTTGGTTGAAACCCCCTCTAAGGACATCGTTGTAAAGGACCTGGGGGAAACCAGCACAAGACCAAGGGAGGACAACCCAAGGCTGAGCATGGAAACAATAAAGCTTGGGTTTTTGAATACCGCCGGTGTAGTGCAGCCTGACCCAGCAACGCCGCTGTTCAGGATTCTGAGGGTTGCTGGCGAGAGAATCGTTTGGGAAACAGCTTATGAGATGGATGAGGAAGAAAGGCCGGAAAAGCTGCAGCAAAAGGAAAGAAAAGAGCATAAAGAGAGGTTTAGGCTGCAGTTCAACTCGTTTGAGCCGCTTGCCATTGAGCCAGAGGCAAAGCCGATTCCAAACTGCAAGCTTGGAAATGTTGTTGGAACAACCGGGCCAAGCGCCGTGCCCAGGGTTTCGTTCAAATGGGACTGGCTGGCAATCGCAGAAAATGCCTGTGATGAGGGGAACGAGGGCTACATTTACTGCGACGCGACGCAGTTCAGCATTGCCGTGCTGAAGAAACTGTACAAACTGCAGCAGTTCATTGAAACATACAAGCCGTTTGACTGCCCCTCTGCTGCTACTGCTGTTGCGGTTAAAAACCAGCCGCTGCTCGGCACAGCCCCGGATGTTGCGATTACAAAGATTCAGGCAAACAAATCGGCTACGAGCGATGCAAACGTGCTTATAACAGTTGAAAGCAACAACGCAAAGGCAATGGACATTGAGTTGAGGGTTGACCTGCGCAATGCAGCGACAGGCGTGCTTGAAAACAGCTGTAGCAGGGAACTCAGCCTGCTAAGCAAGAGCGTTGCAGAATGCGAATTCCAAGAGCTGGGGGAAGCAGTGTACGACATTGAGGCGCTTATTACGCCAACCCTCTGCCCGGGCTGCGAGAACAGTGATGCTGACAATGATTCCATTGAAGTGCAACTGTATGTTGGCGCTGTTGGAATCGCTGAATGCGAGCCGTTCAACACTGCGAGGCTGCCGTTGTTCATTGAGGCGACAGAGGCAGCAGGCAACGCTGCTTGGAGCGCCCAGGAAAGGGAAGAAATCCTGAAAACAATCAAATTCAATGCTTACCTTGTAAAAGACGCTTACACAAACGATTTCAGGCAGGACTTTGACCTGTTCTGCAAGACCAAGAGCTTCTTTGACTGCCCTTCCTATTACATAGGAGAGGAGGGATTACAGCGCTTCTTTGCAGACAGCGAAAGGTTCAAGTTTGATTACAGCATGGCGCCGCACGCTCCTGCAGAGGCTGGAAAGTACGCCGTAACCATAAACGTTGAATTCGGCAACCAGAACTGGGACTTCTTTTCATTGGGTGAAGCGGACGCAACAATTGCAATTGAAATGGTTGAATTGTCTGCGCCAGAGCCGGACAGCCCCTTCTATTACCTGCCGTTTGACGGGCTGGTTGGAGTTGATTCAGCGAACGGCAGGCAGGGCTATGGCGTGAACTTCAGGCAGACAACAGAAAAAACAATCAAGGTCAACAACAGCCAGGAACAGGTGGTTATCGGCTCAGACATTGCAAACAGCACGCCTATTTTCAACGGCTGGATTGATGCTGGGTTCAACGATGAGTTCAGAAGGCTGAATCAGGACAAGAGGGGCATACTGCTTGACGTGCAGGCAGGCTCAGAGGCAACCAATATTGTCTTGAGCCCAAGCTATGCAACGCCGGTAATAATGCAGGTTGATTACGAAAAAGGCGAGCATGCTTACAGCTTTTACGCAATTGAAATCGACCAAAGCCCGCAGACTGCTTTCACCAAGATGATTCCCTGGAGCGGAATCGGCGTAACATGCAGGGACTTCCTTGACAATCCGGTTACAGAGGCATGGCAGGACACATGGGACAGCCACGGCGGAATCACAGGCAGCTTGCGTTGCGCTATCGGAACAGAGATAACAGATTACGGCATTGAATGGTGCAACCCCCTAAGGCAAGGCACTGTTTACCTTGAAAGCGTTGTCTTCACGCCGCAGAACAGCAGCAGCTTGATTGCGAAAACCGCTTACAGCGATGAGATGACCCTCATCGGGGTTGACAACCGGGGCAGCCAGATTGCGCTGAACGGCGTGCCAGGCATGGAATACAACAGCTATGGCACAAGCAGCATTGACTCGCTGGAAGACATCCTTGACCTTGTGAGAGAAAGCAAGGTTTGTGTGATTGGCCAAGGCAGCAGGATAAGCAGCCAGTTCTTCTGGAACCCCAAGGCAATTTTGCAAGAGCTGGCGCAGCAGAGAGCGGAAGCAAAAGAGAATTGCATTAGGGCAAGTTAACGGGAAAAAATGTTTTTAGGAAATTAGGCAATGAATTGGATTGGTTTTCTGCATGGGCTTGCGTGACCTGTATAACGGCTTAGAGGATAAATGGTATAAAGCGCTTGACAAAATCAACGCATCAATCCCAATCTACAAAATCGTTGAACCAGTTGACAGGGTTGTTCCATCTTTTATTCTCTTTCTGGCGGTAATTGCCGCCCTGGTTGCTTTTTTTTTAGCAGCGCCCTTGCTTCCATCTGGGCAGCAGGCTGCGGTCACAGTAACTGTTGAGGATGAAACAGGGGACCTTTTGCAGGGGGTAACGGTTAATTACACTATTGCTGGCATTGTAAACAGCAAGCAAACGAATGCAGACGGGCAGATTAAGTTCAACGCCCCATTTGATTCAAGCGTTGGCATAAGGATTGATGAAACAACAGTTGAAGGTGTCGAATACGAGGCAGGTGTGAAGAGCATTGAGGTTGGTGCTGAACCAAGCGTCAGCGAAAAAATTGTTCTAATGAAAAAAGAGCCCCCCTATGTTGAGCGCACTATCTTATTCCAAAACGCCGCAGGGGAGAGGATAACCGGCAAAGAGATTAAGGTAAGGCTAAGCTGCCAGAATCCGCTGACAACACCAGACCCTTTGGAGGTAACAGACCTTGATGCTGACGGTGCCATTACTGTTCGTGAACCAAGGGACTGCATTGTCTTCCAGGCAACGATTATCACGCCAAGCGAGTTCAAGCAGCGAAGCTATATCATACAAAATGGGACAGAGATAGTGCTGCTGGAGTCCTTGGATGCCGCAAAGGGCGCTTTGAGGGTAAGGGTAAAGGATTCTGCCGGGAAGCTTGTGGAGGAAACGAATTTTGCCGTACAGCTGCTGGATTTGGACGGCGCGGTTGTTGAAGAGCGATACACGCTGAATTACGGCGAAGCGATTTTTCCCAGCGTAACTGTCGGAAATTACAGCTTAAGCGTTGAAGACAGCACCGGCGATTACGCCTTGGCAACGCTGGATTCTGTGCCTGTTTCAGTTGACGAGACAAATGCGGTTGATGTGATTGTAAGCAAAACAGTGAAGGCAACGATTAATGTAAGCGTCGTAGACAAGGACAGCGGGCAGGGAATTGCAAATGCAGGAGTCAGGCTGGTTGACGCAAGCAACAGGATACTAAGCGAGAAGAGCACTGGCGATGACGCGGAAGAGGTCACTTTCTATTTGACTGAGGGCGGCAACTACACGCTGTTTGCAATGCATGATGAATACTTGTATGAGGAGGTTACGCTGCAGGATGTTTTAGATGCAGATATCACAATTGAATTGGAGCGCCTGACTGCCGTGAACAGCGGCAGGATTGAGGTAAAGGTAGTAGATGAGGACGATATCGCTGTTAAAAATGCGAAGGTAAAGTTGCGCTTTCTTGATAGCGGAATGCTTGCGCCCTACTCCCCTAAATTCACTGATGTCAATGGGGTTGCAGCCTTTTCTGGAGTGAAGGCAGGCAGCTACTATGCTTACGTTGAAAAGTTTCCGGCATATGGCGATAACAAAGAGCAGGGCAGGGAGATAGACATAAGGGAGGTAAGCTACTTCACTGTGCAGCTGTTTATTGGAAACAGCATGATTGAGGTAAGAGCTGTTGATGAGGACATGCTGCCAGTGCACGAGGCAGAAGCCGAGTTCTTCTCAGAGGCAGGGGAAAGCCTTGGGAAAATACCCCTGCCAGAGGGAATAGGGCAATATGAGCTGAAGGCAGACAAGAGGGTTTACGTTGTTGTAAGCCATGCAGACTACCAGGCTGTACAGACGATGCCCAAGCAGCTGTGGCCCGACCAGCTAATCGGTTTTGAGGCAACGCTTGAGCCGAGGCTTATTCTCGGCAACCCGGCGATACGGTTTGAGGGGATTTTTGATTCTGCTGGGAATATGGTCCAGCAGCTTAACGCCGGAAACAAGTATATTGTGAAATTCAGGTTAAGCATTCCGGAAGCAGCGGATTTCAGGAGGGGCGGATTTCATTTCAGGGTTGGCGATGAGCGCTTCCTTGAAAACGACCCTCTTGTAATAAAAGACATCATTGCAGGAGACATTGGCGCGCCCTTGAAGGGCACTTCCTTTACCCCGCCGCTGGGCTATGAGGAAGACAGCCGGAACATTACAATGGGGGACGCAAAATGGGTCAACATCAGCTGGCGCGACTTAGAGCCGAGGAACTACTTCTTTGGGTTTGAGGCAAGGGTTAAGAGCCAGATAACCCCTTACACAGGGCTTACAATGCATTACAGGGCGTGGGCAGTTGATTCTGACGGCTACTACGTAAGGGCACCAGAAGACGAAACCCTTGGCAGCGCTGAAACCGTTGCTGTAAAAGAGGCGCTGTACGCAAAAACATATGATTTGCAATTTTTGGAAGGCTCGCCTGCAGACTGCCAAGAAGACTTCTGTTACAGCGGCGAGAGCATACTCGATGAAGACAGGGGACTTTACATCTACGAGCCTTACCGGATGCGGAGCGGTGTCCCCTACAAATTCACCTTTGCCATTTTGAACAACAGCGAGAGAAGGTACGAAAACAGCGAATTATACATAACTGCTGTTGGTTTGACGATAACAGGCTACAAGATACAGAACGCTTCAGCGCAGGAAATAGCTGCACAGGGCATCTCAGTGAAGAAGATTGAGGCAATTGATTTAGGCGAGTTCACAAAGGGGAAGAGCAGCAGCGCAGAGGTGCGATTTACCGCAACCAAGCTCGGGAATGCCTCAATTGAGGTTAAAGTTGTTGCAGACGGCAGGGTTGTGTTCCTGAGGACAGTTGGCACCCACGTCACTTCAGACAAGGAAATGCAGTTAGATGTTTCACCGCAACTGCTGCCGGCATACCTGCAGCAGGACATTACTGTCTCAGCAAAAGATGCAACAGCTGGCTGGGGCGCTGAAATCAGTGACGCGCTTGTAAGAGTCACTGTCAGCAATCCCGACAAGACAGAGTTTGTGTACACTGACATGACAAACGGCTTTGGCGTTGCAGAATTCAGCCTGCCTGCCCTTTCGCCAAATACAAGGGTAAGCGTTGAAGCTGAAAAGCCCGGCTACTATGCAGAGCCGGTTATAATGTTTGTTGACGGCAACGTGCTGCGCTTCTCTCCGAACAGCGTGAAGGCAAATCTTGACACAAGAGGCGCAAAGGAACAGCTATTTGTTGTAGACGTAGAAAACCTGATAGCCAAAGATGTAAAGATAGAAGCTATTGGGCTGAGCGGCAGATTCAAGGGCCTGCTTGACACACAGACAATGCTGAATTTCACAAAGCAGCACATCGGCACAACGATAGCCGCGATGGACAGCGAAAGCCTGCAGCTGTTTAAGGCAGTGCTCGGGCCAAACGCGGAAGAAATGCTGCTGAAGAGCGAAAGGCTTGAGGGGGAGTATCTCATTACCGCCTTGCAGCCGGAAACCGGCGTAAGCTGGGACTTTGTCATACCGCTGGAGGCAGATGTCAGGCTTGGCGGGCTGCCTGAGAACGCGCCGTGCATCAGCATTACACAAAAGGAATGGATTGCCGCAACACAGGGGAACAGGGCAAGCGTTGAGTTCGAGGTCCAGAACAACTGCATGAGCGGCAACAGGTTCATTGAGCTGGAGAATTTGCAGGCAAAGCTGGGGTGGCTGGGCGACGCAATTGGAACTGTTGAATTGACAGTTACTGAGGCAGAAACAGGCGCAAGCAACACAGCAGTGCTGCGCTCCCTTGTGTGGTCAAAACTGTTCGACAGGGTCAAAGCAGAGGGAACATACTACGCAGTCCTTACTTTCACGCCGAAGCACGGGCACATCGGCGAAAGGGCTGAATTCGAGGTGATAATTGACGGGGAAGTAGTGACTGACTCAGGGCCGGCATTTGTCGGAGCATCACCAAGCTCAATAAAAGCCGAAATTGACGTGATAAACCTAGACCAGTGCATCCAGTATCCTGGGGCGGAAAACGTTGTCGAAATGAGCGAAAGCCAGGACAGTGCAACCTTCCAGATTGACACAAGCCAGTGCGGCCAGACAAGCGTGGAGATCTACCTCTGCTATCAGGACAGCGGATGCAAGGGCGGAGCCCTTGAAGGCGGGATAGGCGTTATCCCAGAACACTTCACGCTCACTTCCGAGCAGTCCACAAGGGAGGTAAGGGTCGAGAGACAAAGCGTTCCCGGAATGTACGGCGTAACTGTTTTTGCAAGGGTGCCTGGAAGCAGCTACAGGGAAGTGCACGTTGTCGACGTGCTGGTAAAGCCAACTGCTGACAACGCGTTTTCCCTTGACAAGTACGCTTTCACGATTTTGGGCGCAGGCTCAAAGGACAGCGCAGTGCTTACAAACACGGAAGTGGAAGAGCAGGTTAACGTAAGGGCAAGCGTCTGCGCCTGGAAGGAAGCCGAGGAAAAGGGGAGCTTCAGCATGACTGGCGCACTCATAGGCGGTCTTGCGACACAGGCAATTCTTCTGCCTATGGAAATCGCAACAGGTCCAGTCATTATGGGCGAGATTGCATTCTGCCCGGTCTGTATCCCGATAATCGCAATCGGCGCAATCGTCGGAGGCCTGCTCGGCGGGCTGTTTGGGGAAGACCCATGCGAGGAGTATATCACACGGCCGCTGCCTGACTGGGTAATGAACCTTGAGAAGGACGCCGGAAGCATTGCCCCGGATAACCCGCTGATTGGGGCTGCTTGGTCAATGAAAAACATGAAAATGCTGGGAAAGAATGAGAAGCAGGAGGTTGGAATCGTATTTGAGAACCTAGGCATTGAGGACACCAAGCCGACCTATTCAACTGTAAAGGTCAGCGCAACGAAGCACATCCACGCAAACCCCACAAATTACGGGAAGAGCAGCAACTTCGGGCCGTACAATGTAAAGGATGCAAAGAGAATTACATACACCCAGCTGTTCCACCTTAAGTTTGAGACAAAAGTTGCAGAACAGGAAATCCCGCCGGTAAGCTATGACACTTATGAATGCACGCAGGGAACGCTGATTGGAAGGACCGGCCCTGGCGCCCTGCCAAGAATAAAACTGAACTGGCGTTGGGATGACATTGCAGGCATTCCGGCGAACGCCTGCGACTACGACAACCAAGGCTACATTTACTGCGACGCGACGCAGTTCAGCATCGAGCTGAGCAAGAGGCTATACACTTTTGGTGAATTCCTGGGGGTAAACAAGGACAACCTGGTTTGCCCGACAAACCCGCTTACAAAAACGGTTTTGGAATTCAACAAGCAATACGGAACCAGGGAAGTGAAAAACGGCCATATCGGGCTGAGGCAGGTCGGCGGCACCATAAGCAGTGCAGACCTTGAAGTGAGTTTTGAGGTGATGAACGACACTGTTTCAACGCAGACCGCCGGCATTACCGTTGAGCTAACGCCCCCAGAGGGGGTAAGCATTCCGGCAGAAAAAAGGAAATGCTTCAGGGAACTGGACATAAGCGCACAGCAGAGCAAGAAGGGGAAATGTGAATTCAAAGACCTGTCTGTCAGCGACAATTACTACGGCATGAGCATAGACATCAATTCAAGCACAACGCTGTTTGTGGACACAAACGGGTTCTACGGCAGCTTTAAGATATTGGAGCCCGTGGATTTAGGCTGCTGGCTTGCGAAGAGCACAACTCTGCTTGACGGCAAGCCTGCAATAGAGTACTTCCTTGACGAGGCAGAGGATATTGCCTGGACACCGGGCATTATCGACAGGGAGGCATTGAGGAAGTTGCTGCACTTCAAGGCATATTTGATGAAAGACAGCTACAGCGAGGATTTCCAAAAAGACTTCGCGGACTTTTACATCACAAAGGGATTCTACAATGCGCCTGCGTGGTTCGCTGACGACCCGGGCGGAAAGTTTGCAGACTATTTTGCCGATAGGTTCTACCTCAACTTCACAAGGAGATACGTTGATTCAGACCAGCTGCCAAATGCAGGGCTGTATGACATAGTGCTTGACATAGATTTCATCAGCGGCGACTGGGAATTGTTTGATGTTTACGGTGAACCCAACGCAAAGATTGATGTGGAATTCTACCTGACAAAGGCAGCCTACCCCAACAGCATTTTCTACTACCTGCCATTCAACGGCAATGTCGGCGCGGAATCAGCGGACGGCAGGCAGGGCTACGGGGTCAACTACGAAAACTTTGACGACCCTGTTTTGGTACTGGGCACCGGCGACTTGGTTGAAACGGGAGAGATATACGGCTCCACGCCTGCTATGAGGCTGAACACTGAGGTAGTTGAGGACTTCAAGCAAATAAATGCGACTGCTGCAAACAGGGGCTTCCTGTTGAGCATTGAGGAAAGCAGCGAAGTCAACCAGAGGGATTTGGCATTCTATCCAAATTATGCCACCCCTGCCGTTCTGAAAATGAGCCATACGAAAACTGACAAGCCGTTTGCTGCATTCTATGAGCTGAGGGAAAGCGGCAGCCCGCTTGAAACAGGAAGCAATCTTACATTCTGGGAAGGCATGGGGCAGTGCCTGGACTACACTGGGGTGCCAGTTGTTGAAGCATTTGACTTCAAGCCAGACAGGGAAGCCATTAAGGAGGACAATCTGCCGAACTGGCAGTTTACTTATGCGGCTGACTGGCCGAAAGCGGATTACGCTGGGGACGTTTACCTAAAGACCGTGTTCTATACGCCGATAAGCAGGGTTTATACGCTGAAGAGCATCCAGCCGGAGGAACTGCGCTTTATTGCGCCGAACAGCATTGAAAGCCAGAGCGTTGAACTGAATGGCATAATGGGGATGCCGCATAACAGCGTGTTTGCCCAGGCCAGCGTCAACAGCATACAGGACGTGTTTGACTTGACAGAGGCAGGTCATGTCTGCGTTATAAATACAGGCACAAGAACAGCGTTCTGGTGGAACCCGAAAACGCTGTATGAAACAAGAGGAGACCGCACAAGCATTAAAGACCTTGAGATGTCGCTTGTAGCAGGGCAGAACTGCATCGGATTCGGAAGCTAAGGCGAGCGAAGAATTCACCTCGGAATTTGCCGGCTCGCGAGTATATTGGATTCAGCGTAAGCTGAATCCGATTAATTCACCCTTGGAATTTGCCGCGTAGCGAGCACAGCCCATAGCGAACGAAGTGAGCGTATGGGCTTAATTCACCCTCGGAATTTGCCGCGTAGTGGCTGCAAAACTAATTTAAACCAGAATAGCTATTCTAATTACTGGTTTAACAATGGAGTTGGCTGCGCTTACCTTGCTCTTTGCCCTGTTCTCGTTCAGCGAGTTCCTCTCAGACATGACCCTTGTCTTGAAGATATTTGTCTTGCTCACCATAATAAGCTTCATCGTAATGCACCTGGGAAAAGGGCCTCTGGCAATAGTGCTGATTCTTGGGATAAGCTGGTTTGTCCTGTTCGGCGCTTTTTGGTTCTTTGGCTCGGTTTACGTGCTGATGATGCTGCTGCTGTTTGGCGTAAGCGGCATTTTGATTGACTTCTTCTTCGTTGGTGGAATGGGCGGACAGCCGGAGCAGCCAGTCAGCCATGGCCTTGACCTGAAGGCAAAGAGGGGCGCAATGCACCCGCCGCCAACCATGATGAGGGGAAGGCCGCCGATGGGCTGAGGAGAATTGGAGGGAAGAAAAAATGGGTTTTTCAATGAACGAGCATGGGAACATGATATTGTTTATTTTCGTAGCCTTCCTTGTCCTCGCATTGATTCCGCCGATTGTAATGATGCTGTTTCCGGCAGCGGACATAATAATCAGGATTATTCTCATCTTTACCATCTTCATGACCGTGAGGGGCTATCTGGGAAGCGGAATCCTCTCGCTGGTAATAAGCGGTGTCCTGATTTACTTCCTTGTAATAAAATGGGCTTACTTCACTGCATCAATGTACGTGTTCTTTTACTTCATCATGGCTTTTGCGCTTACCAGCGTGGTGATTTGGGGAATCGGGATGAACCTGAGGAGGTAAGGCAGGCTAAAAGGCTTTAAAGGCGGCTGCGGGAAAAAATGCTTTTGCGTGGCTTAGGAAGGTTTTATAATGGAGAAAGGCAGTAAATTTCTTATAAAAGAGGGCGTGTAAATATGTTCTTGCCTCTGCTGCAGCTGAACCAAGTAACCCTTGCGCAGGACTGGTGGACAGTGCTTGCGCTGTTCTACCTTATCTGGATTTTCAGCTGGGCAAAAAGAGCGCTGGGCAGCGCGAAGCTGGCAATCTTGTTCGCGGTAATCGTTGTCTATTTGGGCTTCTTCCTGCACCCTGACATGGTCTGGATTCCGGTATTAATATTCATATTCGCTGTTTTCGGGAAAGGCGTGTTTGAGAAAATAAATGTGTATAAGTGACAGGCTTTCAAAAGGTGAACGAAGTTGGATACCTTCACTTTTATGGTTGCAGTGCTGCTGATGATGATTGCAGTGCAGTTCAACCAGAACTGGATGGTTTTTGCAATTGTTGCAGTAATGGTTCTGACGATGAGAAGCGTCAGCACAACAGTTCTGCTGGTCGTGTCAACTGTTGTACTTTTCCTTGCAAAGGCATATTTGAAGGAGTACTGGCCGTTTGTTTTGTTTGGGTTGATAATACTGGGGCTGCTGATTGGCAAGGGGAAAAAGGGGGGAGAAGCACCAGGGGCAATGCCCGCTGACATGTACGGCGGCGGCTTTGACACAGGCTTTGGGGGGCTGCCTGGGGGGCTTTGAGTTTGCCTGGCAGTGTTTTCCTCTTCCTAGTTGTCCTAGCGCTTCTTTTCGTCGCTGTTGATTTGCCGTTGGGTGCAGGGCTGTGCATTCTTGCAGCCTTTTTCATCGCGGTTGTGAAAGCAGGCAGTGGAACAGCTGCTGCGGGAAAAGCCATTGGAAAAACTCTTGCTGCGGGCGTGCGGCAAGACGTGAGTAAGGCAAAAGGGGCTGTCCCAGATACCTCTGTTTTTGTAAAAGGATTTGAAAACGCCGGAGAGCTTACGGCGCAGCAATTGCATGCACCAGACACGCACCAGTTCAAATACAAGGGCATTGGCGCAGTCGGGGAAGCGTGCCAGAGAATGATTGAATACTTCAAAAAGCTGTTCGGGTAAATGGAACTGCAAGAAGGAGATAGCAGGTAGGTTAACGCCCCAAGAACATGTTCTGGCAAAAGAAAAAAAGAAAGCTATTTTTACAGCTTGTTCAAAACCTTCCGGTCTGTTTCAAGGATTTTTTGCATCACTGTGTGCAATGCCTTGTTCAACGCCTGCAAATCGCCAACTTGCCTTTCAAGCGCTGCAATCCTGTGATTCAACGCAGTGATTTTTTCCTCCAGGTCCTTTCCGCCCGGCTTTGAAGACAACTGGGCTAACTTTGCCTCGCAGACACCGAGCTTCTCCTTTACCTCAGCCAGTTTAGAATTCTGGCTTTCAAGTGCCGCATGCGTTGTAGTGTGCATCGCCTCCTCTGCTTCCCTCCTCTCTTCCAGGTGTTTTTTAATCGCTTCCTTCTCTGTTACTGCCCCGGCTGCTTCCTCTGCAGCAGGGCTTTGTGCAGGAGGCGCTTCGCCCTTTACCTCTGCGATGTACAGCGATATTTCCCTGTCGCTTAAGCCAATGTCCTTAAGGGTTTGCCTCACCACACTGTCCTCTACCCCTGAATCGTACATTTTTTTGATGGTTTCCAAGACAACTGCCCTATTTACCACAAAATCATGCTCCGTGGCTGCATTGAAAAGTTTATATTTTACTTATTAATATTATTATACATATTTAAATAATTGCTGCATTTGAGGGGTTTTGAATACCTGTTATTCAACACCCCCTGGGAGAAGGTTGGCTGCATGCAATTCAGGCTAAGGCAAGGTCCCTGGGAAACAGTATTCAAAGGAATATTCCAGGGCCATGAGCTGGAGGTGCTGCGCAACAGTGAAGAGCTGCTGCTCTCTGTAATCTACGAAAAAGAAGGAAATGAGGTAACTGGCGCACTTTTGCAGGCCTTTGCCGTATTCCATGCAGCAGGCGAAGTCCAAGGATTTGTTGAGAGCCTGGACAGCGAGGCCGTTGCCCTGTCAAGGCACGATGGAAAAAACACGATGCACTTCGTTGCAGTGCTGTCCAAACCAGATTACAGCAAAATGCAGGAAGAGCAGGCAAGTGCCGCAGCCGACGAGTTGATAGAGCAGGTAAAGCAACGGGCTGCTATGTTATTAGACATAGCAAAGGTGTACGAGCTGCAGCTCACACAGCTGCAGTTCTGCCCAGAGAGTGTCAGGCAGGGCTTTTTCAGCCAGCCGCTGATAATGCCCCTATTTGCCAGGTTGCAGGGAGAGGCAGTAGAAGAGAAAGCCGTGATGCCAAGCGGTGCTGGCACTGTAGTGCTTGGCGTGACAAGAGGGGAAAAGCCGGTGAGGGAACCCCTGCAGCTGTTTCAAAGAACGATAGTGGAAGGTACTGCAGGGCAGGCACTGCACTTTGTTCACCTCATAGTCGAGGCTGCCCTCCTAGCAAACACCACTGCAGTAATCTTTGACGACGCAGCCCATTTCCGGGGCTTGTGCAATCCGAACAAAAGCGTTGCAGAACTGCAGCGCTATAAGGTTGCAATAGAGCCTGTGGGATTTCCGGTAAAAAACTTCAACGCGGCAGAGCACCTTTGGGTTGATTTGAACAGTGTCAGCGGCAAAGGCATGCTGCAAGCATTCGGCTGCGGCAGTGCTACAACCGAACTGGTGGAAAAGGGTTTGGAAAAAGGCGGGGTTAAGAGCATCGAGGGGCTCATTGAATCCATTGAAGCGGCAGGCAGTGACAGCCCCTCGTTTGAAGCTGAGAAGGCAAAAAGAGTGACTAAGCTGATTGACCTCCAGTATCCTGGGCTTTTTAACGGCGGCAACCAGCTGCAGGAAGTGGTGAAAGGCTGGGTCAGAGGCATCGGCAGGGCGAGCATCATTGCAACCAGTGCTTTGGATGGAAGAGCCCTCTGCCTCCTGGTCAACGGCTTTTTGAACGAGCTGCTGGCGTTCAGCAGGAAAAAAAGCTGGGGCACGGAAATGAATGCCTTGTTTGTCCTGCCCAACGCTGACAGGGTTTTTCCAAGAAGGCAGACAGAGCTGAGCAAAGACTCAGTCAAGGCGCTGCAACAGCTGCAAAGCCATGGCGTTGGCTTTGCAGCAACAGTGAAAAAATTTATTGACCTGGACCCTGAGGTGGTTAAGCTTGCAGATGCAAGGGCCGGCATCGTAAAAGAGAACGATGCAGCAGTGCAGCTGAGGGGCAAAAAAAATTACAGGGTTTTGCTGAGGCCTGGCTTAAGCGAGGACAGCGAACTTGTAAAATAAAAAAGGCTTGTCTTTTCTCATCCTACTTTTTCTTTCTACCAGAACCGCCCTTCAAAAGGTCCTTTGCCTGCTCCAGGGTTACAAACTGCAGCGGGTTTATTGAGTCAACGACATACTTCATTTCCCTCAGTTCATCTTTCGAAGCACTGCTTTCCCTCAGCTGCTGCAGCTCTGCCTGCAGCTCTGCAAGCCTGCTGCTGTTCCCCTCCAGTTTTTCCTGCAGCTGCTGCATTTGCTGGCTGCCTGCGGCAGAGGCCGTTCCACCAACCTGGCCTGTTGCCAGTTTCTCCTCCAAGCCCTTCAGCTTCTTGTTCAGGACAATTAGGTTTCTTCCAAGAATTTTTTCATTTCTCACCAGATACTTCATTTTCTGGGTTATTATCAAAACGCTGCTGTTGAGGCTTTTCATGTCAGCCTGCATTCCTCCGAGAAGAACAGATGCCTTCAGGTGCTTTTTCGACTCATGCCTTGGCATCGCAACCGGTCTCCTGTCTAATAAAAACAACAAACTAGTATTAAAACCTTTTTTGCTAGTGTTTTTGCAACGCTGCCAGAAGGTTGTTCTGCTGTTGTATTAAATAATTGTCCCTGCCTATTAGAGTAGGCCATGGCTGACAGAGAAGTTGAAGGCATTCTGCTTGACGTGGACTACGAAAACAGGCATGATGCGAGCGTAATAAGGCTTTTTGTCAGGACTGAAAAAGGCATTGAGATTTTTGAAGACGGCGAATTCAAGCCTTACTTCTTTGTAACCGCAAGCCATGCAGGAAAAGCAGAAACTGCCCTCCTGGCTGCAACATTTGCTGAAGGTGCAAAGACCGCAGGCATAAAGCAGGTGAAGAAGACGAATGCCAGCAATGTCCTTATGCTGTGGTTCAACTCTGTGCAGCAGCTCACCGCAGCAAGGCAGGGCGTAAAGGGCATAGCAGGCGTTCTTGAAAAGCACGAGTACGACATCCCCTTTGCAAAGCGCTGGTTGCTGGACCACCGTGTGCAGCCAATGTCCTGGATAAGTGCTTCTGTTAATGGCAACAAGCTCAGGAAACTTGAGGCTCTGCCGGAAAAAGAGGCAGTGCTCAATGTTACTGCATTTGACCTGGAAACGCTCAGCCCAGGAAGGTTCAGCGTGCCGGAAAAAGACCCCATACTTATGGCCAGCTTTGCAGAAAAAGGAAAAGCGGTTGTTTTCAGTTACGGTAAAAAGTTCAAGGCGGATTTTGTTGAAGTGAGTAAAACAGAGCAAGAAATGTTGCGGGCATTCCTGTGCAAATTCAGAGAAAGCAGCCCTGATGTCATTGCAACATACAATGGTGATTTGTTTGATTTCCCTTATCTTAAGGAAAGGTGCAGCAAGCTCGGGGTTGGGCTTGGCATTTCAGCTGACGGTTCAGCGCCAAAGGTTATGAGAAAAGGGAGGGACAACGCAGTAAAGCTGCACGGCATACAGCACCTGGATGCATACCAGCTACTGCGCTTCCTTTCAAGGTTTGCTGTCGTTAACCTCGTGAAGTTTGATTTGGAGAGCGCTGTTGCTGCCCTTTTTAATGCGCAGAAGAAAAAGCTAAGCCCTGAGCAGATAAACGAGGCTTGGGCAACAGGCAAAGGCCTGGATGATGTGGCTTCCTACTGCAAGGAGGATGCGGAAAGCGCTTTGAGAATCAGCAACTGCTATCTGCCCTTGGTTACTGAGCTGTGCAGGCTGGTCAAGCAGACATTGTACGAGGTCAGCAGAAGCAGCGCGAGCATGCTGGTGGAATACCTTATAATGAACAAGTGCAGGGCAGCTAGTTACTTAATTTCAAACAAGCCGGATGACAGCACAGTGCAGCAGAGGCTGCTGCAGACTTACAAGGGCGGCTTTGTAAGGGAGCCAATGCCGGGGCTGCATGAAAACATCGCTGTACTTGACTTCAGTTCACTGCATCCAACGATAATGATTTCGCACAACGTAAGCCCTGATACAGCAAACTGCAAACACAGGGAATGCAGGGAAGGCAACAGTGCGCCGACAAAGCAATGGTTCTGCATGAAACGCAAAGGGCTTCTTTCCTCCATCCTGAGCGAATTGCTTGAGAGAAGGATGCAGATAAAGCATGGGTTAAAGCAGGCTGGCAAGGAAAGCGGCTCTGCATTTTTGTTGGATGCAAGGCAGCATGCCCTGAAGATTCTGCTAAACAGCTTTTACGGTTACCTGGGCTATGCCAGAAGCAGGTTTTACAGCAGGGAGTGCGCATCTGCTGTTACTGCCTGGAGCAGGCAGTACGTCAAGGAAGTCGGAGAGAAAGCGGAAAAAGCCGGATTCAAGGTTTTGTACAGTGACACTGATTCAGAGTTCTTAATAATCCCAAAGGGAAAGGGCAAGCAGGATGTGGAAAGGTTTGTAGAGCAGGTAAACAGGCAGCTGCCCGGTGTAATGAACCTCGAGCTAGAGGCTTTTTACAAGAGGGGCATCTTTGTTACAAAGCAGTCAGGCGAAGGGGCGAAGAAGCGCTATGCCCTGATTGACTACAGCAATAACCTCAAGATAGTCGGGTTTGAGTATGTGAGGAGAGACTGGGCAAGGATTGCAAAGGAAACGCAGAGGGAAGTGATTAAGGCAATACTGCAGCATGGCTCGCCTGAAAAGGCAATCCAGATAGTCAAGGAAAAAATAAACGCGCTGCACAGCGGAAAAGTGCCAAAGCAGCAGCTGGTTGTTTTGACGCAATTGAAGAGGCCCATGAACAAGTATGAGAGCATTGGACCGCATGTTGCTGCAGCAAAGAAGGCTGCCGCAAAAGGGAAACATCTCGGCGTCGGAAGCGTTATAGGCTACATTGTGACAAGGTCTGGCAAGAGCATAAGCGACAAAGCGCAGCTGGAGGAATACGTCAAGGAGGGCAACTATGACCCAGCCTACTACATCCAAAACCAGGTTTTGCCAGCAGTAATGAAAATCATCAGGGAGTTCAACATCAGCAGAGAAGACCTGCTGCAGGGCGGCAAACAGTCAAGGCTTGGGGCTTTTAGCTGATGCCAAGAAAGAGAAATGCTTTTATTTGAAAGGCACGTATTTGGGTATTAAAGGGTATATATGAGTCCGCTGAAACATTTCCTTGTTTTTGCTTTGTTGCTGGCTGTGCTTTGCCCAGCCAATGCAAGGCTTTATGGGTTGTGCGATGCAGTTAAAATTGATGCAGCCACAAAAACACTTGACTGCAATATAACCGAGCCGAGGCATACGTTCGTTCAACAAAACGTGGACGAGTTTTGGGCTGCTCTGCAGGCAGACCAGAATTATTTGAATGGAAGAATACGCAACGTTCTGTGGCGCATTGTTGGCACTGTTGTGCAGGTTACAGATGACGTGGCTTTTGTGGAACCCAGGGGCATGAGCCTGCCATGGGACATCATCCTTGAAGGAGACGTAAACACGGTTTACGACGTCAACTGGGGCCAAGGGACCCATAAGATTGCGCAAACAGAGGCGACCCACACCGCAATAAAAGTAACGAAACTCGGGTTTCTTGCACCGCTAATCTCCTTTTCGCCAGTAAACGGCAGGAGAACAGTGAGGAATATGGTTCTGGTTAACAAAACAGGCTTTTCAACCTACATAGCGGGCAGCGTTCTGAATCCAATGCAAATAAGCATAGAGGGCGACCTGAACTTGTCAGACTCTTTCATTGAAAACATCGCTGCCTTGAAAGCACAAAACATCGCTGCCTTGGACAGCACCAGCATAAAAAACGTTGCAATGCTGAAGGCGAAAAACGTTGAGCTGGACGCAAACAGCAGCATTGACATGATTGGCTCACTGGGAGAAACCGCAATTGAGCTGCAGGGCAGCTCAACAGGCTTGCAGTTGAGCAGCGGCAGCAGGATAAGGGACCTGCTGGGCAAGCTGTATGTTGATGGAAACATCGTCCTAACTGACAGCGCTATTGAAACATGGCAGCAGGATAATGAAAACGTAATCCAATCAATTGAGGCAGAAAACTTGACTCTGCAGGCTAAAAGCAGAATCTCTGGTATTGGCGGAAACCCGGGGCTGATTGTTTTACAGGGCTCCCTTTGGCTTGACCAAAACAGCTCCATAACCGGCAGGCTTGGCAACGAGGTGCAAAAAATCGAAGCTGGCAGTATAAAGCTGGAAAGCAGTAGCTGGATTAAAAATATAGGGAAAGAGGTCGCTGCAACAGGCAGGGAACAGTTTGAGATGAGAGGCAACGCAAAGATTCTTTCCCTGCACGGAAACGTAACCAGCTGTGCGCCGATTGTGCTGGATGGAAACGAAACAAGAATAGAGTTTGCGCTTGAGAGCGAAAAGCGGATAAATGCGCCTTCGCTGGATTTAAACAGCGGTGCTGCTGTAACCTGTTCAGGCGAAGAGGCTTGCGATTACATTTTTTTTGCACAACAGTGCGACAGCAAGCCAGAAGCAGAGCTGGATGTCAACGGCAGCTTTGAAGGCGTTGCGCCTTTACTTGTTCAATTCATCGGCAGCTGCTACGATGCAGAGCAGCTGAGCAGCTGCGAAATAAACTATGGCAATGGGAGCGATGCTGTGGCGTTCACCAGCACCTCAGCGCATACTTATTATTACCTTGGGACATATGAGGCAACGCTTACTGCAACCGATTCAAAGAACCAGGTTGCCAGGGCAAAGAAAAGAATAATCGTTTTGGCAGAGCCTAGGGAAGAACCAGCAGCTGACCAAAACGGCGAGGCTGTTGGCGTGCAGATAGTGGTTTCATCTCCTGTGGTTAAGCCTGGCAGCACTGTCTTTGTTGAGATAGATTTGAATGAAGAGCTGGCCAGCTTTTCACTGGAAAACGATTTCGGGGCAGGGAAAATAACAGAAATCCCAGAAAGCTTTCCTGCAAGGCTCGGCCCCTTTCCCATAGGAGAAAACCTTGAGCCTACGGTCTACTCTTTCACTGTAAAGGGCGAAACCGCTTCCGGAAGGGCATTCAGCAGAAAGGCGTTGTTTTCAGTAGAGCCTGTTGCTGCAGATGTCTTTGCGTTTCTCTCTGTTTTTTCTGGCATGCCTTTCTTTCCCTGGAGCCTTGCATTGGCTGCAGTAATTGTGGTTGCTGTTTTGATGTTTTTGGCGTTAAGAAGAAGGGCAGAAAAGGAAAAGCTACCTGCAGAGGAGAAAGCGGCAGCCGAGGCAAGGGAAAAGAAACCGTGGGAAAAAGCTGCAGCTGAAGAGAAGGGGGGAAAACCGAAGGAAGCGCCCCCTACTGGGGGAAAGGCAGCAGCTGAAGAGAAGCCACGGGCGGCACCTGCGGAGCCAAGCGAGCTGCCTCCCTGGCTGAGGGAAGAAGAGGAAGCAGAGTGAGCTAAAGTCTGCAAGGAAAAAAGGCTTTTTGGGGGAATTACATATGAACAAGGAAGAGGCAGAAAAATACTCCCAAGCGGGCAAAATTCTGCAAAAAGTCGTTGCTCAAGCAAAAAAAAGCATTAAACCAGGGCAAAAACTGCTTGAAATTGCTTTAAATGTGGAAAAAAGCATCGCTACCCTTGGAAATGGGCAGGGAAAGGCGGCTTTCCCCGTAAATCTGAGCATAAACGAGAATGCAGCCCATTTTACCCCCTCAACGAGGGAAGAGGCTTTTCTAAGGGAGCAGGATGTCCTGAATGTGGATGTAGGAGTGCACGT